>JBBQJA010000026.1:0-53517 GCA_038325465.1 Hyphomicrobiales bacterium | reverse complement strand
GTTTTTTGACCAAACGATAAAACGCCGCCCGGCGCTTGGCAACAGAATTCGGTGGCGGCCCGGACGGCTTTGGGAAAGCAGCGAAAGCCAGGGCGGCAAGCCGCCTGCACCCATCGCCCGGGGTTGGCCGGACCGAACATGAAAGCGATATTCTTTATTCCTTTCGTGGCCTTGGTGGATCACCCCCGTGCCCGCAGCATCCGCCACATGACAGGTTGATTTGCGCCTGATTGCAATCCTTCGGCATTCATTCAATCCACTGCCGCGCCACGCGTCTTTTCAGACGCGTGAATGTCGCTGTCACGCTCTTTTGTGACTGCTTGTGCGTTTCGTTCAATCGAACCCGATTGAACGCGACATGCAGTACCGCGCCGCGCGTCTTTTCAGACGTGCAAAAGTCGCTGTAACCATTTGAATGACGGCGCGCAAACAAGATACTGGTCGAAATGGCCTTCATCATGGTAGCTCTGATGTCCGCCACCAAGAGTCCGCAACCGTTTCCCAACCGCAGGATCATCCGACATTGCGAAGTTTCGTCAATCCATTTGCGCGCAGGGCACCGAGTGCGCGCGACCGGCTCGCCGACATCAAGACCTGGGTGCGCGAGGCGGCCGGACTGGCCGACGGGTATCCGGTGGCGGTGGCGGAACTGACCTGCGGCGATGCAGGCTGCCCGGATCTGGAGACGGTGATCGGCATTCTGCACAAGGGGCAGCCCACCGAGGTCATTCGGGTGCATGCCCGGATTGCGGCGGTCACGCAGGCGGACGTGGCGGCGGCGGTCAACGCGGCCCGGACAGGTTCGGGGCGGGACGGGTCGGCAATCAGCCGTTGAAGCGGGCGTCGGCGATGGCGAGGATAGCGTCGTAGACGCCAGGTCCACCGGCGATCACGATTGTGCCGTCTGAAAGTGCGGTCTCGGGATCAGGCTCGAAGATGCGGCCGCCGGCCTCTTCGATCATCAACAGACCTGCAAGGCAGTCCCAGGCGTTCATGTGCTCCTCGAGATAGCCGATGAGACGCCCGGCAGCCACATAGGCCAGCATCAGGCCACCTGAAGCGTTGCGGTAGAACATGCCACCCTGGCTGATCAGATCAGCGATCACCGGCACCACATTCATCGCATTGGTGCGGTTGTTGAAGCTCGCGCCAACCGACCCGTCTGACAGCGACACGGAGCGGGACACCTGGATCGGCTTGCCGTTCAGGTGGGCCCCTCGACCCCGTTCGGCCCAGAAAGTTTCCTCGGTGCAGGGCTCCGAGATGACGCCGACCATGGCGCGGCCTTCAAACGTGCAGGCGATGATGACGCACCAGGCCGGGATGCCGCGGACGAAATTGGCAGTGCCGTCGATCGGGTCGATCACCCAGTCCCAACCGCTGGTGCCGGGCTTGCGGGCCTCTTCCTCGCCGACAATGCCGTCGTCGGGATAGGCCTTGGCAATCTCTTCGCGCACGTAGGCTTCGGTCTCCTTGTCCGCGTTGGAGACAAGGTCCTGGTGGCCTTTCGATTGGATGGTGAGGCTTTCGATTGAGGCGAACGACGTGCGGGCGCGGACGCCAGCGGCGCGCGCGAGCGCAATGGCAAATTCCAGGCGGGAGGAAGCGGTGGACATGGGTGGCTCCTTTGCAGCGCAAGAGTGATGTCACTCCTGCCTGGCTTTGACAACGCGGAAGGCGAGTGTCGGTGCGTATTGGCTGCGGCGATTGCCGTGCGGACGCCGGTTTGTCGCCAGCCTCACAATCGACTATGGAGGATCATCCCCATCCGGTCGCGGAGCCCGCCATGAAGATCGTCACCCTGACCATTTCCGACCGCGCCAGTCGCGGCGTCTACAAAGATCTCAGCGGCCCGGCGATGGAAGCCTGGCTCCGGCGGGTGATCACGTCGGACTGCGAGATCACCCGCCTTGTCATCCCCGACGGCATCGACAGCGTGCGCGATGCGCTGATCACGCTTTGCGATGTGGAGCGCGTCGACCTGGTGTTGACCACCGGCGGCACCGGTCCCTCTCCGCGCGACCTCACGCCGGAGGCGATGGCAGCGGTGATCACCATGGAACTGCCGGGCTTCGGCGAGTTGATGCGCCGCGTGAGTTTTGACGAAGTGCCGACCGCCATCCTGTCGCGACAGACCGCCGGCGTGCGCGGGCGTACGCTCATCGTCAACCTGCCGGGCAAACCCGCAGCCATCGACACCTGCCTCACCGCCGTCTTTCCAGCCATTCCCTATTGCCTCGATCTCATCGGCGCGGGGCGGATCGAAACCAACGAGACGGTGCTCAAGGCGTTTCGTCCGAAAAGCTGACCGGCTTTGCTTGTCCCGCTCGGCCGCGCCTGACGACAGCGGGTTTCACACGTTCTGTTGGACGCGCAGCGCTGCAGCTTTTTCAAGAGCTGGGCTCGCGCGCTGAGCCCATCGGGTCAGGCCCGGGCGGAACCTTCGCCGCACCTGGGCGTTCGCGTCCGACAGCATGAGATCCTGCTTGTGGGACCGACCATTGGTCATCGGCAGGGAGGATGCGGACAGGGGAGATGCGGACAGGGGAGACGCGGACAATGGCAGCGATCACTATCGGGTTGTGGACGGCAACTGGACTTCTGGTGCTTTTAACGGCGCTGCCGATGGTTGCGTTGCCGCATGGCGTCTTCCGGACGCCGGAATTCCCGCGGCTGCAATTTGCCTGCTTCGGCTTCGGCATTCTGATCCTCGGCCTCCTGTTCGCCGCACCCGGTGGCTGGACCGCAGCGATGCTCATCGCGGTGGCCGCCTGCGTGGCTTATCACCTGAGCTATATTCTCCGCTTTACGCCGGTGTTCCCGGTCACGGTCCAGCCCGACACGGGCGGTGGATCGGGGTCCGTCAGACTGTTGATCTGCAACGTCAAGCAAGCCAACGAACGCAAGGATCTCGTCGCCGCTCTGTTTGCCCACCACACGCCCGACATCGCCATCTTCATGGAGACGGATTCCGCTTGGGCGGAGGCCTTGGCGGAGGAGGCGGAAGATCTTCCGTTCCGCCTCCTGTGTCCGCTCGATAACAGCTACGGGATGGTGTTGTTTTCCCGGCTGGAGATGCTGGAGGGCGAGGTCAAGTCTATGCTGACGCGGCGGGTGCCGAGCTTCCATTGCCGGTTCCGGCTCGCCAGCGGAGAGACTGTCCGGCTGATCGCCATTCATCCCGAACCGCCCGCCCCCGCTGACGACACCATCGGCCGTGACGCCGAGATCGCCCTGGTCGCCCGGATAGTGGAATCCGAGCAAGGCCCGGTCATCGTCACCGGCGATCTCAACGACGTCGCCTGGTCGCCGACCACCCGGCGCTTCCTCCGGCTGTCGCACCTTCTCGATCCCCGGGAAGGCCGCGCGCTCATCAACAGTTTCGACGCGCGGTATCCTTTTCTGCGCTGGCCGCTCGATCATGTCTTCCATTCGGCGCATTTTCATCTCAAATCCATTTCGCGTCTGCCCTTTGTCGGCTCCGACCATTTCCCGATCCTGTGCGAACTCGTGCTCGCCCAGCCGATGCTCGACACCTCCGACCAACCTGTCGCCGACAGCGCGGACCGAAAGGAGACGCAGGACCTCATCGCAATTGAACGCAACCGCAGCCGTGCGCCGCGCGGCGAGGATTGGGAATGAATATGGAGGGTGCCGGAGATGGACGCGCCGCATTGATCAAATGGCACCAGCGACTTTTGCATCTTGTGGAACCATCGCTGCAAACCCACGTTACGGGGGCTCATTCGTCGGGCAGATGCTCAAACCCCCACGCGCCAGCGGAACGCGCCATTCACGGTGCACCACTGCGGGACTGGAGACACACCAAGACCATGGACCTGATCCGCATTCTCATCGCCATCCTCCTGCCGCCGCTTGGCGTGTTTCTGCAGGAGGGGCTCGGCAAGCATTTCTGGCTCAACATCCTGCTGACCCTGCTCGGCTACATCCCCGGCATCGTCCATGCCGTCTGGATCATCGCACGTCGATGAGCGAGCCGATTCACCAGGAAATCGCCCGTCTGGACGCGCTGGCGCGGGCGCTGGACGCGCAATTCAAGATCCCCTTCACCCGATTCCGCGTCGGTTGGGACGGCATTCTCGGGCTGGTGCCGGTGCTGGGCGATGCGGTGGCGTTTGCGCCTGCGGCCTATCTCATCTGGCGGGCACGTGCACTCGGGGTGTCGAGTGCCACCATCGCCCGGATGGGAGTGAACACCGGAATCGACGTCGTCATCGGCTCGATTCCGCTTGTGGGTTCGATCTTCGACATCGGGTTCAAGGCAAATCTGCGCAACATTGCGCTGCTGCGCGAAGATCTGCACGAGAAACTCAAAGCAGCCGCACCGGCCGAAACAAAGCCGGGAGGCAGACGCCGCGCGATCAAGGTCTGAGCACGACCCGCACCAGCATATCGGCCGCGTGGGCGGCGAAAGCCGCGACGAGCCACGCTGCAATGAGGCCGGGCGATCCTCCGGTCAGCGCCGCCTGCAAGGCGGCGAGCAGGCAGAACCCGGCAGCCATGGTGAGCACCAGCCTTGAAAGCGGCACCCGCCGACGCAGGAACAGGCCGATGATGATCGCCTCCGCAGCGATGACACCAAGCCCGATCTCAGCGATCAGACCGTTGGCGACAATGGCCGCTACCCAGTCGGGAACCATCAATGGGCCGCCAGACCCAGCCACTGCATGGTGTCCTTGTAGGCGATCTTCAGATGGGCGATCGGGTCCTTGCGGACAAGCTTCTTGTCCAGATAGCCCTCCCAGGTGAGCCGCTGGATGTCCTTGTCCGCACACATGCCCACAAACTGCTCGCGCCGCTTGTCGTTTCGGTACCAGCACATCTGCATGAAGCCAAGCACCATGAACGGCGTGCCATGGCCTTTCATGAATCGCTTGCGGGCCGACGCAAGATGCCGGGACGAGCCTGTCTCGAGCACCTTGATCGCTGCATCAGCCGCCAGGTCGCCCGAGTGCATGGCATAAAAAATGCCCTCGCCCGAAGCCGGCGCGACGACGCCTGCCGCATCGCCGATCAACAGCACATTGCGCCTGTCGTCCCACCGCCGCATCGGCTTGAGCGGCAGCGGAGCGCCTTCCTCCCGCACCAACTCGGCGTCGGCAAGGCCGAAGCGCGCGCGCAGCAACCGCGTCGCCTCCTTCATGTCAAAACCCTTGACCGCAGTGCCGCAGCCGATGGACGTGTGCTCGCCATGGGGAAACACCCAGCCGTAGAAATCGGGCGAGATCAGCCCGTCATAGACGACCTCGCATCGGGTCGGATCGAAGGACGGGCTTTCGGACGGGCTCGGCGAACGGACGATCTCGTGATAGGCGAAAACATAGGGCGGCCGCTTCTTGGGACCGAAAATGGCACGTCGGACGGCGGAATTGGCCCCATCAGCGCCGATCACGACCCGGCCGGTGACGATCTCGGGGCTGTCGGAACCCTTGGGCTTGCCGAGCGTGACCTCGACGCGTCCGTCATCGGTGTGACGGAGCGCGGAAAAGATCGTGGCGCGGTAGTGAGCGCCCGCCGCTCGCGCCCGCTCGCGCAGATAGGGATCGAACAGATCACGGTCGACCATGCCGACATGACCGAAGTCGCCGATCTCCATGGTGACCTGGCGGCCCGAGGGACCGGTCATGCGGGCACCGCGCACGCGGGCCTTGATCTGATCAGGTGCGATGTCGAATTGCGCCATGGCATTGGACGGAATGGCCCCGCCGCAGGGCTTGATGCGCCCTTCCCGGTCGACCAGCAGCGTGCGGGCGCCTGCCCAGGCGAGCCGTTCGGCAGCCCGTGCGCCTGCCGGTCCGCCCCCCACCACGATCACATCGAAATCCGTATCAGCCATGGTTCTACTCCGCAGGAAGAGCGTGGCCGAGATCCTCGGCAGCGTCGCGCTCAGGGGTGACGATGCGGACAGCGATTGCCGCCGCAAGCAGGAAAAGGGCCGCCTCAAAGGCAAAGACTGCGGCGAATGACACCGCCGTGTCTCCCGTCAGCGTGCGTGAAACATCGAGCGCCACAGCGCCGAAAAAGCCGCCAAGGCCGAAGGACAAGGCCTGGGCCGCGCCCCAGACACCCATGCGGATGCCTTCGCTCGCGCCATCGCCACCGCCGGCCAGCATCATCATGGCGCCAATGGCGGCCACCGCGAAGGTGCCGTTGGCAAGGCCGAGCAGAAAGATGTTGAGCTCAAGCGGCCAGGCGGGAGCGACCAGCGCTGCCAGCGCCAAACCGCCGAGCGCAGCCGCAGAGCCGATGCAGCCGGCGATGATGAAGAAGCGCAGTATCAGCGGCTTGCGGCGAGCGAAAAGGCTTCCGAGCACACCGACCAGCGCCATGCCGACAAAGATGCCGCCGTGCTGAGTGCCCGAAAGCTGAGTGGTCTCGCCCGGGCTCAAGCCGAAGAGCAACCCGCCGAACGGCTCGAGGATGAGATCCTGTGTCGCATAGGCGAGCATGGAGACGAAGACGAAGACGGTGAAAAGTCGTGCTTCGCGATCGGCCCACGTCGCCGCAAGACTGAGACGGAAGTCGGCGCGCGGCGCAGCCGAGACAGGCGATGCGACGGGCACGGTTGCGGCCTCAAGACCAGCGACGGCGAGCGAAGCGACCAGGAAGGTGACAAGGCCGGTACAGCCGGTGACCAGCACAAGCCGCGTGAAGGAAAAAGGCTCAAGCAGACGCCCGGTGACGATTGCGGTGAAAACAATGCCGGCGATCATCATCATCCAGACGATGGTGGCCGCAGCCGGCCGCCGCTCAGGCGCGGTGCGGCTTGCCATCAGCGCCAGGAGCGAGGTGCCTGCGGCGCCGATGCCAAGGCCGATGAAGACATAGCTGGCCACCGCCAGCGCGAGGCCGAGCGCGAAACTGTCCGGAAAGACGAGAGTGGTGGCGGCCGCCGCGGTGCCCGAAAGCGACAGCACCAGGTTGCCGCCGATGATCCAGGGCGTGCGGCGTCCGCCACGGTCAGACCCGTGGCCCCACAAGGGACGGGAAATCTGAACGCCGTAATGCAGTCCGACGAGAAGACCGGGAATGACGGCGGCCAGGGCGAGTTCGACCACCATGACGCGGTTGAGAGTCGAGGTGGTCAGCACCACGATGGAGCCCAGCGCCGCCTGGACCAGACCCAGGCGCAGGATCGACAGCCAACCCAACCCGGCGCTGGCAACGGCGCGAGAAGCTGGCGATGCAGGGGCCATGTCCGTCTCCCTCCTGGCGCAGGCTCAGGGCCTGAGCGCGAATGCCGCAATCATCATCCCGGTCACGAACAGGCCGACACCGAGCGCCGAATACCAGATCGCCTTGCCCTTCGGATCGGCCACCAGCCGCGGCAGGGCAACGGCCTGGGCAGCAACCAGCGCGCCGATGGCGAGGGCCGAATAGGCATGGTCCCAGACGATCATCAGCACGACCACCGCCGTCTGACTGGCGATCATCACCAAGCCCAGAAACAGCGCCGCGTTGCGCGCGCCCATCTGCACCGGGAGTGAGGCGATGCCCATCTGGATGTCGCCTTCCATGGACTTGAAATCGTTGAGTGTCATGATGCCAAGTGCGCCGACGCCGTAAATCGTGGCGACGATCAGCACGTCCGAGCCCGGCAACGTGCCGAGTGCTGCGGCGGCGGCTGTGATCCAGGGCAACGTCTCGTAGGAGAAGCCGACCGAGGAATTCCCCCACCAGCCGTTCTGCTTGAGACGGAAGGGCGGTGCCGAATAGGCCCAGGCGAGCGCAAGGCCGACGACGGAGGCGGCAAAGACCCAGACGCCCAGAAACCATGCAACCAGGAGCGACAGCACCGAATTGATGATGGCGATCCAGAGCCCCCAGCGACCGGGCATGCGACCCGACGGGATCACCCGGTCTGGTTCATTGATGGCGTCGACATGGCGGTCGAACCAGTCGTTGACCGCCTGGCTGGTTCCACACAGCAGCGGACCGGCAAGCAACACGCCAACCGCTACATAGATCCAGCGGTCCGGGGTGATATGGCCCGCCGAAATCGCCCCGCAGGCATAAGCCCACATCGGCGGGAACCACGTGATCGGCTTCAAAAGCGCAAGCACTGCACCAGGCCGAGGCACAGTGGATCGATGGTGTGGGGTGTCGGTCGCCGTCATCGCAAAATTCTAGGCCGACGCTAAAAAACTGTCAATTCCAATTGACAGTGTAAATCATATTTTACAAAAATAACAGCTGAGAGAGTTCGACCTGCCGATCGGAGTGGGTTGGTCACCAGGCGGGAATGGCGGACATGGATGGCAGCTCAGTGCTTGCCGTCGAAATCCTCAAGGCCGTAGCGGCGCAGCTTCATGTAGAGGCTCTGTCGGCTGAGACCGAGCAGGTCGGCGGCGGCCGCGCGGTTGTTCTCGGTTTGGCTCAAGGCCGCCTCGATGCAGAGCTTTTCGATGACATCTGCCGATTCGCGGATGAGTTCCTTGAGCGGAACACGGCCGATGAGTTCGGAGAAGTCGCTCGCGCTCGAATGAACCCCGTTGGAGGGCAGGGCCACGGGTGCCTCGCGCTGCGCCTGCTCGGCGATCAGCATGGAAAACAGCGGTTCGCCGCCCGTGTCGATGCGGGTGGCCGACAACCGCACCGGACGGGTGGAGCCGAGATCATCGCGCAGGAGCGTGAGGAACTGGCGCACCTCGCCCTCCTCGCGCAACCGGTTGGACAGAACCTGCATGTCCACGCTCGACCCACCGATCCAGGTGTTGACGTTGCGGCCCACCGCCTGGTTGCGGCTAAGCACATGGATCAGATCAAGAAAGCGTCCGTTGGCAGAATACATGACACCTTTGGAGTCGATGATGACCTGCGCCTCGGGGACGGCTTCGGTCCATCCCCATTTTTCGGCAGTCAAACCGTGGCTGGGATGCTGCTCTCCGATCAGCGGCGAAATCGTCACAAGATAGTTGATGCGGCCGTTCTCGCGATAGGGGCTGATATGGAGCTCGATCTCGGGGCCACCCGAGACAACGACGACGGCGAGCGACCGGTTCTGGCCAAGCGTGCGCGATTCAGTCAAAATGTCGCCGAGCCGCTCGCGGTATTCGCGCTCGACGCGCGAAGCAAGCGTGTCGCCGAGAAGTTTGGACAGTGAAACGTCGAGGAGCTCGGCGGCGGCGGCATTGCCATCGATAATGCGCCGGTTTTCGCCATCCACCACCAGAAGCGCCGATTCCATCTTCTGGTAGATAATTCGGTAGCGGGCCTCCGATTCGCGCACCCGGCGGTACTCGCGCTCGAGTTCGAACTGGGCCTGGATGAGTTGTTGCTGAACCTCGGCGAACTTGCGCAGATCCGTCCCGTATGCAATCGCATAGGGGAAGCCTGAAATGCGGCGGACGATATACTCCACCGCCAGGTCGGCGCTCTTGGCGACGGGATGGTTGACCTGGTGCTGGCGACTGGTGCCGGTTTTGGCGCATTCCTCGATGAGCGCGGCGATCTTGTCGACGCTGTCCCGGCTGACAGTGTCGCGCCATGGCTTGCCAGCCCAAGCGTCCAGACCGCTGCGATCGAGCGACGAATCAGCATAGGCGACATCGTGGACAGCGCCGTAATCGTCGATGAGCAACGTGATGTCTGCACCCATGGAGGCAAGCCGCAGCGTGACATCCGCAGACACCCCTTGAAACGCACTTTCGGTCTTCTCGAAAGTGTGAAGTCCTGATCGGGAGGTTTGTTTTTCCACTATCTTTTCAGACAATTTGCGTGGGCTCCGGATTGGAACCCGCTATTTGAAGGGTTTCTGCAGTGCGGGAACGGCGGGCGTAGTGGCGTTCAGCCCTTCTTAATGTCAATTGGGCATCGCAGCAAACCATTTCAATGCCGCGCTCGCAAAGCCATGCGGCATTTTCCTCTGCCGCTTTGCCGCCCGCCAGCAACAACGTGCGGTCACGGTCCGATACAGTGCGCAGAATGTGCAGAACCGATTCGACCTGCGCCAGAAGATTGCAGTCTAGCCAGGCGATGCACACGACCGCAAAATCGTTTTGCTTGAGAACCTTGGCGAGTTCGGATGCGCGGTCAGCGACAATCAGCCGCGTTGTCCAGCCGATGACCCTGAACCGCTCCTCGATGAGACTGACGGCGAAATGGTGGGATTCGCCACGCGGCAGGATGAAGAGGATCGAGCGTCCATCAATTTGTGTTTCAACCGAATGGTTTTCCTGCGAAAGCGACGTCAGGATCCGCTGCAGGCGTGAAACGGCGAGCGTGACCCGCACAAACCCCAGGCGATCGGCATCCCATTCCTCGCCCAGCCGCAACGCGGCCGTTTCCAGCACTTCGATCATGTCGAGAACATCGCAGCCGTGAGCCCGCATGTCGGCGATGAAATCAAAGTCGCTCTCGTTGAGCACCTTGTCAAACAGGCTGTCGAGCGCCCGCGCAAACCGAACCGACGGCGACGGATAGGAAACCGGTCCAGCGGCCGGATCGTGGGAAAAGACTGTTGCGGTCTGCGACATTGAGGGGCTACCTCCGGCTTTGAGCAATTCGCTTCTGAATCTTGCTCCCGCGACGACCTGGCCGATGAGAGATCGTGTTTCCGGTGGCGAGCCCGGTGCAGCGTAGTCATCCAAACATCCGGCACCTGCAGCTTCGGCAGAACCGGACCCGAGGATTTCGCCGTCCGCTGAGGTCGTGCTCAAAGTCATGCCGGGTGTCTGTTCGCCATTCATCGTCTTTGAACCCCCTCCAAGCCCGCAGACCCCACACGCTGACCCGGCCAACAGTTCGACGGTGCGACTGACGGCCAGGCAGAGGCGAATGTGTCTGCAACCACTCTGCACGTCGTCACCGGCCGCTTGCCCCGGCCGCGCAAGATCCAGGTTGCCCGCGCGTTTTCAGGGTCCACCAGTTGACCATCCGACCATGAGCCTATCGGAACCAAATGTAAACCTGAATTGACGTCCAATTTAATTGACACCCTGTAAATCTGCGTTTACGCTCGATTTTGTCAGCTGAATTGCGACACCCATTCGAAAGGCACCCTACGGGATGATTGACCAGCCTGCTCCCCGCTCCAACCGCCCGGCCTTGTACACGGCCGAAGAGCGCGTTCGGCGTGACACGTCGGTCTGGACGCTCGTGCAAGGAATCCTCGCGCCGGTGCAATTCGTTGTTTTCCTGGTCAGTCTCGTTCTCATCGGGCGCTGGATGATGACCGGGGAAGGCCTCGTTGCCGCCCAGGTGTCCGTCGCCATCAAAACACTCACGCTCTACACGATCATGGTCACAGGGGCGATTTGGGAAAAGGTTGTTTTCGGCCGATACCTGTTCGCCCCGGCCTTTTATTGGGAAGACGTCGTCTCGATGGCGGTGATCGCCCTGCACACGGCCTATCTTGCCGCTTGGTGGGGCGGCTGGATGGACCCTCTGGCGCTGATGTGGCTCGCGCTCGCTGCCTATTTCTCCTATGTCGTCAATGCCGCCCAGTTCATCTGGAAGCTGCGCATGGCGCGGCTCGACCAGTCCAAGGCGGTTGGCGGCCAGCCGCAGGGTGCGCTGTCATGAACGCACCGGTCTCCCCCGCCGACGTCGCCTGCCTGCCCACCGCCACCCAGATCAGGACCCCTGCGATCGAGCCGCTGCGCCAGCGCGGCCAGCACGAGGTGTTTTGTGGGCTCACATCGATCATGTGGCTGCACCGGAAGATGCAGGACGCCTTTTTCCTTATCGTCGGATCCCGGACCTGCGCCCATCTGATGCAGTCGGCCGCCGGCGTGATGATCTTCGCCGAACCGCGATTCGCCACCGCCATCATCGAGGAACGCGATCTGGCCGGAATGGCCGACATGAACGACGAACTGGACAAGGTGGTGACGCGCCTGCTCGCCCGCCGCCCGGAAATCCGGATGCTGGTGCTGGTGGGCTCCTGCCCTTCGGAAGTGATCAAGCTTGACTTGCCGCGCGCCGCCCAACGCCTCAACGGCATTCATTCGCCCGCCTGCCGGGTGATGGCCTATTCGGGAAGCGGGATCGAAACCACGTTCACGCAAGGCGAAGACAACTTCCTCGCAGCCCTTGTCGCCGACATGCCGTCCGAAGCCGCCGACGCCGCTCCGTCGCTGCTGGTTGTGGGCGCGCTCGGCGATGTCGTGGAAGACCAGATGATGCGGGTGTTCAAGGGCCTTGGCGTCGAACGCGTCACCTTTCTGCCGTCGCGCTCAAGCCGGTTGCTGTCAGCGGTCGGTCCGAATACCGCTTTCATACTCGCCCAGCCTTATGTGGGTGCCACCGCCCAGGCGCTCGAGCGGCGCGGTGCCAAGCGAATCGCTGCTCCCTTCCCGCTCGGCGAGGAAGGCACCACTGGCTGGTATCGGGCCATCGCCACCCGGTTCGGGGCATCTGCGGACCGGTTCGACGCGGTGACCGGGCCGGGCCGTGACCGGGCAAGGAAGGCCGTCGCCCATTACGCGCCGGCGCTTTCAGGCAAGACCGCTTTCCTGTTCCCCGATTCGCAGATGGAGCCGTCGCTGGCGCGCTTCATGAACCGCGAACTCGGCGCCGAGATCATCGAAGTCGGAACACCTTATCTCCACCGTGAGCACCTGGCCGAGGAACTTGCGTGGCTTCCTGCGGGCGTGACGCTGTCGGAAGGTCAGGACGTCGACAAGCAGATCGACCGGGTGCGGGCCACCAACCCCGATCTCATCATCTGCGGCATGGGGCTTGCCAATCCGTTCGAAGCCGAAGGCCGTTCGACCAAATGGTCGATCGAATTCGTCTTCACCCCGATCCAGGGCTACGAGCAGGCTGGCGACCTCGCCGAACTTATCACGCGGCCGCTCAACCGTCGCGGCCTCCTGAAAGTGGAGGTCTGAGCCATGGAACTGACCGTCTGGACCTATGAAGGGCCTCCCCACGTCGGCGCGATCCGGATCGCCAATTCCATGCGCAACGTGCATTATGTGCTGCATGCGCCGCAGGGCGACACCTATGCCGACCTCCTGTTCACCATGATCGAGCGCAACCGCACGCGCCCGCCGGTGACCTACACCACATTCCAGGCGCGCGACCTGTCGGGCGATACAGCCGAGATCTTCAAGACTGCGGCGCGCGACGCGGCCGAGCGTTTCAAGCCTGAAGCGATGCTGGTCGGGGCGTCGTGCACCGCCGAACTGATCCAGGACGACCCGGGCGGGCTTGCCAAGACGCTGGGGCTGTCAATGCCGGTGGTGGCGCTGGAACTGCCGTCCTACCAGAAGAAGGAAAACTGGGGCGCGGCCGAAACATTCTATCAGCTGGTGCGCAGCTTTGCAGGAGCCAACGGCAAGCCTTCGGTGGCACCGGCGCGCGCGTCGTGCAACATTCTGGGACCCACATCGCTCGGCTTCCGCAACCGCGACGACATCATCGAGGTCAGGAAGCTTGTCGAGGCGCTCGGCATCACGATCAACGTGGTGGCGCCGCTGGGTGCCTCGCCGTCCGACCTCACAAAGCTGCCCGAGGCGCATTTCAATATCGTGCTCTACCCGGAAATCGCCGAAACCTCGGCCCGCTGGCTCAAGCGCAATTTCGGCCAGGAGATGGTGACCATCGCCCCCATCGGCGTCGGCGCAACGCGCGACTTCGTGGCGAAGGTCGCAGACCTTGCCGGGGTCGTCGTGCCTGAGGGCTTCCACGAGGCGGGTGCCGAGCGGCTGTCGTGGTATTCGCGCTCCATCGATTCCAATTATCTCACCGGCAAGCGCGTCTTCATCTTCGGCGACGCCACCCATGCCATCGCCGCCGCCCGAATCGCTGCCACCGAGCTCGGCTTCAGGGTGTGCGGTCTGGGCACCTACAGCCGCGAACTCGCACGCGATGTGCGCGAGGCAGCCGCACTCTACGGCGTCGAGGCACTGATTTCCGACAACCATCTCGATGTCGAAGACGCCATCATCGCCGCCCAGCCGGAGTTGGTGCTCGGCACCCAGATGGAGCGCCATGTCGCCAAGCGGCTTCGAATTCCCTGTGCGGTGATCTCGAGCCCGGTGCATGTGCAGGACTTCCCTGCCCGGCATTCGCCGCAGATGGGGCACGAGGGTGCCAATGTCATCTTCGACAGCTGGGTCCACCCGCTGATGATGGGGCTTGAGGAGCATCTCCTGCAGATGTTCCGTGACGACTTCGAATTCAATGATCAGGCCCAGGCCTCCCATCTCGCCGCGGTCAGCCATTCGCCCGCACCCGCCGCATCGGTGCCGGCCTCTGCCACGGCAACGCCAACCCCGGTTTTGACCCCGACAGCCGCAGACGCTGCGCAAGCGCCTGCCGCCCCCACACCCTCCACGTTCGCCTGGACGGGAGACGCAGAAAAGGAACTCAGGAAAATCCCCTTCTTCGTGCGCGGCAAGGCCCGCAGGAACACGGAGAAATTTGCCGCAGAACACGGCGTCAACCCGATCACAATCGAGACCCTTTACGATGCAAAAGCTCACTTCGGGCGCTAGATCCGCCCCCGTCAATGTTGTCCTCATCACGCTGGACAACCATATGTCGGCTGCTGTCGATGATGCTCGACAGATGCTTTGCAAGGATATCCCTGAACTGCGGCTGACCGTTCACGCGGCAACCGACTGGAGCGACAATCCCCAGAGCCTGCAGTCCTGCAAGGATGATATCGCCAAGGGCAATATCATCGTCGCCTCCATGCTGTTCGTGGAGGAACACGTCAAGGCCATCGGGCCGGATCTCGCCGCGCGCCGCGACCATTGCGACGCCATGATGTGCTGCATGTCGGCGGGCGAGATCATGAAGAACACGACCATGGGCCGGTTCAAGATGGACGGCGAGCAGAAGGGTCCGCTCGCGCTTCTGAAAAAGCTCAGGGGCGACAAGGCCAAAAACAACAAGGAAACCGGCAAGACGGCAGGCGAACGGCAACTGGCGATGCTCAAGCGTCTGCCCAAATTGTTGCGGTTCATTCCGGGCACCGCGCAGGATCTGCGCAATTATTTCCTCGCCATGCAGTACCGGATCGCGGCATCGGACGCCAACATCGCCAATCTGGTCCGGCTGATGGTCGACAAGTATTCCGACGGTGAACGCCGCGCCTTGCGTGGTCGGCTTCCCGCCGCCGCCCCGGTCGAATATCCCGATCAGGGCGTCTATCATCCCGAGATCAAGGGTCGGGTCGGCGCAGGCGTCGACGCGCTGCCGCGTCAAATAAACGCCAAGGGCACGGTCGGCCTGTTGCTGCTGCGCTCCTACATCCTGTCGGGCGACACCGGCCATTACGATGGCGTCATCCGGGCCTTCGAACGTCGCGGCCTCAACGTGGTGCCGGTGTTCTGCTCAGGGCTCGACATGCGCGGCCCGATCAAAGCTTTCCTGTCGGGAGGTAAGGCCGGCGTCACGGTGGACGCCATGGTGTCGCTCACCGGGTTCTCGCTCGTCGGCGGCCCCGCCTACAGCGATGCAAAGGCTGCAGCCGAGACGCTTTCAAAGCTCGACGTTCCCTACATCGCCGCCCATGTCACCGAATTTCAGTCGCTCGAGCGCTGGGAAGCCTCCGACCAGGGCCTGATGCCGATCGAGACCACCATCATGGTGGCCATTCCCGAACTTGACGGCGCATCCGGCTCGATGGTTTTTGGCGGACGCTCGGACGGTGCGGACGGCAAGCCGCGCGCCTGCGTCTGCTCGCGCAATCTCGGCACCTGCCCCTCGGGCCGCTCCTGCATGACCGCCCATATCGAACGGGTGGACGTGCTGACCGGTCGCGTGGCCAAGCTTGTGGCACTCAGGGCAACGACGCGCGCCACCCGCAAGGTTGCGCTCACCATCTTCAACTTCCCGCCCAATGCCGGAAACCTCGGGACCGCTGCCTTCCTGTCGGTGTTTGAATCGCTGCATGCAACCATGCTGAAGATGAAGGCCGAAGGTTACACGCTCGATGTGCCGGCCGATCCGGAAGCCCTTCGCCTCGAGATCCTCGAAGGCAATTCGTCGACCTACGGCTCGCTCGCCAACGTGCATGCCATGGTGTCGGCGGAAGACCACGTGCGCGGCGAAAAGCATCTCGCCGAGATCGAAGCCGCCTGGGGCCCGGCTCCCGGCCGCATCTTCTCCAACGGCCGCTCGATTTTCATCCTCGGCAAGCAATACGGCAATGTGCTGATCGCGGTGCAGCCCGGCTTCGGCTATGAGGGCGACCCGATGCGGCTTCTGTTCGAGAAGGGATTTGCGCCGACCCATGCCTTCGCCGCCTTCTACACCTATCTCAAGAAGACCTGGTCGGCAGACGCGGTGCTGCATTTCGGCACCCACGGGGCGCTTGAATTCATGCCCGGCAAACAGGTTGGGCTTTCGGGCAAATGCTGGCCCGACCGGCTGATCGGCGACCTGCCGAACTTCTATCTCTACGCCGCCAACAATCCGTCCGAAGGCACCATCGCCAAGCGCCGCTCGGCCGCAACGCTGGTCTCCTACCTGACGCCACCGGTCACCAATGCTGGCCTGTACAAGGGGCTGAGCGAGCTGAAGTCCTCGCTCGACCGTCTCCGGGCGCTGGGCGATGACCAGATGGTGCAGCGCGAGGAAGCGCTCGAGCTGATCTTCGCCCAGGCCGACCAGCTCGAACTCAACCGCCATCTGGCCCGAGATGACCGGAACGGTTATGTCGCGGCCCTGACGGCGGCGATGCTGGAACTCGAATATGCGCTGATCCCGCATGGCCTGCACGTGGCAGGCCGGGCGATGAGCGAGGCGGAGCGGCGCGAGATGATCACGTTGATCGCCGAAACCGATCCGGCCGCGACACCTGACGCGCGGCACATCGACGCCATCATCACCGGTGACGCAGCTCAGCTCAAGCTGCTGTCGACGAAGGACAGCGAGCAGGCGGCGCTGATTGCCAAGCTGGTGCGCGCCAATGCCAACCTCGCCGACAACCGCGAACTCGACGGACTGATGGCCGCACTTGACGGACGCTTCGTGGCGCCCTCCCCGAGCGGCGATCTCATCCGCACGCCGGACATGCTGCCGACGGGTCGCAACACCCACGGCTTTGATCCGTTCGGCATCCCCAGCGCCTATGCGGTCAAGGATGGCGCACGGCAGGCCGCCAAGGTGCTGGCGCGCTATCTCGAAACCGACGGCAAGCTGCCCGAGACCATCGCCGTGGTGCTGTGGGGTACCGACAACCTGAAGGCCGAAGGTGCCCCGATGGCCCAAGCCATGGCGCTGATGGGCACCCGCCCCCGGCTCGACGCCTACAACCGGGTCTGCGGGGCCGAACTGATCCCGCTCAGCGAACTCAACCGCCCGCGCATCGACGCGGTGATGACGCTGTCGGGTATTTTCCGCGACCTGCTGCCGCTCCAGGCGTCCATGCTGGCGGAAGCCTCCTACCTGGCGGCGACCGCCGACGAACCGGCCGAGATGAACTTCATCCGCAAGCACGCGCTCGCCTATGCAGCGGAAAAAGGCTGCGATCTGGAAGCCGCTGCCTACCGGGTGTTTTCCAACGCCGAGGGTGCCTATGGGGCCAACGTGAATTTCCTCATCGGCTCGTCGGCCTGGACCGACGACCAGGAAATCGCCGACATGTACACCAGCCGAAAGGGCTTTGCGATCGACCGCAAGGGCAAGACCTCCAAACAGGTGGACTTGCTCAACACCGTCTTCTCCCAGGTTGACATGGCCTACCAGAACCTCGACTCCGTCGAGCTTGGCGTGACGACGATCGACCATTACTTCGACACGCTCGGCGGCATTTCCAAGGCCGTGGCGCTGGCCAAGGGTGGCGCAGCGATCCCGGTTTTCATCTCCGACCAGACCCAGGGCGAAGGCCGGGTCAGGACACTGGGTGAACAGGTATCTCTGGAAACCCGCACCCGCTCGCTCAACCCGAAATGGTTCGAGGGCATGCTGAAGCACGGCTACGAGGGGGTGCGCCAGATCGAGGCGCAGATTTCCAACACGGTCGGCTGGTCGGCCACCACGGGCGATGTCCAGCCCTGGGTCTACCAGAAACTGACCGAAACCTTCGTGCTCGATGACGCGATGCGCCAGAGGCTGGCAGAACTCAATCCGGCGTCTTCGCTTCGCATGGTCAACCGTCTCATCGAAGCGCGCGACCGCAACTATTGGCAGCCCGATCAAAAGACCTGGGACGCGCTCTGCGCGGCCAGCGAAGAGATCGAGGACCGCATGGAGGGATTGACCGTGGAGGCCGCAGCATGAACCTTTATACACACCCGAAGACGGCAGCATCGGATGCGCGCTCAGCCAAGTTCCGCGCCGCGGCAGGGCTTGATGGAGATGGCGAAGGCAGCGTCCAGGTCCATCTGGACCAGCCGATGGACGTGGGCAAGGCCAAGGTCTTCGCCATCTACGGCAAAGGCGGCATCGGCAAGTCGACCACGTCGTCCAACCTGTCGGTCGCCTTCTCCAAGATCGGCAAGCGGGTTTTGCAGATCGGCTGCGATCCCAAGCATGATTCGACCTTCACGCTGACCAAGAGCCTCATTCCGACCGTCATCGACGTGCTGGAAGGTGTGGATTTCCACACCGAGGAGCTGCGCACCGAGGACTTCGTCTTTGAGGGCTACAATGGCGTTCAATGTGTGGAAGCGGGCGGCCCGCCCGCAGGCACCGGCTGCGGCGGCTATGTGGTCGGCCAGACGGTCAAGCTGCTCAAGGAGCATCACCTGCTCGAGGACACCGACGTCGTCATCTTCGACGTGCTCGGCGATGTGGTCTGCGGTGGCTTTGCCTCGCCGCTCCAGCACGCCGAACGGGCGCTGGTGGTGGCTGCCAACGACTTTGATTCGATCTTCGCGATGAACCGCATCGTTGCCGCGATCAAGGCCAAGTCGAAGAACTACGATGTCAGGCTGGGTGGCGTGATCGCCAACCGGTCGCGCGAGACCGACCAGATCGACCGCTACAATGCGGCCATCGGCCTTACCCGGCTTGCCCATATCGGCGATTCGGACGCCGTGCGGCGGTCGCGGCTCAAGAAATGCACGCTTTTCGAGATGGGCGACGATCCGGAGATCGTGGCCATTCAACAGGAATATCTGCAACTCGCAGAGGCGCTCTGGAAAGGCATTCCGGAATTGGCGGCCAACCCGATGAAGGACCGGGAAATCTTTGATTTCCTCGGCTACGAGTGACCTGAACATGGAAAGTGCCGCCTATATCAGACGCCGGGACGCCATCCAGACCTACTTCGACCGCACCGCGCTCGATGCCTGGAAGCGGTTGGTGTCGACGGAGAAGGTGAGCGGCGTGCGCGCCAGAGTGCGCGCCGGGCGCGACGCCATGCGCGCCACCATCCTCGACCGCTTTCCCAAAGATCTGTCTGGCTGGCGCATCCTCGACGCGGGCTGTGGCGCCGGCCCGCTCGCCATCGAACTCGGCCATCGCGGCGCCCATGTGCTGGGCGTCGACCTGTCGCCGGAGATGGTGGGGCATGCCAATGAGGCGCTTCCCGCCATCCGCAACGGCGGCTCTGTCCGGCTGGTGGCGGGTGACATGCTCGCCGCTTCGCTTGGCGATTTCGACGCCGTGGTGGCGATGGACTCGCTTATTCACTATCCTCATGACGAGGCGCATGAGGCGATCGCGTCGCTGGCTCGCCGCACCTCGCGCAAGATGGTCTTCACGCTGGCGCCGAGCACGGCGCTCCTTGAAACTCTCCGCGCCGTTGGCAAGCTGTTTCCGCGCGGCGACCGCGCCCCGCTCATTCAGCCCGTCGCCATCGACCGGCTGATCGGAGAGGTGCTGACCCGTCCACAGATGGCGGAATGGGCGCGCGGCACCTCCACCCGCGTGAGCCGCCCCTTCTATATTTCGCAGGCCGTGGAGCTCGTCCGTTCATGAACCCGATCAGCATGGCGAACCGGAAGATGATCGGCATGTGGCAAAACGTGGGGACGCGGTACCTGCCGTTCGCCGATGCCGCGTCCGCAGATCTGCCGTTTGCCCGCCTGATGCGGCTGTCGATGTTCCAGTGGTCGATCGGGCTGGCCGCGGTCCTGCTCACTGGAACGCTGAACCGGGTCATGATCGTCGAATTGGGCGTGCCAACCAGCCTGGTGGCGATCATGATCGCCATCCCGGTGCTGGCCGCGCCATTTAGGGCGCTGATCGGCCACCGGTCCGACACCTACAAGTCGTTGCTCGGATGGCGGCGCGTTCCCTATATCTGGCTTGGCACCATGCTGCAGTTCGGCGGCCTCGCCATCATGCCCTTCGCGCTGCTGCTGATGCAGTCGCAGACGCTTGGACCGGAATGGGCGGGTGCGGCGGGTGCGCTGCTCGCCTTCCTTCTCGTGGGCGTCGGCATGCACATGGCGCAGACGGCGGGTCTGGCGCTTGCAACCGATCTCGCAGCCGAAGCCAACCGGCCGCGCGTGGTGGCGCTGATGTACGTGATGCTGCTTGTCGGCATGCTGATCGCCTCCATCGTTTTCTCGTTCCTGCTCAAGGATTTCTCCGCGCTACGGCTGATCCAGGTGGTCCAGGGCGCAGCGGTGGTAACGGTGCTCATCAACGTGATCTGCCTGTGGAAGCAGGAGCCGCGCAATCCGAGCGTTACCGCCCATGACCGCCAGACCATCGGTTTCTTTGACGCCTTCCGCGCCTATCGGCAGGAAAAGGGCAGCACCCGGCTTCTCGCTGCCGTGGCGCTGGGCTCCTGCGCCTTCGCCATGCAGGATGTTCTTCTCGAGCCTTATGGCGGAGAAGTTCTCCTGCTTTCCGTGAGCCAGACGACGCTGCTGACCGCGATCTGGTGCGCGGGCACGCTCTGCGGCTTCGGCTTTGCGGCGCGCGGGCTGGCGCAGGGCGGCAACATGTACCGGTTGGCCGCCACTGGCATGGTGGTGGGCGTGTTCGGCTTCTCAGCCATCATCTTCGCCGAACCGCTGGGCAACGCAAACCTGTTTCGTGCCGGCGCGGCGATGATCGGTTTCGGCTCTGGCCTGTTTGCCGTCTGCACCATGCTGGCGGCGATGGCGATCGCGGAGAAATCCGACAACGGACTGGCCATCGGGGCCTGGGGCGCGGTGCAGGCCACCGCCATCGGCTCGGGGCTCGCGCTCGGCGGCCTGATCCGGGATGGCGTCAATTCGCTGATCGGCCCCGCCTATGAAGGTGCAGCGCTGATCGCACCGGCCGCAGGCTACAGCGTCGTCTATCATATCGAGATTGGCCTGCTGTTTGCAGCGCTGATCGTCATCGGGCCGCTCGCTGGCCTCAAGACCATCCGAAACCAAACCACCCCCCGGGCTTTCGGCCTCGCCGAAATGCCCGGATAGGCCCAACGCGCTTCAAGGAGACAAGCCATGCAAACAGGCGCCATAACAGGGTATATCGATGTCGCGCAGGTTACACTCTACGCGTTCTGGGTGTTCTTCGCGCTGCTGCTGTTTTACATCCGCACCGAGGACCGGCGCGAAGGCTATCCGCTGGAAGCCGACCAGTCTGGCGCTTTCAACACGGACCAGTGGCTCTTCCTGCCGCCAGCCAAGACCTTTGTGCTGCGCAACGGCCATGGCCGGGTGAGCGTGCCCAACGACCTGCGCGACAACCTCTCCCGCCCGGTGCCCGGAACCAAGCTCGCCGACTTCTCGGGTGCCCCCTATGTGCCGGATGGTGACCCGATGGGTCAGTCGATCGGACCGGGCTCCTGGGCGGAACGCTCGGACACGCCGGACGTGACCTCCCATGGCGAGATCAAGATCGTTCCGCTGCGCGTGGCCAGCGATTTCTCGATCGCGGAAGGTGAAACCAACCCCATCGGCATGCGTGTGGTCGGCTACGATCTCGTGGTCGCCGGGATCGTGACCGATGCCTGGATCGACCGCTCGGAGCAGATGCTCCGGTATCTCGAAGTGACCACCGAAGTCGGTGCGGTGCCGCGCCAGATTCTGGTGCCGATCAACTTTGCGGTCATGCGCTACACCCGCGATCACGAGAGGATCTTCTTCGTGCACTCGCTGCGCGGCGCGCATTTCGCCAATGTGCCCGGCACCAGGAACCCCGACGCGGTCACCTTTCTCGAGGAAGACATGATCACCGCCTACTTCGGATCGGGCCTTCTGTATGCTGATCCGAGCCGCCAGGAGTCGATGGTATGAGCGAGACCGGCGGACCCGAACACGACTACGAGCCGGTTCCGGGGCTTCCTGCCCGGCTGCCCGCCGGAGAACGGATCCTGTGGCAAGGTGCGCCATGCGCGTCCATCGTCTCCCGCAGACTTCTGCGCAGCCACTGGATCGCCGGCTATTTCCTGGTGCTGATCGGCTGGAACGTCGCGGCTGGCCTTTATGATGGCCGCGAAACAGGCTTGATCCTGTTTTCGAGCGGGGCGCTGACGATCATGGCGACGATCGCCATCGTGCTTCTGGAACTCTTCGCCTGGGGCGTCCACAAAACCACGCTCTACACCATCACCAACCGCCGCGTGGTGATGCGCATCGGGGTGGCGCTCTCGGCCACCTTCAACCTGCCTTTCACCAAGGTGCTTTCGGCCGATATCCGCAAGGACAAGACCGGACGCGGCGACATCGCACTCACCATGGCACCGGGCAGCAAGCTGTCCTTCATGGTGTTCTGGCCGCATGTCCGCGGCTATAGACGGGGCGCGCTCATCCCGCAGATGATTGCGCTTGACGCGGTGGACGTGCCGGCGGGAATCCTCGCCTCGGCGCTCGCCGAATTCCAGGCAACCCATGAAACCCATGAAACCCAAAGCATCGCTCGCAGCGTGAGCGAAGCCGCATCCGCCAAGCCCTCGCGTCCCGCTCCGGCGCCTGGCGGGCAGATGATCGAAGCAGCGGAGTAGACCGATGAACGCCCACTCAGGATCCTATCCCGAACCGGAGGCTGCCCGCCAGGAGCCTCCTCGCAGGAAAGGTCGCCGCTTTCCGCGCTACCCGCTCGTGCTCGGCTTCAGTCTTTTGGGATTTTCCGTTGCTGCCATCGTCTTCGGCATGAAGACGGGCATTGGCACCATGGTGGAGACATTCGGACAGCCGGTGGCCATCCGCGACATCGTCATCGTGGGTGACCACGATACGCCGATTTCGATCTCGGATGCGCGCGACAAGTCCGTGATCATCGACTATAAAGTCGAAGAAGGTGGCTTCGTGCGTGGCTCGCTGCGTGCGCTCACCCGCATGCGGCAGGTGGCTGGCGTTTCCACTGACCAGCCTTACAGACTGATCCGGTGGGAGAACGGGGCAGTCACGCTCTCCGACACCGTTACCGGCGAGCGGCTTTTCCTGAACGCCTTCGGGCCGGACAATGTCGCTACCTATGCATATCTGCTTGACGCCAGAGGGAGAACTCAACCATGACAATGCCATTGATCGGTCGGCGCAAGGAAGAGGTTCCTTGCACCGTTGAAATCAACAATACCTTCGAGGCGCTCGGCGCCCATGTCCGCTTTGACGGCGGCGTTGTCGTCCATCCGGGCGACGAGGTCCTCATCCACGGCGCCCCCGTCGAGGCGCCCTACGGACACTCGCTGACCGTCCACCGCACCGCCACCATCACCCGCGCCAGCGTGCTCGAACGCACATGGACCCAGGCCACCGGCGATTTCGAATTCATGGAACTCTGCGAGTTCAGCTTCTCAGAAAGGGCACGGGCATGAACACCCACGTAACTCCGGTTGCCGGCGCGGAACCCGCCGCCATCAATTCCACCACGTCGGCGGCCATCGAGTCGACCATGCTCAACCCGCGCTTCTACACGACCGACTTTGAAGAGATGGACCGTCTCGACGTCGCCCGCGTGCGCGAGGAATGGGACGTGCTGATCGCCGAGATGAAGTCTGATCCGAACAAGGGCCATTTCCACAAGAACGCCGAATGGGACCAGATCGACATTGATGCCCTGCCCGACGACCTGAGACGCGAGCTGGTTGATTTTCTTGTCAGCTCGCTCACGGCTGAGTTTTCGGGCTGCGTTCTCTACAAGGAGATGAAGCGGCGCGGCAAGAACAAGGATATCTGCGAGCTGTTTGGCTACATGAGCCGCGACGAATCCCGTCATGCCGGCTTCATCAACGATGCGCTCAAGGAATTCAACATCGGCGTCAACATGGGCTTTCTGGCGAAAACCAAGAAATACACCTATTTCCGGCCGAAGTTCATCTACTACGCGACCTATCTGTCCGAGAAGATCGGCTACGCCCGCTACATCACAATCTACCGGCATTTGCAGAAGCACCCGGAAAACCGCTTTCACCCGATCTTCAAATGGTTTGATGAGTGGTGCAACGACGAGTTCCGGCATGGCGAAGCCTTTTCGCTGATCATGCGTTCGGATCCGAGCCTGATTTCGGGGCGGAACGTGTACTGGATCAAGTTTTTCCTGCTGGCGGTCTATGCCACGATGTATGTGCGCGACCATGCCCGCCCCGCTTTCCACAAGGCGCTCGGCATCGGCATCGAAGACTACGACATGCGCGTCTACCGGTTGACCAACGAGATCACCAAGCAGTGCTTCCCGGTGACGCTGGATCTGGACAATCCCGCCCTCATCGAGGGTTTCCGCAAGCTCAACCGCATCAATGCCGACATCAACGCGGCTGCGGAGCGGGGCGGCGTGAGCGGCCGGATTGCCAAGTCCTGGCATATGGCGCGCGCCGGAGCGACCTTTGTGCGGCTCTACCTGATGCCGACCAAGAAGAACACGATTCCCGCCACAAGCCGCCTGCAGCCGGTCTGGTAAGGGAGAGTTTGATGACAGTCCTTGCCGCCGTCTTCACAGCCATAGCCGCCTGGTGGCTCGCCACAGGTGTCGTCATTGTGCTGGCGCGGCAGGGCGACAGGCGTTTTGGCATGGTGATGGCGCTGGTCACCCTGATCTCGTTCGCGGGTCTTGCAGGGCTCGCGTTCACCCTCGATGGAAAGACGACGGCATCTGCCTATGCCGCCTTCTTCTCCGCGCTCGCGCTCTGGGCCTGGCACGAGACGACGTTCCTGATCGGGCTGGTGACGGGACCGCGCAGGATCGGCATCGCCGACCTGCCGGTCGAGACATCCCGTTTCCGGGCGGCGTTCCTCACGGTGCGCGACCATGAACTGGCGCTGGCGGCGACAGCAATCGCCATGCTCCTGTTCATGCATGACGCGGACAACAAGACAGGCCTCATGACCTTCCTGCTCTTGTGGGTGATGCGGATTTCGACCAAACTGAATATCTTCATGGGTGCGCAGTATGCCGTCAGCGACATGCTTCCCGAGCGGCTTGCCTACCTTAAGAGTTATTTCAGAACAGACCGGACCAGTCGCTGGTTCTACGTCTCGCTGACCGGCAGCTTCTTGCTGTTCAGCTATCTTGTGGTGTTGGTTTCCGGTTCACAGACCAGCCATGACACCGTGAAATGGAGCCTGCTCGCCACCTTCGCCGGGCTGGCGCTCGTCGAGCACCTTTTCCTGGTGCTGCCGGTCAAGGATTCCGCGTTGTGGTCCTGGGCGATGGCGCGCAGCGAAGCGAAAAAAGACAAGGACCGCGATACAGCGGCACTGAGCCCAACCAAACCCACACTTGAAAACCCCCGCGCCACAGCGCGGGCATGACCCAGGGGGATCGTCTCATGGATTTCAACTCTTATTTCGCAGGCAAGCTCGAAGGTCTCCGGACGGCTGGAAATTACCGGGTCTTCGCAGACATCGAGCGGCAGGCGGGCCAATTCCCGCGCGCCACCCGCCACCGCGAAGACGGCTCCGTCCATGACGTCACGGTCTGGTACTCGAACGACTATCTTGGCATGGGGCAGAACCCGAAAGTGCTCTCCGCCATGCACGCCGCGATCGACAAATGCGGCACCGGCGCTGGCGGTACACGCAACATCTCAGGCACGAACCATTATCACGTGCTGCTCGAACAGGAGCTCGCCGACCTGCATGGCAAGGAGGCCGCGCTCATCTTCACCTCCGGCTATGTATCCAACTGGGCAGCGCTCGGCACGCTGGGTGCCAATATTCCCGGCCTCATCATCTATTCGGATTCGCTCAACCACGCCTCCATGATCGAAGGCATTCGCCATTCCCGCTGCGAAAAACGCATGTTCCGCCACAACGATCCGCGCCACCTTGCCGAACTGATGGCCAAGGACGACCCGAACGCGCCCAAGATGGTGGCCTTCGAGAGCGTCTATTCGATGGATGGCGACATCGCGCCCATCACTGAGATCTGCGATGTGGCCGACCGCTTCGGCGCGCTCACCTATCTCGACGAGGTCCACGGCGTTGGCATGTATGGCCCACGCGGCGGCGGGGTGGCCGAACGCGAAGGCGTGATGCACCGGCTCAGCGTGATCGAGGGGACACTCGGCAAGGCTTTTGGCGTCATGGGCGGCTACATCACCGGATCGCATGCGCTGGTGGACTTCGTGCGCAGCTTTTCGTCCGGCTTCATCTTCACCACCGCCCTGCCGCCGGCGCTGGCTGCGGGGGCTGCCACCTCGATCCGCCATCTCAAGGAGAGCCAGGACGAGCGCCGCGCGCATCAGTCCAATGTCGCCAAGCTCCGCCGCGCACTCGACGCCAAGGGCATTCCGCACATGCCCAATCCGAGCCATATCGTGCCTGTGTTGGTGGGCGACGCCAAGAAATGCAAATGGATCTCCGACATCCTTCTCGACAGCTACGGGATCTATGTGCAGCCGATCAACTATCCGACAGTGCCGGTGAAGACCGAACGGCTCAGGATCACGCCGACGCCGCTGCATTCCAACGCCGACATCGCCCATCTGGTCGATGCTCTGTCCAACCTGTGGTCGCAGTGTGCGCTCTCGCGCGCGGTGGCGTGAGGCCGCTTCGGACATCGACCCGACGGCCCGGATTGAAGGTGGTGGGCGGCGCTTTGTTGGTGGCGCTCTTTGGGCGGTCCCCGTATAGCCGCGCAAAGGCCATGGCATGCAAACCGAGCCGCAAGGCTCGCAAGGCCCGCAAGGCCCGCAAGGAGGGGCCTGCGCCATGACCGTGGTGTCGTTCTCGCTGTTTTCCTTTCCGACGCTGTCCGCGCGGCTGTGGGCGCTGGGCCAGATGGGGCTGGCGCCGCGCCGCATTGCGGCCATCCCCGACATCGCCTTCTTCAAGCTGATGGGCACCGGGGCGGGGGCGGGCTTTTCCACCTGGCCGAATTTCGGGGTCTACACGCTGCTTGCCCAATGGCCCTCAGTGGAGGTGGCGCGGGCGCGGCTGGCGGAGGCTCGGGTGCTGCAAGGCTACCGGCGGCGCACGGACCGGACCGCCACCCTCTATCTCGAAGCTACCTCGACCCGGGGCAGCTGGGCCGGGCACAGTTTCGCTCCTGGTGCGGAAGCGGCCGCGCAACGGCTGCCGCTGGTGGCGCTGACACGGGCTTCGATCCGGCCATCAAAGCTCCCGAGGTTCTGGGCGCGGGTGCCCGCGATCTCCAGGACGGCGGAAGCCGAGACGGCGCGGCATTTCATGATCGGCACGGGCGAAATCCCCTGGCTGCACCAGGTCACGGTCTCGTTGTGGGACTCGGCTGACGCCATGGAGCGGTTTTCGCGCGACAGCCCGACCCATGGCGAAGCGGTGCGCGCGGCCTATCGGGATGGCTGGTTTTCCGAATACTGTTTCACCCGATTCAATCTGCTGGCGGTGGATGGCCAATGGCCCGGCCTTGGCGCATCCGACACCGCGAGCGCTGTGCCGCAGCCCCCGCTTGAGACGCTGCGGGACAGCGCCGACGCCGCCCGGACCGACGACGCGCTATCGTCAGGCGACGCACACCTCCATGCAGGCAAGCCACAGCCTGACAGAACCCGACCCGGCGGAGCCAGAGGACAGGCGACATGAACCACCATCCCACCATCATTCCGGCGATTGCGGCCGATGGCTCGCTCTATCCGGTGGAAAAGCTCAAGGCCCATGTGGATGGCCTGTTCCATCTTGCAGTGTCGGTCTTCGTCTTCGATGGCGAGCATCTGCTGATCCAGCAACGTGCAACCGACAAATATCACTGCGGCGGACTTTGGGCGAACACCTGCTGCACCCATCCCTACTGGGACGAGCCGGCAGACCGCTGCGCCGACCGGCGACTGACGGAGGAAATGGGAATTTCGCTGCCGCTGTCGCGCCGGCAGGTGGTGGAATATTCGGCCGATGTGGGCAACGGCCTGCACGAGCATGAGAAGGTCACACTCTATATCGGGGCGGCAAACCGCGAAACACTGGTCATTCAACCCAATCCGGTGGAAGTCGCCGGCTGGCGCTGGATCACCCAGGCGGATTTGCACCAGGAAATCGCCGAGCATCCCGAGCGTTTCACACCCTGGTTCCGGATTTACGCGGAACGCTTTCCCGACCTGGTGTTCTAAACCGGCGGATCGGGGCCGTCTCCGGCAAAGCCCTCCTGCCCGGCCTGTCAGAACCCTGATGCCTGTCGCGTTCGAGCAATTCCAGCGAAAGTGGCACCGCTTTCGCGTCCGGACTTGCGTCAAAACAAAAGGAGAGAGCAATTCCAGCGAAAGTGGCACCGCTTTCGCGTCCGGACTTGCGTCAAAACAAAAGGAGAGAGCAATTCCAGCGAAAGTGGCACCGCGTCCGAGTCCGGAATTGCGTCAAAAAGAGAGGGGAGAGCAATTCCGCCGATTCCGACAATGCCGGAATAGCTCCAGCTTATTGGTCGCAGAGCGGATCGCGCCGAGGCGCGGGTCGGGCTTGGTCAGGCCGCCCACGACGACGGGCGCGATTGCGCTCTGCCGGGCGCTCGGCTTCACCGGGATCGAGCCCTGCTGCGTCACGCCCGGGACAGGAATCGAGCGGTTGCGAGACACACGAAAAAGCCGGAGGCCTTTCGGTCTCCGGCGTATCGTGCTGACTGCGGGCAGAGGGAACGCCCGCGGTCAGCATGCCTCAGTTGGCTGCAGGGGCCGACCCGCCGTCGGCTGGCGCTGCGGGAACAACTGCGGGCACTTCAGTGGCGGGCGCCACCGGAGCTTCCGCCGCCGGAGCGACAACCGCAGGAGCTGCGGCGTCGGGGGTGGCAGCCACCGGCGCGGCCATCACCTGGGTTTCCCCGGCCACGTAAGTGGCGTAGTCGGGCACAGCGGTGTTGGTCTTCTTGCCGAGCGAGTCTGCATAGCCCTCGAGCATGGAGACGCCGTTGAGCGGCTTCTGAATGCCGTTGTGGCAGGTGGCGCAACCAACTTTCAGAACGTCGCCTTCAGGACCCTTGCGGTTGGCCGGGAAGACCGGACCCAGACCGGTCATATAGGACTGGTTGATGTCGCGGGCCATGCGGATACCGTGCCAGGCGGTGACGCGCTGGGGCGGGCTCTGGTTCCAGTCGTTGAAGGCCCGGGTGTTGTGGCAAGCGGTGCAGTTGACGCCGAGACTCTCCGACATGTGCATCATCAATGCCCAGGTCGATTCGGTTTCCTTGGTCCCGTTCTTGTTGGTTCCGTCGGGCAGCGCCGTGAGCGAATGCACCCGGATGTTGACATCCTGGAGCAGGTAGCTCTCGAGCGCGTTCTGGGGCATGGAGGTGTTGCCGACATTGACGCCGACAACGTTCTGACCTGCACGATAGCCAAGCGCGCCTTCAGCGGGCTTGGGATCAAGCGACGAAGACCAGACTTCGGCCGGAACCGGCTGGCCGCGATGGCAGGTGTAGCAGGTCGCGCCGACCACCCCGACATGGGGTTGCCAGTCGGTGTTGATGGCCTGCGTCATCTGGATCATGCGGCGCGAGACGACCTTGGTATAGACCTCGTCGGATGCCATGTTCTCCACGTTGTGGCAATAGGCGCATCCCTGTTCGGGAGAGACCCATGCCGTGATCGAGGCCATGAACTGGTTGAACTGGTCTTCCGACAGGTCGCCCAGAATCTGCACATTCTCGTAAACCTCGCTGGCGCGGGCGCCAGTGGGGTCGGCCTCGTACTGGGCTTCGGGAAGCGCGTTGGCGAGCGTCAGGGCGGCGACATCCTCGCGGTCCTTGATGGTCACCATGCCCGTCCCGCGATAGCCCACCTGGGTGGAGTCGACCGGAGGAAGATCCCAATCGGCTCCGAAGACCATGGCGGACCCGAACAGAACTCCGGCTCCGAGGGCAAAAGGTATCCAGAGTTTCATTGTGATATAACTCCCATAGCCGGATCCACGACGTTCATGAACATCTGCGGCAGCGGCGCCACGATGCCGTGCTTCATGCCCCAGAGGTACCAGTTGTCAACCACGGTGCCGGTCAACAGAATGCCGATGCCGCCGGTAATCGGCGTGAGGACCGCGAACCACCAGGCCCAGCGGTGGATCGATTCCATGGTGGCATTGAAGCCCATGGTCCAGCGCCAGAACAAAGCAGCCCGTTCGGATGCAGTCCCCCGGTCGGTGATCTGCTCAAGTTCCCGTTCGCCGCCGTAGCGGGTGACCGCCAGGATCGTTCCGCCGTGCATGGCAAACAGCAGGACCGAGCCGTAGAGGAAGACGATCGAGAGGCAATGGAACGGATTGTAATAGAGATTGCCGTAGCGGATCGAAAAGGCGGCGGTCCAATCGAGATGCGGGAAGATGCCGTAGGGCACGGCCTCCGACCAGTCGCCCATCAGGATCGGCCGGAACAGGCCGAGACAGAGGAACAGCCAGATCGCTGCACCGAAGGCCCATGCGACATGGGTGCCCAGACCCAGTTGACGCGCCCGGGTGTAGATGCGAGCCCACCAGAGCATCACCGAGGCGAGCAGGAAGACGCTGGAGATGATGTACCAGCCGCCTTCATTGAGCGGCGGAACGATCGACAAGCCGTATTTGGCCGGCGGTGGTTCGAGCGCCAGCCAGAACAGTTGACGGATGAACTGGATCGGATCCCAGCCCACCGACGCCAGCATGTTGAAGCCGACGATGACAAACCAGATGGTTCCGCAGATCAGCGAGGCCGTGCCGAGAAAGCCGAGATAGATCGGACCGATCTGGGCATTGCCGAACCAGCCGGCAAGCCAGCTGTAGTAGGCTTTGCCGCTCCGGGCATCGTCGCCCCGCGGAAGCGGAATGCCCGCTTCGATGGGACCGCGCACCTGGATTTGGGTGAATATGTTTTGGTATTGCATGACGAGTTCCTCCTCAGCTCCAGATCGGCAGGTTCAGCCACCAGTTCCACCACTGCGGCCAGCCCTTGTTCCAGAGCGGCCCACTGATGACGATGCAGACCGCACTCCAGAAGCCTGCGTTAAGCGCAAGCACCAGGCCGAGCCGGTGAATGCCGAGTGTGCCGACCGAATAGCCGATGATGTCCCGGAAGAAGGTGTCTTCGTATTCGGGCGTCCTGACCTCGGCCTGCTTGGGCGGGAACGAACCGTCGTCCCCCGGATTGGCAGCTGACAGGATCAGGCCGCCGTGCAGCGACAGCGCGAGCGTGGTGGTGAAGAAGAAGGTCACCGCCAGCATATGCGCCGGATTGTAGTGGAAGTGCAGGTACTGGTAGCCGACGTTGGACACCCAGTCGAGGTGGCTGAAGATGCCATAAGGGAATCCATGGCCCCAGCCGCCCAGCAGCACCGGCCGTATCACCACCAGCGCCACATAGGCGAAGATCGCCACGCCGAAAGCGAAGGGAACATGGAGGCCCATGCCGAGCTTGCGGCAGATCTCCACTTCCCGGAGTGCCCAGGAGACAAAGGCCCCGATGGCGCAGATGGTGATCAGCTGCCAAAGCCCCCCTTCGGCCAGCGGCGCAAGCCCCAGCCCATAGCTCAGATCAGGCGGCGCGATCGAGATGCGCCAGATGTTCCAGGTTGGTCCGATTGCGGCGCCGAACAGGATCAGTGCGGTGCCCACCGAGGCGAAGAACGCCGTGGTGAGGCCGAAGAAGCCCACATAGAACGGGCCGACCCAGAAATCGAACAAGTCACCGCCAATCAGTGTGCCGCCACGAACGCGATATTTTCTCTCAAAACTCAGCAGTGCCATCTTTCAATCTCCGACCCCGCAGACGCCCGCCCACGCGGGTCGTCTCAATTCCGGTTTCGGCCACGGGCGGACAATCAGGTGTCCATTCGCCCGCCCGTGGCCATTGTCGTTTGCGATCAGCCAAGCATCCGCGGTGCGGACACCGGGGTTGTGATCGTCTGCTCGAGGGCGCCTGTCCTGGCAGGCGAAGCTCCTTCGAGCCAGTTGAAGCGGGGAGTGCTCAGCAGGACGAGATGAATCATCGCAGCCAGCGCGAACAGGAACACGCCTTGAACGACCAGCGTTTTGCGCGGGTCGAAAATCATCCAGATTCTCCACATGTCGATTCTCCTTTACGAGATCATAGGCAGGAATGCGGAAACCGTCTGGTTGACGGCGTCGAGCGACGCGTAACCATCGGGACCGGGGATCCACGGGCGCCAAAACCAGACGAGAATGTGCGCAACGACGGCAATCGCCACGAACAGATACATCCCCTGGAGGTAGTACTTGTGAAATTCCTGTGCTTCGCCTTCCGACATGCCGGACAGCGTAACGGTATTTGGACTGGGCATTTGGGTACCTCCTAGTCACATTCGCTGCGGTGCCCCGCAGCCGGGTGCCTCCAATCCCCGGTGAGGAGACCCTCGGCGACATTGCCGGCTTTGAAGGCCGGCAAATTCTTGAGACTACACGTTGAACACGTAGCCGGCGGTGGCATGCGCAGCCGAGCGCGCCTCCGTAAAAATCGAACCCGCCAGCGAACTGTCGCTGCCGCCCCGGAAGGCACCGAAGGCGCGCTGGCCGGAGATCATGACGAAACAGACCGCAAATGTCAGGGCGACCAGGAGGCGGTATTCGAGCCGATGGCTCCAGCTTTCAAAACGTGTGTTGCGCCGGTGGGCATGTCTTGCTGCTGTCATGTCACTCTCCCCCGGCCGCTTGACGGCCGCCGTTTGGTCTCAGGCTGCACGGTCGCGCGTGAGCGCGCGGCTGGCTTCGTCGACGTCGTCCTGCTCCACCCGGTCATGGCCTAACGAGCGTGCGGCCTTCTCGGCGGCATCGCGCAGCCGTTTGGCCGCCGAGATGCGCACCAGCACCGGTTCGTTGTCGATGGCCAGATCGAGCTTTGCCTTTGCCTCCGGCGTCCAGGGAATCTCGCCCCTTCCGCGTGCAGGCGTCGCCTCCACCGCATCCATGTCGGTCGACAGCGGAATGATGTTGAACAGCGCATCAAAGAGCGCATTGCAGATTTCCTGCATCAACCAGGTGGCACCCGAGTAGCCCATCACCGGCGTGCCGGTGTGACGGCGGATGATGGCACCCGGAAAGGACACGGGAATGTAGATCGCCCGCGACCTGGCTTCGGCCAGATACATCCGCTCGTTGTAGGAGCCGAACATGACAAGCGGCGGCTTGGTGCGGATCTGCTCGCGGACTGCGTGGTTGTCGGTCTTCTTTCCCGCCAACCGCTGCACCGAGAAGGCGCAAGGCATGCCCATTTCGTCGGTGAGGAAGTTGCGGATCCCGCGCTCGTAGGTTTCGCCCGCCACGATGGCGTAGCCGGCCGTGGTGTAGAAATCCTGGGTCACGGAGCGCCAGAGGTCCCACATCGGCTTCAAGGTGGTGTGCTTCTCGCGGGTGATGAAAGGCTCGGGATCAAGGCCAAGAAGTTCGCCCAGAGACCGCAGGAAGGCGGTCGTCGAATGGATGCCGATCGGTGCCTGGAGGAAGGGTCTGTCGAGCGCTTCGCAGAGCAGGCGGCCGAATTCGCGGTAGAGGCAGACATTGACTTCGGCGTCGGCAAGCTTGCCCACGTCGGCCAGATGGCTGCCCATCGGAAAACTCATGTTGACTTCCGCACCGATGCCTTCGATCAGGCGGCGGATTTCGGCAAGGTCGGATGGCAGGTTGAACATGCCGTAGATCGAGCCGACGATGTTGACCTTCGGCTTTTCGCCCTCCTTGCGGGCTTTGGGGGCTTTCGCCTTGCCGCCCTTCGGGCCGTATTCGGTCCACAGCCATTTCATGGCGCGGTCGGCCGACTGCCACTGGTCTTCGTCGATGGTGCGCGGCAGGAAGCGCTGCACATGGGCACCTTCGGGCGTCACGCCGCCGCCGATCATCTCGGCAATGGACCCGGTGACAACCACCGCCGGCAGGTTTGGATCAAGCACCGAACGGGCGCGGCGCATGGCACCTTCGGTACCGTGCTGACCAAGTTCCTCCTCACCGAGCCCGGTAACGACCACCGGCAATTCATGGGGTGGCAGCGCGTCGGTGTAATGCAGAACCGAGGTGACCGGCAGGTTTTCACAGCCCACCGGGCCGTCGATGATCACCTGCATGCCCTTGATGGCGGTGAAGACGTAGACGGCGCCCCAATAGCCCCCTGCCCTGTCGTGGTCGATGATCAGCGTCATGTGCCAACCGCCTCCCCGGAATCCACGGCGTTCTTCGACATGGCTGTCTTGGCCGCATATTTCTTGCGGAAAGCCGGGCGCTCGACCGGTGTGTCTTCCCACACGCCAGCCGCATCGCCGATTCCGACGCCCTCGAAAAAGGCGCTCATGCGGTCAAAGCGCGGCTTGTTGGCGATGGTGGCGTTGATCAGCGCGGCCAGAGATCCCGCACCCGCCGGGCCCATCAGAGGCCGGGCCGAAATGAGATTGGTGAAATACAGCGCCGGCGTCGATGCTTCCTTGGCTTTCTGAACCACTGGCGTGGTCCCGATGGCGAGGTCCGGCTTGAATTCGTGGAAGGCCTGCAGGTCCTGCTCGAGTGAGGCGCGGTACTGGATATGGACCCCGTGGTCCCTGAGCCATTCGGCGTCCAGCGCGGAGAATTCCGTCTTCGGACAGGCGGTACCGACATAGCGCAGGTCCGCGCCACATTCGACCAGCAGTCGGGCGACCAGAAGCTCCGAGCCTTCGTAACCCGACAGCGTGATGCGGCCCTTGATGCGGTTTTCAGCCAACACACCGCGAATGGCGCCGCCGAAGGCGTTGCGCGCCGCATCAATGCGCGATTGGGTGACGTTGCACTGGCGGCCGATGGCGGTGAGCCAGGCATCGGTGCCTTCAAAACCCACCGGAGCCGAACCCACCACATCGCGGCCCGCCTCGCGGAAGGCGCGCACAGACGCGGTGTAGAAGGGATGAATTGCTGCCACCGCAGCGCAATCGAGCGCGGCGTAGAGTTCGCGCCACTCCCGAACCGGAACGACGGGCCCGGCTGCGAGCCCCATCGGCTCGAGCATGGCCGCGATCATCATCGGATCGGCGGGGAACATCTCGCCGAGCAAGGTGATCGCCGGACGTTCCTCAATGCCGGTGCGCGGTGCCTGCACGGGACCGCTGGCGGCCTCCTTGTGGGCATACGTGAGCATGGCGGCTGACAGCACGTCCTTGGCTTCGGCATGGGTGGGAACCCCGAAGCCGGGCACATCGATGCCGACGATGCGCACGCCATCAATCTCGCGGGGCAGCATCTGCAAGGGCACGCCAGAGGCGGTGGGCACGCACAGATTGGTCACCACAATGGCGTCATAGAGCGCCGGATCAGCCATTTCCTTCACAGCGTCGCGAATGTCTTCGTAGAGCTTGCCGGTGACGAGCGATTCCGAATCGAACGGAACGTAGCCGACCGAGCGGCGGGCGCCGTAGAAGTGCGATGTGAAGGTGAGGCCGTAGACGCAGCAGGCCGAGCCCGACAGGATGGTTCCGACCCGGCGCATCCGCAGGCCGACGCGCAGCGAACCGAAGGCGGGACACATGGATTGCGGCTGGTCATGCGGACCTTTCGGATAATCGGCGGCCAGCCGTTCCATGACATCAGCCTTGCCCGAAGCCATGGCCTGCGCCTTCATCCGCTCGGCGCCTGATGCGCAGCCGCCTTCGGCCGTCACGCCAATATCGGCGGGCTGGTCTGCAAGGTCAGGGAAATGTGGGGGGAGGTCATCGATCATGGTCATACCGTGTCATAGACAACTTCGAGGGACGTCTTGTTGCGCACCGAGGCGGGACACATGTCCTCGGGCTGCGCCGGCACGAGCTTGTAGTCGCCGCCCGTATCGGCCGCATCAAACAGCGCGATCAGTTCGTCCTGGGTCAGCGGATTGGGCAGCACCGGCGGGGCTTCACCGAGATTGATCGACAGGGATTCAAACAGCGGACCCCAGCGGTTGTCCGGATGGCCGATGATCTGGTAGTTGGCGCTCTTCTTGCGGATGTCGTCGTCCTGCGGAATGGCGGCGAGCACAGGGATGCCGACGCGCGCGGCAAAGGCCTGCGCCTCGCCCGATCCGTCGTCCTTGTTGATGACCATGCCGGCCACGCCGACATTGCCGCCAAGCTTGCGGAAATACTGCACGGCCGAGCAGACATTGTTGGCCACATACAGCGACTGCAGGTCGTTGGAGCCGACGACGACAACCTTCTGGCACATGTCGCGGGCGATCGGCAGGCCGAAGCCGCCGCAGACCACGTCGCCCAGGAAATCGAGCAGGACGTAATCGAAGTCCCAGTCGTGGAAACCGAGCTTTTCGAGAATTTCGAACCCGTGGATGATGCCGCGGCCGCCGCAACCGCGGCCGACTTCCGGTCCACCGAGCTCCATGGCGAAAACGCCGTCGCGCTTGAAGCAGACATCGGAAATGGTGACATCGGCACCAGCAGCCTTGAGCCGCGAGGATGTCTCGATGATGGTCGGGCAGGCGCGGCCACCAAACAACAGCGAGGTGGTGTCGCTCTTCGGATCACAGCCGATCAGCAACACCTTCTTGCCGAGTTGGGCCAGCATGCAGGAAAGATTGGCGAGCGTGAAGGATTTGCCGATTCCGCCCTTGCCGTAGATGGCAATGATCTGGGTGTCCTTCTTCACCGGGCCGGTATGCACCGGATCGGGTTCGATGGATGCCTCCTGGCGCAGGAGGTCATGGATCTGTTCGCTGGCGCTCACGCCGGTGCCATCTGTCATTGCTGTGTTCTCCATTCGAGGATCATCTTGAGGCAGTCCGGATCACCGAAGGCTGTCCGGTAGGAAGCCTCGGCTTGCTCGACGCCGGCGCGATGAGAAATCAGGTTGTCAAGCGAGAGCTTGCCAGCGGCGACAAGCGAGAGCACTGCCGCGACGTCAGAAGGCTTGAATTCGGCGGCGATGCGGATTTGCACCTCCCGCATGAAGGCGGATGCGAAACGGAACGACATCCGCTCGCCATAAAAGCCGGCAAGCGTGATTTCGCCGCCCGGGGCAATCACGGCCACCGCTTGGTCGAGAATGTCGTGGTCGCCGCTGGCATCGAGAATGGAGCGGAACTTCCGACCTTCGCACGCCTCCCGCGTGGTGACCTCGTATCCCTGAGCACCGCCGCGGCGCGCCGGGTTGATCTCCCATACGGTCGGCGCGGGGGCACCCATGGCCAGCAGGATGCGCGCGACCAGACGGCCGACGATGCCGTGTCCGATGACCAGATCCGGCGGGGAGAGATGGGCAAGCGCCAGTGCATGATACGCAGTGGCGGCGAGCGACAGCAGCGTGCCCGTTTCCGCCATGTCCTCTTCAATCAGGATGATCCGGTCGGCGGGCGTGACGAGAGTGGAGGACGACGCGCCAAAGAGGGCGCTGACCTTCTGATAGCAGCGGGCACCCGGCACGAAAGCGAGGCGACCAAGGAGCGACCGGTGGTCGGAGCCGCCGACTTCAACCACGCGACCAACAGTCTCGTAGCCTGGGACCAGCGGATAGCCCATTCCCGGAAAAGCCGGCATGGTGCCCTCATACAGCAATTTCTCGGTGCCCGCACTGATGCCGCTCCAGAGGCTTTCCACCACCACGTCAGTCTCGGTCGGGTCGACAAGGTCCAGCAGCATCAGGGAGATGCGCCTGGGTTCCTCGAAGATGACTGCTCTGCTTTGCATGATGTCTGGCGCTTTCTGATTCCGCAGGCCTATGCCCATGGGTGTCATAATAGATTTACATCTCAGACTGTCAATTACAATTTACATATCGGACCGTCAATTGCTCAGTCTTCCGCCACGACGAGGGTGGCGAGCATCTCGGTCCGGCAAGACCGAACGGAGAAGCGGCGGAATCCCGCCGCCAGCGCGAGCGCCCCGATTTCTTCCGGGCTGCGGCATCGGCCTGAGCCCATGGCGAGCGTGTAAACCCCGAAATAGGCGGTCGAGAGCCGTCGGCCGTCGCTTTTGCCCGCCATGGGCTCAGCTATGACGAGGCGTCCGCCAGTCGGCATGGCTTTGCGGATGGTGGCGAGAAGACGGGCGACGACGGCGTCCTCGTGGTCGAAGAGGACCCGCACCAGCGTCATGCAGTCGTATCCGGCAGGCAGCGGGTCGCTGAGAAAACTGCCGCCATGGGCACGGGGACAGGACTTGAGCGGCAGCGAGGCGAATCGTGCCCGCGCCCGGTCGGCCACCGGCACCAGGTCAAAAAGGGCGAGGTCAAGTGCAGGATGGCGGGCCGCCATCGCCAGCAGGAAAGCCCCCTCCCCGCCACCGATATCGAGCACCCGGCGATGCCGGTCGAAGGGGTAGGCATCGAGGATCTCGTCTGACAGCATCGATTGGCTCGCTGCCATCAACGCCGAATAGGCGTCCGCATCGGCTGCATCGACGGGCGCACGGTCGCTGCCCGCATAGGACCAGAGCCGACGCATCTCGGTGTCGGTCCGGGCACCGCTGAACAGGCCGACGGGATCGGCGAGATCGCGATAGAGCATGCCGTGATGGCGCACCATGGCGCGGATTCCGGGGTCGCTCGCCACCACCGCACCATGGTCTCCGAGAGCGACAAAACCATCAGCGCCCGATCGGACGAGCCGCAGCGCATCGGCGGCCTGAACAAGGCGGGCCATCCGATCAGGCGTGAAATCACAGCGCTGCGCCAGCGTGGCGATGGTGACGGGACCGGCGCGCAAGGCGTCGAGCAAGCCGGTTTCCAGACTTGCAAACAGCACCTGACTCTGAACAAAACCGGTGGTCAGCGAGAACAGCGAGGCCGCCTGGCGGTTGGAGAAACTTGACAGAAACGGCAACCGGAGCACGGCGCGGCGGAAACCGGGTCTGGCGACAATGCGCGCGCGCCAGGCGCGCAGCCGCGTGGACAGACCCGGCCGCGACGTCGTGGCAAGCGGCGCATCCGTCTCGTTGCTCGCCATCGCTGTCAGGCCGCGTATTGGGCGAGTTTCTTGGGCACCAGCCGCTTGGCTTCGCCGAGAATGAGCTGGCGCAGCATGTCAGCGCCTTCGCAGTCGGGGATGGAGGCGGCGGCCTTGCCGACCAGATCCTGCAGATGGGCGATGGCACCAGGCAATCCGAGCGTTGCAACCGCATTGGGCCGGTGATGGGCCGCATCCTGCCCGCTCGGCTTGCCGATCTCGTCGGCGTCGGCGGCGCAGTCGCGCAGGTCATCGGCCACCTGGAAGGCGTCGCCGAGCGCTTCGCCCAGACCATACCAGTTCTGCGGATCGGCCCCGGCGGCGATGGCACCGGCGGTGGCGGCACCCAGGAACAGCGAAGTTGTCTTTGCGCGGTGATAAACCTGGAGATTGATCGTCGCCTCGCTCTCCCAGGCCTGGCCTGCGATGATGCCATGCGGCATGCCGACGGCGCGGCCAACGGTGGCGATGAGCGGCCCGATCCGGTCAGGCGTGGCAAGGCATTCGCGCGCGATGGTCTCGAAGGCCATGACGATGAGCGCGTCGCCGGTCAACACGGCGGTGGTTTCACCATAGGCGTGATGCACGGAGGGCTTGCCGCGGCGGATGTCGGCATTGTCGAAACAGGGAAGATCGTCATGGACGAGCGATCCGCAGTGGAGCAGTTCGATGGCTGTGGCGGCCGCATTGGACGCTTCGGGATTGCGGTCTCCGGCCGCCAGCGCCACCGCCAGGCACAGGCGTGGACGGATCCGCGCGCCGCCCGGGAAGACTGCGTAACGGATGGCTTCGCAGATGATGGAGGGCTGGCCGCCAGCGGTGGCGAATGTCACTGCGCGTTCGAGATTTCGCTCGATCCGTTTCTGCAAGTCCATCGCGTCTCTCCGATTGTCATTTATATATGACATGATAATGTGTCAATTCATCCTGACACATCTCAGGTGATTGTCAACGCGGTAATCCGGACTTCGGAGCCGCACGGAGGACGGGCCTCAATGGCGGCAGGCGACCCGGTTGTGGTGGTGGGCGCAGGCGCGGGCGGCCTGGCGGCGGCGATCGCGCTATCGGCGCGCGGCCACGAGGTCACGGTTCTGGAAGCGCTGGCCACGCCAGGCGGCAAGATGCGCCACGTGAGGGCCGGCGGCCGTGCGGTGGATGCCGGACCGACGGTGCTGACCATGCGCTGGATCTTCGAACGGCTGTTTTCAGAGGCAGGTTCGGACTTTTCCGCCCGCGTCCGGCTGACCCGCGCCTCACTGCTGGCCCGCCACGCCTGGAGCGACGGCACCCGGCTCGACCTCAGTGCCGACATCGAGGACAGCGCTGCGGCGATCGCGGCCTTTGCAGGCACGCCCGAGGCTGACGGTTACCGACGCTTCTGCGCCGACAGCCGGGCGATCTATGCCACCCTGAAGCCGAGCTACATTGATGCCCAGCGGCCCGGACCGGTCGATCTCATGCGCCGGATCGGCCTGTTCAATTTCGGTGCCCAGATGGCGCTCAAGCCGCTCGTGACCATGGATGCGGCGCTGTCATCCTATTTTGCCGACCGGCGGTTGATCCAGCTGTTTGGCCGCTACGCCACCTATTGCGGGGCCTCGCCCTTTCTGGCCCCGGCGACGCTGATGCTGGTCGCCCATGTGGAACAGGACGGAGTCTGGCTGGTGGATGGCGGGATGCACGCGCTCGCCCGGACGCTGTCCGATTTCGCCGTCGATCTCGGCGCGACCATCCGCTACGCAACCACGGTGGATGCCATCGAGACAGGGCCCGGCGGCGTGACCGGTCTGAGGCTGTCGGGCGGAGAGCGGATCAAGGCCAGCGCCATCGTCTTCAACGGCGATGTGTCGGCGCTGGCCACCCTCGTGAGCGGCTCCGGCGTCGAGCCGGTCGCGCCGCAGGATCGTTCGTTCTCCGCACTCACGTTCACCATGACGGCCGAGACGGCGGGCTTCCCGCTCGCCCATCACAACGTCTTCTTCTGCGATGACAGCCCGCGCGAATTCGACACCTTGACCCGGCAACGCGCGATGCCTGACCAGCCGACCACCTATCTCTGCGCCCAGGACCGCGACGATGTCGGTCAGCGCGCTGAAGGAACTGGCCTCGAACGGATGCTGTTGACGCTCAATGCGCCCGCCGATGGTGACCGCACGCCTCTCTCTCTCATGGATGTGGACCGATGTCTCGACCAGACGCTCAAACGCCTCGACACCTGCGGCCTGTCGATCAACCGGACGACGATGGCTTGCACGGAAACGACGCCGACCGGGTTTCACCGGCTGTTTCCGGCGACAGGGGGCGCGCTCTACGGCCGGGCGTCGCACGGCTTCATGGCGGCGTTCCAGCGACCGGGGGCGCGGACGCTCGTTCCGGGCCTCTATCTGGCGGGGGGCAGCGCCCATCCGGGACCGGGCGTGCCGATGGCGACGCTTTCCGGAATGCTGGCGGCGGCGAGCCTGGTCGAGGACCGCGCTTTGACGCGACCGTACCGGCGGGCGGCTATATCTGGTGGTACGTCGACGGATTGAGCGACTGCGGCCGCTACGGCCTCAGCATCATCAGCTTCGTGGGGTCGGTGTTCTCGCCTTATTACCACTGGTCGGGCCGGCGCGATCCAGAGGACCATGTCTGCATCAACGTGGCGCTTTACCAGCCCGGTGGCAACCGCTGGACCATGACCGAACGCGGCCGGGCCGCAGCACGGCGGACGGCCTCGGAATTCCGTGTGGGACCGAGTTCGATCCGGCGCGAAGGCTTCGACGTCGTCATTGATTTCGACGAAGTGTCGGTGCCGCGACCACCAGCGCAATGGCTGCCCCGACGGGTCGCCGGCCAGGTCCGTTTCACCCCCGATGCGGTGACAAAAGAGGTTTTCGACATCGATGCGGACGGAAACCACCGCTGGTGGCCGGTCTCGCCCTCGGGCCGGATCTCAGTCGCCATGAAGGCAGGCGGAGAGGACTGGACCGGACACGGCTACATGGATTGCAACTGGGGCACCGAACCACTCGAACGCGCCTTCACGGTCTGGGACTGGGCGCGCGGCCGGCTGTCGAACGGCGACGCGGTGGTGATCTATGACACCCGCCGCCGCGACGGTTCGCACGATTGCATCGCGGCGCGGATCACCAGAAGTGGCGAGACCATCCCCATCCCAAGGCCGCAATCAACATCGGTGGGGCGCGGCTTCTGGGGCGTGCCGCGTAACGGCCACCACGACGTTGGCGCGGTTCCAACCCTAAATCGCACGCTTAAGGACGGACCGTTCTACACCCGCTCGGTGATCGGGACCCGGCTTCTGGGCGAGGAGGTCGAGTTGATGCATGAAAGCCTGTCTGGCGACCGTTTCGCCAACCCGCTGGTCAAGCTGATGCTGCCGTTCAGGATGCCGCGGCGGCGAGGGTGAAAAGCCCGCTTCAGCTGTTGACAAACGGTGCTTCGGCGGCTTCGGCCCCTGTTTTCGCCTCGGCCTCTGCCTCGGCCTTCTCGCGCGCTTCCCTGAGTGCCACGTCGCGCTTGAGCGAGCGCATCTGCCAGATCACGAAGGCGGTGACGCCGCCGAAGGTCATCAGCGCTTCGACGAGGCCGAAATAGTTTGCCATCTCACGCTCTCGCCTGTAGGTCGCGTCGGCGGGTCTCGTTCATCCCGATGAGCTCGATCATCCGGCCCGCCTTGGCATCAATGCCGCGGGGTGCCTGGCGGCGGCCTGCCACGGCAGCGTCGACCAGGAAACGGACCGAATCGTGGCTCGGCGCATCCGACACCGGCTGGAACAGCGCCGGCGTCGAGATCGCATAGGCGATGAGTTCGAGCTTGCGCCGCGTGGAGGTGTGGGCGCGGCCGGAAATGCTGTCATAGCCCGCCCGCTCGATCTCGCGGCCAATCTCGCGGTAGATCAGTGCGGCCGAGCGGATCGCCACGCGGCAGCTCATCGGCAAGCCGGCAATTCCGCTCATGGCGCGCACATAAAAGAGCTGCGCATGGTCAAGCAGCCGCTCGACGATGGCGCGCATGGCCGGCGACGCGGTCGGTGCCGCCAGGAAGCCATCGGCGTCGATGCCTGCTTCAGTGAGCCAGTCGAGCGGCAAATAAATCCGCCCCCGGCGCGCGTCCTCGCCCACATCGCGGGCGATGTTGGTCAGTTGCATGGCAAGCCCCAGATCGGCCGCGCGCGCCAGCACCGCCCGGTCCGATACGCCCATGATCACAGTCATCATGACGCCGACGGTGGAGGCGACCCGGGCCGCATAGGCGCAGAGCGCGTCAAAGCTTGCGTAGCTGCGGTTGTCCACATCCCAGGCAAAGCCATCCACCAGCGCCTCAGGCAGCGCTCGCGGCATGTCGAAATGGGACACGACGGCGGCGAATGCGCGATCGGAAGGGAAATCGTGCGGGTTTGATCTGTAGATGGCGTCCAGCCGCGCACGCACGCGGGCAAGCCCCTCGGCCGGATCGGCGCTTTCGTCGATCATGTCGTCGCTGGCCCGGCAGAACGAATAGAGTGCACGGGCGGCCTGCCGGGTTGTTCCGGGCAGCAGCATGGAGGCGGCCAGGAAGGACTTCGATCCAGCGCTGATCGCCTCCTCGCATTCGCGCCTCAGGCCCGGATCGAGCATGAAATAGTCAGGCAAACAGGCTGGCATGGGGCACCACCTTGTCCAGGATCTTGGCAGAGGAGATGACGCCCGGGAGACCGGCGCCGGGATGGGTTCCTGCACCGACCACAAAGAGGTTTTCGAGCTCCTCGCTGCGGTTGTGCGGACGGAACCAGGCGAGCTGGGTGATCACCGGCTCTATCCCGAAGGCAGAGCCCTTCTCCGACAGAAGCCGATCGCGGAAATCCAGCGGCGTCATGATCTTCGAGGTGACGATGTGGTCGGAAAGTCCTGGCAGCAGGGTTTTGGACAACTTGTCCTGAATGCGTTGGCGGTAGGGCTCGGCCATTGTCGCCCAGTCGATGTCGGCGTCGAGATTGGGCACCGGCGCCAGCACATAGAAGGACTCGCAGCCTTCCGGCGCGACCGAGGGATCAATCCGTGACGGCCGGTAGAGATAGAGACTGAAATCGTCGGCCAGCACCTTGTTGTCGAAAATGTCGGCGAGCAGGCCGCGATAGCGCGGCCCCATCATCACGGTATGGTGCGCCACGTCCTCATAGCGGCGGTCAACACCGAAATACCAGACGAAGAGGCTCATCGAGTAGCGCGCGCGGCTGATCTTGCGGTCGGTCCAGCGCTTGCGCGGGTGATGGGCAAGCAGGGTGTTGTAAGTGTAGCCGGTGTCGGCATTGGAAACGACGATGGAGGCGGCGATGTCGCCGCCGCCCTTGAGCCGGACGCCCACCGCGCGGCCATCCTCGACCAGGATGCGTTCGACCTCGACAGAGAGGCGGACATTGCCGCCCTGGCCGTTGATGAGGCCGACGATGCCATGGACGAGCGACGTGGTGCCGCCCATGGCATAATGGACGCCGTATTCACGCTCCAGATAGGAAATCAGGCTCAGCATGCCGCTCGACCGCATCGGATTGCCGCCGATGAACAGCGGATGAAAGCTCATTGCCATGCGGAGCTTCTCGCTGCGGAAGTATTTCGAGACCATCTTGTAGATCGACCGGTCGGCGCGCCTGAGGCCGAGACCAGGCAGGGCCGCCGCCATGGAGGCGAGCGTGATGAAAGGCCGGTCGACCATGCCCACGAAGCCGGTGCGGAAGCACTTTTCGCTCTCGACGAGGTAGCGGCGGAAGCCCTCGACGTCGGCCGGTTCGAACCGCGCGATCTCGGCCTCCATGCGCTGTTCATCGGCTGTGGCACGAAACTCGGAGCCGTCGTCAAAGCGGACGGTGTAAAACGGGTCGAGTGACACCAGCTCGACATCGTCGGACAGCCGTTTGCCGCAGAGTGCCCACAGTTCCTCGAAAATGAAGGGCGCGGTGATGATGGTGGGGCCGGCGTCGAAGGAGAAGCCATCCTGCCGAAACACCGAGGCGCGGCCGCCGGGCTGGTCAAGCCGATCAAGAACGGTGACGCGGTAGCCGCGCGCACCGAGCCGGACGGCGGCGGCAAGGCCGCCGAAGCCCGCGCCGATCACCACCGCATGCGGCCGGGTATCGCTGTCGGCAGACGTGCCGAGGCGGCGGTCGTGGACCGTCATCATGAAAGGAAAGCCGCAGTTTGAGTTCTAACCATGTCAGGCATGCATCTGCCCCTTTCAGGCCGTGCCGGCGGTCTGCCGGCGGAGGAGGGAAGCCATGCGGTTTGGATCCACCTCATGGAAAAGATGTCCGCCGCGCTCGAAAAGGTCCAGCCTGCAATCGGGAACAAGTCGGGCGGCATTTTCGGACACACGGGCGGGGACCATCGGATCGTCGCGGCTGGCGATCAGCGTGACCGGGACGCTCAGGCGCGGCAGCCGGGCGACCAGCGGGACGAGGTCCCACCCCGCCATCATGCCGATGGCACCGCTGACATGGGCCGGACGGCGCAACAGCACAGCGTAACACTCCCGGCCTTGGCGGTCGATGGCGGAGCCGGTGGCGCGCAACAGCTGGTCTGACACATTGATCATCCGCGCCTGCAGCGAAACGAGCTGCGAGGTCAGCGGATTGTTGAACAGGACCTTGGCGAGCGGCGAGAGCAGCGCATTGCCACGGATCGGTTCGAGCGCGGCATTGACACCGAAGATGCGGCGCGGACGGAAGCTGCGGCCGAGCCCCAATTCGAGCAGGATCGCCGCTCCGGCGGAGTGGCCGCACGCCAGATCGGGACTGAGCCCGAGGACGGCGAGCAAGGCTTCGAGCGCACGCGCCATGCCAGGCAGCGTGAGATCAGCCGCCCGCGCACCGCGGGTAAACGCGTGACCGGGCAGATCGACGGCGACAACGAGGTGGTCGCGCGCCATCAGCGGCATCAGCCCGCGCCAGGAGTGGGTGGAGGCACCGGTTCCGTGCACCAGCAGGAGACAGGGCGCGTCATCGGGTCCCATCATCTGCACATGCCAGTCGATCGTGCCGACGCGGACAGTCCGGCTGGCCTCGCGGTGGGGCCAGTCGAGCGTGTCGCGGTCGCGCATGACACCATCGGAGACCATCGCCAGCATCGCCCTTCTCAATTCTTCTGCATGAAGGAGGCGACGATGGAGGACACGGCGGCAGCGGAGACCAGCGGCAGCGGGAAATAATGGGCCTGCATGGTCTGGGCTAGTGCACGTGTGGCCTCCTTGGGGCGTCGCGCCACGTCGATGAGGATCGCCCGGTAGCCGAGTGCTGCGCTTTGCCGGGCCAACTGGGTGGCGTCTTCGGCGGCGCGCGGCCGGTCTGGGCGGCCATCGAGTGCGACATTGCCGCTGCCGTCGGTCAGGTAGACGATCAGCGGCGACTGGCCGCGTCGCTGCACCAGGCCTGCGACGCCGAGCGCCTCGCGGATGCCTGCGGCCAGCGGCGTGGGACCGCCGCCGGGCAGGCCCGTGAGCGACCGCTTGGCGCGGACCAGGGAGCGCGTCGGCTCAAGCAGCGTTTCGGCGGAATAGCCGCGGAAGCTCACCAGCGCGACGTGATCGCGGCGCACGTAGCAGTCGCCGAGCAGAAGCTCGATGGCCCCCTTCGCCTCGGCCAGCCTGTCCATCGCGGTCGAGCCGGACGCGTCGACGGCGAAGATGGCGGTCGATTCGGTTCGGTGACGGAACCGGATATAGCGGAAATCGGTGGGCAATATCCGCAGCGGCGTGTCGGCAAGATTGCCGGTCGCCCCGAAGGCCGGGTTGCGCAGGCGCTGCCACGGAATGGCCGCGCGCAGGGTGGCGACCACGTCCGGCCGGGCCTCGGCATAGGGCGGACGGGAGACGATCCCGGTCGGACGGCCGCGACGGCTGCCGGTCTTGAAGCCGCCGGACTTGCCGGTACGGGCCGACTTGGCAGCCTTGCTGCGGTCGGTGCGCGCAAGTTCGGCCAACACGGCTGCAGAGGCGCGCGCGGCTTCCACGAGGATCGTCTCCGGATCGGGTTCGGCGGCGGCGGCGTCAGCGGCGGCATCGCTGTCGCCTTGCGCCTCGGATGCGGGGGGCGGCAAGTCCGGTGCGCCATCAGTTGTCCCGGGCGGGGCTTCTGGCGCGGTTGCGGGCGGAGCTTCGGGTGCTGCCTCAGAGGGCGAAGGCGGATCGTCGGAGGCGTTGCCGTCCGCTGCCGCATCGGCCGGTCCGGACATGGAGAGCGGGCCCAGGCAGAGGCGGATGGCGAGAGCGAGATGGGCGGGGACTACGCAGGCCTCACCCTCGATGGCGGCAACAATGCGGGCGACGCGGGCGAGATCAAGCGCGCGGCGGAGCGGACTGCCGGGCAAAGAACCGGTGAGTTCGGCCACGACGGTCAAACTGTCATCAAGCATGAGGACGGCGGCGATGGCTGCGGGCGATGGCAACGTGCGCCCGAGTTCGCGGGCCAGCACGACATCCTCCTTGGCGTCGTGAATGCTCAAGCTGTCGAGCCGGACATCGATGGACAGCCGGTCCGAGAGTGCGCTCGAAAGATCCTCCTCGTCGCCATCGCCTTCGTCGAGCGCGACGACGGCAAAGCGCGCGGGCGAACGGTTGCCCGCGCTGCTGGTCACTTCGCGGTCGTCGAGTGCCCTGCCGATGATGGCGGCGGAGGATTGCGGCAGGCGTTCGGCCATGCCGAGCACGAGGAACCCGCCATCGGCGCGGGCAAGCAGACCCGATTCGTGAACGGGCCGTCCGGCGGTCAGCGTCGCGGCGATGTCGATGCCGCCCGTAAGACGGCCTGCGGCGGACATGGCGGGGATCCTGAGCCAGGGGCGCACCGGTCCGGCGATCAGGCGGCACATCTCAAGCCATCGGTCGCGAACAGGGCCTGCCCCGGCCCTCAGCCTCAGACCGCCGAGCGAACCGGCACCGGCAACCAGAACCATCGCGGCCAGAATCGCATCCGACCACAGAGCAGCGCCCGCCTGACTGCCGTAGGCTTCCGGCGATGACCGTGCGGGGTCGGGGACCTGAGGTCCAAGCCCGCGGTCGGGGCCCTGGGTGACGGTATCAAGCATCGCCGGATCAAGCATTGCCGGCCGGTGCCGCAGCCATTTCGTCGATGGCGCGGTCGACGCGCGCGCTCGATCCGGCTTCATCGAGCGGATCGCGGCGGAGCCGGTGCCTGAGCGCCATGGGCGCAACCGAGATGAGATCGGCAGTGGTTACCTCGTTGCGGCGATCCAGCGCGGTCTTGGCGCGCGCGGCGCGCATGAGGGTAAGCTCGCCGCGCAGGCCATCAACGCCGAGCCGCATGCACAGATGCGCCATCAGCGAAAGAACCCGGTCGGAAATCTCGATGTCGCCGACGATCTTGCGGGCGGCGACGATGCGTTTGGCGAGACGGGTTTCCTCAGGTTTCCAGTGGGCGAGGAACGCATTGGGGTCGCGCTCATAGGCATCGCGGCGCTTGAGAACCTCGACCCGGGCGGCGACGTCTGTGGGTGAGAGGACATCGACTGACAGGCCGAAGCGGTCGAGCAACTGCGGACGCAATTCGCCCTCCTCCGGATTGCCGCTGCCCACCAGCACGAAACGCGCAGGGTGCCGCACGCTCAGGCCTTCCCGCTCGACCACGTTGACGCCCGAGGCTGCAACATCGAGCAGCAGATCGACCAGATGGTCTTCGAGCAGGTTGACCTCATCGATGTAGAGAAAGCCGCGATGGGCCTTGGCGAGGAGACCGGGCTCGAAGGCGCGTTCGCCCGAAATCAACGCCTTTTCGAGATCGAGCGCGCCACAGACCCGGTCCTCGGTGGTGCCGAGCGGCAAATCGACCATCGGCGCGCGGCGCTTGATGCGGCTGGCCTTGGTGGCGGTGGCGCAGACGGTGCAACAATCGGCTGGTCTGACAGGATCGCAATTGTAGCGGCAGCCTTCATTGGCCGCCAGTTCGGGGACGAGCTCGGCCAGCGCGCGCACTGCCGTCGATTTGCCGGTGCCGCGGTCGCCGAACACCAGCACCCCGCCAAGCGCCGGTTCAACGGCGGCCATCAGCAGTGCCTCCTTCATCTCGGTCTGACCGACGATTGCAGTGAAGGGATAGGGTTGCGCCATACGAACTGTTTCTCCATCTTTCGCCCGGTCCGGCCTTGCGACAGGCCGCCGGACTGAAGTGTCCAGTTTTCTGGACAGCGACTGTCAACAAGAATATACAGTCGGGAATGTTTTGCAATCGCGATCACTGGTCCCGTTCTGATTTTGCCTCAGACCGGGCGACAGGATAATTCGGATGTCTGCCGGTTGGCCGACAGCGCCGTCTTTCGATGAGGCTTTCGCCGTGCAGCGCATCAAGACCCTTCGGGCTTTCGCTTCATTGATGGCCGTGTCCACCGCAGTTCATGCCGCCGATCCGGGCAATCCGGAGCACGGTGCCGCCGTCTTCAAGAAATGCATGATTTGTCATGTGGTTACGGAGCCCGTCAACAAGATCGGCCCGACGCTTAACGGCGTCATCGGCCGTGTCCCGGGCAAGCTCATCGACGACAAATATTCCAGGGCGATGACCAAATGCGGAGCCGACCATGTGTGGGATGAGGCGACGCTCACACCCTGTCTCGCTGAACCCAGGAAGGAAGTGAGAGGCACCAAGATGGCCTTCGTCGGGCTCAGGAAAGAGCAGGATATCGCCGACGTCATTGCCTGTATCAAGACCTTTAGTCCCTCGGTCCAGTGACCCAACGGCCCAACTGTCAACTAAATGCGACAGTCGAAGTGTAAATAACAGTTTACATTTTTGAATGATGCCGCAAAGATGGCCCTCTGACCAGGGTCGGATCCGAACATCCGACCCAACTGCCCGCCCTGGCGGCGGGTGCTCCGATATCGGGGACAAAGGGAGGCTGGGGATGGGCATCATATCCAAGACGGTCACGTCGACACCACGTCTCGACGCTATCTGTGGTCCGCAAGACCTGAGACATCTCTCCGACGCCGACCTTGCCGAAGTGGCCGACGAATTGCGCCGCGATACCATCGCCAAGGTGGCCGCGACCGGAGGGCATCTGGGCTCCACGCTCGGCGTGATCGAGCTGACGGTGGCCATCCATGCCGTCTTTGACACCCCGCACGACACCCTGATCTGGGACGTCGGCCACCAGGCTTACGCCCACAAGATCCTGACCGGCCGGCGCGAGGCGATGGCCACGCTGCGGCAGGACGGCGGCATCTCGGGCTTCACCAAGCGCAGCGAGAGCGCCTACGATCCCTTCGGTGCGGCCCATTCCTCCACATCGATCTCGGCCAGCCTTGGCTTCGCGGTCGCCCGCGACTTGGGTTTTGGAACCGGCGACGTCATCGCTGTCATCGGCGATGGTGCCATGTCGGCCGGCATGGCCTATGAAGCCATGAACAACGCCGGTGCGCTCGGCAAGCGGATGTTCGTCATTCTCAACGACAACGAAATGTCGATTTCGCCGTCGGTCGGCGCCTTTTCGACCCATTTGACGGCGCGCCGCGCCCTGGGGGCGCTCACCAGTGAATGCAGCCTGTTCGAGCATATGGGATTTGACTATGTGGGACCGGTCGACGGCCACGATCTCGGCGCGCTCCTGGCGATCCTGCGGATGCTGCGCGAGACGGCCGATGGCCCGGTGCTCATTCATGCCGTCACCCGCAAGGGCGCGGGCTATGCGCCGGCGGAGACCTCGGCTGACAAATACCACGGGGTGAGTTCCTTTGACGCGGTGACCGGCACGCTCGCCAAGTCCAAGCCCGGGACGCCCGCCTATACCAAGGTTTTCGCGCTGGCGCTGGCTGACGAAGCGGACCGGGACCCGGCCATCGTGGCCATCACTGCGGCCATGGCGTCGGGCACCGGGCTCGATCAGTTCGCCCGCAGGCATCCCGAACGGACGTTCGATGTCGGCATCGCCGAGCAGCACGCGGTCACCTTCGCCGCAGGCCTTGCCGCGGCGGGCATGAAACCCTTCTGCGCCATTTACTCCACCTTCCTGCAGCGCGCCTATGACCAGATTGTCCATGATGTGGCGATCCAGAACCTGCCGGTCCGCTTCGCCATCGACCGGGCGGGCCTGGTGGGCGCGGACGGGCCGACCCATGCCGGGGCCTTCGACATCGCCTATCTCGCCAACCTGCCGGGCTTCACCGTCATGGCAGCCGCCGACGAAGCCGAACTCGTGCACATGGTGGCAACGGCTGCCGCTCATGACACGGGGCCGATCGCCTTCCGCTTCCCGCGCGGCGAAGGAACCGGAGTGGCCCTGCCCGAACGTGGTCAGGCGCTTGAGATCGGCAAGGGGCGCATCCTGCGCGAAGGCCGCGACATCGCACTCCTGTCGCTCGGCACCCGGCTGTCCGAATGCCTGCTTGCAGCCGACCTCCTCAAGGCACGCGGGCTGTCGGTGAGCGTGGCGGATGCTCGTTTCGCAAAGCCGCTCGACACCTTGCTGATTGAAAGCCTCGCAGCCGACCATGCCGCTCTCGTGACGGTTGAGGAAGGTGCTGTCGGCGGCTTTGGTGCCCATGTGCTGCATCATCTGGCCGCGCAGGGCATGCTTGACGGCTCGTTCGCCATCCGCACGCTCACCCTGCCCGACCGATTCGAACCGCAGGCAAACCCACGCGATATGTATGAGCGATCCGGACTTACGGCGGCGGGCATCGCACGGAGCGCCTTCGCCGCGACCGAAAAAAACGGACACGGCGGCCCGGCGTTGCGCAACCGCATGGCCAAAGCCCTCTGAGAGAGCCGATTTGCGGGGCAATTCCGTCTAAACTGTGGACAACACGGACCGTGAAAGACAAGCCAGTTGGCGACGCGGGGTGGGCGGGAGATACCGACCTGCACTTAAGACGCCTTCGCTCCGAGACGATTGACGTGGCGCCTTTCGGCCTCCGATCTCCTCCAAAAATGCCCTGTTGCAGGGATATGTTCAGCTGATCAGGAGTATTGACGTCTCCCGATTAAGCTCGCGGAGCTGGAAATTGATGCTGATTGCAGCGCCGGCCGATGCTGAAATAATGTGCATTCCCCCCGACGGCTGGTGCCCAAAGACGCACTTTCTCGATTTTGGAGAAAATAGCTGTGCATTATCGCCCGTTCGGCTCTCGTTCAGGCTTCAAAAGCAGCTTAGGTTAAAAAGAAAAAAACATCGAGGCTGGTCACGGGCAGTCGGAGGGAACGATGTCTAATCAAGAGGGGGATGGCCGTCAAAATCGGTCATCATTAGGTTACGGTAGCCATGATGCCCGCCAGTATCGCGGCGGCTTTCGCTCTGAGAGCAAGGATGTCGACCGGATCAAGCTCGAAAGCGCTATCCGCAATGTCTTCATGCGGCGCGAACACCTGAGCGCGTCGGGTTGGACGAGCGAGAAGAAAAGCGTCGAAGGAACGATCCATTTTCGACAGTTCATGAGTGCGTTGCTCGAGAACAACCCGAAATATTTCCGCGCCACGCTTGACCGTTTGCACAGTGAACGGGTTTCTTTGCTTGTGATCTGCGAGACGCTCGTCATTCCGATCGCCGAGGAGCTGGGCCGGATGTGGAGCGACGACCGCGAGACCTTCTCGACCATTTCGGCGGCAACAAGCAGGCTGCATCTGCTGCTGAGCACCCTGTCAGATCGCAACGGACCGGCCTCGACCAGGGACGCGCCCCGCTCGATCCTGCTCATGCGCACGCCGGGCAATGACCACACGCTGGGTCTGAGCGTGATTGCCGCTTGTTTCCGTGACGAAGGCTGGGGCGTGGACGGCGGGCCGGAGCTTCCAGCTGGCACCGACGCCTACCGGATGATCCGGAACAATCAGTACAGCCTCATCGGAATTTCGGCCGGCATCGATGTGGCACCCGACGATATTCGCGATATTCTGGCCAATGTCCGGCAGGCCTATGGCGATGGCTCGCCCAATATCTTTCTTGGCGGGCCGACGCTGTCGGAACGCCAGGCAGAACTCAATGAACTCGGACCGGTCAAGATCGCCAATGACGTCCGGCAGGCCATTGCGATCGCCAATTCGGCCTGTTCCGGCGCGAGCGGGTAAGACAGACCGTCAACGCGCGACCGCGCATGAAGACGGCCTTCGGACGCACTGGTACATCCGCGCCAAAGCCTTGAAATATTTGAGAGAAAAGAAGACAATCTGAGGGAGATATCAGGTCTCAGGAGGTCGGAAACCTTTGGGATCTGGTCGGAGTGAGAGGATTCGAACCTCCGACCCCGTCGTCCCGAACGACGTGCGCTACCAGGCTGCGCTACACTCCGTGACCAGTCGTTCGGCTTATAGACCGGCGCGATTTGACCAGCAAGCCCCTGGAGGCGGATTTTCGGTCAGCCGCAGATCAGCCGACCTTGTGAAAGTCCGCGCAGGCGAGCCTCGGCACCAGCACTTGTGCCTGACAGCGAGCCTTCCCCGGTTCAACCTTCAAGCATCCATTCGT
>JBBQJA010000025.1:0-55657 GCA_038325465.1 Hyphomicrobiales bacterium | reverse complement strand
GGTTGTACTGGCTTTCAGCGTAATTCCGGCCGCCGATTAAGGCGCGGATCGATCCGTCCGGCGTCATGGCGACCATCGCGCCTTGCTGGACGTCGAATTTCACCCCCTTGAGGGCGAGTTCGTCGACCACGGCTTTCTCGGCTGCGGCCTGCAGATTGGAATCGATCGATGTCTCAATCACCAGGTCCTGCTCGACGCGGCCGACCAGATCGTCGAGGACATCCATGATCCAGTCGGCGATGTAGTTGACCGAACCGGCCCCGGCCGGCTTGACGGCGTGCGCCGGCGCGACCAGCGCCGTCTTGGCCATGGTCTCGGTGATGAAGCCCGCGTCGACCATGGCGCCCAGCACGGTCTGTGCGCGGCGTTCGGCGCCGTTCGGATTGCGACTCGGCGCCAGACGTGACGGCGATTTTACCAGGCCCGCGAGCATCGCGGCTTCGGCAATCTTTACCTGCTTGGCGGGCTTGCCAAAATAGCGTTGAGAGGCGGCCTCGACCCCGTAGGCGCCGGCGCCGAAATAGACCCGGTTCAGATACAGTTCGATGATCTGGTTCTTGGTGAATTTCTGCTCCAGCCAGATGGCAAGCACCGCCTCCTGCATCTTGCGCCAGAGCGTGCGGTTCTGAGTGAGGAACAGGTTCTTGGCGAGTTGCTGGGTGATGGTCGAGCCGCCCTGAACGACGCCACCGGCACGGGCATTCTCGGTCATGGCCCGAACCAGGCCGAGAAAATCGATGCCGAAATGATCAAAGAAGCGGCGGTCCTCGGTGGCCAGCACCGCCTTGACCAGATGGTCGGGCAGTTGGTCGACCGGCGCGGAGTCCTCATGGATGATGCCGCGATGGCCGATCTCGTTGCCGTAACGATCCAGGAAAGTGACGGCGAAATCGTCCTGGGCGCTCCAGTTGCCGGCTGTTTCCTCAAAGGCGGGCAGCGCCAGCGCGAGCATGAGCACAAAGCCGGCGGTGCCCAGGTTCATCGCCTCGCCCGACACCTCGAACACGGCCTTCCAGACACCGCGCATGCGAAACCGCCGGAAGAAGATGGTGATCTCCTCCCAGGTCTCGCCGGACCAAAACCCGGCGTTCCAGATGGTTGAATCGATCCAGGAATCTATCCTCAAGAGGATATTGGACCGCTTGCGCGGCCGACTGTCCTGGTTGAAAGGGTCCTGCACGGGCACTCATCCACTCGACGGCGCCGGCTGTTGCCTCGACGCGTTGCATTCCGGGCGGCAGTTGCCCGCCACAGATCTTTGCCCCATGTAGGGTCAAGCTATTGCTCTATTTTCCGAGAAAAGACAAGAGACGTGAGCCGGTTGCGACATCGCGGTCCGGCGCTCTGCTCCCGGCCCGTACCAAGGAGACTTCATGGACAACATCCCGTTCTGGAAGCGCAAGCGGCTTGACCAGATGACAAAACCGGAATGGGAAAGCTTGTGCGACGGCTGCGGGCGCTGCTGTCTCAACAAACTCGAGGACTGGGACACCGGCGAGATTGCCTGGACCAACATCGCCTGCCGGTTGCTTGACGGCGAGACCTGCCGCTGCACCGACTACGCCAACCGCCAGGCCACCGTGCCGGACTGCATAGGGCTCACCCCCAAGGCGGTGGCGGCGATCGGCTGGCTGCCGCCGACCTGCGGCTATCGCCTGGTGTCTGAGGGGCGCGATCTCTACTGGTGGCATCCGTTGATTTCGGGTGATCCCGAGACAGTGCATGCGGCAGGTGTTTCGGTGCGCGGACGCACGGTTCCCGAAGGCGATCTGGATGCTGACGACTACGAGGACTATCTGGTCGACTGGCCCGAGCAGGGGGTGGAATGAGGGAAAGGGATTTTGGGGTTTGCGGTTTGTGAAGAATAGTAGGAGCTGATTCCTGATTATATACTTGACAAAGCATGAGTAAAGCAGTTAACAATTCAAGCTGTCAGGCCGACGCTGAGATTGAGGTTACGCCGGAGATGGTTGAGGCGGGGGAACGGGCGCTTTGGACTTACTGTGGAGATGCACGTGGAAGCGGCCACTCCCTCTGAGACAGCGGCGTTCCTGACACGACTCTGCGCCGCTATGTCACGTAAGGATGGTGAGGCGCTTCAAGGGAGTCAAGTTCGGCATCCATTTCCATCATCAGGAAAACGAGATCGCCAATCGAGATGTCTTCCTCTACACGTCGCCCCAGCTTGGTGTGGTCGTATTCGACGCCTCGCCATGCCACCCTGGGCGCGCCGGGCGAGTTGATGTTGACGGCCCCTCCATGGGAGATTGCGTTGCGCACTACGCGCGCAAAGTTCCAGATCGGAAGCCAATTGTGGCAGTTCGACTCGCTGGCCTTGATCCATCCGCTGTACCCGTCGAAGAAGAGAGAGAATTCGATTTCGAACGCATTGCGTATCAGCCTTACAAATCGGTCCGTGGTGACGCCGCCATCCTTCCGCATCACTCCGCCCACCTGGACCACGACCTCACGGGGTTCGATGTCCTGGATAATGTTTTCGAGGTCCCCGTGAATGAAGAACAAAATCTGCTTATCGAACCTGCGGCAATCTACGGTGACGTTGGAGTCTACGTCGAACTTTGTATTCTGACCGAGCAGGAGCTTCCAAGACAGGTAAAGCGTTTGAAGGAAGAGACTGAGACGCTCTACTGTGAGGAACAAGCGCGAACTATCGCGGTAGAAGATAACTAGCCGTTCCATGCCACAGACCCCCAAAGACGACGAAGCCAAATTCAACGAGCCGCTTGATCGGATTTTCAAGACGTCGCCGGCGCCGCACAAAAAGAAGGGCGCAGAGCCGAAGCCCAACGATTCCCGCTTAGAAGAAGATCCGGAGAATGGCCGCGACACCGAATAAACAGAGCTCAGCATTCAGTTTCACTTCAACCGTGAAGTTGATCTTGGGTTGCCCGTAGAATGCCTCGGTCCGTGGCCGCGGAACCAAATGGTTTCGTGAAGCGCGTTGGCGTTACGGAAAACCCGCCGTTCGCCGATGTATCGAGCACCATCCGCGCTGCGTACCGCTTCCAGAGCGTCCTATGTGCCCCCAGTTACCGCTAGACTTGGCCGGTATGAGCGGCTGTTTTGCGGTCCGGGCACAGGCTGCCGGTATGCCTAAGCAAGGTTGGCCACTTGGCAGGAGGAGCTCGCTTGGAGCGACAGGAATTCAAATGGTGCCTGATTCTCTCCTTGGAGTCGAACTTTCGGCGCTTACGTATCCACAGGATTCGTCGAGCCTTCTGCCTAGGCGTGATGGCCTTCGTCAGTTTGATTACAGGACAACCGCTTGACTTCGGTCTTCGCCGGAAACTGTTCGGCGCGTTCTGCATCTGTCACCTTGAGCGCAGTGCGGCGGTTATAGCGGAAGTCAAATTCAACAAGGTGGCGGTTCAAATGGGCTTCAGCGCAATGCTGACAGACGCCGACCGTGCCACGCTTGAACACTGAGACCACGCCTTCAATCGTATTGGAGTGGACAACCACGTCACCTCGCGTCGGGCGTACTCCTTGGCGGAGCTTCGTGATCCGGGCTTCATCGCAGTCGCCGCACTGGGGGCAGATCGCACCACCAGGCCAACGGGGAGCCTCCAGATACTCTCGGGCCTTGGTTGCATCGTGATAAATCTCGTTGGTCAAGTCGAAAGTATCGGTAACCCGTTGATTCTCAGCGTCAAATTTAAGCTCGTACGTGACGTCTGAATGAGGGAAAATCTTCCTTTATATGCGTTTTACGCCTAATAATAGGAATTAACTCCTTGACGGCGCACCGGTGCTTTGCTAACCTTCAGGCATCGTCACACAGTTGCGCCGATGGCCGCCAAGCTGCTCTTCGGCGGCTCTTCGGCGGCTCCCCGGCGGCTCCCCGGCGGCTCCACGGCGGCTCCCTGGGTGCTCCCCGGCTGCTCTCTGGGTGCTCTCTGTGTGCTCCCTGGGTGCTCCCTGGGTGCTCTCCGGGCGCTCTCCGGGTGCTCCCCGGGTGCTCTCCGGCGGCTCCCTGGCTGCTCTCCAGTGCCGCGCGCCTTTTCAGACGCGTGGATGCCGCTGTAACCCTTTGAAAGATTGCATGGAGGGAGACAGGTCATGGCTCTGGGGTCCGACATATCTTTGGCAGGACACGCCGAGGCCGAACAGGGGCCACAGAAGCTACAGGTGCCACTCGACGCAATGGCCGCCCGCATTGTCGACCTCGCTTTCGGCGCGGCGAGCTGGTCCGGCGTCGAGCGCAAGACGGTTGCCGGACCTGGCGAGACGAAGGCGCGATCCGGCCCGGTCCGACAGCGCAAGCGGACGCAGTCTGAGCCTCATGCGGCAACCGGAACGCTCGCCATGCTGGCGCGGATGCGGACTGTGCTCGAACGCGAGGCGGTCCGGATCGACGATGAAGGCCTTGAAGGCAAAGCGGCAGTCAACCTGGTGGCGCTGATGGCGCGGACACTTGACAAGATCGACCAGATGGAACGGGCCGCCCAGCAACGGGCGGTCGACGCCGCCGAGCCCGAAGCGACGCCTGAGGATCGGGCCAGACTGAGCGAGGATGTCAAGGACCTGATCGTGGCGGCAGCACGGCGCATGGTGGAAAGCGGAGAGATGGGCGAAGCGGACGCGCCCGGTTCGCACGCGCCTGATCCGCACGACAGCGACCAGACCCGGATGCCGGGAAACCACGCGTCCACCACCGCACCTGCGAGCGCGCATCGGGCCAGACGCCCTGAAGGCGCGGTTGCGCAGCTTCCGGCTACCGGCGCGGCGTTGGTGATCGAAGATGGGACCCGGCCGTCTGCTGCAGGCCTGTCCGCCGACGGTCGCGCGCCGCCATGACCGCATTTTTCCAGGACCGGACTCTTTGTGGCCGACAATCGGACTGGCCAGCAGGTTGAAGGCGGGTCGCGACCATTCCTCACATGATCGGCACGCTCATCAAGAGCATCCCAGGCCAACGGACCGCGCGCGGAGCATCGGCCCACGATCGCCATGGCACGTGGCGAAGGTTGTTCCACCTCTTTGAAGATCTGCAAGAGCATCTGCAAACGATGGGAAGGGTGCGTCGGTGACCGGGATGACAGGCAAGCGGCGAACCGGAAAACGCACCACCGGCGGGCTATCCGCAACTGGCGAAACGCGGCTTTCGGCTGCCGCACGCAGCACAGATTTGGAAAGCCCCGCCACCGATGGTTTCGGCACACACCCGATGGTTCCGGTTCGAAATTCCCCAGATCGAAATTCCGCAGACCGAGATCCTGGCGACCGAAATTCCGCAGACCGAGATCCTGGCGACCGAGATCCTGCTGACCGAGATCCTGGCGACCGAGACCCTGCTGCCCGACATGCTTCTGTCGGAAATGCTGAGGCGACGGAGCAGGCAGCCGAGCGGTCGGCCCGCGCGCTGGTCTCTCATTTCATCGACGCCAGGCGGCCAGGCGAAGTGGATCGGCTCGGCGGCGCCTGGATGCTGCACGCCCACCCCGGCCAAACGCCGCCGGTGGGAAGCTGGCGGACGTGGCTGCTGATGGGGGGGCGCGGCTCGGGCAAGACGCGCGCCGGTGCGGAGTGGATACACGGCCTCGCCACCGGCGCGCTGCCAGGATTGCGCCGCAAGGGCCGCATCGCGCTGGTGGGTGAGACATTCGCCGACGCCCGAGAGGTGATGGTGGATGGTGTTTCGGGACTGCGCATGATCGCGCAGGACGACAGGCCTGTCTACGAAACGTCCCGCCGGCGGTTGGTCTGGCCCTCGGGCGCGGTGGCGCAGTTGTTCTCCTCCGAGGATCCCGAAAGCCTGCGCGGGCCGCAATTCGATATGGCCTGGTGCGACGAACTCGGAAAATGGCGCCATGCGCAAGACACCTGGGACATGCTGCAATTTGCCCTTCGCCTGGGGCAAACCCCGCGACAACTGGTGACGACCACGCCGCGGGCGACGCCGCTGATGAAGGCGCTGGTTGCCGATCCCGGGGTTGCCATCTGCAGGATCAGCACGGTCGCCAATGCGAAGCATTTGGCACCGGGCTTTCTTGAGGCGCTCTCCGCCCGCTATGGCGGCACCCGGCTCGGCCGCCAGGAACTTGATGGTGAACTCATCGCCGACCGCGAGGATGGCCTATGGCGGCGCGATCAGCTCGAGGCGCTCAGACAGCGCCACACCGGACCTCTGGGCAGGATCGTGGTGGCGGTGGACCCGCCTGTCGGCGCTACGGCTGCCGGTTCCTGCTGTGGCATCGTGGTGGCGGGCCTGATGCAGGATGGTCGCGCTGCGGTGCTTGCCGACGGATCGATCGAAGGCGCAAGCCCGTCCGCCTGGGCCGGACAGGTGGCCGCGCTGTATCACCGTTTTGATGCCGACGCCGTGGTGGCTGAAATCAACCAGGGCGGCGACATGGTAACAAGTGTCCTCAGGACAGTGGACCCGACGCTGCCGGTGCGCGCCGTGCGCGCCACACGCGGCAAATGGCTGCGCGCCGAACCCGTGGCTGCGCTCTACGAACAGGGCCGGATCGTCCACGCCGGCCATTTCGCAGCCCTTGAGGACCAGATGTGCGACTTCGGCCCAGACGGGCTTTCGGGCAGAAGATCACCCGACCGGCTCGACGCGCTGGTCTGGGCGCTGAGCGACCTGATGCTGAACCGCCCGGGAGAACCGGCCATCCGCAGTCTGTAACCGGTCACCCGGTTCATGCGTGCCAGAACCCCGTGGCGAAGCCGGGGCAGACCGACCCAACCGAGACCTCAGAAGACGAAAGCGAGGCACCATGATCTGGCCGCTCACCATGCCATTCCGCAATCGAGGAAAGCCGAAATCCGCCGCCGTGGCACCCGCCCGCAAGAGCCACTCCACAGGTTTGATCGCCGCGTTCGGCGGGTTGAGCGGTGCCCAGTGGTCAGGCCGCTCTTATGGCACCTTGGCGCGGGAAGGCTACATGCGCAATCCGGTCGCCCACCGGGCGGTTCGAATGATCTCGGAAGCGGCTGCCTCCGTGCCGTGGGTGCTGTTTGACGACGGCCGCGAACTTGACGACCACCCGCTGTTGTCGCTGCTGGCCCGTCCCAATCCGCAGAGGTCGGGCACTGAGCTCATGGAAGCGCTTTACGGACACCTGCTGTTGTCGGGAAACGCCTTCCTGGAGGCGGTGCCTTCGAGTGACGGCACGGCGTTGCAGGCGCTGCACCTGCTGCGCCCCGACCGGGTCCGTGTTATCGCGGGAGACGACGGCTGGCCGGTCGCCCACGACTACCAGGCAGGCTCAGCCCGTCGGCGCACGCCTGTCGACCCGGCAGCCGGCCGGGGTCTGCTGCACCTCAGGCTGTTCCACCCGCTCGACGACCATCACGGTTTTGCCCCGCTCGAGGCCGCCCAGATGGCGCTGGACCTTCACAATGCCGCAGGCACCTGGAACAAGGCGCTGCTCGACAATTCCGCCCGGCCTTCCGGTGCCCTGGTCTACCAACCCAAAGACGGCGGCAACCTGACCGAAGACCAGTATGCCCGGCTCAAGGCGGAACTGGAGGAGGGCTACCAGGGCGCACACCGCGCAGGGCGGCCGATGCTGCTGGAAGGCGGGCTTGATTGGAAGGCCATGGGGCTCACTCCAAGGGACATGGACTTCATCGCCGCCCGGGAAGGCGCCGCGCGCGACATCGCGCTCGCTTTCGGTGTGCCACCGATGCTCATCGGCATTCCGGGCGATCTCACCTATGCAAATTACCAGGAGGCAAACCGCGCCTTCTGCCGCCTGACCGTGCTGCCGCTGATTGCCCGCACCGCCGCGGCGCTGACCGGTTGGATCAAACCGGTCTACGGCGAGACGCTGAAGCTCGACTTCGATGCCGACCGGCTGCCCGGTCTCGCCGGGGAGCGCGAGGCGCTGTGGGCGCGCATCGGTGCTGCCGATTTCCTCAGCGACGCGGAAAAGCGGGAGGCGGTGGGATATGGGGAATTGTGAGGAGTGAGCGGTGAGTAGCGAGGAGTAAATCAGGAAAATTGAGAAAGATGAATGCTTTGTAATTATTGAGAAATAGCCAAAATATCTACTATAGAAAATTTAATATTGGATGCTCCGAAAATTCGAAAAGAAACGCTCCAACCAGGAGATACACATGAACACGGACAGGATGCTGGCCGGGTGCCAGAAGAAACATGTCGGCCTCGAACTCGGGGACGTGTCCGGTGACGGCCGGTTTTCAGGTTACGCGAGCCTTTTCGGCGAAGTGGATCTTGGCCGGGACGTCATCGAACCGGGTGCTTTTTCACGCTCGCTCGCCCGGCGCGGCGCATCGGACGTGCGGATGCTGTTCCAGCACGATCCCGACCAGCCGATCGGTCGCTGGACGACCATTCGCGAGGACCGCCGCGGGTTGATGGTGGAAGGCCGCCTGGCGCTGACGGTGGCCCGCGCCAGGGAAGTGCATGACCTGATGAAGGCCGGTGCCCTTGACGGGCTGTCGATCGGCTTTCGGACCGAGAAGGCACGCACCGACCGACGCGCGGGCCTGCGCCGCATCCTCGCCGCCGACCTCTGGGAGATCTCGGTGGTGACCTTCCCGATGCTGCCGGGTGCCAGGGTGACAGCTGTCAAAGCGGCCAATCTCAGCGCTGCTTCTGCCGCTGAGCTGGCCGGGCTCATTCGAACGGCCGCGCGCCGCATCCATCGTTGACCCCGCACCCTCTGATCTCCCTTCTGACCTCTGCCCCTCCCTTCTGACCCCCCTCTGACCCCCTGGAGACACGACCATGCAGACCCAGACGACATCCAAGCCGACCAAGGCCTTCCCCGAAACCAAGGCCTACCCCGAAACCAAGGCCTCCCCCGAAAACAAGGCCTCCCCCGAAACCAAGGCCTCCCCCGAAACCAAGGCTCGGGGCGCTGCACCCGAGACCCATCCGTTGCGCGCGGCACCCGAGTTGAAATCCCGGCCCGACGACGTGGCCGAAGCCTTTCGCGATTTCATGGAGGCCTTCGAAAGCTTCAAGGAGACCAATGACCGGCGGCTGTCCGACATTGAACGCCGGTCAGGCGGCGACGTGGTGAACGAGGAGAAGATGGAGCGCATCAACCGGGCGCTCGACGAGCAGAAGCGGGCTCTCGACGATCTCTCCTTCCGCCGCACCCGGCCCCCGCTCGGCACCGTCAGCGACGCCCGCCAGGGCCGCGACACCCGCCAGGGCCGTGCCGGTGGGGAGGAGCACAAGTCGGCTTTCGACGCCTATATCCGCCGTGGTGAAGAGACCGGCCTGCGCCAGGCCGAGGAAAAGGCGATGTCTGCGGGCAGCGATCCTGACGGCGGATATCTCGTTCCCGACGAACTCGACACCGAGATCGGCCGCCGCCTCGCCGATCTGTCGCCGATCCGCGCCATTTCGACGGTCCGCCAGGTGTCGGGTGCCGTTCTCAAGAAGCCGTTTGCGCTCGACGGCATGGCCGTGGGGTGGGTGGGAGAAACCGCCGCCCGGCCGCAGACGGCCAGCGCCCAGCTCGCTGAATTGCAGTTTCCGACCATGGAGCTCTACGCCATGCCTGCCGCCACCGCCGGCCTGCTTGACGACGCAGCCCTCGACATCGAGGCCTGGATCTCATCGGAAGTGGAAGCGGCGTTTGCCGAGCAGGAAGGGGCTGCCTTTGTCACCGGCACCGGCGTCAACCGGCCGCGCGGCTTTCTCGACTATCCCACAGTCGCCGATGCCGCCTGGAACTGGGGCAATCTCGGCCACATTGCGACCGGTGTCGCAGGACAGTTCGGCCCCGACCCGTCCGACAGGCTCATCGACACCATCTACGCGCTCAAGGCCGGCTACCGCCAGAACGGCCGTTTCGTCATGAACCGCAAGACCCAAAGCGCAATCCGCAAGTTCAAGGACGCCGACGGAAACTACCTCTGGACGCCGCCCGCCGGTCCAGGGCAGGCCGCGACCCTGATGGGCTTTCCGCTGAGCGAAGCCGAGGACATGCCCGACATCGCCGCAGACGCACCCGCCATCGCCTTCGGCGACTTCCGGCGTGGCTATCTGGTGGTCGACCGGACCGGCTTGCGGGTGTTGCGCGACCCCTATTCGGCCAAGCCCTATGTGCTGTTCTACACGACCAAGCGCGTGGGCGGGGGCGTGCAGAATTTCGAGGCCATCAAGCTTCTGAAGTTCAGCGCAGCCTGAGCAGACTTTGGCCAAACCGCAGATCTGGCCGACCACGCGCTGGCCAGTCACGCGCTTTGGCCCGCCCTCACCGCACCCATCCCGCCCGGACAGGACCTTCGCCGACCGGGCGGGATGCGTGGACTCCATTCTGAAAGGACATGTCGATGACCCTGATCGAGACCGAGCCGCCGCTGACAGAGCCGGTGACACTGGCGGACGTCAAGGCGCATTTGAAGATCGAGCATTCCGACGAGGACGGTCTTGTCACCGCCCTCATCGCCGCCGCACGCCGTCATCTCGAAGCCGTGACCGGACTGGCCCTGGTCAGCCAGGGGTTCCGGCTGATCCTGGATGACTGGCCGGACGCGGGCGTGATTTCGCTTCGCAGATACCCGGTCCAAAGTGTTGAGGCGGTGCTTGTCTACGATGCCGACGGTGTGCCGCTGACGCTCGATCCGGCGACCATTCTGCTCGATGGACGCGCGCGACCGGCGCGGCTCCTGCTGCGCGAGCGGATTGTCCCCCAACAGGCCTTGAACGGGATCGAGATCGACTTCACCGCCGGTTTCCCGTCATCGGCCGAGGTTCCCGCCGACCTGGTGCGCGCGCTCTTGATGCATGTCGCGATGATGTATGAGCTGCGCGGCGCGATTTCCCCCGACCAGCAACCAGCCGCCATTCCACGGGGTTACGACCGGCTGGTGGCACCCTACCAGCGACGGAGCCTGTGATGGCGCGGCTCAGACTTGATCCCGGGCGGCTTGCCGCGCGGCTCGATCTCGAGGCACCTCAGGATGTGGACGATGGCCAGGGTGGATCGCTGCGCAGCTTTGAGCCGCGTGGCCGGCTATGGGCTCTGGTTGAACCCACCGGGCTGCGCATCGACGAGGCGGCCGGGGCTGCCCGGGTGACGCACACATTCCGCGTGACCGTGCGCCGCCGGTCCGACATCGAGAGCGGAATGCGGTTGCGTTGGGATACGCGCGTGCTGCGTATCCGGGCTGTCAGCGACCCCTATCCGCGCGGCGACTATCTGCTGTGCGCGTGCGAGGAGGACGGCCAATGAGCGCCAATGCCCTCCAGATCGCAGTTGTGGCGCGACTGACGGCGGACAGTCCGGTGCTGGCGATCACAGGACCAGGCCGCATCTTTGACCGGCTCTCGCAACGCAAGGCCACCCCCTGCCTGGTGCTGGCCGACTGGGCTGAAGCCGACTGGTCGACGGGCGACAGCGCAGGCTCCGAGCACCGCTTCGTGCTGGAAGCCTGGTCAGATGCCGAAGGACGCCGACAAGTGGCGGCTCTTGCCGATGCGGTGAAAGAGGCGCTCGCCGCACCGGATCTCGATCCGGCTGGCATGCGGCTGGTGAGCCTGCGCCACGAACGGACGGTGAGCCGACGAGATGCCAAGTCTGGGTTGTTCGTAGCGCGAATGACTTTCCGGGTGCTGACGGAATCATGAGCCAACAACGCGCGGCGAGGAACAGATATAAAAAGTGCTGCGTGAACAAATTACTTGTGATTTTCAATTATAAAATCAGCAAAGCGGCTAAAAGCAAATAATGTGCGTTTGAGATATTTACTGAATTTTCAGGGGATAAATAAAAACAAAACGGAAGTAAAACAATTGTACACGCAGCCAAATTAGATTTAATAACCGATAAATAATCAATATACAAAAATTTCTAATCAATATTCGCTAACGAATAATAATTATGAGATCATTCTCGTTCATTCCAATCCAGAAAGGACCCGCCATGAGCGCGCAAAAAGGCAAGGACCTACTTCTCAAGATCGATGATGGTGGCGGCTATGTCACGGTGGCCGGACTCAGGGCGCGCCGGCTCGCCTTCAATGCCGAGACGGTCGACATCACGGACGCCGAGTCCGCCGGACGCTGGCGCGAACTTCTGGCCGGATCGGGCGCGCAGAGGGCGTCTTTGTCGGGTGGCGGGATTTTCCGCGACCAAGCCAGCGATGCAGTGGTGAGAAGCACGTTCTTCAACGGGCAAATCCGCCCCTGGCAAGCGATGATACCGGATTTCGGCATCGTGTCCGGCCCGTTCCAGATCGTGGCGCTGGAATATGCCGGGCGCCACGATGGCGAGGTCACCTTTGAAATCGCGCTGGAATCGGCCGGCGCACTCAGCTTCGAGTCCCTGTGATGACCCGGAACAGCAAGTATCTCGGCGCATCGACAAAGCCGAAGACGACATCGAGGCTCGCGCCCAATCGTCGCCGTGGCGAGATCGCCGCCGACTTCGACGGGGAGCCCCGGCTTTTGTGCCTGACGCTGGGCGCGCTTGCCGAACTCGAAGCGGCGCTCGGCGTCGACAACATCGCAGACCTCGGCGCGCGCTTTGCGCACGGCAAGCTGTCGGCCCGCGACATCATCGCCATCCTGGGCGCAGGTCTCCGCGGGGCTGGAAACCGCATCGACGACGAGGACGTTGCAATGATGGGCTCGGAAGGCGGTGCGGCCGGTCTTGCCCGGATTGCGGCCGAGCTTCTGGTGGCAACCTTCGCCCATGGCGAGACGGTGGCCGACCCATCTGGCCCCGCTGGTCCATCAGGTCCGTCAAAGCAGACAGGCCTGGCAAGCCCGGGCGGCGGTGCCATTCGACCAGGTGGAAATTCGACGCGGGAGGCGGGCGCGAACGCGGCCAGCGTCCCTTTCGAGACCCGCCACCGCTGACCGGGCAGGCCGATTTCCCAGACGCGCTGGATGTGGCGACACCTTTTCCGTGGAATGCCGTCATGGCCTACGGCCTGGGCGTGCGATGCCTGCCGCCGACGACATTCTGGGCGCTGTCGCTGGCCGAGTTCGCGGCCATGACCATGGCGATGCGCCAAGGCGCGCAATCTCACGCCCAAGCGCCGTCGAGGGTGCGGCTGTCTGACTTGATGCGTACGTTTCCCGACAGCCAGGACTCCGCAGATCAGCCAGGACTTCGCAGACCAGGATGACGGGATGGGTCTGCAGGCTCCAGATATTGACGACGTCGCGAAGGCCGAAACAGCCAGGAGATTTCCATGACCGAAGACGGACAACTGGACGTGCGGATTGATCTTCAGACCGCTGACGCGGATGCGGCGCTGGCGGAACTCGAGAAGAAGGCGCAGGCTTTCGGCGGGGCTCTGACCGGGGCGCTGCGCATGGCGGCGGTGGACGGGCGCGCGCTCGACGATGTGCTGCGCGGGCTCGCGTCGCGAATAGCCTCGATCGGGCTCGACGCAGGCCTCAAGCCGCTCGAACGCCTCATCGGATCCTCCATCGGTGCGCTGACGCAAGGTCTGGGGCAGATCACGCCTTTTGCCCGCGGCGGCGTACCGGGGCGCCTCCATCCCTTTGCCGACGGCGGCATCGTCGGCGGCCCGACGGTGTTCCCGATGGCGGGCGGGGACATGGGCCTGATGGGGGAAGCGGGTGCCGAAGCCATCCTGCCGCTGTCGAGGGGCGCGGACGGTCGGCTCGGCGTTGCAACGGCCACTGGTCGGGGCCTTCAAGTCACCTTCAATGTCACGAGCCCGGATGCGGCCAGCTTCCGCAAGTCCGAGGCGCAACTGACCGCCATGCTCGCCCGCGCGGTCAGCAGAGGCGGGCGCGGCCTGTGACAGCCAAGCCCGGACACGGAAAGGAAGCACGATGCCAGACGCTTTTCACGAAGTTCGGCTGCCGCTCAGGCTTGCGCTCGGTGCCAGCGGCGGACCCTATCGGCGCACCGACGTGGTTGCCCTTTCCAATGGCGGCGAGGTCCGAAACGCGCGTTGGGCCGATGCCCGGCGGCGCTTCGATGTGGGCACCGGCTTGAGGGCGATCGAGGATCTGCAGACGCTGGTCGCCTTCTTTGAAGCGCGCTGCGGCCAGCTTTAAGGGTTCCGCTTCCGCGACCCTCTCGACCATTCCTCCGCTGCCATCGGCAGCCCATCCGGCTTTGCCGACCAGATGATCGGAACCGGCGACGGTCTCGCCACCGTCTTCCAGCTCGCCAAGACCTATTCTGATGCCGGCGGTTCCGCGCGCAGGGAAATCGCCAAGCCGGTTGCCGGGACAGTTCGGCTCGGCCTCAATGGCGTCGAGTTGGCAAATTCCGCCTTCCTGGTCGAGGCTGCGACCGGGCGGGTGACGCTCGCCGTGCCGCCCGCAACCGGCCAGATGCTGACGGCGGGTTTCGAATTCGACGTTCCGGTCCGCTTTGACACCGACCGGCTGGACATCAATCTGGCCGCCTTCCGGGCGGGTGCCGCACCAAGCGTGCCGCTGATCGAGATCCGCCCATGAGAACGCTGTCCACCGGCCTTGCCGCACATCTCGAGGGGGCGGCGACGACCACCGCGCACGCCTGGCGGCTCACCCGCCGGGACGGACTGGCGCTGGGCTTCACCGAGCATGACCGTGACCTTGACTTTGCCGGAACGCTCTTTCGAGCCGCCACGGGCTTTCAGGCCGGCGAAGTGGAAACCGCGCTTGGGCTGAGCGCCGATGCTGCCGATGTGGCGGGCGCCTTTTCCGACAGCGCCATCGGGGCCGAAGACCTCGCCGACGGCCGCTATGACGGTGCGATGGTGGCCTGCTACCTCGTCAATTGGGCGAACCCGGCCGACCATGTGCTTCTATGGACTCGCCAATTGGGCGAAGTTCGTGCCACAGGCAACAGCTTCCGGGCCGAGCTGCGCAGCTTAGCCGCCCGCCTCGACCGTCCACAGGGTCGGCTCTACACACGGCGTTGCGACGCAGAACTCGGCGATGCCCGCTGTGGCTTTGCTCTGTCGACCCCAGGCTTTTCCGCCTCGGGAACGGTGATCGGCATGCCGGACGCCTCCGGATTTGCCGTTGACGGCGTGTCGGCTTTTGCCAGCGGATGGTTCCGCCAAGGCCGTCTGACTTTCACCGGAGGCCGCTTTGCCGGGCTCGCTTTTCAGATCGGCGAACACAGGGTCGACAACGGCGTGGCGCTTATCGCGTTGTGGGCGCCACTCGCAACCGCGCCTGCCGTGGGCGACAGCGTGACGCTCAGCGCGGGCTGCGACAAGACCCTGTCGACCTGCGTTGCCCGGTTCCAAAACAGCGCGAATTTTCAAGGCTTTCCGTTCATGCCCGGAAGTGATTTCGCCTATGGATACGCCGATGGCGACAGCGTCCACGATGGACGCCCGGTGACGCCGTGACTGCGCCGGGGACCGACAACCGGATTGTGGCGCTTGCTCGTGACTGGCTCGGCACGCCCTATCGCCACCAGGCGAGCCGCAAAGGGGTGGGTTGCGACTGCCTTGGGCTCGTCCGGGCCGTTTATGCCGAGGCAACGGGCCGGTCGACTGAAGACCCCGCACCCTATGCCGCCGACTGGGCGGAGCGCAGCGGCGAGGAGCGACTGTTCAAGGCCGCGCAAGCCTATTGTGGCGAGCCGCTGCCGCTCGCCCGGGCGGAGAGCGGCGACATCGTGCTTTTCCGCTGGCGTCCCGGCCACGCGGCCAAGCACGCGGGCATCCTTTCGGGCGGCGGCAGGTTCATCCATGCCTATGAGCAGGCGGGAGTGGTCGAATCCCCCCTGACGCCCGCCTGGGCCCGCCGGGTGGCCGCCTGCTTCCGCATCCCGCGTGGATGCATTTTCTGACCTCACCTCAGGAGACCGCCCATGGCGACCATCCTTCTTCAAGTTGCCGGTTCTGCCATCGGCAGCCTCTTCGGCCCGGTGGGTTCGGCGATCGGCCAGGCGGCAGGTGCAATTGCGGGCAACCTGATCGACCAGAGCCTCATCGCGTCGACCCGCACCATACGCGGCCGCGGCCTGTCGGGCGGCCGGATTCCGGCGGCAGACGAAGGATCGCCGATCCCCCGGGTTCATGGAACCATGCGGATTGCCGGGACGCTGATCTGGGCGACGCGCTTTGAGGAGACCGTTTCGGTGGAGCGTCAAGGCGGCAAAGGCCGAGGCCCGAAGGTTGAGACTTATCTCTACCATACAAATTTCGCGCTTGGTCTCTGCGAAGGACCGATCGCCGGGGTAAGGCGGGTCTGGGCCGACGGACGCGAACTCGACCTTGCGGCCGTCGACATGCGGGTGCATCGCGGTGACGGCGACCAGATGCCCGATCCGCTGATCGAGGCCAAGCAGGGAGCGGGCCGGACCCCTGCCTGGCGGGGCCTGGCCTATGTGGTGTTCGAGCGTCTGCCGCTCGACGCTTACGGCAACCGCATTCCGGTGCTGCAATTTGAGGTGATCCGCCCGGTGGGTGATCTGGAATCCCGCATCCGCGCCGTGGCGGTGATCCCCGGCGCGACCGAACACGGCTATGCGTTGACGCCGGTCACCGAGACGCCCGGACCGGGCCAGAGGCGGTTCATCAACCGAAACTCCCGTCTGGCGGAGACCGACTGGACCGCTTCGATCGACGAATTGCAGGCGGTCTGTCCGGGCTTGCGCCACGTGGCGCTCGTCGTCTCCTGGGTGGGAACCGACCTTCGGGCCGATCAGTGTCGGTTCGTTCCGGTGGTGGAAGTTCCAAATCGCCCCGGCGAATCGCGATCTTGGAAGGTTGGCAACAGTGTGCGCTCAATTGCGCGAGTCTCAAGCCAGACGGCGGGTTCTGCGGCCTATGGCGGGACGCCCGATGACCGTTCGGTGATCGAGGCGATCGTCGACATCAAGGCCCGTGGTCTCAAGGTGACGCTCTATCCTTTCGTCCTGATGGACATTCCCGCCGGAAACGGCTTGCCCGACCCCTACGGCGGCACCGAACAGGCGACCTTGCCGTGGCGAGGTCGCATCACTGCCCACCCCGCACCTGACCGCCCGGGATCGCCGGACCGGTCGGTGGCGATGGATGCCGCCATCTCAACCCTGTGCGGGAACGCAACACCCGCAGATATCCAGGTTGGCGGCGACGGCAGCGTGACCTGGACGTCAACCGACGAAGGCTATCGGCGAATGGTCCTGCATCATGCGGGCCTTGCGCTGGCGGCGGGCGGCGTGGATGCCTTCGTCATCGGGTCGGAACTGACCGGCCTCACGAGGCTGCGCAATCATCTGGGTGCCTTTCCCTTCGTTGATGCGCTCGCGGGTCTTGCCGCCGACGTGGCGGCAATGCTGGGCGCGGCGACGACGGTAACCTATGCCGCCGACTGGACGGAATTTGCGGGGTACCGACCTGCGGATGGATCGGGCGACCATTTCTTCCATCTCGATCCGCTCTGGGCCCATCCGGCCATCGGCGCGATCGGGATCGACAATTACATGCCGCTGTCGGACTGGCGTGACGATGATCTTTCCGCGGCCAATCCCGACGGTGCGCGGCACGCCAACGACCGCGGTGCGATGAGGTCTGCCATTGCGTCGGGCGAACTGTTTGACTGGTATTACCCGACGTTTGAGGCGCGCAGCGAGCGCATCCGGGTTCCCATCACCGACGGCCTGGCGGGCAAGCCCTGGGTCTACCGCATCAAGGACATCGCCGGGTGGTGGTCGAACCTGCATTACGACCGCATCGGTGGTGCCGAACGGCTTACCCCCACCGCCTGGATGCCAAGCGCAAAGCCGATCTGGTTCACCGAACTGGGGTGTCCGGCCGTCGACAAGGGTGCCAACCAACCCAATGTCTTTCCCGATCCGCGTTCCTCGGAAGGGAGCCTGCCATATTTTTCCGCAGGTGGGCGCGACGATGCCGCCCAGCGTGCCGTCCTGTCCGCCCATGTCAACCACTGGCTGGGACCGGCCGCGCCACCCGGCATGGTGGACCCGGAGCGGATCTATCTCTGGACCTGGGACGCGCGACCCTATCCGGCCTTTCCGGAAACGGGCGCGCTCTGGGCCGATGGAGGCAACTGGCGCACCGGGCACTGGCTCAATGGCAGGCTTGGCGCGGCCGCACTCGCCGACGTGATCGCCGCGATCCTCGGCGAGGCCGGGATCGACCGTTTTGACGTCTCGGCTGTGGATGGTGCGCTGACCGGCCATGTGGCCGCCGATACGGCCTCGGCGAGGGCATTGCTCAGCCCGCTGCTTGACGTCTTCGCCATTGATATGCGCGAAGGTGCCGAAGGGCTCGTCTTCGCCTCCCGGCTCAGGGTATCGGCGGACCCGTCCACCCTGACAAACGTCGTTGACGCGGAGGACGGGCCATGGTTCGAGCATGTCCGCGCGGAAGAGGGCGAGCTTGCCAGTGAGGCCGCGTTCACCCATTTCGACCCCGCCTTTGACCATATGCCGTCGGTGGCGCTGTCCCGCCGTCTCGATGGACTGGCTTCCCACCAGCGCCAGCTTTCCGCCTCTGTATCCTTTGACAGCGGACTGGCGCGGGCAACGGCTGATGCCTGGCTCAAGGATCACTGGGCGGCGCGCAACCGGCTGACTTTTGCACTTCCACCTTCGGCGGTCAGTCTCGAACCCGGCGACAAGATCCGTCTTGCCGTCGACGGCGCGCCCGCTGGCCGCTACCGGATCATCAGGATCGAGGACGGGGCAGTCCGGCGGATCGAGGCGCTCGGCGAGGCCACCGTTGTGGCGACAGCCGAGCCGACCACTTCCGTTGTCCGCACTGCCGCCGATGTGGCGCTGGGGTTTGCGCCCGATCTTGTCCTCATGGATCTTCCAGTCCTGTCGGGCGACCAGCCAAATGTCTGGGCACGCGCGGCGGCCTTTGCCCGGCCCTGGCGACCCATGACGCTGTCGTCATCGCCTGAAGGTGAAGGCTATGGGCAAGCCGTAAGGCTCGATGCGCCCGCACGGATTGGCCGTCTTGCCGCAGCGCTGCCGCCGGGCGGCATGGAAGGCCGCATTGACCGCGGCACCGTGCTTGAGGTCGATCTGGGTTTTGGCGGGCTGGAAAGCATTTCGCGGGCAGCCTTGCTTGACGGCGCAAATGCGGCGGCTGTGGAAACCACTGACGGGCGTTTTGAGGTGCTGCAGTTTGAAACCGCGATGGAGACCACCGCCCAAAGGTGGCGGCTCACGGGGCTTCTTCGCGGGCAGGCGGGAACCGATGACGCCATGGCGATGGGCGCGCCAACAGGTGCGCGGTTCGTCTTCATCGACCGGAGTGTGCGGCCGCTCGGCCTTGCCGCAAGTGACGCGGGGCGGATCCGGTTTTATGTCGCCGAGGCGCTGGCCGGTGGCCACGCGGCCACCGCACCGCTGGCCTTTGAAGGCGGGATCCGGGCGCTCATGCCGCTGTCGCCTGCCCATCTTCGCGCCGTTCGCGAGGCTTCAGGCCTTAAAATCCGCTGGATCCGGCGCGGGCGGATCAATGCCGACAGCTGGACGCCGACCGAGATTTCCCTGGACGAAGGCGCCGAGCGCTACCGGATCGAGATCATGGACGGGGTCACTGTGCGGCGCGCTGTCGAGGTTGTCTCGCCCGAGTGGCTTTATCCCGCCGCTCTTGAGACGGCCGATTTCGGCGCACCGGTCAGCGCAATCACGATCCGTGTCGCGCAAGGCGGCGCGGGCGTTCCGTGGGGCGTGGCGCGGACCGCGACGATTGCGGTTTGAAATGAGCGCATGGAGCGATTGCAGAGGCGCAAAGGATCGGCAAAGGCCCCGAATCGCGGTGCAATCGACTGTAAAAGAAGGCCACCGTCGGGCTGATCCCCGTTGGAATGAAGGCCGCATCACCACTCCGAAGAGAATGCCATCTGGTTCATTGGTCCCATTCATGTCTGGTTCAGCCGCGAGCCGATAGACCTTTGTCAAGAATGACCGAATTCGCTACAAGCTGTGATCCGCAGGGATAGACCCCAAGGGGGCAAAAATGACCATGAGACATTCCATCACCACCGCCATGCTGGCGCTGATCGTGCTGTTTGCGCCGTCCGGCCTGGCGCGCGCCCAATCCGGCGACTGTTCAGGCGCGGCCGAGCAGGTTGTCGCCCAGACCGGCGGGCAACTGCTCTCGGCATCGGCAGAGAACCAGGGCGGCCAGGACGTCTGCTCGATCACCGTTCTCGTTCCTGGCCAGGGCAACGAAAGGCCGAAGAAAGTGACCGTCAACGTCCCCATCTGATCTGGAGACCATGGCCTTTGGAGGGCCGCGGTGCGCAGATGAGGACCGGTGGATTGAATTTGACATTTGGTCCGGGTTTTCAGAGAGTCCGAAACCGGATGCCAAATTCGTAAAATCCACTCAAATCATAAACTTGCTCGTGGTTCTTCTGATTCCGACATGTGCTCAAGAGGACGCCGCAGCCGGACGCGGGTGTTGGCACCAGACCATTGGCCCGCCTTCAAGCCTGCTGCCTGACGGGCAACGTCGCCCGACCCGTGAACCGACGAGACGGAGCTGTATGTGCGTATATTGGTAGTTGAAGATGACCGTGACCTGAACAGGCAGCTCCGCGAGGCGCTTTCAGAGCAAGGCTATGTCGTCGACCACGCCCACGACGGCGAAGAAGGCCATTTTCTTGGCGATACCGAACCCTACGACGCTGTCATCCTCGACATCGGCCTGCCGGAGATGGACGGGATCACCGTTCTGGAAAAATGGCGCAAAGACAGCCGGACCATGCCGGTGCTGATCCTGACGGCCCGTGACCGCTGGAGCGACAAGGTGGCCGGCATCGACGCCGGTGCGGACGACTACGTGACCAAGCCATTCCATGTCGAGGAGGTGCTCGCCCGCATCCGTGCCCTGATCCGGCGCGCGTCGGGCCTTGCCTCTTCGGAGATCCTCTGCGGCCCCGTGCGATTGGACACCAAGGCATCCAGGGCGACGGTCAGCGGGACGACCCTGAAACTGACGAGCCATGAGTTCCGGCTGCTTTCCTACCTGATGCACCACTTGGGAGAGGTCGTCTCGCGGACGGAATTGGTCGAGCATATGTACGATCAGGATTTCGATCGTGATTCCAATACGATAGAAGTTTTTGTGGGTCGCCTTCGCAAAAAGATGGGCGTCGATCTGATCGAGACCGTGCGCGGTCTCGGCTACCGGATGCAGGCGCCGGACGATGCGGCCTAATTCGCTGACCGGCCGTGTTCTGGTGTCGGCCAGCGTTTGGGCCGTTCTGGCCCTGATCGCCATCGCACTCGTGATTTCGGCGTTGTATCGCGCGGGAAGCGAGCGCGCCTTTGGCGACCTTTTGCGCGCGCAACTCAACGCCGTCATCAACGCGGTGTCCTTTGATCCCGAGGGACAGCTCACCGGCACCCCCCAACTCGGCGATCTCTCCTTCTCCCAGCCCGCCAGTGGCTGGGCCTGGATTGTCGATCCGCTGGCCGACACCAAGGGGCCGCGGCTCGCCTCCATCTCCATAGGCCTTGGCGATCTTGCGATCCCGAGCGTCGCGGAAGCGCCTTTCGACGACCAGTATGTGCGCGTCTATCCGACAGCCGACACCTTCGGCAATGCGCTGATGGTGGCCGAAACCGAAGTGGACCTTCCGGGAGGAGCTGCGCGGTTCCGGGTGGCGGGCAACCGCGACGTGCTGGAAGACGACATCGCAGCCTTTGACAACCAGCTGTATCTGGCGCTTGCCCTGTTCGGCGTCGGCAGTCTGATCGTCAACGCGCTCGCCATTCTCTATGGGCTTCGGCCGCTCGACCAGGTTCGCAAGGCGCTCGGCCAGATCCGCGCAGGAGAAGCTGATGCACTGCAAGGCGATTTTCCCCGTGAAATCGCCCCGCTGGCCAGCGAGGTCAATGCACTTATCGACATGAACCGCCGCGTGGTCGATCGTGCGCGGATGCAGGTGGGCAATCTCGCCCATTCCCTGAAGACGCCAATTGCGGTCCTCATCAACGAAGCGCGCGACATGTCACCTGTCCACGGCAGACTGGTGCGCGCCCAGGCGGAAACCATGCAGGCGCAGGTCCAATCCTATCTCGACCGCGCCCGCATTGCGGCCCAACGCGGCAGTGTGCTGGCCAGGACCGAGGCCCTGCCGGCTGTGGAGCGGCTCCTCAGAGTGATGCGCAAGCTCAATCCAACGCTTGAATTTCACGCCGATATCGAGCCCCGTGGGGTGATGATCGGCGTCGAACAGCAGGATTTCGAGGAGGTTCTCGGCAATCTGGTGGAAAATGCCGCCAAATTTGCCCGCGCGAAAGTTGTCATCCGCCTGCGGCCGCTTCCGGCCTCAAGCCTAGACGAAAGGGCGCAGGTGTTGCTCGACGTGGACGACGACGGACCTGGTCTTACCGACTCCGAGATGGCCGAAGCAATGAAGCGCGGCAAGCGGCTTGACGAGAGCAAGCCGGGTACGGGCTTGGGTCTCTCCATCGTGAACGAAATCGCCTCGGAATACCGTGGCAGCTTCTCGCTCGCCCGCTCCGAGGCTGGAGGCTTGTCCGCCCATGTCCGGCTGCCGGCGCTGATCACCGATTCGTGAACGGCCACGTGGACGCCCGCATGGGTGATTGCATCCCCTCATTGCCGTGGCCATATTGCAGCCACAGCCGAAAGCCAGTGTCGATGAAAGCTCCGGACAGTGTCCGGGAACTGGGTGGCAGTGCGGGCGAGAGGGCAAAAGATGGAAGGCGTGCAACATTCATCTGCAGTGCGTGGCGCGATGCTCGCCCTGGTGTCGGTGTTGGTCGGCTGCACCACGGTGGGCGGCGGCTCGACCGCGACCGCTTTCCTGCCGGTTCCCTCAATCAAGACTCAATCTGAAAAATCAACCGCCATCCTGGCCGCTCTCAACGGTGGGCTGTTGCCGCCAACGGTTCTTGCAATGCTGTCCGACAGCGACCGTCTGCGGGCGCTTGAGGCCGAGTACCGGGCGCTCGAATCGTCGCCAGGTGGTCAGGCAGTCACTTGGAAGAGCCCGTTCGGCAGGAGCGAAGGCAGCGTGACAGCAGCCACCCCCTATCAGGTCGGCCAACAGAACTGCCGACAATATTCCCACACTCTGGCAGTCGATGGCCGCCAGACGGTCGGTCGTGGCGTGGCGTGCCGAAATGCTGACGGGAGTTGGACACCGCTGACCTGAGGCGCACTCGTGAACCTGAACGGGCCTCAGACGCGGGTGTGCAGATTTCGCGAGAGATCACCGAAATTCGCCGCGTTGCGCGGAAATACAGATTGTCTTTCGCCCTCGTTGCGGAATGTTTCTGTTTTTCGCGACCAAATGCCTCACGGACGCGACTGTCGGCCAAATCATGTTGGAAAAGCCGCAAGGCTCGGATATTGAAAACAGATGCTGTTTTGGATCATCGCCGCTTTCACGACCGCCGCCGCCACCCTGGCTCTTCTCGGGCCGTTGTTGCGCGTCGGCGCCGCTGGCGAAACCGTCGCCCCGGCAAGCCATGACGTGGAGGTCTACAGCGACCAGCTCGAGGAGGTCGACCGCGACCTCACGGACGGACTGATCGACGCCACCCAGGCCGAGGTCGCCCGCGCGGAAATCAGTCGCCGGCTCATCGCGGCCTCTCGCCGGTCCGAAATCGAGGGGTCCGAGCTCACCGGCCGCGCCCGCGGCAGACTTAGCCGGGTCACCACGGTGGCGATGGTGGTCTTCATTCCGGCTCTCGCGCTCGGCTCCTATCTCGGTCTCGGAAGCCCTGGCATTGGGCAGCTTCCGCTCTCAGCGCGCATCAACGAAGATCTTGGCTCCACCGATGTCGGCGACCTCATCGCCCGCGTCGAGCGCCATCTCGCCGCGACCCCCAATGACGGTGGAGGTTGGGATGTCCTGGCCCCGATCTACATGCGGGCCGGGCGGTTTGATGAGGCCATCGACGCCTACCGCAAGGCAATCGGCATCCTCGGCCCTTCGTCGGTCCGGCAGGCAGGCCTCGGCGAAGCCCTGGTGACGGCTGCGGACGGGGTGGTGACAGAGAACGCGCGGCTTGCTTTCCAAAGCGCCCGCGAACTCGATCCCGAAGATCCGCGCCCCTCGTTCTTTCTTGCCGTTTCGCTCGCCCAGGAAGGCAAGACCGGCGACGCGCTCGCAGCCTTCACGGCGCTGGCGGCCCGCGCCCCGCAAGACGCTTCCTGGCTCGATGCCGTCAACCAACAGATTTCAGAGCTCAAAGCGGCGCAAAATTCCCAGCCGCCGCTGGCTTTGGGTGACCTGACCCAGGCCGACATCGCCGCCGCCGCACAGCTGAGCCCGAAGGACCGGACCGAGATGATTGTCGGCATGGTTGAGGGACTTGAGGCGCGGCTGAAGGGCGAACCTGACAATATAGATGGGTGGCTGCGGCTGATCCGCTCCAAGGCGGCGCTCGGCGATCCGGCCGGCGCACAGGCGGCGCTCGATCAGGCTTATGCGATTTTCCCCGATGGAAGCCCTCGGGAGACCGCACTTGCCGGGCTTGCGGGCGAACTTGGCCTGAAAACCAGCATGCTCGGCGGCGTCGCGATCCCGAACGGTGGCGCACCAAGTGCGCCAGCCACCGGGACCGCGCGAAATGCGCAGCCCTTCACCGTACCCGACGCGGGCACCGCCCCGGGAAATCCGAGTGTTGCCGACGTGCAGGCGGCGGCCGCCCTGGCGCCGCAAGACCGTATGGAGATGATCCGGGGAATGGTGGCAAGCCTTGATGCGCGGCTCAGCGAAGAACCGGACAATATCGACGGCTGGTTGCGGCTGATACGCTCCTACACGGTGCTTGGAGACGCAGATGCCGCGAAGAGCGCTCTTGAGCGCGCGCGAACCCAATTCAGCAACGAAGGCGCCGCGCGCACGGCGCTCGATACTCTGGCTGCCGATCTGTCGCTCAGCCGATGAGGAAGGACCCATGACCCGCAAGCAGAAGCGACTGTCGATCATTGCCGCCGGAGCGGTTTTTCTGGCAAGTGCTGCTGCACTCGTCACCAGCGCGTTGCGCGAGCAGATCGTTTTCTTCAACTCTCCGTCCGACGTGCTAACCAAAGCGGTCGCGCCCGGCACACGGGTCCGTCTTGGTGGGCTGGTGGAATCAGGCTCTGTAAACCGCAACCAGGATACCACCGTCACATTTTCGGTGACAGACACCGCGAGGTCGGTGAAAGTGAGCTATACGGGCATCCTGCCTGACTTGTTCCGGGAGGGGCAGGGCGTGGTGACCGAGGGTATCTTCGAGCAGGACTCGGGCCTCTTCATGGCTGACATCGTCCTTGCCAAGCATGACGAGACCTACATGCCGAAAGAAGTTGTTGATGCGCTCAAGGCGCAAGGAAAATGGAAAGAGGGCGACCCCGCCCCCGGAACATCGTCGTCAACGAACTGAGGTGCCAGTGCGCTGGCGGGCAGGCAGTCACGAAAGGAAACGCAGGCATGATCACTGAACTGGGGCATTTCGCACTGATTCTCGCGCTGGCCACGGCGATCGTCCAGTCGACGGTTCCGCTGATCGGTGCCCGCCGCAAGGATGCCGCCATGATGGCGGTTGGCCCGATCGCCGCCGTCACATCACTGATGCTGGTGCTGATCTCCTTCGTTGCGCTGACCCATGCTTATGTGACGTCTGATTTCTCCGTCGTCAATGTGGTCGAAAACTCGCATTCGCTGAAGCCGATGCTCTACAAGGTGACTGGCGTTTGGGGCAACCACGAAGGCTCGATGCTGCTCTGGATCACCATTCTGGTGCTGTTCTCGGCGCTCGTGGCAATTTTTGGCCGGAACCTGCCCGATACGCTCAAGGCCAATGTTCTGGGTGTGCAGGCGACAATCACGGTGGCCTTTCTCATCTTTGTCCTTTTGACGTCGAACCCGTTCCTGCGCGCATTCCCTGCGCCGGCGGAGGGCAATGATCTCAACCCGCTCCTGCAGGACATTGGCCTGGCCATTCATCCGCCGCTGCTCTATCTCGGCTATGTGGGCTTCTCGATTTCGTTTTCCTTCGCCATTGCGGCGCTGATCGAGGGCCGCATTGATGCCGCTTGGGCGCGCTGGGTACGGCCCTGGACGCTTGCTGCCTGGGCTTTCCTCACTGCGGGCATCGCGATGGGCTCCTACTGGGCCTATTACGAACTCGGTTGGGGAGGCTGGTGGTTCTGGGATCCGGTGGAGAATGCCTCGTTCATGCCCTGGCTTGCAGGCACTGCACTTTTGCATTCGGCTCTGGTGATGGAAAAGCGCGAGGCGCTCAAGATCTGGACGGTTCTGCTCGCGATCCTGACCTTCTCCCTTTCGCTGCTGGGTGCCTTCCTGGTGCGCTCGGGCGTCCTTACCTCGGTGCATGCGTTTGCGACCGATCCCGAGCGCGGCGTGTTCATCCTTGCCATCCTGGTGTTTTTCATCGGCGGTGCGCTCGCCTTGTTCGGGCTTCGGGTGGGAACGCTGAAAGCTGGCGGCATGTTCGCGCCGGTGTCGCGCGAGGGTGCGCTGGTGCTCAACAACCTGTTCCTGACCACCGCCGCCGCAACCGTGCTCATCGGCACGCTTTATCCCTTGGTGCTTGAAGCAATAACGGGAGACAAAATTTCCGTCGGCGCTCCGTTCTTCAATCTGACCTTCGGCCCGTTGATGGTGCCGTTGCTGCTTGCCGTTCCTTTCGGGCCACTTCTGGCCTGGAAGCGTGCAGACCTTCTGGGCGCAGCACAGCGGCTCTATATGGCGGTCGGCGTATCGCTGCTGGTCGCCCTCGCCGTCGTCTATACCCAGACCGGCGCGCCAGTCCTGGCGGGCCTTGGCCTTGCCATGGGCGTCTTCGTCATCCTCGGTGCGGCCACCGATCTTGCCGGACGCGCAGGCCTTGGCCGGGCACCTGTATCGGTCATCTGGAGCCGCTTCATCGGCCTGCCGCGCTCGGCTTTCGGCTCGGCGCTCGCCCATGCGGGCCTCGGCGTGACCGTGATTGGCGTGGTCGCCTCAAGCGTGTTCTCGACGGAGACCGTGGTGGCGATGAAACCGGGTGACACCGCCAGTGCAGGAGGCTACGAGCTCCATTTCGACGGTATGCGAGATGTGTCGGGTCCCAATTTCACCGCCCAGGCTGGTGAATTCTCGGTGCGCAGCGGCGGCGTGGAAGTGGCGCGCATAGCCTCTGCCAAGCGCTTCTATCCGGCGCGCCGGATGCCGACGACGGAGGCGGGTATCTTGACCTTCGGTGCGAGCCAACTCTACGTCGCTTTGGGCGATCCTGAACCCAACGGTGGCATTGTGGTGCGCATCTGGTGGAAATCCTGGATCACCTTCATCTGGTACGGCACGGTGCTGATGGTGATCGGCGGTGTACTGTCGCTGTCAGACCGGCGGTTGCGAATCGGCGCGCCCAACAAGGCGCGCGCCCGCAGCGGGCCCCAGGTGGCGGCGGGGGCGGGGGCGTGATGCGCCGTTTTGCTCTCACTGGCGGACTGATGCTCCTTCTGGCGGTACCCGTGCTCGCAATCACGCCGGGCGAGGTGCTTGACGACCCCGCACTCGAACACCGCGCGCGTGCTCTCTCAGCCGGACTTCGGTGTCTGGTCTGCCAAAACCAGTCCATCGATGATTCCAATGCCGAACTGGCCCGCGACCTGCGACTTCTGGTGCGCGACCGTCTGGTCAAGGGGGACAGCGACGAGGCGGTGATCGACTATGTGGTGTCGCGTTACGGCGAGTTTGTGTTGCTCAAGCCAAGGATATCGCCCCAGACGCTGCTGCTCTGGGGCACTCCGCTCTTGATATTCATGGCCGGGGTGGCCGCCATGGCCGTCAACAGCCGCGGGCGAACAGCCAAGGCGGACGCAGCCGGGGGCGGTCTCTCTTCCGACGAACAGGCGGAACTCGCCAAGGTGCTCAAGAGCAGAGAGTGAGCCCCTGACGCTTCGGGGTTGGGCGTCCAGATCAGGACTGCGGCAATCCTGCCGGGCGGGTTCCGCGAGCTTCGTCTCCGCTTTGCGATGAGGGGGAGCGCAAGCCTCCCAATCCGGGCTCTTTTGTGCGCATTGCGAGTTCCCAACATTACAAAGGTTTAATCATCCGGAAAGGTTGCCGTAACGGGGCGCGCGCTATCTCTTTTGGTGAAGCCGGACTTCCGGCTGAACCCATGAAAGAGGATTGAAATGCCCAAGTTGTTCCGCACTTCCCCCCGGCGGCTCCTGACCACAACTGCAATCGCTGGCCTTGCCGCCGCCATGTTCGCCACCGGCATTCCGGCCGTCACGACCTCCGCGCTGGCCGATGCCGTGCGTGTCGAGGCCCCCGCCGCGCCAAGTTTCGCCGATGTCGTCGATGCGGTCTCCCCGGCCGTCGTCTCCGTGCGAGTGCAGGCCGAAGTCAAGCCGGTTTCCGACGAGGGCGCCTTCAATTTCGACTTCAACGGCCGCGGTTTGGAAGACCTTCCCGACGACCACCCGATGAAGCGGTTTTTCGATCAGTTCAACCGCGGCTTCGGTGGCGAGCAGGACGGCCCACGCGCCGAGCGTAGTCCGCGCAGCCCAGGCGGCGACCGCCCAGGCCGGGTCCGTCCGGTGAGCCAGGGCTCGGGTTTCTTCATCTCTGAAGACGGCTATCTGGTCACCAACAATCACGTGGTCGAAGACGGTGCTGCCTTCACCATCATCATGAACGACGGGACCGAGCTTGACGCCAAGATGGTGGGCCGCGACACGCGCACCGATCTTGCCGTGCTCAAGGTCGACGGCAGCCGCAAGTTCACCTATGTCGGCTTCGCCGATGACACAAAGGTGCGGGTTGGCGACTGGGTCGTCGCCGTCGGCAACCCCTTCGGGCTTGGCGGATCGGTGACGGCCGGGATTGTCTCGGCCCGCGGCCGCGACATCGGCGCTGGACCCTATGACGACTTCATCCAGGTGGATGCGGCCGTCAACCGTGGCAACTCGGGCGGTCCGACCTTCAACTTGTCGGGTGAAGTGATTGGCGTGAACACCGCCATCTTCTCGCCCTCGGGCGGCAATGTCGGCATCGCTTTCGCCATCCCGGCCTCTTCCGCACGCTCCGTTGTTGCTGACCTGATCAAATCGGGCTCGGTCGAACGCGGCTGGCTCGGCGTGCAGATCCAGCCGGTGACATCCGATATCGCCGACTCGGTCGGGCTCGCCGCCGCTTCAGGTGCGCTGGTGACTGAACCGCAGGCGAATGCGCCTGCTGCCAAGGCCGGCATCAAGGCTGGCGACGTGGTGACCGCTGTGGAAGGCGAAACCATCAAGGATCCGCGCGACCTTGCCCGCAAGATTGCCGCCTACACACCCGGCCAGACGGTGGACATCACCGTGTGGCGCGACGGCAAGAGCGAGTCCGTCAAGGTCGATCTCGGCGTGTTGCCGGTAGAAACCGCTGCCGCGACGCCGGATGCGCCGGAGACGCCGAACGCGCCTGCAGCCGATGAAACGCTCGACAACTTCGGTCTGACCGTCGTTCCCGCCGACGACGGCAAAGGCCTCGTCGTGACTGATGTTGCGAGCGGGAGTGCCGCTGAAGAGCGCGGCATTCAAGCGGGTGACGTGATTCTGGCGGTCAACAACACCGACGTGAAGAGCGCGAGCGACATCGTCAGCATCATTGATGCCGCTGCCAAGGATGGCCGCAAGGCTGCCCTGTTCCAGGTTGAAAACGAGAACCGGTCGCGCTTCGTCGCCTTGCCCATCGACAAGGGCTGAGGACCGAGACGGGCGGCCAGGCGTTGAAGGACGACGTCTGGCCGCCCTCGTCTGCCCGCCTCGATCCGAGCCTGCCAGCGGCAGCGGGCAGAGGCGTTTTCATAAGAACGGCTCTGGTGAACCGGTCGAACGATCTGTCGCCCCCCGACCGGCAATCCCATTGGCCGAGACAGCGGGTCGCCCCATCGGCCCGCTGTCGCCCATTCGGGCGCTCTACACTTTGAATGGTTGGATGTGCGTAGTTCTCGACAGAGGCCGATTGAACGCGACGTGCCGCAAGCGAAAGGACGCAACTGATGCCCCCCATGCTTGATACCGCCCGATGCGTGGCCGAGCGGCAGGCTTGTGAGCCCAGGGACAAACCCGGTAAGACTGCTCACATGAAGATTCTCATCATCGAAGACGATCTGGAGACCGCGGCCTACCTGTCGAAGGCATTCCGCGAGGCTGGCATCACCGTCGACCATGCCAGCGACGGCGATTCGGGTTATTTTCTCGCCTCCGAGAACAGCTATGGCGTGCTCGTGGTTGACCGCATGCTGCCAAAGCGGGACGGGTTGTCGATCATCTCGAGCCTGCGGGCCAAGGGCGATGACACGCCCGCGCTGATCCTGTCGGCGCTGGGCCAGGTTGACGATCGCGTGACTGGCCTGCGCGCCGGCGGCGACGACTATCTCACCAAACCTTATGCTTTTTCAGAATTGCTGGCCCGCGTCGAGATCCTCGGTCGCCGCAAGGGCGGGCGCGACACCGAAACCGTCTACCGGGTCGGCGACCTCGAACTTGACCGGCTGAGCCACGAGGTTCGCCGTGCAGGCCAGCCGATTCCGCTGCAGCCGCGGGAATACCGCCTGCTCGAATACCTCATGAAGAATGCAGGCCAGGTGGTCACCCGCACGATGCTGCTTGAGCATGTCTGGGACTATCATTTCGACCCGCAGACCAACGTCATCGACGTGCATGTTTCGAGGCTGCGCGCAAAGATCGAGAAGGATTTCGGAGAGCCATTGCTCAGGACGATTCGGGGTGCCGGCTACATGATGAAAGCTGAGGGTTGAGCCGCCATGGGGCGGGTTCGCGCCTTGCTGGGCACCACGGCCGTCAGGCTGTCGGCGCTGTATCTGGTTCTTTTCGCCATCTGTGCGGTGGCGCTGGTCTTCTATGTGACCGCACTGTCGGACCGCATGCTGAGGGAGGAGACCCAGCGCTCGGTGGCGGGTGAATTGCGCGCCATTTCTACTGTCTATCGCGGCGCGGGCGTGGCGGGCCTGGTGCGCGTCATCGACCGTCGGTCGCGCCGTCCGGGTGCCAATCTTTATATCATCGCAGCACCTGCGGGCGACATCATCGCCGGCAATGTCGCCGCCATTCAGCCAGGGGTGATCGACGCGGAAGGCTGGACCACCGTTCCCTTCAAGTATCAGCGCTTCGGCGACGCCAACGAAGGCGAGCATTTCGCTCTCGCCCAGATCATTTTCCTCCCCAACGGAATGCGGCTGCTCGTCGGCCGCGACATCGGCGAGCCAGAACAGATCCGTGGCCTCGTCCGCCAGGCGCTGGTGCTGGCGCTCGCCATCATGTTCGTGGGCGCGGTGGCGATCTGGTATTTCGTTGGACGCCGCGCGCTCAAGCGCATTGATCACCTGTCGGAGGCGAGCAAGAAGATCATGGCGGGGGACCTGTCGCAGCGGCTGCCGATGGGCGGCTCGGGTGACGAATTTGACCGACTGAGTCTGTCGCTGAACTCGATGCTGGACCGGATCGGCAAGCTCAATGAAGGTCTTCGCCAGGTTTCCGACAACATCGCCCATGACCTAAAAACTCCGCTCACCCGTCTGCGCAATCGCGCTGAAGCGGCGCTGGTCGGAAAGCACGATGAAGGCGGCTATCGCAAGACACTGGAAGAGATGATTGCGGAAAGCGACCAACTCATCGGGACCTTCAATGCGCTTCTGATGATCAGCCGGGTGGAGGCGGGATCCATGGTGGCGGAAATGAGCGAGGTCGACCTGTCGCGGCTCGCCTGCGATGCCACCGAACTCTACGAGCCACTTGCCGAGGAGGCGGGCGTCCTGCTCACACACGAGATCGCCGCCGGGGTCAAGGTGAAAGGAAATCGCGAACTGCTCGCCCAGTCGCTTTCCAATCTCATCGACAACGCGATCAAATATGTGGACGGCGGCGATCCTGCGACGATCGTGGTCAAGGTGACCGGCGGGCCAGGCGGCGTTGAGCTGTCGGTCTCTGATAACGGGCCCGGAATTCCCGAAAGTCGGCGGGAGGACGTGGTCAAGCGCTTCGTCCGGCTTGACGCCAGCCGTACCAAGCCCGGCACCGGGCTCGGACTCAGCCTGGTTGACGCGGTGGCACATCTTCACAGTGGTTGGCTTGAGCTGTCCGCCACCGAGGCTCACAACAGCGCCATGCCCGGGCTGACCGCCACCATCCATCTTCCGGGGGGAGCATGACACCACCGCGCCTCAAACGGTTGGCGGCATCTCCACCTCCGCCCGAAGGCGGCGGGCTCTCAGGATTGGCATCCTCGCCGATCCGGCCGCAGTCTGCTGCAGCCGCCAAAGCGGCACTCGCCGACCTGAGGGCGCATGCCGCCGACCATTCGGCCATCGCCGATGTCCTGGCCTCCGACAATCCGGTCCGCGGTTTTCTCGCAGCTGCGCTGTCGCTGTCTCCCTACCTCCACGACACCGTGGTGGTGGATCCCGCAGCGCTGGCGGATGCCCTTGCACGTCCGTGTTCCGACGTGGTGGAGGACGCCATCGCCTCGGCCCGCACTGCCTGGCGCGGCGCGCAAGGGGCTCCGCAGACAGAGGCTGGGCTGATGGCGGCGCTTCGAAAGGCCAAGCGTCGTGTGTCCCTTACCCTGGCGCTCAACGATCTCGCCCGCCGCATCACCGCCAAGGACACCACGACGGGGCTGACCGCGCTTGCCGATGCGAGCCTCTCGGCCGCCTTCGATTTCCTGCTCGCAGACGCCCACGTGGCTGGCAAGCTCACCCTTTCCGATCCGGAAAATCCTGGCGGGGGATCGGGTCTCATCGTGCTCGCCATGGGCAAGCACGGTGCAGGTGAGCTGAACTTTTCATCTGACATCGATATTGTCGTTTTCTTCGATCCAGACCGGGCACCGCTCAGAGATCCCGACACGGCGACCGAGACCTTCACCCGCCTGGTGCGCCGGCTGGTGCGGATCATGCAGGAGCGCACCGGCGATGGCTACGTGTTCCGCACCGACCTGCGGCTCAGGCCAGATCCAGGCTCCACGCCGCTCGCCTTTCCGGTCGAGGCAGCGCTCAACTACTATGAAAGCCGTGGGCAAAACTGGGAACGCGCCGCCTATATCAAGGCGCGCGCGGTGGCCGGCGATATTGCCGCAGGTCAACGGTTTCTCACAGAACTGACGCCTTTCGTCTTCCGCAAGTATCTCGATTATGCGGCCATCGCCGACATCCATTCGATCAAGCGCCAGATCCATGCCCATCGCGGTTTCGGCGACATCGCGGTCAAGGGCCACAATGTCAAGCTCGGCCGCGGTGGCATCCGGGAAATCGAATTCTTCGTCCAGACCCAGCAGCTCATTGCCGGCGGCCGCATGCCGCAACTGAGAAAGCGCCGCACCGACGACATGCTGGTGGCGCTGGCGCGGGCGCGCTGGATCGATCCGGCGACCGCGCGAATGCTCGCCGAAAGCTACTGGTATCTTCGCGACGTCGAACACCGAATCCAGATGGTGCGCGACGAGCAGAACCATACGCTGCCCGAGACGGAACCCGAACTGCTCCGCATCGCCCGCATGATGGGGGAGGAAACGACCGCTGATTTCGGTCGCACGCTGGTGGGGCGGCTCGAAGATGTCGAGCGCTGCTACGCGGGCCTGTTCGAAAAGGAACAGGGTTTGTCAGTCAAGAGCGGCAATCTCGTCTTTACCGGTGAAGACGACGATCCGGGAACGCTGAGAACCCTTTCGGAGCTTGGTTTCCAGCGGCCCTCCGACATCGCCCGCATCATCCGCACGTGGCACTACGGCCGCTACCGCGCAACCCAATCGGTGGAGGCGCGGGAGCGGCTGACCGAACTCACGCCGGAACTGCTCAGGGTTTTCGGGGCGACCAATCGCGCAGACGACGCGCTTCTGCGGTTTGACGCCTTCATCTCCGGCCTGCCGGCAGGCATCCAGCTCTTCTCGCTTCTCGGCAACAACAAGGCGCTTTTGTCGCTGATGGTGACCATCATGGCAGCCGCACCCCGGCTTGCCGAGCTCATCGCCCGCAAGCCCCACGTCTTTGATGGCATGCTCGATCCCGCGCTGATGGCCGAGTTGCCGACGCGCGCCTATCTCAGCGAGCGCATCGACAGTTTTCTTGAAGGCGCGCGCGCCTACGAAGACACTCTCGACCGGTTGCGTATTGTGGCGCTCGAGCAGAAATTCCTGATCGGCGTCCGCCTCCTGACCGGCACGATCACCGGCACCCGGGCCGGAGAGGCCTTCGCCGATCTCGCTGACCTGATCATCGGCGCAGCATTGAAGGCGGTGGAGGACGAGATGGCGGCCGCCCATGGCCGCGTGTTGGGCGGGCGCGTCGTCGTCCTTGGCATGGGCAAGCTTGGAAGCCGCGAACTCACCGCAGGCTCTGACATCGACATCATCCTGATCTACGACCACCCCGCCAGCGCCGAGGACTCCGACGGTGCCAAGCCGCTCGACCCTGTCCGCTATTACACACGGCTGACCCAGCGATTGGTGGCGGCCTTGTCCGCGCCGACCGCAGAGGGCATTCTCTACGAGGTCGATCTGCGGCTGCGGCCATCGGGCAACAAGGGGCCGGTGGCGACATCCGTCTCCGCCTTCCGCAAGTATCAGGCCGAAGAGGCCTGGACCTGGGAGCACATGGCGTTGACCCGTGCGCGGCCGGTTGCTGGCCACGAAGGCCTGGGCACCCAGGTGCGCGGTGTCATCGACGCTGTGCTGGCCGCCCCGTGCGACGAGGCGCGGCTGGTCACCGATCTCGTGGAGATGCGCGACCTTGTCGACAAGGAAAAGCCGCCACGTGACATCTGGGACGGGAAGCTGGTTCCCGGCGGTCTGATCGACATCGAGTTTGTGGCCCAGTTTTTATCGCTCAAGGCGCGCGCCGGTGGCTGGCGACCAGCGGGCGGAGACCTTCACGGCGACTGCTCAGGCACAGATGATGTTCTGGCCAGGCTGGGTCCTGATCTGATCGGGTCCGGCGAGACCGAGGAATTGCGCCGGGCGTTGGCGCTATGGTCGAACCAGGCGCAAATCGTTCGCCTGTGTATCGACGGTCCCTTCGACCCCAAACAGGCGCCCGCCGGACTGATCGACCTCGTCGCCCGTGCAGGCGAGGCGCCCGACATCAAGGCGCTTGAAGCCGACCTGAAAACCACGTCGCGGCGGATCAGACACCTGTTCCGCCAGGTGATGAAGAATGCCCGCTCCGAACCGAAAGGCGAGGACGGGTGAACGTGGGCGGGGATGGGGCCATGGGAAGCCTCGCCGCCGCCTTTCCCGCATCGGGGGTGACACTTGATGCACAGGAGAAAGACATGACATTCAAACTGACCACACTCGCAGGCCTTGCGGCCCTTGTTTGCGCAACTCCGGCCACGGCCCAGGAAGAGCCGGGGCGCGGCGGTCGGGACATGCCGCGCATGCTCGACCGCTTCGACACCGACGATTCGGGAGCCGTTTCGCTCGACGAGTTCTCGGAAGGCCGGATGGGCGACATTCTGGCGTCGGACGCCAATGGCGATGGTGAACTGTCCACTGACGAAATCATGGCGGCCATGGAGGCGCGACGCAAGGAGCGCATGGCTCAGATGATTCGCCGAAACTTCGACGTCGACGGTGACGGCAAGATCACCGTGGCCGAAATCCGTGACCGCCAGCAGAAGCGCTTCGCTCTGCTTGACGCTGACAATGACGGTTCGATCTCGCCTGACGAATTCCGCCGCGGCCGAGAAATCATGCGCGACATGACAGGCGGGGGTCACCACGGCATGGGTGGTGGCCATCGCGGCCGCCACGGAAATCGATAATGCATGTCGCGTTCAATCGGGGTCGATTGAACGAAACGTACATGCAGTCATTCAAAGGGGTACAGCGTAAATCGCGCGTCTGAAAAGACGCGCGGCGCTGCAAGTCGTGTCCGCCCGCAGCCGTGCGCTTGGTCACGCGGCGACGCTCTCGCTCTCAAGGCAGGTGAGCGGAATGCGGACGCTGACGATGGTGCCGACGCCTTCCATCGAGCGGATCTTCATCGCCCCGCCATGGAGTTCCGCCAGGCTGCGCGAGATCGCGAGCCCGAGGCCCGAGCCCCCCTTCGATTTCGAGAACTGGTTCTGCACCTGCTCGAAGGGTTGGCCGATCTTCTTCATGGCAGATTTCGGAATGCCGATTCCGGTATCCTCAATGGTCAGTGTCACCGCGCAGGAGGTCTTGCGCGCCCTTACCGAAATCCGCCCTTCCGGCCTGGTGAACTTGACCGCGTTCGACAACAGATTAAGCAAGATCTGCTTCATCGCGCGACGGTCGGCCTGGATCGACAGGCTCTGCGAGATCCGTTGCTCGACGGTGATCGACTTCTTTTCCGCCTGCATGGATATGAGCCGCATCGTCTCTTCGAGCAACGGCGCAAGGTCGACGGTTTCCCGATCGAGTTTCATCTGTCCGGCTTCGATCTTGGACATGTCGAGAATGTCGTTGATGACGCCCAGAAGATGGATGCCGCTGTCGTGGATATCGTCGGAATATTCCTCGTATTTCTCCGAGCCCAGCGGGCCGAACATCCGTGTCTGCAGGATTTCCGAGAAACCGATGATGGCGTTGAGCGGCGTTCTCAGCTCATGGCTCATATTGGCGAGGAATTCGGATTTGGCGAGATTGGCGGCTTCGGCCCGTTCCTTCTCGAGCTGGTAGTCGAGGTTGAGCGCCGAGAGCTCGTTGGCCTTGCGCTTGAGCTCGGCCTGGCTCATCGACAAATCGCCGATGGTCGCCATCAGGCGCTTTTCCGAATCCCGCAAGCGTTCCTGATTGCGCTTGAGCTGGGTGATGTCGGTGCCCACCGACACCTGGCCACCATCGCGCGTGCTGCGTTCGTTGATCTGCAGCCATCGGCCATCGGCCAGCTGCACCTCGAAGGTCTGCGCATTGCCGTTGGCAAACGGCGTGGCCAGCCGCCGCTCTACCACTGGCCGGGTTGCCGCTGCCTCCACCACATCCCGGTTCGTCCCCGGTGCCAGCACATCGTCGGACAGACCATGGATGGCCTGATAGTGCTTGTTCCAGAGCACCAGCCGGTCATATTTGTCCCACAGGACGAAGGCTTCCGACGTGCTTTCGATGGCGTCAAAGAGCCGCTGATCGGCTTCCGCGGTGCGCTGCTGGAGCCGGTGCTGTTCGGTCACGTCCATGGCGATGCCGATGAGATGGGTGTGGGCCGATGAGGGATCGACCACCTGCGCACGGGCGCGCATCCAGACATAGTGACCCTCCGCATGGCGCATTCGGAACAGGTGGTCCACCTGCTTGATATCGCCGCGGGCGACCTGCTGGGCGATCTCGTAGAGGTCTCCGTCATCGGGGTGGATCAGATTGGACGCCTCGCCGAAGGAGATCACGCTGTCGCGGGGTCTGAGCCCCAGCATCGCGTACATGGACCGGGACCAGTAGAGCCGCCCGCGCGCCATGTCCCAGTCCCACAACCCGCATCGGCCGCGTGACAGCGCCATGTCGACCCGGCGGTGGGATTCCAGATAGATCTCGTCGGCTTCGCGCGCCCGGCCCGCCTGGCTGAAATAGGCGTAGAGGATGACGAGCAGGATCGCCGAGGTGGCGATGAACAAGGTGGCGTTCACCGAGACCGATTGCCGCCATGCCTCCGTCATCTCGGCGATGGGCGTGAGCACCAGTATCGAGCCGGTGCCGTTGTCGAGACGCGACAGTGCCGCGAGCGCCGGCTTGTTGTCGAAGCTGATTTCCTGCACGCCAGCCCGCTCCGCAAACAGGGCGAGCGGCGACCAGTCAGGCAGGAAAACATCGAGGCGGGCTCCAACAAACTGGGTGCCGCTGGCGGTTGCGGCGAAGATACGGCCGTCGGCGTCGACGATCAGGACCGAGCGGCCGGCATCGTCGCGCAATGACCCAAGGACGGCATCCAGGCGGGTTTCGACGTCCCGGCGTTTCTTCTGCAGCATCGGAACGGGATCGGCTTCGAGCGCCGCATCTGCAGCCGCCAGCGTCAGCGCGGTGACCTGTTCGGCCGCCTGCTGCGAACGCGCATGGCCTTCAAGCATGTTCATGAGGCGCGCCGCAGCCACGACGACCAGAAAGGCGACGATGAGAATCGGAATGGAGCGTTTGAGGTAAGTTTCGGCACCCATCAGCCTTTCATAGGCTGGCTTTGCGAAAAGCTTTGCATGGCCCGACATCGCGCGTTCGCGCGGTTGCATGACTCCGATGTGTTTCTGATCCTGATTTTTGGCGTCAAGCGACCCTTCGGCCGCAGGTATCCGCTGCGCATCCGCCATGTGTTCTGCCCGATCCCGTTGGAATTCGGAGTTCCGCATGTCCGAATCTGACTCACTGAATCAAAGGTGATTCGGGTTGTCCAGCGGCAATTGTCAGAGTTTTTTAACTATTTGAGATTGCTCAAATAAAACTGGATTCTGTTCGCGCTCCAGCCAGTCCGCACCGTCTCTTCCCGGGCCGCAGGGCAAATCACCCGCATAACCAGCCGTCAATCCTGTGCGGCCATCGTCCACAAGTTACGATAGCCGTCGGCCCACCAGCCTGGTGATCTGTCAGCCGGCCAGAGTTCGTTCGACGATGTCGCGGACGTCTGTCGACAGCTCGGCTACGCCGCTGACCGCGACCAGGGCGAGGCGCGCCTGCTCCTGACGACCTGGTTCCAGCGCCCTCCATGAGCGCATTGCTGTCAGGAGCCGTGCGGCAAGTTGCGGATTGCGCTGGTCGATGGCCAGCACCTCCTCGCAAAGCAGCCGAAAGCCGGCACCGTCGGCGCGATTGAACCCGGTGGGATTGCCCGACGTGAAGGAACCGATCAGGGCGCGCATGCGATTTGGGTTCTGCCGGTCGAAATGCGGGCTGTCCATGAGCGCCTTGACCCGGTCAAGCGTCGCCGCACCTGGTGCCATCGCCTGGATCGCAAACCACTTGTCCATGACCAGCGGATTGTCCTCAAACCGGCTCTCAAACGTGGCGAGCGCCTCAGTTGTTTCTTCCGCCTCCGGAAACTGGTGGGCAAGCACCTGCAGAGCCTGGGTCATCACAGTCATGTTGTCGGCACCGTCAAAAACGGTTTTGGCGCGCTGTGGCGACCCCTCAGCAAGGCAGACATAGGACAGCGCCACCCCCGAAAGCGCACGCGCACCGGCACTCAAGGCGTCGGGCGAGTACGGAACCTCTGGCATTTTCTCGGCGAGACGGCCAAAGACGTCGCGCCCCGCTCTGGCAACCTCCGCAAGCACGGTTTCGCGCGCACTGCGGATGGAATCGGGATCAATATTGGAGCCGATCTCCCTGGCAATGTCGGATTCGGCGGGCAGGGACAGCGCCTGAGCGCGGAATGCCTGCTCGAGGCTTTCGTCGGCGGCAGTCGCCACCAGAATGTCGGCCAATTCCTTCCCATCGGGTGCCGGCCGACCATCGCGGGTAAATCGTGCAGCCGCCACGAGATGGAGGGTCGCATGGTCGTTGAGCGCCTGCCAGCGGGCGACGCCGTCCGTGTCATGCCGGGCGATGTGGGCGAGATCGGCCGCACTCTGCTCCATGGCGATGGTGACAGGGGCGGAGAACCCCCGGTTGATCGACAGCACCGGTCGTGACGGCACGCCCTCGAAGGTGAAGGTCTGCTTGCGCTTGGTGAGGTGGAGAACGCCGTCGCGGGCCTCTCCGCTTCTCGGAGTGCCGACATGTTCGCCGCCATCCTCCAGAATGAGTCCGTAGGCGAGCGGGAGATGCATGACCTGCTTGCGGCTCTGGCCGGGTGTCGGTGCCAGCGTCTGTTCCATCGTGACCGAGAAGACCGATGTCGCCTCGTTCCAGACGGTCGAAACCGAGACCGAGGGTGTGCCCGCCTGGCTGTACCAGAGCGCAAACTGGGTGAGGTCGCGCCCGCTGACTTCGGCGAAGCAGGCCAGAAAGTCTTCGATCGTGACGGCCTCGCCGTCGTGGCGGTCAAAATAGAGATCCATACCCTTTCGGAAAGCTTCCCTGCCCAGGATGGTGCGGATCATGCCGACCACTTCCGAACCCTTCTCATAGACGGTCGCGGTGTAGAAATTGTTGATCTCGCGGTAGCTCGCCGGGCGCACTGGATGGGCGAGCGGTCCGGCGTCCTCGGGGAACTGGTGGGCTTTGAGCACCCGGATCTCGGAGATCCGCTTGACCGGCGCGGACCGCTGGTCGGCCGCAAAACAATGGTCGCGGTAGACTGTCAGCCCTTCCTTCAGGCAAAGCTGGAACCAGTCCCGGCAGGTGATGCGGTTGCCTGTCCAGTTGTGGAAATATTCGTGGGCGACGATGATCTCGATATTTGCATAGTCGGCATCCGTCGCCGTCTCCGGATCGGCCAGCACATACTTGTCATTGAAGACATTGAGCCCCTTGTTCTCCATGGCGCCCATGTTGAAGTCCGAGACAGCCACGATCATGAAGATGTCGAGGTCGTACTCCCGACCATAGACCTCCTCATCCCAGCGCATCGAGCGCTTGAGCACGTCCATGGCATAGGTGGCCCGCAGTTCCTTGCCGTGCTCCACGTAAATCCGCAGCGCCACCTGGCGGCCGCTCAGGGTGGTAAAGCTGTCCTCGATGACGCCGAGGTCGCCCGCTACCAGCGCAAACAGATAGGCAGGCTTGGGATGGGGGTCAAACCAGGTGGCAAAATGCCGCCCTTCGTCATAATTTCCGCCGCCGAGATAGTTGCCGTTTGACAACAGAAGCGGCGCCTCGTCTTTCCGGGCGATGACCGTCACGGTGTAGACGGCCAGAACGTCGGGACGGTCCTGGAAATAGGTGATCCGGCGGAAGCCTTCGGCCTCGCACTGGGTACAGTAGACGCCTTTGGTGCGATAGAGGCCGGAAAGTTTGGTGTTGGCTTCCGGCGCAATCCGCGTGGTCACGGTGATCTCGAAGGGAGCGGTGGCGGGAAGGCGGTGGATGGTCAGGCGATCGGGTGTGGCCGTGAAAAGCGCATGGTCGAGGTCCTCGCCGTCGAGTTGCAACCCCTCCAGCGTCAGCTCGTCTCCGTCGAGCACCAGCGGCGCATCCTCCGCCACGCCCGCGCGGCGCTGCAGGATGACCCGGCTGACCACCAGCGTAGCAACCGGATCAAGCTCGAATGTGAGGTCGATCCGCTCGACGACGAAATCGGTCGGCTTGTAGTTCTTGAGGTGAAAGACCTGTCCGGTGTCCGTGCGCATCAAATGTCCTGCTGTATCCGTCGCAGCCGGCGAATCGCCGACAAAGCACAACCTCTATCGCAATATGATTAACACCGGAACATGGCCGCCCGCCCGCCCGGCGCGTCGATCCCTCTCGACATTCCGGCATTCCGGCTTAAATAGGGGAACATTGCGCCGCCAAGGCGCTTGCACGCACTCCACCGGGATATCCAATGAACATCGCGACACCGAAATTCGGAGTGGGCGCATCTGCGCTGCGCAAGGAAGATCTCAAGCTGATCAAAGGCGAGGGCGCCTTTACCGATGACACCCGGATCGAAGGGGAATTGCGCGCCTTCGTGCTGCGCTCGCCTTATGCGGCCGCCACGTTCCGCTTTGTCGACCTTGAAGCCGCGCGTGCTGCTCCAGGCGTGCATTGCATCCTGACGGCGGAAGATGTGGCCCATCTCGGCCCGGTTGCCTGCCAGACTCCGGTCAAGCAGCCCGACGGCAAGAAGCACGCCATGAAGCCGGTCCCGTTGCTCTGCGGCGGGGAGGTCCGCTATGTGGGCGACGCCGTCGCCTTCATCGTCGCCGACACGCTTGAGGCCGCCAAGGAAGCCTCCGAACTTGTCGAGATCGACTGGGACATGGGCGAGGCGCATGCCGACCTCGCCACCGCACTTGAGGATGGCCGTCCGCTGGTCTGGCCCGATCTTGGCAGCAACCAGGCCTTTCTCTACAAGCTGGGTGATGCGCCGTCGACTGCGGCAGCTTTCGCGACGGCCGAACACGTCACCACCATCCGCTTCATCAACAACCGCCTCGTCTGCAATTACATGGAGCCGCGCGCCTGTATCGCCGAGTGGGATGCTGAGGCGAAGAAATTCACCCTCACGCTCGGCTCCCAGGGCGTCCACTCCATCCGCAACACGCTGGCCCGCGACGTCTTCCGGATGGATCGGGATGATTTCCGCGTCATCACCCGCGATGTCGGCGGCGGCTTTGGCACCAAGTCCTTCAACTATCGCGAATATCCTCTGGCGCTCGAAGCCGCGCGAAAGCTTGGCCGCCCCGTCAAATGGGTGTCCGACCGCACCGAGCATTTCCTCGCCGATGCCCATGGCCGCGACAACGTCGTGACGGCCTCCATGGCCATGGATGGCGAAGGCCGCTTCCTTGGGCTGCAAATCGACATCCTGGCCAACATGGGTGGTTACCTGCATCAATATGGCCCCTTTATCCCGGTGCTTGGTGCCTCCATGGCCACCGGCGTGTATGACATCGCCCATCTCGATCTCACCGTCACCGGCGTTTACACCCATACGGTGCCGCTTGATGCCTATCGCGGTGCAGGCCGCCCGGAAGCTGCCTTCCTGCTCGAACGTCTGGTGGACGCCTGCGCGCGCGACACCGGCATACCGCTTGCCGACCTGCGTCGGACCAACTTCATCAAGCCCGAGCAGTTTCCCTATTTCACTCCCGGCGGGCGCAGATACGATGTCGGCGAGTTTGATGGCCACATGACCCGCGCGCTTGAAAAGGCCGATGCGGCGGACTTTGAGGCGCGGGCCGAAGAAGCCCGTTCGCGCGACCGGATCCGCGGGCTTGGCACAGCCGTCTATGTCGAGGCTTGCGCCTTTGCCGGCTCTGAGCCGGCCCGCGTCGAGCTGATGCCCGACGGGTCGATCACGCTCTATATCGGCACCCAGACCAACGGCCAGGGCCATGCCACGGCCTATAGCCAGTTCATCGCCGACAAGATCGGTATCGATTTTGACAAGATTGCCGTACACCAGGGCGACACCGACGAGCTCGCCAGTGGCGGGGGAACCGGCGGCTCGCGCTCGATCCCGCTGGGCGGCGTCTCCGTTGCCTCGGCGGCCGAGGTTTTGGCCGAAAAGATGAAGACGCTCGCCGCCGACGAACTTGAGGCAGCGGCCGCAGACATCGAACTTGTCGACGGCTTGGCCCGCATCGTGGGGACTGACCGGATGGTAACTTTCGCCGACCTTGCACGCTCCGCCAAGACCAGGGACGATCGCCTGGGCGAGGCCGATATCGTCCAGAACGAGGCGACCTATCCCAACGGCACGCATGTCTGCGAAGTCGAAATCGACCCGGAGACCGGGGTGACCGAGATCGTTCGCTACACCATCGTCGACGACTTCGGGGTGACCGTAAATCCCATCCTGCTTTTGGGCCAGGTCCATGGCGGGGTGGTGCAGGGCATCGGCCAGTGTCTGAGCGAGGCGGCTGTCTACTCTGAGGACGGCCAGCTGCTGACGGCGAGTTTCATGGACTACACCATGCCGCGCGCCGACGACGTGCCGTTCTTCGACTTCGAGACCCGGAACGTGCCCTCCACAACCAATGCGCTCGGCATCAAGGGCGCGGGTGAAGCAGGCACCATCGGCTCCTGCCCGGCGGTGATGAATGCGGTGATTGACGCACTCGACCGCTTCAAGGGCATCCGCCATATCGATATGCCCGCAACCCCGCACCGGGTCTGGAAGACGCTGCACGGCTGACGCAGCCCACTGGTGCGTCCTGCCAAAAAGATGTCGAGGTTCTTGCCCTGTTCATCTCGTCCGTCTCACCGCCGATCACGCGACGATGCGACCTTGGCTTTTGCGAGAGGTCGCTAGCCCTTTTTCTTCATTTCCGCCGTCTCGGCGTCGCGTCGGGGATCGGTGATGGTGAAACGCCGGGACGTCGTGGAACCAAGCTTCAGGCCCTCGGCCTTCGCCTGGGTCTCGACTTCGTTGAGCATGAGCTGATCAAACCACCATGTCTTGGCAACGTTGTAGATCGTGAACCTCGCACCCGTATAGTTGCGCATGAGGTGTGCAATCCGCTTGCCGTTCTCGTTGCAGTTCAGATAGGTGTTCCAAGCTGTCGGACCCCACCACGGGAACATTTTTTGAATGGCGCGACTGTTGAAAGCGGCATCAAATTCGCTCAGTTCCGCAACGATGTTTTCCATCGAAGAAATGAATTTGTTATCAAGATCAGTTACATAAAGCGGCACTTGCAGCTTCTCCAGAATTTCCAGAGCCCTGAAGAAACGAACGACGGCGAAATAGGAGTAATCGCGCTCGTAACGATACTCTTCTGACGAGAATGACAACATGTCATCGTTCACACCGGCGAACGCGTCAACACATGCCACTGACCAGTTGACGACGTGAAAATGGATCTGGCTCGTCGAATCCACTGCGCGGAAACTTTCGTATATCAATCTGGCAAATTTGAGAAAATACTTCTGGTCGCCCGCCATATAGGCGCAAATGGTCGATTTTCTCTGCGGATCCTTGCGCCAAGTGACCGAGGCGGCACTGGATATGGGCCGCTTCGGCTCGTCCCCGACCCAGTCGCTGTTGCCATCGCGCCTGATGCTGTAGGCACCGACATAGATCCGCGGAAGCCCGGTTTCCCCGATTGCCTCTGCAGCCTCATGATACGCTTCGAATGCGGCTTTGCGATCGCCGCGGAGCATGACCTGCGCGCCTGAGAACAATATCACTGCCGGAATCTTGCCGAAACGCTGCTCCATCCAAGCCATGCAGTCGCCAATGGGAGTGAAATCCGCCACCTTGAAATCCGGACTGCGGAAAATGGAATCGAGCAACTGGATGGCAACACGATTGACGATTGGCGTGACAGGACCATCATAGTCCTCAAGAACGCTTCGAATGTAGGCAGCCACCCGCCCGGAATCTTTAAGTGCCTCCGCCAGCAGATTATGGCTGATCCGCTCAATTTGCACGTGACTAACATCGGGATTTTGGAGTAGACCAGAGAGATAATTTTTATCAAATATCCTCTCGATGCTGGTATCTAAATCTGTATTATTTTAAATCAATTTGTTCAGTCCTTTTTTATTTTACCGCGTAAACCAAGCCAGTCTAAGTTTATTACCATGATAAGCTCGCAAGGGCAAATATCCTGTCAAACCGAGAGCACTCTTCGATGGTTCAACTGATGCTATAAACAAATTGGCGTTGATGACAACCCTGCTGATTTCGGTGATCGACCACTGGATCTGTACGCAAGGATTTCCTGTCGTTGGTCCGGTCCAATACAATTTCAAACCCTTGGCCGCAATATTCGTCGTTCCGATTGGATGCGGATGTCCAAACTAGTGGTCTGACCGAAACAGATGGTTCCCATCTGTTTCGAAAAGTCAGCCCACAAGCTATTGATCTGGTGGGGCGATTTGTCCTGACAGATGGGAACTATCTGTCAGGATCGCACCACTAGGTATCGTTGAAACCTAGTGGTCTGACCGAAACGCCACTCGAATCCTAAACTTCCTCGTGGTTTTTTTGATTGCAGCATTTGCTTGGGAGCATGCGGCAACGCGATGCAAATGTTGGATAGAAATCACTTAAAGGTGGGCGCTTGACGCGCGCGGTCTCATCAGCAGAACCGTCCGACAGATAACGAATGTTGATCTGACATCCGGCCGACTTTATGCACTTGTTCAAAGAGTTACAGCGGCCGATGCGCGCCCGGTTGGACGTGCGGCGGTAAAGCGGGTAATCAATCGCACGGACGGCCTGACCTTTGGGGCGGCCGCCTTTTCCATCCGCCGGATCTGCCACCAGATGACATGCGACTCCAAGACTTTCCGCCCGTCAGGGGCCAAGCCGACTGACGGACTGGCCGGAACGCGCGGTTCTGCCTCCGCGCCGATGACGGGAATCCTGCTCAAGATCGTCTCCGTGTCAGTCTTTGTCGCCATGTCGACCCTGGTCAAGGCCTCCGGCGAAGGCATGCCCGCCGGGCAGATCGTGTTTTTCCGGTCAAGCTTTGCGATTGTTCCGATTCTTGCTTTTCTTGCGCTGCGCGGACAATTGACGGACGCCTGGCGCACCGAAAAACCGCTGTCCCATGTCCGGCGCGGCCTTGTCGGTGTCTTTGCCATGGGTTTCGGCTTCTATGGGCTCGTGCTGCTGCCGCTGCCCGACGTAATCGCGCTCGGCTATGCCATGCCGCTGTTGACGGTGGTGTTTGCAGCGCTGGTGCTCGGCGAAACGGTCCGCTTCTACCGCTGGACGGCGGTGATGGTCGGGCTCTGCGGCGTGCTCATCATCTCGTGGCCGCGCCTGAGCCTGTTCAGTGGCTCTGCGATGGGCACCGGAGAGACGCTGGGCGTGCTGGCCGTGCTCGCCTCCGCCGCGCTCGGTGCCTGCGCCATGATCCTGGTTCGACGGCTCGTGCTGACCGAGAAGACCCAGACCATCGTGCTCTATTTCTCGCTCACGGCCACCATCCTCTCGCTCGCCACACTGCCCTTCGGCTGGATCGTGCCGGATGGATGGACACTCCTCCTCATGGCGCTTGCAGGCTTCTGCGGCGGTCTCGGCCAGATCCTGCTCACCCAGAGCTACCGCCATGCCGACGTTTCCACCATCGCACCGTTCGAATACACCTCCATCCTTCTCGGCATCGCCATCGGCTACGTGGTGTTTGGGGATGTTCCGACCTGGTCCATGCTGGTCGGCACCGGAATCGTCGTCGGCGCGGGTATCTTTGTCATCCTGCGCGAGCACAGGCTTGGGCTTGAACGCAAGGCGCAAAAGAAGCTCGTTACGCCGCAAGGCTGAGAGATTGGCAAGGTATGCCTTACCTGTCTGACCGCGGATCGAGATCAGCCGTCTGCGGCGTCTGGACAGGGGTTGGCAGAATGGCCTGGAAGTCGGGGCGGCTCGCCATCGGTGGCATGGCCCGCTGGCTCATGCGCCACACCGTGTAAAGCGCATAGGCCAGGAAAACGAGGCCGATGGTGGCAAACAACCCGGCTGGACCGAAGACATCGATCGCCGCCCCGGCAAACAGCGGGCCTGCCATTGTGCCCACGCCATAGATCAACATCAGACCGCTCGACACTTCGACGAATTCATGTGCCTCGGCGTGGTCGTTGGCGTGCGCCACGTTGAGCGAATAGATCGGGAACAGCACTGTCCCGAGAAGGAACATGGCGATGAAGAAGGTGGCGCGGTTCTCCACACCCACAAGCGTGATCGCCGCCGACGTGGCAATGCCGACACAGCCTGCAAAGATCATCACGCGCCGCCGGTCCATCCGGTCGGACGCGCGCCCGAGCGGATACTGGAAGATCGCACCGCCGATCATCGCGGCCGCCAGCATCGAGGCGCCTTCCAGGGTCGACAGCCCCGTGAGTGAGGCGTAAAGCGGTGCGAGCCCGTTCCAGGCGCTTGCGATGAAGCCCGCGAGGAACGTGCCGACGACAGCGGCCGGCGAGCGCCGGAACAGCCGCCGCACGTCGAATTTCACCTCTGTGAGCGGCTTGGGCGAACTCGCGCTCGACAGCGCAGTGGGCACGATGGCCATCGAATAGACAAGCGCGCAGACCATGAACAGTGTCGGGCCGCTGACCGGGCCGAGCGGGACGACAAATTGGCCAGCAGTGAGCGCGGCCATGGAGACGACCATATAGACCGAGAAAAGCGCTCCCCGGCTCTCATTGGTCACCTTCTCGTTGAGCCAGCTTTCCACCACCATATAGCCGCCGGCGATGGAGAACCCCGCAATCGCCCGGATCATGACCCAGGCGACCGGGTGGACGACGAGGGCGTGCAGCAGCATCGACATCGCCATCAGCGTGGTGAGCACCCCGAACACCCGCACATGGCCAACCCGGCGCACCAGTCGCGGCGTGACAATACAGCTTGTCGTGAAAGCCACCGCATAGCTGGTGGCGATCAGCGATACGGTGAGCGTGGACCAGCCCTCGGCCACCGCGCGCAACGGGATCAGATAGCCTGACAATCCTCCGGCCATCAGCATGAAGAACGTGGAAACCAGGAGCGCGGCGACCGGGGCAATGGTACTTTTCATGGATGGGTCCAGGCGCCACGGAGACTGCGGCTTCCGGGCTTCTGGCGAATATGCCACGAGAATGCAAGCCGTTAAGGCCCGATTGCGACAAGCCTGATTGCGACAAACCCGATTGCGACTCGTGCCGCCTTCTCGCAATTGCAGTCCTGCGCAGATCGGTCTGCTTGTCGGGACTCTGGTCTGTCCTTAAAGAGCGTCGAGCCGGTCTTTGAGCACCTGCAGGTCAGCCCAGCTGTGCCGCTTCTGAGCCGGATTGCGCAGGAGATAGGCCGGATCCAGCGTCGGCAGCGCCGGGATGACCTGACCGTTCAGCGTGCAGTCCACGAAACGGCCGCGGATCGACAGAATGCCCTTGTCGGTTCTGAGAAGCGCCTTTGTCGCCACGTTGCCCATGAGCAGGAGCAGTTTCGGCTGCGCCAACGCCACATGCCGTTCGATGAAGGGGCGGCAAAGCTCAATCTCATGGGGTGCCGGCGTGCGGTTTCCCGGCGGTCGCCAGGGGACCATGGTGGTAATGTAGACGCCCGAACGGTCAAGACCGATGGCTTTCAGCATCCGGTCGAGCAACTGTCCGGCCCCGCCGACGAAGGGCAGGCCCTGCAGATCCTCGTCGCGGCCCGGCGCTTCGCCGATCACCATCACCGGCGCCTCCGGATTGCCATCGGCAAACACCAGCGACTTGGCGCTGTTGCGCAGATTGCAGCCGGTGAAGCCATCGAGTGCTGCGCGCAGCGCGGCAATCGTGGAGGCCCCGGCTGCCAGCGCGCGGGCGTCGGCAAAGGCCGCCTCGTCGGGAATGGTAAGTCGGGAAGCCTGTTGCGGTTGAAGCGGTGGCCGAGGCGGGGGTGCGTCCGCGCGCAACGGCAGGGCTGACCGTTCGGGCGCTGGCCCGATGGCGCGGCCTTCGCCTCCCAGACGTCCGGGTGTCGGAGCGGCATCCCGGGCCAATGCGGCGCGATTGCCCATTTTGGCGGCTGCAAGCCGTTCGGTCTCGGCAAAACGGTCAACGGGGAGATCTTCCACCAGCCACTCCACGCCCGCATCCGCATAAAAATGCATCAGCTGGGCGAGCGCCTCGCGGGAAAGGTCGGCGGCGGAGTTGGTCATCGCTCTGTTCTAGTGGGCTTTGGCACGGCTTGAAAGGGTGCCCAAGGTGCCAGATGTCAAATTCGAAAAATCGACTTTAGAGCTATCCCGGCGTGGCCAGAATCGCCAGAATAGCACTAAACTCTTGTTTTGACGCAATTCCGGACGCGAAAGCGGTGCCACTTTCGCTGGAATTGCTCTCATTGCAAATTTGCAAGTCCTGTCAAAAAAACGCCCGGGCCTTGCGGTCCGGGCGCGAAGACGCAGAACCCGACTGGGCTCAGCTGCCTTCCTCTTCGTCAAGATAGTCGGGATCGGTCGCCGCGGCTTCCGCTGCGGCTGCGGCTTCTTCCTCGTCGATGCCGTAGATGGCGTCGGCGGAATTGAGGTTCTCGCCCTTGGCCTGGCGCTCGGCTTCGTCGCCGGAGCGGGCGATGTTGAACTCGATCCTCGCCGCCACGTCGGCGTGAAGCGCAAGCACCACCTTGTGCAGACCGATGGTCTTGATCGGCGTGTTGAGGTCGACCTGATTGCGGCCGATGTTGAAGCCGTTGTCAGCAAGCACGGCGACCACGTCACGGGCTGCGACCGAACCGTAGAGCTGGCCGGTTTCGCCAGCCGAGCGGACCACCACAAAGCGCTTGCCGTCGAGCTGGTCGGCGATGAGCTGGGCTTCGGACTTGCGCTCCTGGTTGCGGGTTTCAAGCACGGCGCGCTCGGCTTCGAAGCGGGACTTGTTGGCGGCATTGGCGCGCAGGGCCTTGCCTTGGGGCAGCAGGAAGTTGCGCGCGAAACCGTCGCGGACCTTCACGGTGTCGCCCATCTGGCCGAGTTTGGCGACGCGCTCGAGGAGAATGACTTGCATGTTGGAATTCCTTTTCGGTTGTCTGAAGTCCAGTGGTCTGACCGAAACAGATGATTCCTATCTGTTTCGAAAAGTCAGCCCAAAAGCTATTGATCTGGTGGGGCGATTTGTCCTGACAGATGGGAACTATCTGTCAGGATCGCACCACTAGGGCGTGGAGGCATTGGGTCCGGGCTGGCCGCGCTTGGCGGTGTCGGCCAACCCGAGAAACAGAAACACAAACAGCGGCAGCGTGATGAAGATCACCGACATGTAGCTCAGCCACAGCGCGAGCCCGCGCCAGGGTTTGCCGCGGGTGCGCTCATGAACAATGGCAAAGCCCGCCATGATGAAGCCCATGGCAAATGTTCCGACAACGGCGTAGCCGATAAGGGCCGGAACGCCGCCGAGGAACGTCAGGCCGAGGCCTGCGGCGAATGCGATGACGGACGCCCGCGGCAACCGCAATGTCGCAGGCAAGTCGTCGCGGGGGCGTTTGAGGCGTCCCGACAGCCGGACCACCGCGAGCCCGGCATAGAGCGCCGTGAACAGGATCGCCACCCACAATGCACCTTGTACGGCGGGCAGCGCATGGGTGAAAAAGATCTTCATCTGCGCAATGCCCTCAGCGCTCGGCTGATAGGCGGGGTTCTGGCTGCGCATGGTTTCGACCAGCAGGTCGACCATCTGGCTTGCGAGATCCGGCCCGTAGCCGACCACGTAGCCCATGACCAGGAGCCCGAGGCAGACCAGCCCGCAGATATGGAGGAGAATTCCAGGGAGCGGATACCAGGCGAGCTGACCCGGCGCCCCGCCCATTTCCTCAGCCGGACGGGCGAGGTTGGCGAGATGGGAGATCCAGGCGGCAGGAACCAGTGTGGTTGCTGCCGTCATCAGCGCGGCGAGCGGATTGGCGAGAAGCGCCACCAAAAGGAAGGCGGCACCGACGGCCACGGAGGACGCGATATTGGACCAGCCGAGGCCTGCAATTATTACCGGCAGCGCGGCGGCGGCAAACAGAAAAACCGACACCTGCGACGGCGTGCCCGCGCTCAACAGAAGCAGCGCGGCGGCAAGGCCTGCCAACAGGCCAACGAGCACGGATGTGAAGTGGTTTGCCATCATGGTTTCGCTGTCCTGCCGGTCTGGCAGTTAGGGGACGGTCGCGGACCATTCCGCGCCTTGCCCCAACCCGGGATTTCATCTTGCAGCGCCGCGCGTCTTTTCAGACGCGTGGATGTCGCTGTAACCCTCTGAATAAAGGCACATGCGTTGGTTCCCACCGCTCCCGTGGCGGAGGGAAGCGGGCCGACGCGGACGCCGACCCGAAGTTCCGGCTTATTTGAGCACGTAGGGAAGGAGCCCGAGGAAACGGGCGCGCTTGATCGCCTTTGCGAGTTCGCGCTGCTTCTTCTGGCTCACGGCGGTGATGCGGGACGGAACGATCTTGCCACGCTCGGAGATGTAGCGCTGCAGCAGACGCACATCCTTGTAATCGATCTTCGGCGCATTGGCACCCGAGAACGGGCAGGTCTTGCGGCGGCGATGGAAAGGACGGCGCGTCGGGATCTGGCTGATGTCGACCATTGTGTGCTCTCCTTATTCGCGGTCGTCGCGCGGACGGCGCGGGCCACGATCGCCGCGGTCTCCACGATCACCGCGGTCGCCACGATCACGATCGCCGCGGGGACGGTCATCCCGGTCGCCGCGGGGGCGGTCGTCACGATCACGCTTTTGCAGCATGGCCGACTGACCTTCCTCGTGGGCATCCACCGAGACGGTCATGAAGCGCAGGATATCTTCATTGAACGCCATCTGGCGTTCCATTTCCTTGACCGCCGGTGCCGGCGCATCAATGTCCATCAGCGCATAATGCGCCTTCCGGTTCTTCTTGATACGGTAGGTGAGGGACTTGAGGCCCCACTGCTCAATACGCCCGACTTTGCCGCCGTTTGCCTCGATCACACCCTTGTACTGGTCCACAAGGGCTTCGACCTGCTGGCTGGAGACATCCTGCCGGGCAAGGAATACATGTTCATACAGAGCCATGATTGACTTGCCTTTCTTGCTTTTCACATCACCCGGTTCCGGCGGCAAAGCCCCAGCGACTTGTCCTGGCGGCTGAGGAGCCGGGCAAGAAAGACGTGTTTCGAGACGGTCGTGAGCGGAGACACGGGAGGCCGGGACGCTTGTCGTCCCTGATGGCGCGATAAGGCGCATCACCCTCCGTTCAGCCACCAGCCGGATGACCGGGTGTTCGAACAGGCGCGCTTATACGCGGTTTTGTCGATATTGCAAGGCTGTCGGTCGTGGGTCAGTTTGAAGTTTTGAACTTTTCTGGCCTGCAATCGTGTTCGTCCATGCGTTTGTCGTAAATCTCCCTTTCAATCTTGACCCACTGTGTCTTGTCGATTCCTCGCTTCGATGGGGCGTTTGGTCCGAACGGAAATGCCGAAACGACCTTTATCCAGCAATTCTTTTCTCGCGAAATATCACGCACTTCTTGTAGGATTTCCTGCAAATCCTGATCTTGACCAAAAACAACTGCTACGTCGAAGTGCTTCTTCCGTGCGAGTGGTACAATGTCCGGGGCTGTTCGGTGATTGAAAGAAAGAAACCGCCGAGAAGGAACCATTTGCCGGTTCGCGCGTTTGATTGGCTGGCCGCTTCGGCCTCGCCTCCTTTTCAGCCGTTGAATGGACACCCCCACATGAGCAGAAACAGCCTCTATGCCGTCATCGCCCTGTTTGCCGTGCTGGCAGGATTCTTTGCCTTCCAGTATTATCAGGAAAGCCGCACGAGCGGTGTCGAGGTCCAGATCGGCCAGGACGGCGTCAAGATCGAGGGCTACTGAGCAACTGAGCAACGCTTGCCGAAGGGTTGGGCCGCTCGGACCCTTTCTATCAGGCAACAGCACGCTGAACTTTGTGCCCTGATAGCATAAAAAATGCCTGCGCCTGAAAGGGATTGCTTAACCTTCCCGCCCTAAATTGCGTGCAATGGACAGGCGTCAGAATCCTTCGCAAGCCTATGATCCGCCGAGCGGTCTCGGCGCCGACGCCCCGCTGTCTCGTATTATCAGCAATGCATCTTGCGGCCTTCTGCTGCTCGACAGCGATCACCGGATTGTCGATGTCGGACGCGGTCTGTGCGATCTTCTCGGCTACCACCGCGAGGAACTGCTTGGCAGGCCTTTCGTCATCCTTTTGTATCCCGATGACCGGCCGCTCGGACGGCTGACGTTCGTCAGGGCAAGTGACGTCCGTGGCCAGGCGGTCAGCGTCGAGCGCCGTTACCTGCGCAAGGACGGAACCGTCGTCTGGATCATCGGCTCGGTCTCCGCGCTGGCACCTGCGGGCCCCGGTGAGCCAGCTTTTGTGGCCCAGATCTCGACCATCGACAAGCAGAAGCAGGCGGAGGCAGCGGCCGCCGAAGCGCTCGAGCGCTGGAACTTCGCGCTCGAAGGTGCCGGGCAGGGGGTCTGGGATTTCAATGCCGAGAACGGCACCTGGTTCTTCTCCTCGACATGGAAGCGCATGCGCGGCATTGCCGAGGACGAGGTCGTCGACGGCAATTACCAGGACTGGATCGAGGTCATCCATCCCGAGGATATCGAGCGCGTGGAGGAGACGATCCGACGTCAGAATTCCGGCGAGATCGACGAAGTGGCCTATGAATACCGGGAGCGCCACCGCGACGGAAGCTGGATCTGGATCCTGGCGCGCGGCCGCTGCGTGGAATGGGACGGCAGGGGCAGGCCGCGCCGCATCATCGGCACCGACACCGACATCACCGCCATCAAACAGCGCGAACTCGACTACGCGGCACTCTCCCGTCACCTCGAACTGGCCGTTTCCACATCTGGCATCGGCATCTGGGAATCGGAGACCGATACCATGATGCCGACCTGGGACGCCCGCACCTACGAGATTTTCGGAGTCGACCCTGCGCTCAGACCGCTGCCCAGCGATGCCTGGAGCAGGCTCGTCCACCCCGATGATTTCGACCGCACCGTGAGACATAGCCTCGATGCAATGGCCGCACTTCGCGACTACGCAACCGAATACCGCATCATCACCCCGAATGGCGAGCCCCGCCATGTTCGCAGCCAGGCAAGTTTCACCACCGACACCAACGGCCGGGTCCGGCTCATCGGCGTCAACTGGGACATAACCGCAGATGTGGAGCGGGCCGCAGCGCTCGAACGCGCCAAGCTGTTGGCGGAGGAACGCAGCCGGGCGCTCGAGCAGGCGCGCGCCCGCATGGAGCATGCCTCCCTGCACGATTCGCTCACCGGCCTTCCCAATCGCCGCTGTCTTGATATCGAACTGTCGCGCCATCTCACAGGCGGTCGCGGTCGTGGCGGCCTCACGCTTCTGCACATCGATCTTGACCGCTTCAAGCAGATCAACGACACACGCGGTCATGCCGCCGGCGACGCCATGCTCGTCCACATGGCCGGGCTGTTGCGCTCGAGCGTCCGCAAGGGCGATATGGTGGCCCGGATCGGTGGCGACGAATTCGTCGTGGTGCTCTCGCCCGCGCCGCGCCGCGCCGCCGTCGACCGCCTGGTGGCGCGCATCATCGCCCGCGCCAGTCGGCCTCTCGTCTGGGAGAAACAGGAATGCCGCAGCGGTGCCAGCATCGGCATTGCCGAAGCCCGCGGCCAGGTCAATCCGCGCCAGCTCCTCGTCAATGCCGACATCGCGCTCTACAAGGCCAAGCGGGCCGGCCGGAACGGCGCGGCCTGGTTCACCGACGAGATGCAGGCGGCAATCATCGCTACCAAGCAATGCGCAGACGACATCCTGAGCGGGCTTGAGCGCTGCGAGTTCGTTCCGGCCTACCAGCCGCAGTTCGACGCCCGCACGCTTGAGATCGTGGGTGTGGAAGCGCTTGTGCGCTGGCACCACCCCCAGCGTGGGCTTTTGCCGCCCGACGCCTTCCTGCCTGCGGCAGAGGAACTCAACGCCGTCGGGCGCATCGACGGCATCGTGCTTGAGACCGCGCTTGCCGATCTTGCCCGTTGGGATGAGCAGGGCCTGCACGTCCCCACCGTTTCGGTCAATGTCTCCGCCCGCAGGCTGGGCGACGGGAACCTGCTGGCCAGCCTGCGCGCGCTTTCCATCCAACCCGGGCGTGTCGCCTTCGAACTGCTGGAATCGATTTTTCTCGACGAAAGCGACGACGCCATGGCGGACAACATCGCCGCCATCCGTGAACTCGGCATCGCCATTGACGTCGACGATTTCGGCTCTGGTCACGCCTCGATCCTGAGCCTGATCCGGCTCAATCCGAACCGCCTCAAGATCGACCGCCAGATCATCAAACCCATCGTCGACAGCCATGCCCAGCGCCGTCTGGTGCGCTCCATCGTCGAGATCGGCAAATCCCAAGGCATCGAGGTCTGCGCAGAAGGGGTGGAGAGCGCCGCCCATGTTGACATCCTGCGAGATCTGGGATGCGACAGCCTGCAGGGCTATTACTTCGCCCGGCCAATGTCTGCCGACGACTTTACCACTTTCCTGAGCGACCGCCGGGCGCGTTTGCCGGGCTCTGGCATGCCGCAGAAAAGCCATTTCAATCAATGACAGCGCAATGAAGAGCCTGACCGAAAGACCGACGGCCCGCTGACAGGCTCGACATTCGGTGTGGCGGGCGCTCCGTTGAAGGCCGCCGCCTGCGGAGCCCGAGCGCAAATCCTGATCTCATCGCGCCAAATGGTCTGTGGCAGGCGGCCCGTCGTGCGGAGGTCATGCGGCCAGCATCGCCGCCGTGGACCTCGAAGGTGATCCATCACTGTTCGTCATCGTTGCATGCCGATTCTTGACCGAC
>JBBQJA010000024.1:0-59891 GCA_038325465.1 Hyphomicrobiales bacterium | reverse complement strand
GGTGCATCGGCAACCCGGCCGGACAGGCGTGCTGTTTCAGAGTCGGGAGCGGTCATGGAGATCTAACTGGCAGCCGCCCGGCGGAAGGTCAAGCGGGAGGCGCTGATGCATGTCGCGCACAAATGGAGTCATGTGTGCGCGACATGCATTCATTCAATGTTTTACAGCGGCATTCACGCATCCGATCGGCTGCGCGGCCATGTAGTGGATTGAATTTGACATTTGGTCCGCATCTTCGGGTCGTAACCGACGCCGGATGTCAAATTCGTAAAATCCACCAGAATAAGACACTTGCTAGTGGTTTTTCTGATTCCGACATGGACTTAAGAGCATGCGGCAGCGGGATGCAAATGTTGGAATCAAACCACTAGTGGTCTGACAAAAACAGATGGTTCCCGTCCGTATCGAAAAGTCAGCCCACAAGCTATTGATCTGGTGGGGCGATTTTTCCTGACAGAAGGGAACTGTCTTTCAGGATCGCACCCCTAGTGGTCTGACAAAAACAGATGGTTCCCATCTGTTTCGAAAAGTCAGCCCACAAGCTATTGATCTGGTGGGGCGATTTTTCCTGACAGATGGGAACTGTCTGTCAGGATCGCACCACTGGAAACATCACTGACGCCTGGTCCGGGGGGGGCCCGGTTTCTCCGGCACGACGCAGGGCTAGTGAAGAAAACGGCCAGGCTCCATGGAGCCTGGCCGCACAATCCGGGAAGCTTGGGGCATACCTCCCGGAATGACCGGGGGACCTCAGCGCAGAAACTTCTGCTTGTCCGGCTCGCACAGGCGCGGCAGGTTGGTGTTGAGGTCTTCGTTGTAGCAATCCTTGACGACGGTCGTGCGGCCGCCGACATGGAAGACCTTGACGTTGCAGCCGCAGTTGTCGCTGGACTCGATGACCTTGATCTTGCGCGGCTTACGGGTGGGCGGGGTGCAGCTGGCACCGGCGAGGCATTTGCCATGGGTGGCTACGGCTGCGTTAAGCACACCGCCACCACTGCCGGCAGGGCCGCCGCGATCTGCGCCGCGGTCTCCGCCCCGGTCAGACGACGAGCTGGTCTCGCCCTTGCCACCAGCCGATGAGGCCTGCTGGGCAGAGACGGTGGAGGGGGTGATTGCGATAGCAAGGAAGGATGCGGTGGCGACGAGCAACGAAATGAGAGCGGTTTTCATAAGATGTCTCCTTGGGTTCGGCGGTTCCATGACGCGAACCTAGCCGCCTGAACTGCGGCGCGCTGTGCGTTTCCACACAGGCTGGCAAACCGTCTGCGCGCGAGCCTCCCACCGGCAATCCTCCGGTGGGTATCGTGCGCGTTCAATCCGGATCGGCGATCGCCGCCTTGACGTCATGACCGACACTTCGTACCCCCTCGCCAATGGTGAAGACCGGCACCCTGCCGGTGGCTGTCGGAAGAGGAGCTGTCCATGATGAACGTGCTGCTGATCGGATCGGGCGGACGCGAGCATGCGCTGGCCTGGAAGATCGCCGCCTCGCCGCAGATTGGAACCCTGTTTGCCGCTCCCGGCAATCCCGGAATTGCCGAGCATGCGACGCTGGTCGTGCTCGACATCGCTGATCCTGCGGCCATCGTCGGGTTCTGCCATCTCCAGGCCATCGGCCTGGTGGTGATCGGACCGGAAGCCCCGCTTGTCGACGGGCTCGCCGATCGGCTGGCCGAGGCCCGCTTGCGCGTGTTCGGCCCGTCGGCGGCGGCCGCCCGCCTGGAAGGCTCGAAGGGCTTTACCAAGGACTTGTGCGCCCGCTTTGACATCCCCACCGCCAGCTACGGCCGCTTCGACACCGCACCCGAGGCCAAAGCTTATGCACGGGCACAAGGCGCGCCGATTGTCATCAAGGCCGACGGACTTGCCGCAGGCAAGGGCGTGACCGTGGCCATGACGCTCGAGGAGGCGTTGGCGGCCATCGATGATTGCTTCGCGGGCGCTTTTGGCGCGGCAGGCGCAAAGGTCGTGGTGGAGGAATTCCTCACCGGGGAGGAAGCGAGCTTCTTCTGTCTTTGCGACGGACGGACCGCTTTGCCGCTGGCCACGGCGCAGGATCACAAGCGGGTGGGCGACGGCGACACCGGACCGAACACCGGCGGCATGGGTGCCTATTCGCCCGCTCCGGTGATGACCGATGAGCTTATTGCCCGCACCATGGCAGAGATCATCGACCCGACGATGGCGGGCATGGCCACGCTCGGCGCGCCGTTCTCGGGCGTGCTCTATGCCGGGCTGATGATCGGGCCCGATGGTCCGAAACTCATCGAATACAATGTCCGTTTCGGCGACCCGGAATGCCAGGTGATGATGATGCGGCTTGAAGACGACATCCTGCCGCTGCTCATTGCTGCCGCTGATGGCGGGCTCGCCGGTTTCTCGCCGCGCTGGCGCAAGGAGACGGCACTGTCGGTGGTGATGGCGGCCGAGGGCTATCCCGGCACGCCGCTGAAAGGCACCGTCATCGCTGGCATCCCAGACGCCGAAGCGCTCGGCGTCAAGGTGTTCCATGCCGGAACCGCGATGAAGGACGGTGCGCTTCTGGCACAGGGCGGCCGGGTGCTCAATGTCACTGCACTGGGCGCGACCGTGGCCGAGGCGCAGGCGCTCGCCTATCGCGGCGTCGACGCGATCGACTGGCCGGGCGGCTTCTGCCGGCGCGATATCGGCTGGCAGGCGATCGCGCGTGAAGTCGGCTCGGAAAGCTAAATCTTTACCATCCGGGCAAACCGGAACGTAACGTCCGGCTGCTAAGGTTGCCCGCACATCTTGGGAAGTCCGGATGAAACGGGAGTATGAACCATGCGCAGGATCATCATCGCAGCCGCCGTGTCGCTGTCTGCCGGGGCCGCGCACGCCTCTTCGATCGAGCTGTTCAAGCCGACCCAGAACCCGCAATCAAGCATCACCGAAATCGGCTGCCAGGCCTGCGCGCGCGCTGCCGCTGAAGCGGAAAACGACGCCATAGACCTGGCACCTGGTGCGCAGATCATCGAATTCCGTGAAGTCGACGGCAAGCGCCGGATGTTTCGAACCGAGAACCTTCTGGGCGGTGCCCCGATCACCATGATGACCACACCGAGCCAGACCGACCTTGCGCTCTACGACACAGGATCCACACCGGCGACGGCGGTGGCCGATGCGCCTGACGCTTCGACCGATGCCACGGCTGTCGCGACGGCCGCGACCATCGACGCGGCGCGGCCGGTGACGGCAGCCATGACGACGGTGATCGAGGATCCGCTGGTGATCGTCGCCCCCGACCTCGCCGATTCCGAGAACGGGCAGGCCATCGATCCGGGCGCAACGACGGCCGCGCTCGCCGCTGAACCGGCAGCAATGGTCGTGGCACCCGAAACCGCCTTCGACGCCTCCAAATTCGACCTCAGGCTCAACTGAGACCCTGCGCGACCGGCAGGACCCCACACCCGCCCGGCTCGAAGCCAGCACTCTCCTCCAGGGGTGCTGGCTTTCGCGTTTGATGGATTCAGCCAGCGATGCGGCCGAAATCGGCGATCTTTCCGGTGGCTTGGCGGATCATGGCGAGCAGCGCCAGGCGGTTTGACCGGACGGCGGCGTCCTCGGCGTTGACCATCACCGCTTCAAAGAACGAATCAACGGGTTCACGCACCATCGCAAGTGCGGCCATGGCCTCGCCATAGCGCGCAGTTTCAATGGCTTGCGCCGCTTCCGTCAGAGAGGTGATCACCGCGTTGAACAGATTTGTCTCGGCTTCAACCTCGAAAAGCGAGGGATCGACCGCCGTGGCGATGGCCGTGCCCTTCTTCTCCTCGGCAGCGAGAATATTGGCGGCCCGCCTGGTTCCCGCCAGCAGATTCTTGCCGTCCTCGGTGGACAGGAAAGCGCCAAGCGCTTCAACCCGGCGGACGATGTCCAACAGGTCGTCGTTGGCGGCCTTTCCTCCCTCTGTCGGCTGCGACGACATCTCCCCCTCACGGGGGGAGACAGGCGATGCCGAGAGCACGGCGTCAATCAGGTCATGCCGCGCGCCCTGATCACGCAGATAGACCTTGAGCCGATCGTGGAAGAAGGCGAGGAGGTCGGGGTCGACAAAGGCGGCGTTTACAGTTTTGACTGAACTGCGTGGCGAAGTGTCTGCTGCATCCCTGCTTCGAAGTGCGATGGCACTGGAGGCCGCCAGAAAAGCATCGGACAACCGCAAACTTACCCCATTCTCCACCAGAATCCGGACCACCCCGAGCGCGGCACGCCTGAGCGCGTACGGGTCCTTCGACCCGGTCGGCTTCTCGTTGATGGCCCAGAAGCCCACCAGCGTGTCGAGCTTGTCGGCGAGCGCCACAGCGATGGCGACGGGATCGGTTGGCACCCGGTCAGTGGGGCCTTGCGGCTTGTAATGGTCTTCCAAAGCCAGTGCGACGCTGTCATGTTCGCCCTGCAGGTGCCCATAGGTGCGGCCCATGAAACCCTGCAGTTCAGGGAATTCGCCGACCATCTCGGTCTGCAGATCGGCCTTGGCGAGCAACGCGGCGCGGACCGCGAGACCCGGATCGGCACCAACCAGAGGGGCGAGTTCACCCGCCAATCTGGCGATCCGCTGCACCCGTTCGCCCTGTGTGCCGAGCTTGGCGTGGAAGGTCACGCCGAGATGATCGAGCCGGGCCATGCGCTGGTCGAGCGGCTTTTCGAGATTAAGCCCGAGCTTTTTGGCGGACGAAGCAAGCGCGCCAAGATCGGGGAGATCGGCCTGATCGGTGGTCCAGAAATAGAGCGCGTCCGACAGCCGCGCGCGCACTACCTTGCCGTTGCCGTGGGCGATCTCGCGGCCGCCATCGCGCGCCTCGATGTTGGCGACAAGAATGAACCGGTTGGACAATCCGCCGTCCGGCTTGCGTGTGACGAAGCACTTCTGGTTGGTCTTGATGGTGAGGCGAATAACGTCGTCGGGGATTGCGAGATAGGCCTCCTCGAACGCGCCCATCAGCACCACCGGCCATTCGACCAGGCCCGCGACCTCCTCGATCAGGCCCGCGTCCTCCACGAGGTCGAGCCCGGAGGCGAAAGCGAGATTGCGGGCGTCCTGGAGGATGATCTGCTTGCGGCGCTCGGCGTCGAGGATGACGCGGCCGCGCTCGAGCTTGTCGACATAATCGTCAAAACGGCGGACCGTAATGGCCTTTGGCGCATGAAAGCGATGGCCGTAGGTCACGTTGCCAGCGACGATGCCGTCGACTTCAAACCCAATGACGACGGGGTCTTCGGTTTCAGGACCAAAGGTGCAGATGATGGATTGCAGCGGCCGCACCCACCTGAGCGAGCCGGGCTTTGCCGAAGCCTTGCCCCAGCGCATGGATTTCGGCCAGGGGAAATTGCGGATGATGCCGGGCATGACGCCCGCGATGATCTCATCAGCCTTCCTGCCCGGCTTGACGATATGGGCAACATAGAAATCGCCCTTCCTGGGGTCGGCGTGCCGGTGCGCCTCCGAGATGTCTGAAAGCCCTGCCTTACGCAAGAAACCCGCTATGGCCTGTTCGGGCGCACTGACCGAAGGCCCCTTGATTTCCTCGCGGATGTCGGCAGAACGGGCGGTGAGATTGCGAATATCAAGCACGAGCCGGCGCGGCGTCCAGTGTTCGCGCGCCATCTCATAGGTCAGGCCTGCCTCGACCAGCGCATCGGTCACGAGTTTCTTGAGGTCGCCCGCCGCCTTGCGCTGCATGCGCGCGGGGATTTCCTCGGACCGCAATTCAAGGAGAAGGTCGGGCATCAGAGAGTGCCTCCGCATATGCTTGTTTTGATTTTCGCCGTCCTCGCGCCGGTGGCGCTGCGGGAGGCGGGGCGCGCGGGGATTTCCTCGGACCGCAATTCAAGGAGAAGGTCGGGCATCAGGCGGCCTCCGTTCTTGCTCCAGCCCCGCCAGCGTCTGTCAGCAGGTAGGCCTCGCCGCACTGGCGCGACAGGTTGCGGACCTTGAAAATGTAGCTTTGCCGCTCGGTGACCGAAATCACGCCGCGCGCATCGAGCAGATTGAAGACATGGGACGCTTTGATGCATTGGTCATAGGCGGGCAGCACGCAGCGATGCAGCACACCCGGCGATTGCGGCGCGCCGGCGTTGAGCAGCGCCTCGCATTCCTTTTCAGCATCGACGAAATGCTTGAGCAGCATGGCGGTGTCAGCATACTCGAAATTGTAACGCGAATATTCTTGCTCGGCCTGCAGGAAGACGTCGCCATACGTCACCTTCTCGTCGCCGTCCTGCCCGTTGAAATTGAGGTCGTAGACAGTGTCGACGCCCTGCACATACATGGCCAGGCGCTCGAGCCCATAGGTCAATTCGCCCGCCACCGGCGCGCATTCGATGCCGCAAACCTGTTGGAAATAGGTGAACTGGGAGACCTCCATCCCATCGCACCAGCACTCCCAGCCAAGCCCCCACGCGCCGAGCGTCGGGCTTTCCCAATCGTCCTCGACAAAGCGGATGTCGTGCAGGAGCGGGTCGATCCCGATGGCTGCGAGCGAGCCGAGATACAGTTCCTGGAGGTTGTGCGGATTGGGCTTCAAGATCACCTGATACTGGTAATAATGCTGCAGCCGGTTGGGGTTTTCGCCATAGCGACCGTCCTTGGGGCGGCGCGAGGGCTGGACATAGGCCGCTTTCCACGGTTTCGGCCCGAGCGCGCGCAGCGTGGTGGCCGGGTGGAAGGTGCCCGCACCCACCTCCATGTCGTACGGTTGCAGCACCACGCAGCCCTGTTCCGCCCAGTAGCGATGCAGAGCCAGGATCAGCCCCTGGAACGAGCGCGTCGGGTGCATGTGCGGGGGCAGGTTCGTGGTCATGGGCCTCGTCCGGTCGCAAAGGAAAGCCGACCACAAGCGCGGTCTTTCGAAAGTGGCGGGAGAGGTGCCACGAAGGGGCAGGAGGGTCAAGGGCGCGCGTGGGAGCTCACAAGGGCTGCGCATCCAGGAGCAAAGGCAGGGATCACTCCTCCGGCTTCTTCAGCCGGTATTCGCCGGTTTCGGGATCCTCGATCAGCGTGCCCTGCGCGCCTGTGCGGGCCTCGTTCTCGGCGGCACGGATGCGGGCGCTGACCCGCTCGGCCTCGGCAATAAGGCGCTTGTAGCCGAACCAGGCCACGGCACCGATGGCGGCAAGGAAAATGAGTTGCGGCATCAGGGTCCTCTCCGCTTGGCGGTCACAATCCGTACCGCGCCCATAATGCCCGGTCTTCCAGCGCATTCAAGCCCTCAGACGCGGCGGCGGCGAAACCTGCGCCCGCAGCATCGACCAAGGCACCGGGGAGCCTGCGCCCGAACAGGCCCTTGGGCGCGCTGGCGAGCTTGAGCCGGACCTTGTCACCGTAGCGGGCGCGCAGCACTTCGCGCAAGTCGCCGAGCGCATCGACCAGACCGAGCTCGAGGCCGCGAACGCCACTCCAGAACAAGCCGGTGAAGAGGTCCGGATCGTCCTTGAGCCGACCCATCCGGCGGGCCTGGACGATGTCGATGAAGACCTTGTGAACGTCGAGCTGCAAGCTTTTCAGGTGTTCGACATCCGCCGGATTTTCAGGCTTGAAAGGGTCGAGCGTCGCCTTGTTGCGGCCGGCGGTGTAGACGCGGCGCTCGACGCCGATCTTCTCCAACAGCGCCGGGAAGCCGAAACTGGATGACACCACGCCGATGGAGCCGACAATGGAGGACGGATCGGCGAAGATCTCGTCTCCCGCCACCGCGATCATGTAGCCGCCGGAGGCTGCGACATCTTCAACGAAGACCAGAACCTTCTTGTTCTTCTCCGCCGCCAGATCGCGGATGCGCTTGTAGATGAGCCGTGACTGGACCGGCGAGCCGCCAGGCGAATTGACCACGATGGCAACCGCAGGGGCCTGCTTTTCGTTAAATGCCCGGGTGAGCAGCGGCGCGACATTGGCGAGATTGAGCGTCTGACGAAATTGTCCGCCACCCGACAGAATGGTTCCCTGCAGGCGAACCACGGGGATGACCGTCTCGTCCTTGCGGAAACGGGCGGGAAGAAAGGATTTCAACGATGGCATAATGGCTTTCCGTGGCGCGGCGGCTGCGCCCTGTTCGGTTGGTGATTTCAAATGGGGATGTATGCATTCTTCCGCCACATGCAATGGCCGCGTGACGTGCCGATCAGCGCGGCCTCCGGGCGGGGCTGCGGCGGGGCCAACCGGCCCGGCCGTTGTTGAGATCGTCCATCAACGGGGCGAACCGGTGTCCGGGACCATCGTGGATGACGATGTCCTGGCGCAGGGCGAGCCGGGCGCGGCTGCCCTTGATGGCCGTCACCAGGATGCGGATTGCGTCATCGCCGCAGCGCGGTCGCACCGGGGTGATCTCGACGCCGCCGAAGCGGCGCTCACAGGCCAAAAGGATTTCGGCGATCGACTGGGGCCGGGCGATGACCGAGAGCTGCCCGCCCGGTTTGAGGATCGCGCCGGCGGTGCGAATCCAGCGGTCGAAGAGATCGGCTTGCATGGCGTGCGCCTCGGCTTTGAGCGCATCGGGCGTAGGCCGGTCGCGGCGCTCGTTGAAGGGCGGGTTCATGATGACGACCTCGTGGGCGTCGTCGGCGAGGCCTGCTTCCCGCCGGGCAGCGCCGGTGAGCGCCACGTCGGCCTCAATGACACTCGCACGGCCGGCAAACAGCGCATTCTCGCGACGGGCAAGCGTGCGACGGGCGAAATCCACCATCACCGGGGCGCGCTCGACAAGCGTAACCGTGATGCCCGGGACCCGGGCGGCGACAGCCAGACCAGCCGCGCCTGCGCCGGCACCAAGATCGGCCACGGACCCCGTGGCCCCGTCGGCGACGGTGGCCGCAAGCAGCATCGCGTCCATCCCGGCGCGGTGTCCGGAGACAGCCGGCTGGACCAAGGTGAAGCGGCCAAAATGAAAGGCGTCGACGGAGAAATCGGCTTCGGCTGCCACGCTCGGGGGCGCTGCCGGGTCGCTCACGGCCACGCGCCGTCTTGCCAGGGCCGGAGTTCAGCCTCAAGGCCAGCGTCGATGATGATGCGCCGGGCCTGGGCCGCCATGTCGCCATCCACGAGAATACGGCGCGGGATGATCCCGATCGAACCGTCGAGCACGCTCATGGCCGAATCAGCCACGAAACAGCCGATCCCCGCGTCGCGCATCAGGCTCTCGACGAAGGAAATCAACACCGGGTCATTGGTTCGAATCAGATCGTGCATCTTCATCCTTCATGGCATGTCGTGTCGCACCAATGCGCGCCAATTCGCCGCTTGCCGGGCCATGCCCGTCCCCTTAAAGTAGAGTGACAGGTGTGAATCAGGAGTCCGGTGCAGTGGGCGTCGTCATTTCCCTCGAAGAAGGCAAGAACCGGCAGGCATCCGTCAAGCCCCTCGTCGACCTGACGCGCGGCGACATGGAGCGGGTCAACCAACTGATTCTGTCAAAGGCCGGTTCGGACGTCCAGCTTATTCCAGAAGTGGCCAGACACCTGATCAATTCGGGCGGCAAGCGGTTGCGGCCGATGCTGACGCTGGCCGCCTCGACCTTGTTCGGCTATCACGGCGAGGCCCATGTGAAACTCGCCACATCGGTTGAATTCATGCACACGGCTACGCTCTTGCATGACGATGTCGTGGACGAAAGCGACCTCAGGCGCGGCCGGTCGACGGCCCGGATGATATGGGGCAACCAGGCCAGCGTGCTGGTGGGCGATTTCCTTCTGGGCCAGGCCTTCCGGATGATGGTGGACGTGGGATCGCTTGATGCGCTTGATGTGCTCAGCACTGCGGCCGCAGTGATCGCGGAGGGCGAAGTGCTGCAGCTGTCGGTCGCCAAGAACATGGAGACCACGGAGGACGATTATCTCAGCGTCATCCGGGCCAAGACAGCGGCGCTGTTTTCGGCGGCCTGCGAGGTGGGTCCGATCATCGCCGGGGCGAGCAAGGCAGAGCGCAATGCGCTCAAGTCCTATGGCATCAATCTGGGTCTCGCGTTCCAGCTTGTCGACGATGTGCTCGATTACGGCGGTTCTGCCAAGGAACTCGGCAAGAACGTCGGGGACGATTTCCGCGAAGGCAAGATCACGCTGCCGGTGGTGCTGGCCTACCGCCGCGGCACGGAAGCAGAGCGGCAGTTCTGGCGCGATTCCATCGAAAAAGGCCAGAACGATGACCGCGCGCTCGAGAAGGCCATGGGGCTGATCACGAAATATGGCAGCCTGAAAGACACCATCGCGCGTGCCGAACTCTACAGCTCGATCGCCTGCGATGCGCTGGCACCGCTGCCGCAGACACCCGAGAAGGATGCGCTGCTCGAGATCATCGATTTTTGCATCAACCGCGCCAGTTGAACGGCGTGTGCGCCGATTTTCGAGGCGCGCTTGCCGCACGGTGCCAAAAAAGCCATGGTGGGCATCAATTGTCGATGCGGGCATCATCGCTGTGGCGTCGACATGCAGGTGACACGTTGGTGACACGCGGGCGACAATGGCTGGGTGCAGTGCACAATTTGAAACAGAGGCCTCTTTGATGCAGCAGTTCAGGACAGTCCGGTTGATGGCAGGCGTGGCGCTCACGGCGTTGATGATGGCCCAGATGCCTGGCACGCCGACGGTGGCGCGCGCGGAGGCCGCCACCGAGGCAATCACAGAGGAAGGGCCGGCACCGAAATTCCTGGGCTTTGCGGGTGCGTTTCTCGCCGGGCGTACGGCGGATGTGGACAATGACACCGGCTCTGCGATCGAATTCTACCGCAAGGCGCTCGAATTTGACGCGACCAATGCGGAGGTTCGCCAGCGGCTTATGGTGGCGCTGTTCATCGACGGCCAGTTCGCCGAAGGCGTGGACCTCGCCAAGGCCATGAAGAGCGATCCTGCGGTGGCGCAAGTCGCCAAGCTTGCGCTTGCCGTCGATGCCATCGGCAAACGGGAATACCGCAAGGCCATCACCTTCACCGACCCCGAGACCACCAATCCGATCGACCGGCTTTTGAACACGCTGCTCAAAGCCTGGGCGAATTATGGCGATGGCAAGAGCGCCGAGGCGCTGGCCGCCGTCACGTCGCTCGACGGCCCGCCCTGGTATCCGGTTTTCACCCGCTTTCATGCAGGCGCGCTCGCCCAGGCATCGGGGGATCGGGCTGCGGCACGCCAATCCTATCTCGCCTCCGTGACCGACAAGGAAACCGGTTCGGCCGCGCCCGACACCTATATCCGGACGGTCATGGCGCTCGCCACGCTTGACGCGCGTTCCGACAATCAGCGACAGGCGCTGGACGCACTTGCGTCCGGGGAGGATTTTTCGCCGGGCTATGCGCCGCTGGCGGCGCTGCGCCAGCAGATCGAGGCGGGCATCAAACCGGAGTCCACCGTGGCGACGGCACAACAGGGCGCCGCCCAGGCACTGTTCACCCTCGGCAGCGCGCTCAACCGTGAAGGCTCGGAGGAAACGGTGGCGCTCTATCTCCAGTTTGCCCGCGCGCTCGACCCCAAGGATGCGGCGACGCTGGTGATGCTCGGCAGCATCAAGGAGACGCTCGGCAAGCAGGAAGAGGCCATCAAGATCTACCAGGCAGTGCCAACAGGATCGCCGATGCGTCGGGTGTCGGAACTCCAGCTTGGGCTGGCGCTGGCCGACCTCGGGCGCAATGCCGAGGCGCGCGCTCATCTCAAATCGCTGATCGATGCTGATCGGAAGGACGTGCGCAGTTATCTGGCCTATGGCAGCGTGCTGTCTTCGGACAAGGACTATGCGGAGATGGCAAAGACCTACGACCAGGCCATCGCCGCTGTCGGTCCGGCGCCGAGCCGGGGCAACTGGAACCTGTTCTTCCAGGCAGGCATCGCCTATGAGCGGCTCAAGCAATGGCCAAAAGCGGAGGCGAATTTCCGCCGTGCGCTGCAACTGTTTCCCGATCAGCCGCAGGTGATGAACTATCTGGGCTATTCCTGGATCGACATGAACATCAACCTTGAGGAAGGCATGGAGATGATCCGCGCCGCCGTCGATCTCAGGCCCAATGACGGCTATATCGTCGATTCGCTCGGCTGGGCCCATTATCGGCTGGGGCAGTACGATGAGGCGGTGCGCGAACTGGAACGCGCCATCGAACTGCGGCCGGCCGATGCGACGATCAACGATCATCTGGGCGACGCCTATTGGCAGGTCGGCCGGCGGATGGAAGCGCGATTCCAGTGGCAACGGGCGCTTGGCAACGAGCCCGAGGACGACGCGCGGCCGGTGATCGAACGCAAGCTCAGCGAAGGACTGCCCGAGACGCCCAAACCTGCGACCGCAGGCGACATCAAGGCGCCTGCCGCGCCGCCGACGAAGGCTTCGCCCCCGTCCGAACAGAAAGGCAACCTCGAGCCACGTCCCGGCGAGGGGCAGGACGCCATCCGCCATGCGGGCGGACTGTCCGGTCCTGCGGCCGCCGTCCGCGGCTGACGGTGTCGGTCATTGAAGCTGCGCCAGCCAAGATCAATCTTGCGCTGTCAGTCATCGGAAAGCGCGATGATGGCTATCATCTGATTGACAGCCTCGTCGTCTTCACCGCCCATGGAGACAGTGTCACGGCGGCAGCGGCGGACACGGACCGCTTCACTCTCAGCGGACCCTTCGCCCGACAGCTCCCGAGCCTGCAGAGTGCCGACAATCTTTGCATCCAGGCGCGGGATGGCTTGCGGCTGTTTCTGCGCGGGATGGGCCATCCGGCGCCGCCAGTCGCCCTGAAGCTCATCAAGAATCTGCCCGTCGCTTCGGGCATCGGCGGCGGGTCGGCGGATGCGGCGGCGACGTTGCGCTGTCTCCTGGCACACTGGCGATTCCGGCCCGATACCGCGCCGATTGCGGCTTTGGCGCTCACGCTCGGCGCGGACGTACCGATGTGCCTGGCCTCACGGGCGGCGCGGGCCACCGGCATCGGCGAATGCCTGGAACCGGTCACGGGCCTCTCAGGTATCCCCCTGGTTCTGGTCAATCCGGGCGTCGCAGTCGGCACAAGGGAGGTGTTCCGCAGGCTCACCGACCGCCAGAACCCGCCACTGCCACCGATTCCCGCCTTTTCCGGCCCTGTCGATCTCGCCAGATGGCTCAGCGAAACCCGCAACGACCTTGAGCGGCCGGCGCGCGCACTTGCGCCGTCCATCGGAGATTGTCTGGCGCGGATTACCGAATCAGGTGCGCTTGCGGCCCGGATGTCAGGATCCGGCGCGAGCTGTTTCGGCATCTATGGTGACATGAACGGCGCGATGATGGCCGCCGGGTTGATCGGCGCACGGCATCCCGGCTGGTTCGTGGCGGCGACGCGGACGCTCTAGAGTAATTGCAGCGAAAGTGGCACCGCTTTCGCGTCCGGAATTGCGTCAAAACAAAAGGATAAAGCTATTCCGGCGATTCTGACACCGCCGGAATAGCTCTGATGCCTGTCGCGCACAAATGGATTCGTTTGTGCGCGACATGCATTCATTCAATGGTTTACAGCGGCATTCACGCATCCGATTGGATGCGCGGCGCTGTAGGGCTATTCCGGCGTTGTCAGAATCCACATCATCCCGTTCTCACCCTGACCGTCGTGTACTGTGGTGCACCACGCCGACTATCGGCAACTGTCTCAGCGGAAGGCGAGCACCGATGCAGGCACGATCTCGCATGTGAGGCGGGCCATGCCGAGGCCACGGGCGAGGCTGTCAAGGGATTGGCCGGCGCGGGCATTGGCCACCGCCTGGCGTTTGGCAATCAACAGACCATGCTCGAGCGGCGAGGCGCGACGGCTGATACGGGTCAAAAAGGGCAGCCGGTATTGGCGCGACGGCGACAGCCGCGCTGGCCCCCTGCCTGCGGCCATGTGCTGGCTGAGATGGTCGATCCAGCCGATCAGCGGCCGCGCACCGGGCTCGATCAGGAACAGCCAGTCGCCGCGGGCGGCGCGAACGACCTCGCGCAGATCGGGATCGGCAAGAAACCGGCAGCCCGCCGCGTCGGCCAGTTCCGCCGAACCGTCCGAGGACCCGCGATCAAGAAGAACCACGTCGGCGACGAGCCCCTCGACGGCACCGGCGACGAGCGCCGACAGCGTCACCGCAAGCGCGCTTTCCTGGTTCTTGCATTCGATAAGCACGGTGATCATCGGCAACATCTACACCATCGACCTGCAAAGCCAAACACCCCAGCAGCCGCAACCCGGCTTGATGCCTCTCGCAGCCGCGCCGCCGCACACCGGCTGAAGCCCGAGGGAAGTGACAGAGGTGCCATCGCAGCATTGTTCGTGCAGAATTGTTCTTGCTTTGTTCTTTTTAGCCTGATAGGAAAAAATGCATGGAGGCAAACAGACCGGCCTCCCCCCGATCCAACCGGAGCGACTTCCGCCATGGCCACGATTGCATCTCACGTTTCTTCCGCCTACCAGCACGGACTTGCGGCTGCGGAAGCAAATGCGCTGGCAGCAGCTGAGGGCCTACGGGTCGATCCGGATCGGGCACGCGGTCGCGGCGCAGGCCTCAACCTCAATGGCCGGTTTGAGCTCAAGACGCGGGAGGTTTTCGACGACGGCTGGAACAGCCTCGAAGACTTGCCTCCGTTCAAGACCGAAGTTCAGGTGGAGAAGCCGCGGACCATCATCACCCGCAACGAGTCTCCGGATATCTCGTTTGACCGGTCGATCAATCCCTATCGCGGCTGCGAACATGGCTGCGTCTATTGCTTTGCGCGTCCGAGCCACAGCTATATGGGACTGTCGGCGGGGCTCGACTTCGAGACCAAACTGTTTGCCAAGCCCGATGCGCCCCGGCTGCTTGAACGCGAGCTCGCCCGTCCCGGCTACAAGGTGCAGCCGATCGCCATTGGCACGAACACCGACCCCTACCAGCCGGTGGAGCGGGAATGGCGGATCATGCGTCAGCTTCTCGAGGTGCTGGAGGCCGCCAACCACCCGGTCGGCATCGTCACCAAGTCAGCCCTGGTAACGCGCGACATCGATATTCTTTCGCGCATGGCGGCGCGCGGTCTCGTGCGCGTGGCACTTTCTGTGACGACGCTCGACCGGCGGCTCGCCCGGACGATGGAGCCGCGAGCGTCGACACCGACGCGGCGGCTGGAGGCGATGCGCGCCCTGTCGGAGGCGGGCATTCCGGTCTCGGTGATGGCTGCGCCGGTCATACCGGGCCTCAATGACCACGAGATCGAGCGGATCCTGGATTCGGCCAAGGCGGCCGGAGCGGAACAGGCCGGTTATGTGCTGCTGCGGCTGCCGCTTGAGGTGAGCCCGCTGTTCCGCGACTGGCTGCTCCGGCATTACCCCGACCGGTACCGGCACGTCATGTCGCTCGTGCGTTCGATGCGGGGCGGAAAGGACTATGACGCCGAATTCGGCAAACGTATGCGCGGTGCCGGTCCCTATGCCTGGCAGATTGCGCGCCGGTTCGAGATCGCTGCCAAGAAACAGGGGCTCGCCCTGCGCCGGACGCCGCTGAGAACCGATCTCTTCACCCCGCCCCGCAGCGGGGGCTTGCAGCTGTCACTGCTTTAGAGCAATTCCAGCGAAAGTGGCGCCGCTTTCGCGTCCGGAATTGCGTCAAAAAAAGGTGACAGAGCTGTTCCGGCGATTCTGACAACGCCGGAATAACTTTACAGCGCCGCTTATCCAATTGGATGCGTGAATGCCGCTGTAAACCATTGAATGAATGCATGCGCGTTCGGTTCAATCGAACCCGATTGAACGCGACATGCATGACAGCGCCGCCGGCCTGAGCCTTGTTGTGCCGATTTCAGGGTGATCCCTCCGAGGCAACAAAGCCAGAATTTCGGCGTCCACCGCATTCCGGACCGCACGTCCCGTCCCGTTGCCGTGCTGTCCGGCCGTCCGAGCGGCATCCCGCCGCGCCGCCCGGGCCTTGCAGAGGATCGGGCGGGTGTGCAACCTCCCCCGCATGAGGACACGTACCCCGCCCGATTCCCTGTTTTCCAACGCTGAGCTTGTAGGGTTTCAGTCTCCGGGACCGCATTTCCACTTCGAAGCAGCCCTGATCGGTGAGGGCTGCGGGCCGGTCGCGGGCCTTGACGAAGCCGGACGCGGCCCGCTCGCAGGCCCCGTGGTGGCCGCAGCCGTCATCTTGGACCCTGACAGGATTCCCGATGGCCTCAACGACAGCAAGGCGCTGACGGCACGTGAGCGCGCACGATTGTTTGAGGACATCGTCGCCCGGGCCGACGTTGCCGTGGCAAGCTGCTCGCCTGCAGAGATTGACCGGACTGACATCCGGCTGGCGAGCCTTGCCGCCATGCGCCGCGCCTTTCAGGCTTTGCCAAACCGCGCCCGCTTTGCGCTGGTTGACGGCCGTGATGTCCCTTCAAACCTGGCGTGGCCTGCAAGGGCGCTGGTCAAGGGCGACGCGCGCTGTCTTTCCATTGCCGCCGCATCCATCGTTGCCAAGGTGATAAGAGACCGCATGATGGTCAGGGCTGACATTGTCTATTCCGGATATGGATTTTCCCGCCATATGGGTTACGCGACGGTCGAACATCGCGCGGCGATTGCCCGGCTCGGCCCCTGCCCTTTGCACCGGATGAGCTTTCGACCGCTGCGGCGGGACTGAACGCCCTGCCTGAACAATCGGTGGCCCGCGGTCAAGCATGCCGCGTTCAAGAGAGTTCTATTGAACGGACCGGACATGCGATCATCAAAAGCTGCACAGCGACAACCACGCGTTTCAAAAGTTGCGCGGCGCTGTCAAGCCAAGGCCGCACCCGCGTGCGGAAGCCGATTGACGCCCTCGGAACGCATGGCGGCGGGCTGCCCGTGTCTTGAAAGTGATGCCATCAGAAAAGCCGGATCCTGAGAGATCCGGCTTTTCATGAAGGGATGCCATCAGAGTGACGCCTTGGATGATCGGAGAGATGTCGCAAGGATGATCGCAAGGTTCAGTTGAGTTGGGTTTTCACGTCCGAGACGGCAGCTTTGAACAGTTCGCCCGAAGCCTTGGCGTCCACCTTGTCACTGAGCAGGCGCTCGGCGGCTGCGATGGCGAGATCAACGGCGGACGCTCGCACTTCGTTGATCGCGTCGGTCTCGGCCTGACGGATCTTCTGCTCGGCGAGCGCCGTCCGGCGAACAATATAGTCCTCCGTCTTGGCTTTCGCCTCCGCGCGGAGCTGGGTTGCTTCCTTTTCAGCGGTCGCCAGAATGGAGGCGGCTTCGCTCTCGGCTTCCTTGCGCTTGCGCTGATATTCGGCCAGGAGCTGCTGCGCATCCTCACGCAGGCGCTTGGCCTGCTCGAGTTCCGACCGGATCTGCTCGGCGCGTGTGTCGAGCGACGCCGTGATCATTCCGGGAACCTTGAGATAGGCGATCAGGGCAAAAAAGAGGACAAGGCCGACGAGGGCCCAGAATGTGGCGTCCATGGAAACGGCCTCCCCCTATTTGCCGGCCGCGGCGCGGATGGCGGCCGCAACTTCGGTCTTCGATACGGCGCTGCCCAACAGGTGCTGGACCAGAGTAGTGGCGGTTTCCTCGGCAATGGCATCGACGTCGCCCAGCGCTTTGGCCTTGATATCGGCGATGCGGGCCTCACCTTCGGCCATGCGGGCAGCAAGGCTTGCCTCGGTGGCGCTGCGCTCGGCGTCGGCTGAAACCTTGGCCTTGTCGCGCGCGGTCTGGGCGATTTCACCAGCCTTTTTGCGGGCCGTCGCCAGTTCCTGTTCATAGGCGGCGATCGCGTTGTCCGCCTCTTCCTTGAGGCGGTTGGCCTCGCTCAGGTCGTCGGCGATGCGGTCGCGGCGATGTTCGAGGATCGAGCCGATGCGCGGCACGATCACCCTGTTCATGAACATGTAGAACAGGCCGAAAGTGACGGCGAGCCACAACAGCTGCGAGGCATAGGTGGAGGAATCAAACGGCGGAAAATTGGCATCCGCATTGGCATCGGGTGTGCCGGTTTCCGAGTTGGTCCCCTCGGTGGGAGTGGTCTCGGCAAAAGCCGGGGTCACGAACATGAACGCCTCCAGAATGTACAGCCACGCCGCAAACCGGCGTGGCCAGCAGGATCAGTCCACCAGGCTCAACCGAAAAGGGCGAGCAGGGCAATGAGCAGCGAGAAGATGCCCAGAGCTTCCGTCACGGCGAAGCCGAAGATGAGATTGCTTAACTGGCCTTTGGCTGCCGACGGGTTGCGCAATGCGCCGGCGAGGTAACTGCCGAAGATGTTGCCGAGACCGATGCCTGCGCCGCCCATGCCGAGGCAAGCGATACCGGCTCCGATGTACCTTGCTGCTTCTGCGTCCATGATTGATCTCCTTTGGAATGGATGGAATGCAACGTGATCATGACGGCGCGAGCCGCCGGTGGATACGTCCTAGTGGCCGGGATGCAGGGCGTCGTTGAGGTACATGCAGGTCAGCACCGCAAAGACATAAGCCTGAAGGACGGCGACGAGGAATTCGAGCCCGGTGAGCGCAACGGTCATGAGCAAAGGAAGGATGGCACCCGCCACACCGAGCGCACCCATGGATCCGAGCGACACGATGAAGCCTGCGAAAACCTTGAGCATGATGTGGCCTGCGAGCATATTGGCGAAAAGACGAACTGACAGGCTGATCGGACGGGACAGGAACGAGATGACCTCGATGGCAATCACCAGCGGCATCAGGATGAGGGGTATGCCCGAAGGCACGAAGAGGTTGAGAAACCCCAGCCCGTGCTTCCAGAAGCCGTAGACGACCACGGTGCCGACAACCAGCATGGCAAGTGCGAAGGTCACGATGATGTGGCTGGTCACGGTGAAAAAATAGGGAAACATGCCGATGAGGTTGGCCACCAGAACGAACATGAACAGCGAGAAGACCAGCGGAAAGAAGCGCATCCCCGCCGATCCGGCTCCGTCGCGCAGCATCGAGGCCACAAATTCGTAAGACATCTCGGAAATGGACTGCAGCCGCGAAGGAATGAGCCCGCGGTTGGACGTGGTCATGTAAAGGAATGCGGAAGCGACGGCGACAGTCGCCACCATGAACAGTGACGAATTGGTAAAGGACAGGTCAAGTCCGCCGATGTTGACATCGACAATAGGATGGATCTTGAACTGGTCGATCGGATTGTTCGCCACCTTCAGCCTCTTTCTCAGTCTCCGGACCTGCCGGACCACGTCATTTGCCGTCTGTCCGGCTGTCTTTTGCGTCCTGCCTGCCGTCCGGTTCCCCGCCCGCTTCCGGGATTGTCACGGTGCCGGTCGAGCGCAGCAAATTGAGAACGCCAGCACAGAAGCCGAGGATGAGGAAAATGATCATCCCCCAGGGCTGCGAGCCGGTGAACCGGTCAAACAGGTATCCGATGATTGCCCCCACGACCACGCCGGCGATGAATTCGCTCGACAGCTTGATCGCCATCGCAAACCCTCGCGCGTCCCTGGATCGCTCGGTCTCCGGCGCATCCGGCATGCGGCGCGCTGCAAGTTCGGCGTCCAGGCGCTGGCGGCGTGCCTCCAGGCTTTCGGTATCCCGTTCCCCTCGTCCGTCACCGGTATCCGGCCCAGCCGGTTCGCCAGTCTTGCGCTCGTCACCCATGATTGCGCACCCCTGACATCCCGATGACGGCCGCGAAGGCCGTTTAGAAGTCGGGCGCAACATAGTTTTAGCCTCCGCCATAGTCAAGGCGCGCCGGGGCTGCCTGGCTCAATCAATTTTATCAATATTTTCAATGTGATATTGCGAAGTTCGCCGGCCCGGTTCTGAGCAGGGCGAAAAAACTTGCCGCACTGCGTCAGACTCACGCAGCCTGACCGGTGCGGCCCGCCGTGGGTTCAGCTCCAGCCGCCGCCATAAGTCACATAAAAAACATGCAGGCCGATTCGGCCAACCTTGCGCATGCTGCGCGCCCAGGGCGGGCGGACATAGGTCGCATGATAGTGGGTGGCCGATCCCACTTCCTTGAGCCAGATCTTGCCAGCGGTGGTGGCGAGCGCAATCTCTTCGGCCATGCTCCAGTGGCGGGGCGAGTTCACCCGGTCCTTGATGCCGTCGCAGGCAAACGAGAACTGGCATCGGTTGCGCCAGCTGTCGTTCTGGTAAACCACGCCGCAGATGCTGTTGGGATAGGTCGGGTTGCGGACGCGGTTGAGGATCACCTGCGCCACCGCCGCCTGACCTTTGACGCTTTCGCCGCGCGCCTCGAAATAGATGCCTGCAGCAAGGCAGCGCTGCTCGGCTTCGGAGAAGGTCGATGGCGGCAGGGCCGTGCCGGCCCAGGCATGGTCGGTCTCATCGATGGGCGGGATGAAGCGTCCGCGCCGGTCGCCCTCGCGCAGGATCGAGGCGAAAGGCGATTGCCGGGAATAGTCGGGCGGCGGCGGCGCATAGGCGGTGGCCAGAATATCGGGATTGTCGCTGGTCACCAGGCTCGCGAGCATCGCCGGAACCTGTGGGGAGACGCTGCGCTCCCGCTTGCGGTAAAAGGCCGAGGCGATGGCGATTTCCTTGCCTTTCATGCTGTCCTTGAGAAATTGCATCGGATCCTTGAGATCCATCTGAGGGCGCATGAGGCTCGACTGGCGCTCAAGCACGGAGCCTGCGGAAAAATCCTTGGGCGGCTGTGCGGCCTCCACTGCAAGGACGCGGCCCTTCTTGAGGGCTCGGGTGACGCGCTCGGAATCGGGGCGGGCGTCGGGGGCGCCGATCTTTCCGGTGAAGGCAATCTTGTCGCCGTTGGGCAGGGTGACGCCCGCACCCGAGATGGTGGACGCGGTGAGGAACGGGTCGGCGAAGGCGAGATCGGCAGCCTGGATCGAACCCGCGGGCGAGGCCGTGAACGAGGTTTTCCACCGGGCGCCGTCATTGCCGGCGATCAGGGCTGCCATGTCGGCAGGCGCAAGGATGGTGGGGGTGGAAAGAAAGGCAGCGACACCGAAGATGACGGGTGCTGACAGGCGGCTCATCATTGAAAGGCCGCGAAAACGCAGGCTACGCTTTTGACGCACAACACCACTCCGGAACTCGGACTTATCTGAACAAGACCGGGTCAGAATGAAGCATTAACCTTGATACAGGGTTAACCGCGGCGCTTGGCGCGTTGGGGTGCGCGCTCTTTCTTCGGCTGGATGCGCCGCGCCTTGGAATCCTTTGGCGCATAGGGATTGTCGCCACTCCGATAAACCACGCGCAGCGGCACACCCGGCATGTCGAAATCGGCGCGCAGTGCATTGGTGAGATAGCGGGTGTAGGTCTCCGGAACCGCCTCGGGCCGTGTGCAGGAAATCATGAACCCGGGCGGACGCGCCTTCACCTGGGTCATGTATTTGAGCTTCAGTCGGCGGCCGGAGACGGCGGGCGGCGGATGATGGCCCTGGACATGGTCGAGCCAACGGTTGAGCTTGGCGGTGGATATCCGCTTGTTCCAGACCTGGTGGGCGAACAGGATGTTTTCCATCAGACGGTCGGTTCCCTCGCCGGTCTGCCCGGCCACGGGTACGGCGCGGATGCCGCGGATCTGGGGCAGAAGCCGCTCGGTCTTTTCCCGAAGGCTCGCCAGTTCCGCCTGACGATCCTCTACGAGATCCCATTTGTTGAAGGCGATGACCGGCGCACGGCCCTCGCGGACGACGAGATCGGCGATCTGCAGGTCCTGCTTTTCGAAGGGAATGGTGCTGTCGAGCACGATGACGACAACCTCGGCGAAGCGGATGGCCCTGAGCGCGTCGGCCACCGAGAGTTTCTCGAGTTTCTCCTGCACCCGCGCCTTGCGGCGCAAGCCTGCGGTATCGAAGAGTTTGATCTTTCGTCCGCGCCACTCCCAGTCGACAGAAATGGAATCCCGGGTGATGCCGGCCTCGGGTCCTGTGAGCATCCGGTCTTGCCCCAGAAAACGGTTGATGAGGGTCGACTTGCCCGCATTGGGCCGTCCCACGATCGCCACCCGCATGGGTCTGGTGTCGTCATAGGCGGGACCTTCGTCGTCCTCAGCGCCTTCGGTGACATCGATATCGACATCGGTTACCGCTTCCTCGGCCACTTTCTTCTCGTGGGCGAGCGCGCGTTCTTCCCCCACCACCGCCACAATGGCGTCGCGCAGGTCAAGCATGCCGCCGCCATGCTCGGCCGAAATTGCGCAAGGCTCGCCAAAGCCGAGCCGCCAGGCGTCGAGAAGACCGGACTGCGCGCCCTTGGCTTCGGCCTTGTTGGCCACCAGCACGACCGGCTTGCCGCGCTTGCGCAGGATGGAGCCAAGCAGTTCGTCGGCGGGCGTCAGGCCCTCCTTGGCGTCGATGACGAAGAGCGACAGATCGGCTTCATCCATGGCCGCCTCGGTCTGGGCGCGCATGCGGCCTTCCAGCGTGTCGGGCCCCGCGACTTCGAGGCCGGCGGTGTCGATCATCCGGAACCGCAGGTCGACAAGGCGCGCATCGCCTGGACGGCGGTCGCGGGTGACGCCCGGCGTGTCGTCCACCAGCGCGAGTTTGCGCCCGGCGAGGCGGTTGAACAGGGTCGACTTGCCGACATTGGGGCGTCCGACGATGGCGATGGTGAAGCTCATGGCGGTCCTGACGCTCTGGGCACTGTGGGCCGGTCCGGCAACGGGTCGATCAGGACGCCGCGCCGCGCCCGGCGATAAGATCAAGCATGATGGTGGCGCGGGTCGATATGCCCGCAGGTGCTTCGGTGTCGGCGCTGATGGCCTCGAACCATTCGCCCGCGCGAGCCAGATCGCCCGCCTTGAAGGCTGAGAAGCCGAGCGCCTCGCGGGCGGAGTGGCGAGCCGGATTTGCCGGCACGGCAAGCACTTCGACAGCCGCCGACACATCGTCGTAACTGCCGGCGTCGACGAGCAGGTAACCCGCCCGCAGCCGTGACGCCTCGCGGATGGCGATCGGAACACCGGCATCATTGTAGACCGAGGCGAAGGCAGAAGCGGCAGCAGCCGCGTCACCCTTGTCGACGAGGACGGTGGCGGCGCGCATGCGTGCCAGAACCGGATAAGACCCATGGCCCGTAGCCTCCAGATCCTTGAAGCCGGCCAACGCCTCGTCGGCCTTGCCGTCACGGGCGAGTTCCAGCGCGGCCAGGAAAGCGTCCCCGGATTTGGCGGCCGTCGTTTTCTGCCAGTATTCCCAGCCCCTGAAGGCGGCGGTGCCTGCAACGATGGCGATCACGCCAGCGATGATGACATACCGGAAACGGGCCCAGAAGGCCTTGGCCGCATCCGAACGCATTTCCTCGTTGACTTCGCGAATGAATGTCGTGTTGTCGTCGCTCATGTCTGTCGCCGGATGTCCGGTCCTCTCGCACGCCCGCTCAGGACGCTTCTTGCTGGGCCTTCTAGCCGATTTTGGCCCAGTTGTAAGGGAAAAGTTCCCCGTGGTGCCGCGCTCGCATTCACTCAGACGTGTTACCCCGCGAGCGAGGCAAAGGGCGCGACCCCGAACAGCCAGCGGTGCAGGAAGATGACGAAGGCAAGATAGAGCCCGACACCGACGATGAGGGCGATAATGTCAGAGGCGGGCGCGACGACGGTCGGATTGCGCGTGATGCCCGCCAGCAGCCTCTTCTTCTCAGAGATGCGGTCGACGACGGCCCAGGCGAGAAAGCCACCAAAGAGCAGGACCGATGCGAGATCGCCGTTGACCAGGAGATGGGCGAGCGCCCAGATCTTGACTGCCAGCAGCATGGGATGCTTGACGGCCGCCTTGATGCGTCCCACAGGAAGCTGCGACGCCACCAGCAGGATCATCGCCGGCAGCATCAGGAGTGCGGCCACATGCGCCGTCCAGGTCGGCGGCACCCAGAACACAACCGGGTCCTGCCGCGCCTGGCCATATCCCCAGATGAGAAGGGCGATACCGGCGAGCGACACGAGTGCGTAGATGCCCTTCCATCGGCCAAGCCCACCGGCGGCGATCTGCGCGTCGCGAAATCCCGGCGCCACGATGCGCGACGAGTGAACGCCCAGAAAAACCACGAGCCCCAAAATCAACCAGATCATGTCCATCTCCCCGGGCTCGCGCATGTCACGCCACCGTGTGCAGCCTTCGTGGTCTTGTTCCAACATGTGCATCCCGTTGCCGGACGCCTCTTGGCACATGCCGGACTCGGAAAAACCGTGAACAAGGTCATGTTTTGAGTGAATTTCACGAATTTGAAATCTGGTTTCAGACGCTCTGAAAATGGGAACAGATGTCAAATTCAATCCACTCGCCTTCCACGTTCGCCGTGAAAAGGCATTCTCGACGCGGCAAAACGTCTGACCACTGTCCTTATCGGTGCCGCATTCGGGGCGCAACCGGCTTTCGCTTCAACCGACGCAGAACCGGAGCCCGCCTTGTCCCGTCCAATTCCCGTCACGCGCCATGCTGTGGCGTTCTTTTTCGCCTCCATTGCGGCACTTGTGGCCGAGCCTGCGGGAGCGGCTGATCCCGGACGGACACAGATGGTCATTGTCTCCTTTGACGGTGCCCATGACACCCGCCTGTGGGAACGAAGCCTGGAAATGGGCGAGCGCACCGGCGCGCGGTTTACCTATTTTCTGTCCTGCACCTTTCTGATGAGCCAGGAAGATCGAAGCGCCTACCGTGCGCCGGGCGAAAAGGCGGGGCGCTCGAATGTCGGCTTTGGCGCGGACCGGGCCGATGTGGCGATCCGCCTCGGCCATATCTGGTCTGCGGTCCAGGCGGGCCACGAGATCGCCAATCACGGATGCGGCCATTTTGATGGCGGCACCTGGTCTCAGACCGACTGGCTTGATGAATTTTCCCAGTTCGACGCAGCCCTTGCAGGTGCCTGGAAAGCCAATGGCCTTGGTGATGCGGAGCCCGCCGGTTGGGCCGCATTCGCCGCCGACGGCGTCAAGGGTTTCCGCGCACCTTATCTGTCGGCGGGCGATGGGCTCTCCGGTGCGCTGAGGACGAAAGGGTTTGCCTATGACGCGAGCACTGTCTCGCGCGGACCGGCAGAACCCGTCCTCAAAGACGGCGTTGCCCGCTTCGCCCTGCCGATGATCCCCGAGGGCCCAACGGCGCGACCGGTGATCGCCATGGACTACAATCTCTTTGTCCGCCATTCGGTGGGCATCGAAACCCCGGACCGCCGCGACGCGTTCCGCGACCGGACGCTTTCGGCCTTCCGCACTGCCTTGGACAGCCAATATGATGGTGACCGGGTTCCCCTGCAACTCGGGTTTCATTTCGTCGAGATGAACGGCGGTGCCTATTGGGACGCGCTCGAAATCTTTCTTGCCGAAACCTGCAGCAAACCGGACGTGGCTTGCGTGAGCCACATCGAGGCCCTGTCGCGGCTCACCCGCCTGACCAATCGTTCCCTCACGCCCCGGTTTTGAGAACTTCGTCGGCCCGCACTTCGGCCGCCGACGTTCCATCGATGACGGATTCGAAGGCGGCGAGACGCTTGTAGATCGATATCAGTTCGATGACCGTTTTCCAGGAGTTTGCCAGAAACTTGAAACTGTTTTCCACCTGATCAAAGGCGTTGTTGATCTGCTGGAAGAGGCCGAGCGTGATCGCTCCCGCCACCACGGTCGGGCCGAGCGCAAACAGCGGCACGACGACCGATGCCTGGATGTAGCCCCAGCGGAAAATATCGAAATAGAGATAGTGAAAATAGAGGCGAAAATAATTCCTGCGAACATTGGAGAACAACTCTCGGACCGAGATGGGCTCGGCGCGATCTGCATTGTCCTCGCCATAAACGAGTTCCTTGCGGTAGGCCGCCTCGACCTTCTGGTTGTTGAACTCGAGGCCGGGCAGCTTGACCCCGACCAACGCAAGCAGGACCGTGCCAAAAGCTGCCGAAACGAGGGCCACATAGACCATGGAGCCGTCGACGTACCCAAGGAACGGCAGTTCGGTAACATTGGAGGACAGTGTGTAGAGCAACGGCAGGAAAGCGATCAGCGTCATCACAGACCGGATGAACGAGACGCCGAGACCTTCGACAATGCCCGCAAAGCGCATGGTGTCTTCCTGGACACGCTGGGCAGCACCTTCCACCGTTCGCAGTTTGGGCCAATGGACGGTGTAGTAATCATTCATCGCCGCGCGCCAGCGGAACACATAATGGGATGTGAAGAACCCCAGAAGCACCAACCAGAGGATATAAGGCACCACGATCAGCAGGAAGGTCACCAGTTCGCCGTTGAACGCCCCGATCGTGACGCTGCCGGGCGTTCCGAGCGCCTTCTGCAGCAGATCGTAAAAACCACCGTACCAATCGTTGATCATCACCGAAATCTGGACGTTGAAATAGGTGGACAGGATAATGACGGTGGAGCCGGCCACTGACCACCAATACCACTTGTTGCGCTCGATGAAGGCCCACGCGAAGGCGAAGAGACCGCCGCAGACAAGCAGGTAGATGTAGGTCCAGGCTTTCTCGGCAGTCAAAAACGGCGGGCGTTGGCCTTCAATCGGTGTGGGGACGTAGGAGCCGAAAAGGTCGAGGCCTCGCTGCCATGTTCCCAGACCGGAAAACCAGATCGCCATGGCGACCGCAGTCCATAGAATGGCTGAAAGAAGGAACAACTTGGGCCTGGGAAAAAAAGATACAAACACAGTGCGCGTCCTCGCCTGCGCCTTTTCGAAGCGCGATTCGTGGCCTATCGGGTACGAATGTACCTACAGCGCCGCGCGTCTTTTCAGACGCGCAAAGGTCGCTGTAAAACATTGAATGAATGCATGCACGTTATCGCACGTATGAATTCATTTGTGCGATAACGTACAAGCATTAGGCCAACGCGGCGCAAGCGGCAATCACCCTCACGCAGACGTGTTGATCAGCCGGCTCAGGCGCGCCGGTACGGCATCACGATCAGGGCGGCGATCACGAGGGCTGACGCTCCGGCGAGGCTCGCCACCACATAAGAGCCGCTGCGGGCGGCCAGAGAGCCTGCAATCAGCGGGCCGATGATCTGCCCTGTGCCGAAGGCGGCGGTCATCATGGCAAGTGCGCGGCGCGGGCTTTCGGCGGCCAGCACCCGGCCCGCCTGAAGCCCGTAGGCGGTGGCCATCACAAAGGTTCCGCCAACGAGAAAGCCACCGATCAACGGCCCCCATGGCAAAGGCAGCAGCACGCTTGCGGCAACGCCTGCAGCCTCGATGAAGCAGCCGAGCACGAACACCCCGATGAGGCCGATGCGTCGGGCCACGGGCTGGAACAGCGCGACCGACGGCGCGGCCGCCAGTCCCGTCACCAGCCAGACACCGGCCTCAAACATCGGACCGCCACCCGAATCGCGCACAATGGCGACGAGAAACGTGGTGGTGATGATGTAGCCGAAGCCGAACATGCCATAGCTGAGCGTCAATGCCTTCAATGCACCGGTCCAGACAAGCGGTGGCTCGGTGCGGAGCGGTCCGTGGCGTACCACTTGCCCCGGCAGGAAGCGCCACGCGAAAGCCAGACCGGCAAGCGCCAGCAGTCCGGCGCTGACCCAGGCCATGCGCCAGCCACCACCGGCCAGGACAAGCGCGCCAAACATCAGCGCCGAGACCGCAATCCCCGATCCGACGCCCGCAAAATGGATCGACTGGACCTCGGGCCGACCGAGCGCCTGGCCGTGCGACAAGACGATGGTCGAGGTGAAGATCATCACGAAAGCCGAGGCCACGCCGGCGCCAAACCGGATGAGCGACATGACCACCACGTCGTTTGAAGCCGCCATGGCAAACATGAGACCTGCCGTGACGGCGAGCGCGACCGCTGCAACCCGCTTCTCGATGCCCTCGCCCCAGCCGTAGCCCGCCAGAACCGCCCCCACCAGATACCCGGCATAATTGGCCGAGGCGATCCATCCGGCTTCGGCCGGACCCATGTCAAGAGCGGCCATCATCGCCGGCAGAACCGGCGTGTAAAAGAACCGCCCGAGACCCATGGCCACCGCCATTGACACGGCACCCGCCGCTGCCAGGAGAAGCATCGGCGGCGGTGCGCCGGGGGACCCGGACGAAGCAGAGGAAGACAGGCGCGGCATCATGGCGCAGCTTTGGCGTGGTCAACGGGCTTGTTCAAGAGGGGGGCAGACCATTTTTGCAGTCAGCACCGCGCCACGCCTGTGTGACCGGACAGACGGCAAGGCTGCACCGAGTGGATTGAATTTGACATCTGATCCCCGGTTTCGGGTCGCGTCCAATACCAGATGTCAAATTCGAAAAATCCACTCGATCCTGAACTTGCTCGTGGTTTTTCTGATTTCAACATGTTCTGAGGCACCTGCGGCACGCGTTCATTGAAATCAAACCACCGGGTGGCGGAACTTTTCGCCCGCACACACATTTGTGCATTGCAACAAAACCTGGATCACAGCATGTTCATCTCTCTTCAAGCGTGACCCGCGCGCCGAAGCCGTCCTGTTGCCAGTCGACGCAGCGTCGCGTGTTCGCGCCCAAACGACCACGGTCCGAAGGAGACATCCATGAAAACCGCCCTCATAACCGGCTCCACCAGCGGGATCGGCCTCGGCATCGCCGAAGTCTTTGCGCTCAACGGCTACAATGTCGTTCTCAACGGGCTCGGCAAGTCGGACGAAAACGAGGCGACCCGAGCCCGCCTGGCCACACTGGGCGCGGGCGAGGTGATTTTTGACGGCGCCAACATGCTCAAGCCCGACGAGATCGCCGACCTCGTCAAGACCGCCGAGACGCGCTTCGGGTCGCTGGACGTGCTCGTGCCCAATGCCGGCATCCAGCATGTGCAGAAAATCGAGGACTTCCCGCCTCAGAAGTGGGATGCGATCATCGCCATCAATCTCACGTCCGCTTTCCATCTCATTCATGCGGCCTTCGGCGGCATGAAGGCGCGAGGGCATGGCCGGATCATTGCCATGGCCTCTGCCCACGGGCTTGTCGCCTCGCCCTACAAGAGCGCCTATGTGGCGGCAAAGCACGGCCTTGTCGGGCTCATCAAGACGGTCGCGCTGGAAGGTGCCGAAAGCGGAATCACCGCCAACGCCATCTGCCCCGGCTATGTGGAAACGCCGCTGGTCATGGGTCAGATCGCCGATACCGCCAAAGCCCGCAACATGAGCAAGGAACAGGTCATCAACGACGTCATCCTGGCCGCCCAACCGACCAAACAGTTCGTCACCGTCGGCCAGATTGCCGCGTTGGCCCTTTACCTCGCCTCCGACCAGGCCGCCCAGATCACCGGAACCGCGCTGCCGATCGATGGCGGCTGGACCGCCCATTGAGCGCGGACCTGCGCCCGATCAATCTCGCGCTGCAGGGCGGCGGCGCACATGGGGCCTTCACCTGGGGCGTGCTTGACCGGCTGCTTGAGGAGAAAGACATCAGCTTCGAGGGCATTTCCGGCACCAGCGCTGGCGCTGTCAACGCGGTTATCCTCGCACAAGGGCTGATGAACGGAGGCCGCAAGGGCGCGCAGGCCGCGCTCGAGACCTTCTGGCGCCGGTCGAGCCAGGCGGGCAGCATCTGGAGCCCACTGCCAAGTCTGCCAAAAGCCATCCTGCCGGGTGGAGAGATGGTGGCGGCGGCCACCTACGCGTTGTTCGACACCCTCACCCGCACTTTTTCGCCGTATGAATTCAATCCCTTCGACATCAATCCGCTGCGCGATCTGCTTGTCGATTGCGTGGATTTCCAAGCCCTGGCGAAAGGCTGCGCGACCAAACTGTTCCTGAGCGCCACCAATGTGCGAACCGGGCGCGTCAGGGTCTTTGAAACGCCGGAAGTCAGCGTCGATGTGGTGATGGCTTCGGCCTGCCTGCCATTTCTGTTCAAGGCGGTGGAAATCGACGGCAATCATTATTGGGACGGCGGCTATGTCGGCAATCCTTCGCTGTTTCCGTTTTTCTACAAGTGCCAAAGCCGCGACGTGCTGATTGTCCACATCAACCCGATGGAGCGCGATGAGGTGCCGAAGACGGCACCCGACATCATGAACCGGATCAACGAAATCTCCTTCAACGGCTCGCTGATCGACGAACTCCGGGCGATCAACTTCGTCACCCGGCTCATCGAGCAGGAATGGCTCAAGGATGCCTACAAGGACCGCATGCGTCACATTCTCGTCCATTCGATCCTGTCGGACACCGTGCTTGAGGATCTGTCGGTTGCGACCAAGTTTGACGTCAGCTGGCCGTTCCTCACTGACCTGAGGGATCGCGGACGCGCCACCGCAGACACCTGGCTGTCGGCGCATGCCCACCTTATCGGCAAGAAATCCTCCATCGACCTTGAGAGCCAGTTCCTCGGTCTGCCGGGCGCGCCGAACCGGTCGGACGGGGCAACAGGCTGATTTGAGGCAATTGGCTGCAGCTATCCTTGCCGCAGGCGGCCTTTCGCAGGTGCGTCCAATGGGGTAGTTTTGTCCAAACGGTAAATTCGCAGAGGTTCCATGGCCGCAGTCATCCGCACGTCGATCCGCTTTCTGCTCAACGGCCAACCGGTCGAGCTCTCGGGCTTCGCACCCGATTTGACCTTGCTTGACTGGCTGCGGCTCGACCGGCGGCTGGTGGGCACCAAGGAGGGCTGCGCGGAAGGTGATTGCGGGGCCTGCACGGTGCTTGTTGGCCGGCTGATCGACGACATGCTCGGCTACGAAACCATCAACGCCTGCATCCGCCTGATCGGCTCGCTCGACGGCACCCATGTGGCTACCATCGAGCACCTCAGCCGCCCCGACGGCGGATTGAGCCCGGTGCAACAGGCGATGGTGGATTGCCACGGCTCACAATGCGGCTTCTGCACGCCGGGAATTGTGGCCTCGCTGCACGCCCTGTGGCTGTCTGATCCCGAACCCGGCGTTAACGACATCGAACGGGCATTGCAGGGCAATCTGTGCCGTTGCACCGGATACGAACCCATCGTCAAGGCAGCGTTGCAGGCGGCCGCAACCATTCCAGACCTGGACAACGACCGGCTGGTGGCAGGCCGGAGCGCGGATGGCGATGCGCTCGCCCGCTTTGCCGACGGTGCCCGGATCGAGATCACCCATCCACGCGGCCAGACTTTGGTGCCTGCCGATGTGGACGATCTGGCGGCTCTCTTTGAGGCCAATCCGGAGGCCACGCTTGTCGCAGGCTCAACCGATGTCGGGTTATGGGTAACCAAACGGATGCAGGCGATCGCGCCGGCCATCCATATCGGCGGGCTTGCCGGGCTGCAACTGATCGAGGCCGACGATGCCGGGATCCGCCTTGGCGCAGGGGTGAGCTATTCGGCGGCTCAGGCAGTGCTGACGTCGGCCTATCCGGAGATGGAGGACCTCTGGATGCGGATCGGCGGCCAGCAGGTGCGCAATATGGGCACCATCGGCGGCAACATCGCCAATGGCTCGCCGATCGGCGACACACCACCGGGCTTGATCGTGCTCGGTGCCGAGGTCACCTTGCGGAAAGGCGCAGCCCGGCGGAACCTGCCGCTCGAGGATTTCTTCATTTCCTATGGCCAACAGGACCGGGTGCCGGGCGAGTTCGTCGAGAGCATCTTCATTCCGGCATTGGCGCCAGACGCCCATTTGGCAGTCTACAAGATCTCCAAGCGCCGCGACGAGGATATCTCTGCCCTGTGCGGGGCATTTCTTGTGACGCTCGACGCCGAAGGCGCGGTCGGCGCGGCCCGGATCGCCTTTGGGGGTATGGCCGGAACGCCCAAACGGGCGCGGGCTGCGGAAGCCGCACTTGTCGGCCAGCCTTGGGCCTGGTCGACCGTTTCGGCTGCGCGCACGGCGATGAGCGAAGATTACCAGCCGCTTTCCGATTGGCGTGCCTCGGCTCAGTACCGGATGCTTTGCGCGCAGAATCTGCTGATCCGGTTCTTTCTGGAATCCTCGGGCGCACCGGCAAGATTGAGCCGGACGCCCGCGCTGGCGGAGGCGTGAACATGGACACAAAAACCTCCTTCACCGACAAGGCCGAGTTCACCGACAAGGCCGTCTCCACTGACAAAGCCGTCTTCACTGACAAGGAGATCGCCATCGATGGTGGCGCACATGTGGCGCGGCATCACGATTCGGCCCACAAGCACGTGACCGGACAAGCCGATTACATTGACGACATGGCGGCACCCGAGGGAACCTTGCACGGCTATCTCGGCCTTGCCGACCGCGCCCATGCCACCATCCTTGCGATGGATCTCGACGCGGTGCGGGCAAGCCCCGGCGTGATCTGGGTGATGACCGGCCAAGATGTGCCCGGCGTCAACGACATCTCGCCCACCAACCGCCACGACGAGCCGGTTCTGACCACTCGCAGCGTCCTCTACCACGGCCAACCGCTGTTTGCGGTGATCGCCGAGACGCGGGACGCGGCGCGAAGGGCGGCCCGGCTTGGGCGGATCGACTATCAGGACCTGCCGTTTGAGACCGATGTGGTGGCTGCGATGGCGGCAGGCCACGGGGTGGTCACCGATCCGCTGACGCTCGCCCGTGGGGATGTGGCGACTGGACTTGCGGCGGCACCGTTGCGGCTGACGGGCGAGATGCGCATCGGCGGCCAGGATCATTTCTACCTTGAAGGCCACATCGCCATGGCCATTCCGGGCGAGGACGACGAGGTGACCGTCTGGTCCTCGACACAGCATCCGAGCGAGGTTCAGCATATGGTGGCCCATGCGCTGGGTGTGGCCTCCAACGCGGTCACCGTGTTCGTGCGCCGCATGGGTGGCGGTTTCGGCGGCAAGGAGACGCAGTCCAACCAGTTCGCCGCCATCGCAGCGATTGCCGCCAAACGGCTCAAGCGGCCGGTCAAGATCCGTCCCGACCGCGACGACGACATGATCATCACCGGCAAGCGCCACGATTTCCATGTCACTTACGACGTGGGATTTGACAGTGAAGGCCGCATCCGTGCGGTGGACGCGACGTTTGCCGCCCGCTGCGGCTTTTCCTCCGACCTGTCAGGTCCGGTCACCGACCGGGCGCTGTTCCACGCCGACAATTGCTACTTCATCCCCGACGTGCGGCTGACGTCCAGGCCGGTGATGACGCACACGGTTTCCAACACCGCCTTCCGCGGCTTCGGCGGGCCGCAAGGCATGGTCGGTGGCGAGCGGATCATCGAGGAAGTGGCCTATGCGCTGGGCCGCGACCCGCTCGACATCCGCAAGATCAATTTCTACGGCGGTGCGGGGCGGGATGTGACGCCCTATCACCAGACTGTCGAAGACAACATCATCGCCCGGCTGGTCGAGGAACTCGAAACCTCGACCGACTACCAGGGGCGGCGCGCGGAGATCCTTGCTTTCAACGAGACGAGCCCGGTCATCCGGCGCGGCATCGCGCTCACGCCGGTCAAGTTCGGGATTTCCTTTACGGCAACCTGGTACAATCAGGCCGGTGCGCTCGTCCATATCTACCAGGACGGATCGATCCATCTCAATCACGGCGGCACCGAAATGGGCCAGGGGCTCAACACCAAGGTGGCGCAGGTGCTGGCCGAGGAATTTCAGGTCGATCTCGGCACCATCCGCATCACCGCCACAACCACGGGCAAGGTGCCCAACACCTCGGCGACGGCAGCCTCCTCCGGCACCGATCTCAACGCCATGGCGACGGTCGACGCCGCGCGCCAGCTCAAGGCCCGGCTCGCCGCGTTTGCGGCCGAAAAGTACCAGGTCACCGAACAGGACGTACACTTTGAACCCAACCGCGTGCGCGTCGGCTTTGAGACTTTCAGCTTCGGCGACTTCATTCGCCAGGCTTACATGGCGCGGGTCCAGCTTTCGGCGGCGGGCTTTTACAAGACCCCGAAGATCCATTGGGACCGGTCCAAGGGGACGGGGCGGCCGTTCTACTATTTCGCCTATGGGGCGGCGGTGTCAGAAGTCTCGGTCGACACGCTGACCGGCGAATACCAGGTCGACCGCGTCGACATTCTGCACGATGTCGGACGGTCACTCAACCCGGCCATCGACATTGGCCAGGTCGAAGGCGCGTTCATCCAGGGCATGGGGTGGCTGACCACGGAGGAGCTGTGGTGGGATGACAAGGGTCGGCTGAAGACCCATGCGCCGTCCACTTACAAGATCCCGCTGGCATCGGACAGGCCGCGGATCTTCAACGTCCGGCTGGCCGACTGGTCCGAAAACTGCGAACCCGCGATCCGGCGCTCCAAAGCCGTGGGAGAACCGCCCTTCATGCTCCCGATTTCCGTCTTTGAGGCGATTTCCATGGCCGTGGCCTCGGTGGCCGACTACCGCCAGTGCCCGCGGCTCGACGCGCCGGCCACGCCCGAGCGGGTGCTGATGGCCGTGGAGCGGCTCAAGGACCTGGTCTGAGATTGATGGACCGGACCCTGGCTTCCTTCCACCGTTTTGCCGGGCCGCTCGACCGTCTGGTCGTCGTCGACGTACTGGCGGCGGAAGGTTCTACCCCGCGCGACGCCGCCGCCTTCATGCTGGTATCCGTCGATGGCGCGTTCGGCACCGTGGGCGGCGGAAGGCTCGAGCTTGAGGCGATTGACCATGCCCGCAGGAGTCTCGCCGGGGCGGCGCCCACGCGGCTCGTGCTCTCGCTCGGCCCGGCCATTGGCCAATGTTGCGGCGGCAGGGTGACGCTCGGTTTTGAGACGGTGGATGCACCCGACTTCGTCCGTATCGAAGCCCGGCTCGCGGCTGAAGCGGCCCGAGACCCCGAAGTCTGGCTTTTTGGCGGTGGGCATGTCGGCCGGGCTCTGGCAAACGCTTTCGGCCTCCTGCCGGTCAGGACACATGTGGTGGAAAGCCGGGCCAATGAACTCGCGCTTACCCCGGAGACCGCCACGCGGCACCTCTCTGCGTTGCCCGAAAGCCTGGTGGCGACAATGCTGGAAGGCTCGGCCGCCGTGGTGCTGACCCATGACCACGGGCTGGACTTCCTGATCGCCTCCGCTGCGCTTGCCCGCGACGATCTCGCCTATGTCGGAATGATCGGCTCACAGACCAAGCGGGCGACCTTCTCGAGCCAGTACCGGCGCGAAGGCGGCGATCCTGAACGGCTTGCCAGGCTGATCTGCCCGATCGGGACCAAGCTCGCTGACAAACGCCCGGAGGTGATTGCAGCGATGGCGGCTGCGGAGGTCTGTGCCGGGCTCGACACGTGGCGTTCGCGGCGCTGACCTCAGCCCGTATCCTCCATCACCATGCCCGCCGCACGCCACCCTGTAGCGATGGCGGCGGCATTGGTGTTGCCGGTGATGATGGCGGGGAAGACCGAGCAGTCGGCCACCCGGAGGCCGGAAAACCCGTGGACGCGCAGGCGGGAATCAACGACCGACGTGAAAGGATCCGGCCCCATCCGACAGGTGGCGACCGGATGGTAGACGGTGCCGGACCGGCGGCGGAAGTCATCAATGAGAGCGTGATCGTCGACCACCCGCGCGCCGGGGAGAAGTTCTTCGACGATGGCGTCGGCGATCGGCCGGGTCGCGGCCATGCGGCGGATGAACTTGCCGGCCTCAAGCATCTCCTGGACATCATCGGGATGGGACAGAGCATGGGCGACGATCTTCGGCGGTGCCATGGGATCGGCGGAGCGGATCGTGATCTCGCCGCGGCTCTTGGGCCGGCAGTTGGACAGACCGATGGAGAACCCCGGCCAGGGATCGGGCGTCAGGATCGGCCGTTCGCCCAGACGCGGGATCACCGTCGAAAAGGCCTGGAAATAGAGCTGCATGTTGGGCCGCGATTGCCCCGGATCGGTGCGGAAAAAGCCCCCGGCCTGGTTCAGGCTCGCCGACAGAGGCCCGCTGCGCAACAAGATGTAGCGCATTCCGGCGGCAAGCTTGCCCCACCAGGGCCGCAACTCCTGATTGAGGGTTGGCCGGTTGGCCCGATAAGTATAATTGATGCCGATATGATCTTCGAGATTTGCGCCCACGTTCTTGTTGTCGCCGCGCACATCAATGCCCAATCCGGCGAGATGGGCGGCCGGTCCGATGCCCGACAGTTGCAAGAGCTGGGGTGAATTGACCGAGCCGCCCGACAAGATCACCTCGCGCCCGGCGCGCACGCTCACCGCCATTCCGCCGCGCACATAGTCGACGCCGATGGCATGGGTGCCGTCAAAATTGATCCGCGTCACATGCGCCCCGGTCACGACGCAGAGATTTGGCCGCCTCATGGCAGGCCTCAGGAACGCGCGCGCCGCCGACAGCCGCCGCCCTTTGTGGATCGAGAACTCGAACAGGCCGACGCCCTCCTGGCTGTCGCCGTTGAAATCCTGGTTCAACGGCAGGCCGAGATTGCGGGCGGTTTCGAACCAGAGCCGGGTGAGCGGATGGATGGTGCGCTCGGGAACCGTCAGGTGCACGGGTCCATTGCGCCCGCGATGGCGGTCTTCACCGACCACCGCCGCTTCCACCGCCTTGAAGGCAGGCAGCATGTCGTCAAAGCCCCAGTCGGGATTTCCAAGCTCGCGCCAATGATCATAGTCCTCGCGCGCGCCGCGCACCCAGACCATGGCATTGATGGAGGACGACCCGCCCAGGACCCGGCCGCGCGGCCAGTAGTCGGCGTTGCCAGCCAGACCCGGATCCGGCTCGGCGCGGTACATCCAGTTGAGGCTCGGATCAAAGAAGGTCTTGCCGTAACCGAGCGGCATCTGGACGAAAAAGCGCCGGTCGGAACCGCCCGCTTCCAGCACCAGCACCCGGTGACGGCCCGACGCTGACAGCCGCTCAGCCAGCACGCAGCCCGCCGAGCCAGCACCGACGATGATGAAATCCGGATTGTCCATGAATGCCCTGAGCGCGGAAGGTCCACGGCTAAAAGGGGTCGCACAGTTGCGGCCCCGGATCAACGGGGCCAGAACGCCCCTCCCTGTTCCGCCTGCGACGTCCGGGTCGTGATTACAGATATCTTTCCAGAGCGACATGCTTTGGGCCCGGACAAGAGCAAACCCCGACCAGGTCGGATCATCTGATTGGGGTTTGCTCAGAGATCTCAAGTCAGAGGGCAGTTTTCCCGCTTTAGTGGTTTGAATTTGACCTTTGGTCCCCATTTTTGGATCGCATCCGATGCCAAATGTCAAATTCAATCCATTAGAACCCGGCGATGCGCTTGCCATCAGCGTTGAACGCAAACAGCCTGCCCGGTGGTACGGCGAGCCCGATGACCTCGCCCGGTTGGGGCGGATGGACGTCGCCGCCGATGCGCACGATCACCGCGTCGGCGGTCAAGGTGGTGGTGTGCACGAGCGTTTCCGCACCGAGCGGCTCGCTGAAGGCGACCGTGGCATCAAACAGTCCTGCCCCTTGCGGGACGATTGAAAGATGCTCCGGACGAATCCCGATGACCGCGCCCTCACCGAGCGCCACCGGGCCGAGATCATGACGGCCGCCGATCCAGACCGAACCATCGCGCACGCTGGTCTTGAGCACGTTCATCGGCGGCGAGCCGATGAAGCCCGCCACAAACAAGGTCTGCGGATTGGCGTAGACTTCAAGCGGCGCGCCGACCTGTTCGGCAACGCCGCCATTCATCACGATCATCCGGTCGGCCAGCGTCATGGCCTCGACCTGGTCATGGGTGACATAGAGCGTGGTGGTGGCGAGTTTGCGCTGCAGCGCCTTGATCTCGAGCCGCATCTGCACCCGGAGCTTGGCGTCAAGATTGGAGAGCGGCTCGTCAAAGAGAAAAACTGCGGGCTTGCGCACGATGGCGCGGCCCATGGCGACGCGCTGGCGCTGGCCGCCAGAGAGCTGGCGCGGCTTGCGGTCGAGATAGGGCGCAAGTTCGAGCATGCGCGCCGCCTCGTCGACGCGAGCCCGGATTTCAGCCTTCGGCACGCCCGAAATCTTGAGCCCATAGGCCATGTTGTCAAACACGCTCATGTGCGGATAGAGCGCGTAGTTCTGGAACACCATGGCGATGTTGCGCTCGCGCGGCTCGAGTTCGTTGACGATCCGTGAGCCAATCGCGATCTTGCCCGAGGTGATGGTCTCAAGACCCGCCACCATGCGCAGGAGCGTGGACTTGCCGCAGCCGGAAGGCCCGACGATGACGATGAATTCGCCGTCTGCAATCCTGGCGTCAATGCCGTGGATGATCTCGGTCCGGCCGTAGTTCTTGCGGATATCGGTAAAGGTGATGTCAGCCATGACGTCTCATTTCTCGCTTTCGACCAGTCCCTTGACGAACAGGTTCTGCATGAAGACGACAACCAGAACCGGCGGGAGCATGGCCAGCATCGCGGTCGCCATGACGACCGGCCACTTGGCCACGTCGTCACCGGTCGGCAGCATCTGCTTGATGCCCATCACGATGGTGTTCATGGACGGATCGGTGGTCACCAGCAGCGGCCAGAGATACTGGTTCCAGCCGTAGATGAAGAGGATGACAAACAGGGCCGCGATGTTGGTCCGCGACATCGGCAGCAGGATGTCGATGAAGAAGCGGACAGGCCCCGCGCCATCGACACGGGCCGCTTCCACGAGTTCGTCAGGGATGGTCAGGAACAGCTGCCGAAACAGAAAGGTGGCCGTGGCCGAAGCCACCAGCGGGAGGATCAGCCCGGTGTAGCTGTTGAGCAGGCCCAATCCGGCCACCACCTCGTAGGTCGGCACGATGCGGACTTCCACCGGCAGCATCAGGGTCAAGAAGATGAGCCAGAAAAACAGCATCCGGAAAGGAAAGCGGAAATAGACGATGGCATAGGCTGACAGGATCGAGATCACGATCTTGCCGATGGTGATGCCGAGCGCCATCACCATCGAGTTCACAAGCATCAGCCAGACTGGCGCATTGGCGCCGGTGAACAGGGCTTCGGAGTAATTGGCGATTGCGTGCCCGCCCGGGATCAGCGGCATCGGTGGCCTGACGAGGTCGGCCTGACTGAGGGTGGACGCGACAAAGGCGACCCAGATCGGAAAACAGATCAGCGCGATCCCCAGAATAAGGCCCGCATGGGTGAGCCAGGTGCCAATGCCGCGTCGTTCGACCATGCCGCTCATCCGTAGTGCACCCGTCGTTCGATGAACTTGAACTGGATGACGGTGAGCAGGCTCACAAGCACCAGGAGCACCACCGATTGCGCAGCCGAAGACCCGAGGTCCTGACCGACGAAGCCGTCGGCGAAGACCTTGTAGACAAGGATCGTGGTCGACTGCTGCGGACCACCCTGGGTGATGGTGTGGATGACGCCGAAGGTGTCGAAGAAGGCATAGATGATATTGACCACCAGCAGGAAGAACGTGGTGGGCGACAGCAGCGGAAACACGATGGTCCAGAAGCGCTTCCAGAAGGAGGCACCGTCAATGGCCGCCGCCTCGATCACGCTTTTGGGGATTGCCTGCAGCCCGGCAAGGAAGAACAGAAAATTGTAGCTGATCTGTTTCCAGGCCGAGGCGATGACCACCAGCGTCATGGCCTGACCGCCGTTAAGCCCGTGGTTCCAAGTGTAGCCATACTGTGCGAGCAACCAGGAAATGATGCCGGTAAACGGATTGAACAGAAACAGCCAGAGCACGCCCGCCACCGCCGGTGCCACCGCATAGGGCCAGATCAGCAGCGTGCGGTAGATGCCGGAACCCTTGATGATGCGGTCGGCCATGGCCGCAAGCCAGAGCGCAAATGACATCGACAAAACGGTCACCAGTACGGAGAAGACGGCTGTCGTGACGAAGGACTGGCGATAGAAAGCGTTGCCGAAGAGATACTCGAAATTGCCGAACCCCACGAACTGGGTCTTCAGCCCGAAGGGATCGGGGATGAAGGCGGACTGGTAGATGGCCTGAGCGGCGGGCCAGAAAAAGAAGATCGCCGTCACCGCGACTTGCGGCGCGACCAGGAGATAGGGCAGCCAGCGGCTGTTGAAGACGACGCGTTTTTCCATGGCTGATTCCGGGCCAAACGAAGACCGGCGGGATCTTGCGACCCCGCCGGACGTTCACTCAGCGATTGGCCTGTTCGAAGCGACGCAGCAACTCGTTGCCGCGGACAGTGGCGGAGTCGAGCGCGTCCTTGGCCGACTTCGAGCCGTTCCAGACGCCTTCCAGTTCCTCGTCGATGACAGTGCGGATCTGGTCGAAATTGCCCAGCCGAAGGCCCTTCGAATTGGCGGTCGGCGCCTTGCCGGTCATCTGGATGATGGCGATGTCGGTTCCAGGATTGGTATCGTAGAAGCCAGCGGCCTTGGTCAGGTCGTAGGCGGTCATGGTGATCGGCAGATAACCGGTGTCCTGGTGCCACTTGGCCTGGATCTCGGGGCTCGACAGGAAGGTGAGGAAAGATGCCACACCCTTGTATTCAGCCTCTGTCTGGCCTTCGAGCACCCACAACGACGCGCCGCCGATGATGCTGTTGAGCGGGGCGGCGTCCACCTCGCTCCAGTAGGGGAGCGGGCGGATCGAGAAGGCGAACTTGGCTTCGGCCTTCACTCCGGCATAGCCGGCAGAGGATTCGGTCATCAGCGCGCATTCGCCGGCCCGGAACGGAGCCCCCGATTCGTTGCGACGGCCGGAATAGATGAACTTGCCATCCTTGGCCCACTGGCCGAGCATCTCGATATGGCGGACTTGGGCATCCCCGTTGAACACGAGTTCCGTGTCGAGACCGCCAAAGCCGTTGTCCTTCGTGGCGAACGGAACGTCGTGATAGGCCGACAGCGTCTCAAGCTGGACCCAGCTCTGCCAGGCAGTGGTGAAGGCACACTTGGACCCGGAAGCCTGGAGCTTGTCGACGGCTTCACCGACCTTGTCCCAGGTCGACAGGTCCATTTTCGGGTCGAGGCCAGCGGCCGTCATCGCGTCTTCGTTGACATAAAGAACGGGCGTGGAGGAATTGTAGGGAAACGACAGCATCTTGCCTTCGGTGTCGGTGTAGTAGCCGGTGACCGAAGCGAGATAGATCGAGGGATCGAACGGAAGGCCCGATTCGGCCAGCACTTCGTAGACCGGTTTGACCGCACCCTCGGCGGCCATCATGGTGGCGGTGCCAACTTCGAACACCTGCAGGATGTCAGGCTGTTCGCCAGCGCGGAAGGCGGCGATGCCTGCATTGAGCGCCTCGGAATAATTGCCCTTGGCGGTTGCGACGACCGTAAACTCGGACTGCGACGCATTGAACGCCTCGACCTGCACAGTCAGCAACTCGGCCAGGCGGCCGGAGAAGGCGTGCCACAGATCGATCTGGGTTGCGGCGGCGGCAGGAGCTGCGCCCGACAGCAGGACGGCGATGGCGCCTGCGAAAAGAGATTTGTTCATTGCCATTTTTTCCACATCCTTTTGGATCTTCACGGGACTGCACCAGCCCGAAGGCGGCGCGTGGGGCATCCCTACCTCGCGATCCAAAACAGGTTTGTGACAGTGGTCGAGATTTTTTGGCATCCGACTTCGGCTCTGCCGCGCCTCGCCATGCAGGTGGTCGATTGCTGCATCATGACAGGGAACAGTCTGCGATTTTCAGGCAAACCGCTCAAGTGATACACATCGAGCCTTGGAAAAACGCGCTTTCCATCACGCCCGCATTTCCGCATGATGCAGCGCACAAGACTGCGAGGGGACGGCATGTACGAATATGCGATCGCGTGGGAATGGATGGCGTTTGCCGTCCGATGGCTGCACGTTGTGACGGCTATCGCCTGGATCGGCTCGTCGTTTTATTTCATTGCGCTCGATCTGGGGCTTACGCAGCGGCCCGGTCGGCCTGCGGGCACCTATGGCGAGGAATGGCAGGTGCATGGCGGCGGCTTCTACCACATCCAGAAATATCTCGTGGCACCGGCCGAAATGCCCGAGCACCTGACCTGGTTCAAATGGGAATCCTATGCCACATGGCTGTCAGGTTTTGCCCTGCTGGCAGTGGTTTATTACGCGGGCGCGGAGCTTTACCTGATCGACAGGACCGTTCTGGACATTTCAGTGCCGGTGGCGATTGCGCTTTCGGTGGCTTCGATCATTTTCGGTTGGATCGTTTACGACCAACTCTGCAAGTCCCCCGTCGGCCAGAGTGCCACTGCGCTGATGGTGGTGCTGTTCGGCGTGCTTGTCGCCATGTCGTGGGGCTACACGCAGGTCTTCTCGGGCCGTGCGGCGCTCTTGCACCTGGGTGCCTTCACTGCCACGATCATGAGCGCCAACGTCGCCATGATCATCATCCCGAACCAGAAGATCGTGGTGGCGGACCTGATCGCTGGCCGCATTCCCGATCCCAGATATGGCCGCATCGCCAAACAGCGTTCGCTGCACAACAATTACCTGACCCTGCCGGTGATCTTCCTGATGCTGTCCAACCATTATCCGCTGGCTTTCGCCACCCAGTGGAACTGGCTGATCGCGTCGCTGGTCTTCCTCATGGGGGTAACAATCCGGCATTGGTTCAACACCACGCATGCGCGCAAAGGCAAACCGCACTGGACCTGGCTTGCCACCACGGTGATCTTCATCGCGATCATGTGGCTGTCCACGGTGCCGCGGCCGGAAGAGGCAGGCGAGACCGTGCTTTCACCGGTCGCCGCGCGGTTTCTGGCCGACCCTCATTTCGCCGCCGTCACCGAGACCATCGCCTCGCGCTGTTCGATGTGCCATGCGGCCGAGCCGGTCTGGGACGGGATCGTGCGGGCTCCAAAGAACGTGCGGCTAGAAACCTCGTCTGAAATTGCGCTTCATGCACGCGACATCTATCTGCAAGCAGGCGTCAGCCATGCCATGCCGCCTGGCAACATCACCGAACTGTCTGCCCAGGAACGCCGGCTGATCGTCTCGTGGTACCGGTCTGCACTTGTCGGCGGAGACGTCCGGTGAGCACACGTCTCCTGCGCGGGCGCACGCTCACCTTTGTACGCCGCCCGCTGGGCCGCGACGACAGCCAAAGCTACCAGTACGAGGAGGATGGCGGAATCCTCGTCTCGGACAGCACCATCATCGCCTCGGGTGGCTTTTCCATGGTGGCCGCACAGGCAGCCGCCGGGGTGCCGGTCGTTGACCACCGCCCCTTCCTGCTGACGCCGGGTTTCATTGATCCGCATCTGCATTTCCCGCAGGTGCAGGTGATCGGCTCCTATGCCGCCAATCTCCTGGAATGGCTTGCCACCTACACTTTCGTCGAAGAGCAGAAATTCGCCGATGCCGGCCATGCGGCGCGTATGGCGACCCGGTTCTTCGACGAATTGCTGCGCCACGGCACCACGACGGCCGCCGCCTTCTGTTCGGTCCACACCACGTCTTCGGACGCCTTCTTTGCGGAAGCCGAACGGCGCAATCTCATGATGATCGGCGGCAAGGTGATGATGGACCGGAATGCGCCCTCGGCCCTCACCGACACGGCGCAAACCGGCTATGACGAGACGCGGGCGACCATCGCGCGCTGGCACGGCAGGGGGCGCAACCAGGTGGCCATCACCCCGCGCTTCGCCATCACCTCGACGCCAGCCCAGCTTGAAGCCGCGGGCGCGCTGGCGCGGGAGTTTCCGCACCTGCACGTTCAGACGCATCTGTCGGAAAACACCGACGAGATCGCCTTTGCCTGCGGCCTCTATCCGGACGCGCTGGATTATACCGACATCTATGCGCGCTACGGACTTCTGGGTCCGCGCACGTTGCTCGGCCACGCCATCCATCTGTCCGAGCGCGAGCGCGGCGCGATCGCCGAAAGCGGGGCGGTCGCGGTTCACTGCCCGACCTCCAACCTGTTCCTGGGATCGGGCCTCTTCGATCTCAGGGGATTGACGGCCGCCGGCGTGCGCACAGCCGTCGCCACCGACATCGGCGGCGGCACGAGTTATTCGCTGCTGCGGACGCTCGACGAGGCCTACAAGATCCAGCAACTCAGAGGCAACCGGCTTTCGCCCATCGAAAGCTTCTGGTGGGCAACCGCCGGCAATGCTGCAGCGCTCGGCCTCGATCATCGTATCGGTTCGCTTGATGCCGGGTCGGACGCCGACATCATCGCGCTCGACGCCGCCGCCACGCCGGCCATGGCGATGCGGATGGAAACGGTCGGCAGCCTGGAGGAAGAACTGTTCCTGCTGCAGACGATGGGCTGCGACCGGGCGGTGAAAGCGGTTTATATTGCGGGCGAGCCGGCGCTGCCGGTCGGCTGACCCCGAACGCCGAACCGGCAAATTGTTCGACGCTTGTCACAAAAGCGTCTTTACCCTTTGTTGACCATCTCCCTGCAAGCTGTAATGCAGCGCGGCTATTTTGTTGCCTGGATGTCAGCTGCCGCGATAGGTGGAATACCCGTAAGCGGAAATCAGCAGCGGCACATGGTAGTGCCCGGAGGTGTCGGCCACGCCGAACCGGATCGGGATCACCTCCAGGAAAGCCGGAGACGGCAGATCGTCGCCGGCTGCGCGCAGATAGTCTCCGGCATGGAACAAGAGTTCATACACACCCACAGTGAGATCAGCGCCCGAAAGCAGCGGCGCGTCGATGCGACCGTCCGCATTGGTCTGCACGGTCTTGAGCGGGACGCGGCGCAAGCCGTCGATGCGCACAAGTTCGATGACGCAGCCGCGCGCCGGACGCCCGCGGGCGGTGTCGAGAACGTGGGTGGTCAGGCGCCCCGAGGGCAAGGTGTCGAGAGCCATGCAAGTATCCTCAGTGGGTCAGGGATGAGCGATGACAAAGGGGTTTGCATAGATCGCTTCCTTGAGATTGAGCCCGGGGCCATCCCGGTCCATCACCAGAAACTCGCTGACCTCGCCCACGGCAATCAACGGATGGTGCCAGACATTGCAACCGTAGTGAAGTCCGACATCTCCGGGCACCGGGAAGGCGCGCGGCGCACCGGGCCGGCCTTTTTCGTCGGGTGCCACGACGGCGATCCAAGGCCGCCCGGAGAGCGGATAGAAGGCTTGGGAGCCCAGTGGATGACGCTCCATCATGTCCACGGCATAGGGAAAGGCCCGCGGCTGACTGCGGAACAGTGACAGGATGGTCGACCCGCCGAGAGTGCCGGTGTCGGCCCGGGCCAGCGCATGGAAGCGTTGCGTGGTGCCACCGTTGATCATCCGAAGTTCAGCCTGAGACCGGTCCATCACCATGCCGAAAGGCGCAAAGGCTTGCCGCGTCAAGGCCTCGAGAGGAAGTTGAAGCATGGGCGTCGCCTTCAGTCTTCACGCAGGAGTGCGGCGATCCGAAAGCCTGCGATGCGCTCCACCTCCGCGCAGGCGGTGGCAAACTCGGTCTCGGCGCTGTTGGCGACCCGGTCCTCGAAAGCGTCAAGGATGGCGTGCTTGTCCAAGCCCTTGACCGCGATGATGAAGGGAAAGCCAAATCGCTCCACATAGCGCGAATTGAGACCGGTGAAACGGGCGTGCTCATCAGGGCTGAGCCGGTCAAGACCGGCACCAGCCTGCTCGGACCTGGATTGGGCGGTCAGCGTATCGGCGAGGGCGAGCCGGCCGGCGAGATCGGGATGAGCGCAGAGCACACCCAAGCGTTCGGCAGGGTTGGCGGCGCGAAACTCGTCGCAGAGCGCCTGATGGACCGCTGCGGCGTTGAGCGGCGCGACGATGCTGCCGGTGTCAAAGGCCCGCTCGGCAACAAAGGGAGAATGTTCGAAAACGCCGCCGAAGCGGGCGACGAAGTCCACGCGGTCGCTCATGTCTGCGGTCCGGGTTTGTGATGGGCGTGCCAGTGGTTGGCAATATCGATCCGGCGGGTGACCCATGCCGTGTCGTGGGAGGCGACATAATCAAGAAAGCGCGCCAGCGCGGCAGCCCGGCCGGGACGGCCGACGAGCCGGCAGTGCAGGCCGATCGACATCATCTTAGGGTATCCCGCAGCACCTTCCGCCATCAGCATGTCGAAGGTGTCCTTGAGATAGGCGTAGAACTGGTCGCCGGAATTGAAGCCCTGGGGCGTGGCAAAACGCATGTCGTTGACGTCGAGCGTATAGGGGACGATCAGATGCGGCTCGCTCGGCCCCTCGACCCAGTAAGGCAGATCGTCGCTGTAGGAATCGGCCGAATAGACAAAGCCACCGGCTTCAAGCACCAGATCAAGCGTGTTCATCGAGCCTCGTCCGGTGTACCAGCCGAGCGGGCGCTCACCGGTCACGTCCGTGTGGATGCGGATCGCCTCAAGCATGTGGGCGCGCTCGTCCTCCTTGGAGAAATCCCGATAGTCGATCCATTTCAATCCATGGGTGGCGATTTCCCAGCCTGCCTCCTTCATGGCCGCGACCGCGTCCGGATTGAGCCGCATGGCATTGGCGACGCCATAGACCGTGAGCGGCAGGTTGCGCTCGGTGAACAGCCGCCAAAGCCGCCAGAACCCGGCGCGCGAGCCATACTCGTAAATAGTCTCCATGTTCTTGTGACGTTGGCCCAGCCAGGGCTGAGCGCCGACCATCTCGGAGAGGAAGGCTTCGGAGGCCGCGTCGCCGTGCAGGATATTGTTCTCGCCGCCTTCCTCGTAGTTCATCACGAACTGGACGGCGCAATGGGCACCGCCGGGCCACTTCGGATCGGGCGTGTTGCGGCCGTAGCCGATCATGTCGCGCGGGTAACGGACTTCTGTCATCGGAACTGTCCTGTGTTCGAAAAAGGCCCAATGCATGTCGCGTTCAATCGGGTTCAATTGAACGCGACATGCATTAGCGACGGTACGCAGAGCCCGGGCACTTGTCGAGGCCCGAACTTGCCGCCATCGGCGCAAGCTGTTGGCGGAATTGGCGAAAGGCGACACCCTCCGGTCGGCCAGTCAGACCGGCCGGCAATCCTCCCGGCTGCGAGCCTTGGCGAGATGGTGGCCAACCGAAAATCCTTCAGGGATCAGCACATCGTTCCGCCCGGTGATCCCGCCAAGGACAGCGTCGGCGGCGCGATGGGCGATGCCGAAGGTGATCTTGAACCCCCCGGTCAAGGCATGGATCTGCGGCAGGCCGGGCAATGGACCGAGCATCGGATCACCGCCGGAGGCGCGTGGCCGCAAACCTGCCCAACGCCGAATGACGGATGCCTGCGCCAGCGCCGGACACAGCGCGCGGGCGCGGGCGATCACGATCTCAAGCTTCTCGTCGGTCTGGTCTGGGTCGGCAAAGTCGGTCTCGCTGGTGGACCCGACGGCGGCATGGCCGGACGCGTGGACGACGACATAGATGCCGTCGTGATAGACGAGCGGCAGGCTCGGATCGAGCCGGGCGTCAATGAGCGCAGCCTGGCCCTTGACAGCGGTGCCGACACCAGCCGCCGATCCGCCCGTCACGGCGGCAATATGGCGGAAGGCGTCGACGCCGTTGGCAAGCACCAGATGTCCAAAGGCCACGGAGCTTGCGTCGTCAAGCCTGGCGATCCCGCCCAGGCGCTTGCCGCCAGTGTCCTCGACGGCCACAAGGCTAGAGAAAAGGAGGCGCGCGCCCGGGCAGCCGAGAAAGGCCGTCTTGATAGCCTCGAGCAGGAAGGCCGGCGACAGCCGCGCCGACAGCGTCTCGAAAACGGCCCCGTCAGCAAATGCCGCCCCGCCTGGCCAGTCTGGGTCGGGACGCTCCAGGATGGCATAGTCAAATCCCGTCCCCCAATTGCGCCGCGCTTCGTCCGCCACAAGCTGCTGCCGTTTTCCCGCAAGCGGCAGCAACCGCCCGACGCGGCCATAGCCGACCGACACCCCGGTCGCCGCCTCCAGCTTTTCGATCTCGGCGGAGAGCGCCACGAGGGCGCGGAACTGGAAGTCCTTCTTCTCGTTCCAACGCTCGGGGCTATGCGGCATCAATGCGCCGAGAAAGCCGCCGCTCGCCCCTGCGCCGACCGCTTGGCGCTCCAGAAGGGTGACCGAAAGGCCCGCCTCTGCAGCCTTCAGCGCCATCCAGAGACCGGCCACACCGGCACCGGCGACGAGCAGATCGCAGGCCGGTTGACCCAAAGGTCGCGGGCCGATATCGCCTTTCGGCATGGCAACATCTCCAGACGACGACACACGCGCTCAGGCGGACGACGGCACGGTGCCGCGGCTCGTCTGGCAAGACGGGGATATGCCCTATTCGGTGGAATTTGGCGACTTCTTTTACTCGCGCGCCGACGGACGGGCCGAATGCGCCCATGTCTTCATCGCTGGAAACGATCTCGTCCGGCGCTTCGGCGCGGGCGGGGTCTTCACGGTGGCCGAACTGGGCTTTGGCACCGGGCTCAATTTCGCAGAGACCTGGCGGCAGTGGAAACGCCTGGCGCCCAAGGGAGCGCGGCTTGATTTCGAGAGCTTCGAACTGGCCCCGATGGGGCGCGCGGACATCGACCGGGCGCTCTCGGCCTGGCCAGACCTTGCCGACGAACGCCTGGCGCTCGTCGCCGCCTGGCCCGAGCAGCCGATCACGGATGTCGATCTGGATTTCGGCCCCGTAAGCCTTCGGGTCGCCCACGGAGATGCGCTCGCGCGCCTCGGAGACAGCGACCTTCTGGCCGATGCCTGGTATCTCGACGGATTTTCACCCGCCCGCAACAAGGCCATGTGGTCGGCGGATCTGATGGCGGAAGTCGCCCGCCACACGCGAAGCGGCGGCACTTTCGCCACCTATTCCGCGGCAGGATGGGTGCGGCGCAATCTTGCCGAAGCCGGGTTCATCGTCGCCAAACACCCCGGCCATGCGGGAAAGCGCGACATGACGGCAGGTCGGCTCGATCCGGAACGCGCGCCCTCTACTGGGCGCTGAGACGGGCGGCGATTTCAGCCGGCAGCCACTGGCGGATCTTGGCCTCAAGCTTTTCCGGGCTGATCGGCTTGGAGAGATAGTCGTCCATGCCCGCCTCCATGCAGCGTTCGCGGTCCCCGGCCAGCGCATGGGCGGTCACGCCAATCACCGGCGTGCGGCCGCGGCCGGGATCACCAACTTCGGCGTCGCGGATGGCGGCAGTTGCCTGATGGCCGTTCATCACCGGCATGGAGACATCCATCAGGACGATGGCGGGACGGACTTCCTTCCAGATACCGAAGGCCTCAAAGCCGTCACCCGCAATCTGGTAACTAACGCCGAGATCCTCGAGAATCTGGGTAAAGACGATCTGGTTGACCGGGTTGTCCTCCGCCACCAGGACATCAAGGCCGAATGCGGCGCGGGCGACGGGCGCAGCGGCGGGCAGACTGGCGGTTTGGAACATTATTGGCTCGCCCGGTGGTGGCGCATCGTGGGACGGATGGGCGGCGTCTGGCCGATGGCGCGATTCCTGCAGCAAAGATGCCAACGTCTCCAAAAGGAGCGAGGAGCGCGCCGGTTTCATCAGCGTCGCCTGAACTGAGATATCGCAGAAACCGGGTTCGGCGGCTTTCACGTCCATGGAGGTGAGCATCAGGATCGGCAAATCCGCAGCTGGCCATGTGCGCCGGATGGAACGGGCGACCATCACGCCGTCCCGGTCGGGCATGTGGTAGTCGAGAATGACCGCGTCGACCGCCACGCCCAGTCGTGCCGCCTGAGCCAGCACCTCCTCTCCTTCTTCGCCCGAGACGGCTGCGCAAGCGTCAAAGCCCCAGGTGGCGAGTTGTTCGATGAGAATGGCGCGGTTGACCGGATTGTCGTCGATCACCAGAACGCGGGCACCCGAAACATCGATCGGGGTGCGTCGCGCTGCGACCTCCACCTTGTCGACAGGCAAAGTCAGGGAGACGGTGAAGACCGAGCCTTCGCCGATCCGGCTTTCGGCGCGGATGGTGCCGCCCATCAGGTCGACCAGTCGGGAGGTGATGGCGAGACCGAGACCAGTGCCCTCATGGCGCCGTGTCGAGGAGGCATCGACCTGGGAGAACTTCTCGAAGACAGACTGGAGCTTCTCGCCGGGAATGCCAATTCCGGTGTCGGTGACGCGCAGGGTGAGCGCGACGCCCCCCTCCCGGCCCGGATTTCCGGACAGCTCGATGAGCACGTGGCCACGTTCGGTGAATTTGACCGCATTGCCTGCCAGATTGGTTACCACCTGGCGGATACGGCCCATATCGCCGATGACGCGGGCTGGCAGCGCCGGGTCGATCCGGACGATGAGTTCGATGTCCTTCTCGGCCGCCCGCGTGGAAACCAGCGTCGCCACATCCTCAATCGTCTCGCCGATATCGAAGGATGACTGGTCGAGCGTCATCTGACCGGCATCGATCTTTGAGAAGTCGAGGATGTCGTTGATGATGGTGAGCAGGCCGTTGCCGGATTTGACGATGATATCGGTGAAGGTGCGCTGCCGGGTGTCAAGGTCGGTGCGTGAGAGCAGTTCGGCCATGCCGAGCACACCGTTCATCGGCGTGCGGATCTCGTGGCTCATGTTGGCGAGGAATTCCGATTTCGCCCGGTCGGCGATTTCCGCCTTTCCGAGCAGATCCTTCAGCAGCGCCTCGCGCTTGCTGGCCTCGGTGACATCGGTGTAGGTCAGGATCATGATGTCGTTGGAGGCTGGCTTGGCATCGATGCGGAGCCAGCGGTCGCAGGTCGAACGCCGCTCGATCGTATGGGCTACTCCGCGCTGGTGCCAGTCGCGGATGCTGGCACAAGTTTCCTCCGCGTCCGGGCCCTCGCCGTAATCGCCGCGCGCGGCGCAATGGTCGAGAAAGGCCTGCCAGTCGCCGCCGATGCGCACGAGCGTGGCGGGCACATCCAGAAGATCGATGAAAGCCTGATTGAAGAACCGGACCTCACCGCGGCGCAGAACCAGAAGGCCCTGGGCCATGGCACCGGCGGCGTCATGGAGAAGCGCGCTCGCACGCTCAAGCCCGCGCTGGGCGGCCTCAAGCTCGGCTTCGCGCTGCTTGAGCTCGGTGATATCGAAATACGATACCATCCGCTTGCCGTTCGAGAGCGCACGGACCGAATAGATCACTGTCCGACCATCCGCGCGATTGAACTCCCGCGGCTCCACGTACCCCTTGGCGATCTCGGCGAGACGCTGGTCGACATAAGCATCGAATTCATCATCGGGGATCGCATAAACGCCGTTATCGCGATTGACGTCGATGAGCGTGCGGAACGGCGCGCCGATGACCCCGTCCTCGGGCCGGACTTTCCAGATCCGGAAAAAGGCGTTGTTGATGATTTCGATGTTGAGATCGCGGTCGACCACGACCACGCCCATCTGGACCGAATCGAGCGTGCTTTCAAGATCGGACCGGCTTCGTTCGGCCAACTGGCGGGCCTCGAAGATCTCCTGCTCCGATTGCTTCTGCAGCGTGACGTCGAAGGACGAACCCAGCAGGAAGCGCTGGCCGTTGGGGGCGGTGAAGGCGGTCTTCCGGTCGAGAAGCATGAGCACCTCCCCGCGGCTCGATGACAGCGACACCTCGACCTGGGAGACACTGTCACTTTCCATCACAGCAAGATCTGCATCGCGCAGCGCCCGGCCGACCTCGGCTCCAAAGAGCGCGAAATCCTCCTTGCCGATCACCGTTTCATGGGCGAGCCCGGTCAACTGTTCATGGGCGCGGTTGGCAAAGACGTAGGCGAAGGCTTCGTCCTTGATGAAGGTGGTAATGGGGAGCTCATCCAAAATGGCGCGGAACAGACTGTTTTCGGAAGACTGATCCTCCAGGGCGAGCTCGCGGTTCTTCTGCTCGGTCATGTCGACGCGCAGACCAAGGATCGAGCCATCGGCCAGCCTGCGATTGATCAACTTGAGCCAGCGGCCGTTGCCGATCCTGACGAGCGAAGGGGTGCCGAATTTGTGCTGGGCTTCGGTAAAGCGGCCAATCCAGGCTTCACGGGCGGTCTCGTCGGTTCCGGCAGGCACTGGACAGGCCGTCTCGAGCACGGTCCGAAGCGTCATGCCCGGCTGCAGGCGATAGGCACCGTCGGTCATGCCCTGCATGGTCGGATTGATATAGACCAGCATGTCATGCGGGTCGTAAAGGACGACGCCGACGTCGATGCAGTCGAAGATTTCCCGCAACCGCGCGTTCAGGCCGTCGTGGTCCAGGATGGGTTGGCTACGCCCGGAGGCCGGACGGGCGCGGCGCAGCAGCCCGCCTTCGGGCAACGGCGTCTCCTGCCAGGGCCCGAAAGCGGAGTGGTAGCCCGGGCTGCACGCAAGCACCCGTCCCTCGCCATCCAGCACGGCGACCGGATCGGCGGCGGCTTCAATGGCTGCCTTGAGTATGAGATGGTTGCCGCGCGACGCGATGTCAGGCTGGATCACAAGTGGCGGAGAGACCGCCTGATCGAACATCCGCGCGGAGGCTACGAAGGGCCGGACTTGTTCGCCCGGCGTGGATTCAAAGCGGAGTTTGGCAATCGTCTCGAAATGGCCGACTATGAACGGCTTGCCACTCGCCTGGCGTTCCCGGCGGATCCGGATCCGGTAGCGGCCCTCCTTGAGCGGGTGGGCGAAGAGCGCCACCTGGTCCTTGCCGAAAACCAGGGTGCGGCGCTCCTTTTCGTCGCGGTCGTTCTGCTCGAGTGCGTCGAAATGCTGGTGGCTCTTGAAGCCGACGAGATCGGCCGGGCTGCAGTCCCAGAGCGCGGCATAGGCTGCGTTGACAGCGTGGTAGCGCAGCTCGGAATCCTTGACAAACGCAGGATTTGAATCTTGCCGCACAGCCGCGCAGGCGCTTGCAAGCGTCGGGTCCGTGTCGTCCATCATTCCCCTGCCCTGTGCCAAGCGCGGACCCGCAGGTCGCCCGATGTCCCGAACCATCTCAACGGGTATTCTGCCGGTTAAGATAAAAACAAAGCGTTAACCATGCCTTCAACGACTATAGCATCGGGAACTGCGCGAAGCTTGCGTGGTGGGGGCGCTTTCGCAGTTCTGGCGCGTCTGGCGCGAACGGGAACAAATCCGCCGCAGGATGACTTGCAGAGCGTCCGCGACAGGCATAGCGTCAGGCATCATTACCGGTTGCCGCGCCGCCCCCGATCGGCCGACCGGACCAGCTTCGGGGACAGGCCAAACACACGATGAGCACCATGGACGAGATCTTGCCGGCCGCAATCGAGAACACCTCGGGGGCGAACGAACGGCGACGACGGCCGACGGGCGGGCGCGGCGGCGACCGGGGAAAGGGCCGCAAGGCGCCGCCGACGCTGCGGTACCGATCGATCCTGAACACGCAGGATCCCTCGCACATCGTCTCAGCGGAAGGGATCGAGGCCATCCACGAAGCCTCGCTGACAGTGCTTGAGGAAATCGGCATGGATTTCATGCTGCCCGAGGCGCGCCAGCGGCTCAAGGAAGCGGGTGCCGATGTCAAGCCCGGTGTCGAGCGCGTGCGTCTGGACCGGAGCCTGGTCATGGATATGATTGCCCACGCCCCTGGACCGTTCACGCTGCATGCGCGCAATCGGGAGCGCAATGTCGAGATCGGCGGGCGCAACATCGCCTTTGCCCAGGTCGCCTCGGCCCCCTATTGTTCGGACCGTGACAACGGCCGTCGCACCGGCACCCAGGAGGATTACCGCAAGCTCTTGAAGCTGGCCCAGTCCTACGACATCATCCACCTGACCGGCGGCTATCCAGTGGAGCCGACCGACATCCATGCCTCGATCCGGCATCTCGACTGTCTGGCCGACCTGGTCAAGCTCACCGACAAACCGTTCCATGCCTATTCGCTGGGCAAGGAGCGCAATCTCGACGCGATCGAGATCGTCCGCATCGGCCGGGGGATTTCGGCAGACCAGCTGGAGGCCGAGCCATCGCTGTTCACCATCATCAATGCCTCCTCTCCGCTGCGCTACGACGCCCCGATGCTTCAGGGCATTCTCGAGATGTCGGCGCGCAATCAGGTGGTGGTCATCACGCCCTTCACGCTCGCGGGCGCCATGGCACCGGTGACCGTGGCCGGCGCGCTTGTGCAGCAAAACGCCGAGGCGCTGGCAGGCATCGCCTTCACCCAGATGATCCGCAAGGGCGCGCCGGTCATGTATGGCGGTTTTACCTCCAATGTCGACATGAAGTCCGGCGCGCCTGCGTTCGGGACGCCCGAATACATGAAGGCGGTGATCGCCGGTGGCCAGCTCGCCCGGCGTTACGGCATCCCCTACCGCACCTCCAACACCTGTGCTGCCAACACGCTCGACGCACAGGCGGCCTATGAATCGATGATGTCGCTGTGGGCCGTGGTGCAAGGGGGCGGCAATTTCATCATGCATGCGGCCGGCTGGACCGAGGGCGGGCTGACGGCGTCGTTCGAGAAGTTCATCCTGGACGTCGACATGCTGCAGATGGTGGCAGAGTTTCTCGCCCCCCTCGATGTGAGCGAGGATGCGCTCGCCCTTGATGCAATCCGCGAGGTCGGCCCGGGCGGCCACTACTTCGGCACCCAGCATACGCTTGCCCGCTACGAGACCGCATTCTACTCGCCGATCCTGTCGGACTGGCGCAATTTCGAGAGCTGGAGTCTTGCGGGCCAGCCGACCACCTACGACCACGCCAACCGCGTGTTCAAGGATGTGCTCGCCGCCTATGAGGAACCAGCACTTGACCCCGCCATCGCTGAGGAACTCGACGCGTTCGTTGCCCGGCGCAAATCCGAAGGCGGCGTTCCGACCGATTTCTGATCAGACCCAGGTGATTTGAAAAGGATCGCTCCGCTCCGCCGAAGTCGCGCGGTGGTCAGGCGGAAACCTGCATCTTTCGGTTGGTGAGCCAGACGCCAACGACCACAATCAGGGTCCCGATGATCAGCGGCAGCGTCAGCTGTTCGCCAAACAGCAGCCAGCTTTGCAGAGCCACGGTAGGCGGAACAAGATACGTGAGCGAGGCCGCCCGGCTGACCTGGCCGCGCCGGATGAGATAGAGCAGCAGCAGGATCGAGACCAGCGACAGGCCGAAGACCGACCAGCCCATGGCGATGACGAATTGCACCGACCAGTCGATCCTCAGATCCTCGATCAGCAGGGCAACGGGGAAAGTCACCAGGAAAGCGCCACAATATTGCAGCGTGGCGATGGACAGGAGGTCGCCTTCCTGCAGGAATCGCTTCTGGTAAAGCGTGCCCGCCGTCACCGACGCCATGGCAATCACATTGACAATGAGCGGTGTGACGGCAGTGGCGATTTCCCCCCGATCGAGCGCCATGAGACGTGGCAGGATTGCGATCAGCAGGCCAACAAAGCCAAGCAAAATGCCAAGTTTCTGGCCGTTGCTCAATTTTTCGCCAATCAACGCCGGGGCCGCCAGCGCGGTCATCAGGGGCTGCAAGGCGGCGATGAGGCCCGAGACCGAGGACGGCACGCCATGGGCGATCGCCCACCAGACGCCGCCCAGATACAGTCCGTGCAGAAAAACGCCGGAAAAGACCGCGTGGCCCCAACCGCGACGGGTCGCCGGCCAGCGCGACCCCAGAGCGAAGGCAATTGTCACGAAGACCATTCCTGCCAGAACGTAGCGCAAGCTCAGAAACGTCAGCGGATCAGCGTGGGGCGCGGCGAATTTGGCGACGATCCAGCCTGTCGACCACAAGAGCACGAAAAGTGCCGGAGCGAGGCGATCAAGCGTCATGGCGATCTCCTGCGGGATCATGGAAGCAGTCAAGCGTTACCGGGTCAACAACCGCGGCGCAAGTGAGCCGATCGGGCCGGTCGATGCGGGCGGCTTTACGGCATGTCACGACGGCTTATAGTGGAACCATGGAACCCCTCATCCGCCTGCTTCTGCGGCTCGCGTACTGGGTGCGCCGTCCTCCTTCGCGCAGCCAGGTCATCACTGCGGGCGTCGTCATCGTGGCTGCCAGCCTGATCGTGCTGGCCGACAGCACCGGGTTCTGGCCTGAATGGGCGCGGCTCGAATGGGGTATGGCGCGCACGACCGCGCCTCGTTGACAGGCTGAGAGACCTTTTCCCCCGCCAAAGCCCGATGCCCTGGAGGCGAAAAGAAATCAGCGGCTTGACAACCAAATCGGTCCCGCAGGGTTCTTGCTTTCTCAAACACGATGCGCTCAAATGTGGAGCAAAAGGGGAGCCAAAGTGCCATTTGATGAAATGCTCATGTCGGCAGATACGCCACGACCGCCCTACCAATGCTATTTCGACTGGTATTCGCAGCAAAAGACCAGCGACCTCATAAACAAGTCGCGCGACGCGGAGGCAATATTCCGGCGGACCGGGATCACCTTTGCAGTCTACGGGAAGGAAGATGCGTCCGAGCGCCTTATTCCTTTCGACATCGTTCCGCGGATCATTTCCGGCTCCGAATGGCGCAAGCTCGCCTCGGGTATCGAACAGCGGGTCCGGGCGCTCAATGCCTTTCTCGACGACATCTATCACAAGCAGGAAATCATCCGGGCGGGGCGGGTGCCGCGCCACCTGATCGAGAAGAATGTGGCCTTCCTGCCGCAGATGATCGGCATGCGTCCGCCCGGCGGCGTCTACACCCATATCATCGGCACCGACATCGTGCGCACGGGGGAAGATCAGTTCTACGTGCTTGAGGACAACGCCCGCACCCCGTCCGGCGTATCCTACATGCTCGAAAACCGCGAAACCATGATGCAGATGTTCCCCGAGCTGTTCCACAAGAACCGCGTCCGGCCGGTGGAGAACTACCCCAAGCTGCTGCGCCAGAGCCTTGCTGCGGTGGCACCGCCCGGCTGCACGGGAAAACCCAGGGTCGCCGTGCTGACGCCCGGCATCTTCAATTCCGCCTTCTACGAGCACGCCTACCTTGCCGACCAGATGGGCGTCGAGCTGGTCGAGGGATCAGATCTTCGGGTGATCAACGGCAAGGTCGCCATGCGAACGACCCAAGGCTATGAAGCCATCGACGTGCTCTATCGCCGTGTGGACGACGACTTCCTCGACCCGATGACGTTCCGGGCCGACTCGGCGCTGGGCATTCCAGGCATCATGGACGTCTACCGTGCGGGCAACATCACCATCGCCAATGCGCCCGGCACCGGGATTTCCGACGACAAGGCGATCTATTCCTACATGCCCGACATCGTCGAGTTCTACACGGGGGAAAAGTCACGGCTCGAAAACGTGCCGACCTGGCGCTGCTCGGAACCTGACAGCCTGAAATATGTGCTCGAGCATCTGCCCGAGCTGGTGGTCAAGGAGGTGCACGGCTCGGGCGGCTATGGCATGCTGATCGGCCCCACCTCCAGCAAGCGCGAATGCGCCGATTTCGCCGAAAAGCTCAAGGCGAGGCCGGCCAATTACATCGCCCAGCCGACGCTGTCGCTCTCGACCGTGCCGATCCTCGTCAAGAAAGGCATCGCGCCGCGGCACGTCGACCTGAGACCTTTCGTCCTGGTCTCCGACAAGATCGAAATCATTCCCGGCGGACTGACCCGGGTGGCGCTCAAGGAAGGCTCGCTGGTGGTCAATTCCAGCCAGGGCGGCGGCACCAAGGACACCTGGGTGCTGGAGGACTGAGAGATGCTGGGACGCACTGCCAACGGCCTGTTCTGGATGTTCCGATTCATCGAACGGGCAGAAAACACCGCACGGCTTATCGATGCCGGGCAAAGGATGTCGCTGACCCGCATGCATGGGCGCGAGGACGAATGGGACTCGGTGCTGCGCAGCGCCGGGGTCCACGATGCCTATTCGGCCATGCACGAAAAGGTGACAGGCGCGGACGCCATCAACTACCTGCTCAGGGAAAAATCCAATGCCTCAAGCGTGCTCTGCGCCATCGAGGCTGCGCGCGGCAATGGCCGCATGGTGCGCACGGCGCTGACGCGGGAAGCCTGGGAAGCCACCAACGAGTGCTATCTCGAGCTCAAGACACTGCTTCACAGGAAGATCCCCGAGCAGGAAATGCCCCGTGTCATCGACACCATCAAGCGTCGGACCAGCCTCATCCGTGGCGCCTTCCATGGCACGATGCTGCGCAACGAGATCTACAATTTTTCCCGGATCGGCACCTTCATCGAGCGCGCGGACAACACCTCGCGCATTCTCGACGTCAAGTATTACGTGCTGTTGCCGAGTGTCTCCCATGTCGGCTCATCGCTCGACAATGTGCAATGGGAATCCATCCTGCGCTCGGTTTCGGCGCACCGCTCCTATGGCTGGGTCTATGACGCGGAGTACCGTTCGGTCAATATTGCCGACTTTCTCATCCTGAATGCGCGCATGCCGCGCTCGCTCGCCTACTGTTACAGCGAGATTACAGCCAATCTGGGCTATCTTGAGGAGGAATACGGCGTCCGCCATCGAGCCCACGATATGGCGGCCGACATTTACGGCATGCTCAGGGAGCGGGAAATCGCCCAGATCGTCGACAGCGGTCTGCACGAGTTTCTTGAAGACTTCATTGGACAGAACAACCGGCTCGGCAACGAGATCGCGTTGGCCTACCAGTTTTATCAGGCCTGACCCGGATGCTGCTCAAGATTTCCCACACCACCGAATATCTCTATGGCGCCCCGGTCAGCTATGCCCTTCAGCGGCTGCGGCTGACCCCGCAGAACAGCCCGCTGCAGACCGTGAAATCCTGGGACTGCGCGGTGGAAGGCGGGCTGGTGGAGGCGCGGTATCGCGATCATTTCGACAATGCGGTCGATCTGGTGAGCGCGCTGCGCGACACCTCGTCCATCGTCGTGACTGCCGCAGGTCTGATCGAAACCCATGACAAGGTCGGTGTTCTGGGTCCGCACAAGGCCTACATGCCGTTGTGGCTCTACAAGCGCGACACGGCATTGACCAGAGCGGGCAAATCGATCCGCGATCTGGCTCGCGGGATTGAAAAGAGCGACGCCCTCGACCAGCTTCACATGCTCATGAGCGCGATCCATGTGGCAATGGCCTATGTGCCGGGTGCCACGCAGACCGACACGCTTGCCGAGGAGGCGCTGGCGGCAGGCCAGGGCGTGTGCCAGGACCATGCCCATGTGTTTGCCGCAGCAGCGCGCCTTCTCGGATATCCGGCCCGCTATGTTTCGGGCTATCTGCTGATTGCCGACAAGGTCGAACAGGTGGCAAGCCATGCCTGGGCGGAAGCCCATCTTGAAGGGCTCGGCTGGGTCGGCTTTGATCCCGCCAACGACATGTCGCCGGATGACCGCTATGTGCACATCGCTTATGGGCTTGATTACCGGGACGCAGCCCCGATCTCCGGCATTCGTATGGGACAAGGCAATGAAACGCTTGCGGTTTCCATAACTGTGGAGCAATGACTGGCTTCACGTCTGGGGGATCAGCAGTTTCATGACCTATTGTGTTGGACTTCGTCTCAACCATGGCATGGTTTTCATGTCGGACACCCGCACCAACGCGGGCGTGGACAATATCTCGAGCTTCCGCAAGATGTATACGTGGAACCGGCCGGGTGATCGGCTGATCACGCTGCTTTCTGCCGGAAATCTGGCGACCACGCAGACAGTGGTGAGCCTGCTTGAGGAGCACACCAAGCCCGCAGGCGAGCGCAATCCGGGTATCATGGAAGTGCCCTCGATGTTTCTCGCCGCGCGGCTTGTGGGCGAGACCGTGCGCGAAGTGATCAAGACTTCGAGCGACGGCGGGCTTCAGAGCGAGACGTCGTTCAGCGCCACCTTGATCCTGGGCGGGCAGGTGGCCGGCGGGCAGATGCGGCTGTTCCTGATCTATCCGGAAGGCAATTTCATCGAGGCGACCGAGGACAATCCGTTTTTCCAGATCGGCGAGCACAAATATGGCAAGCCGATTCTGGTGCGCGCCTACGATCCCGACATGAGCTTCGAGGAGGCGGCGAAACTGTTGTTCGTCTCCTTCGATTCAACGCTGAAGTCCAACCTGTCGGTCGGGCTGCCGCTCGACATGCAGTTCTACAAGAAGGACAGCCTTCAGAAGGGCTATCAGAAACGCATCCAGGCCAACGACCCCTATTACAGCAAGATTTCCGATGGCTGGTCGGATGCATTGCGTCAGGCCTTCAACAGCCTGCCCGATTTCGTGCAGGATTAGGATCTCCTGCAGCGCCGCAGATCCAATCGGATATGTGAATGCCGCTGTAAACCATTGAATGAATGCATGTGCGTTTCGTTCAATCGAACCCGATTGAACGCGACGTGCACGAGGCGGCTGCCCGTGGGCTGAGGCCGCCCGTTTCCTCCAGAAACATGACGACGGCGTCGATCCCCTCGCCCCGCCGCATGCTGGTGAACAGATGCGGCCGGCCGGCGCGCTGACGGGTGGCGTCCCTATCCATCACCGCCAGA
>JBBQJA010000023.1:0-60488 GCA_038325465.1 Hyphomicrobiales bacterium | reverse complement strand
CCACCACCCCCCGCGCCACTGCATCGCCGCTCCCTCCACCCTCACCGCTCCCTCTCCCGCGACTGCGCCATCCCTCCCGCCGTCACCACGGCCATGAGCCGGGGTCCAGCAACCAGCGCGTAGGCGCGGTGAGAGATTGTGGGGTGAATGCGGCTTGCCGGTGAAAGATGCGCGGGCCGCTGCGTGTGTTTGCGGGTCGATGAAAGTGCCTCCCGGCGCGCCGACGCGCGCCTGCTGGATGCCGGATCAAGTCCGGCATGACGGGGGGATGGACGGCGCTCGCGTTATCCCCGTGATGGGGGATGGATGGTGCTCGCGTTATCCCCGTGATGGGGGATGGATGGTGCTCGCATTATCCCCACCCTCCCTTTTTTTTACGCAATCCCATTCCTTCCGCCGTCCCACCACCCCCCGCGCCACTGCGCCGCCGCTCCCTCCACCCTCACCGCTCCCTCTCCCGCGACTGCGCCATCCCACCCCGCCGTCACCCCGGCCTTGAGCCGGGGTCCGGCTACCCGCGCGTCGGCGCGGTGAGAGAGCGTGGGGCGGACGCGGCTTGCCGGGTCAAAGATGCGCGGGCCGCTGCGTCTGTTTGCGGGTCGATGAAAGTGTCACTCGGCGCGCCGACGTGCGCCTGCTGGATGCCGGATCAAGTCCGGCATGACGGGGTAAGGATGGTCGATCCGGTGTACGGGTGGACTGATCCCACCCCCCTTGCGCAATGTCTCCTCCCGCGCTATCACCCATCTCATGTCGAGATCGCCGCGCACATCCGAACGCCCGTTTGCCGCTTTTGCGGCCGCGTTCCTGCATGCCCGCCTTGGCGGCTTGCTTCTTCTTGCGCTTAGCAGCGATCGCCGGGCTCGTTGAGGAGCGTCCGGCGGTCGTAACGCCGCTGGCGCCTGCTCCTCCGAACTTTGCACCCTTTCCTATCCGACGCCGTTCGCCTGCCGGTCTTGTGCGCCCTGTGCGCCAAACGGCTTGAGCGAGCAAGGAGCACACCAATGAGCCATATTCCCGCAACCGGCGCCAAGGGCATGCCGCTGGCCGAACTCAAATACCTGCCTTATCCGATGGTCGATCTCACGGATCGCACCTGGCCGTCCAAGCGCATAGAGACCGCGCCGATCTGGTGCTCGGTCGACCTGCGCGACGGAAACCAGGCGCTTGTCGATCCGATGGGGCACGACCGCAAGGCGCGGATGTTCCAGCTGCTCATCGACATGGGCTTCAAGGAGGTCGAGATCGGTTTTCCGTCGGCCTCGCAGACCGATTTCGATTTTGCCCGCTGGTGCGTGGAAGAGGGCAAGGTGCCCGAGGACGTGTCGCTGCAGGTGCTGGTCCAGTGCCGGCCGGAGCTGATCACCCGCACCTTCGAGGCGCTGGAAGGCGCGCACCGGCCGATCGTGCATTTTTACAACTCGACCTCGGAGCTGCAGCGCCGCGTGGTGTTCGGCAAGGATGTGGCGGGCATCAAGGCAATCGCGGTCGATGCGGCCAGGATGATCACCGACATGGCGGCCAAAGCTTCCAGGGGCCCAGGTCACGTCGGCTACCGTTTCCAGTATACGCCCGAGAGTTTCACCGGTACGGAGCTCGAGGTGGCACTCGAGATCTGCAACGCGGTCATCGAGGTCATTGCGCCGACGCCTCAGAACAAGCTGATCATCAACCTGCCCTCCACCGTCGAGATGTCGACGCCCAACATCCATGCCGACCAGATCGAATGGATGTGCCGCAACATCGCCCGGCGCGAGGCGATCATCATCTCGCTGCATCCCCACAACGACCGCGGCACCGGCGTGGCGGCGGCCGAACTCGGGTTGATGGCGGGCGCCGACCGGGTGGAAGGCACGCTGTTCGGCAATGGCGAGCGCACCGGCAATGTCGATCTCGTCACCATGGCGCTCAACATGTTCACGCAAGGGGTGGACCCGAAGCTCGATTGTTCCGACATCGAGCGGATGAAGGCGGTGTTTGAGTATTCCAACCAGATGGCGATTTCGGAGCGGCACCCCTATGTGGGAGAACTGGTCTACACTGCCTTCTCCGGTTCGCACCAGGATGCAATCAACAAGGGCATGAAGGCGATCCGGCAGGCCAACAAGCCTCAATGGGAAGTGCCCTATCTGCCCATCGATCCGCAGGACGTCGGACGGACCTATGAGGCGATCATCCGGATCAATTCGCAGTCGGGCAAGGGCGGCATCGCCTATATCCTGCAGGAGGACTACGGGCTCAACCTGCCGCGGGCGCTGCAGGTGGAATTCCGCGAGGATATCCAGCGCATCGCCGATGTTGAAGGCAGGGAAGTCTCCTCCAAGCGCATCTATGATCGCTTCATGGAGCGGTACGTGAACCAGCCCGAAGCGCGGCTCGCCTTCGTTGATCACCACACCCATACCGATCCCGCAAACCGCGGAGTCCGGATCGTGGCCGCCGAAATCACGGACCGGGGCGAGACCAAGCGCATTGAAGGGCGGGGCACCGGGCCCGTCGACGGCTTCGTCAACGCGCTGTCAGCCTATCTTGGCTTTGACTTGACGGTCGCCAACTATGCGGAGCATTCCATGCAGCATGGTTCGAATGCGGCGGCGATCTGCTACATGGAAATGGAAACGCCGTCGGGCAAGCTGTTTGGCGCTGGTGTCAACACCAACATCGTGGCAGCCTCACTCGCCGCAGTGGTGTCGGCGGCCAATCGGGCACTCGACGCTTCCGGGTAACCCGATGAACCCATCACAGGCAGGTCGACATGGACGAAAAGGCCGGATCTGGCGCCTCCCCAGCGGTTGACGCCGATGCGCCACTGGTGCTCCTGCACGGATTTGGCGGGTCATCCCGGTCCTGGTCGCAGGTCACAGCGCTTCTGGGCGACGACATCGACGTGATTGCCATGGACCTGCCCGGTCATGGCGGTTCGCTCAATGCCGAAGGCCGGGGCGGGGCCGGGCGGATGGCGCGCGGGGTCGGCGGCATCCTGTCGGCACTCAATCTCGACCGGTACCATCTTTGCGGCCATTCGATGGGTGGTGCGGTGGCGGCCCTTCTTGCCTTGCGCGATCCGGCGCGGGTCGCCTCGCTCACGCTGGTGGCACCGGGCGGCCTGTCGCCGGCCATCAATTCGCGCCTTCTGGCGCGGTATGCGGCGGCAACAACGTTCGAGGAGATCGCCGAATGCCTGTCTCGCATGGCCGCCCATGGCTTTCGTTTTCCCGATACGGCGATCCAGCACATGGTCGACCAGCGCGCGCGTGACGGCGCGCCCGGCGCGCTGGCCGAGATTTTTCTCGCCATGTTTCCGAATGGGATCGAGAACGGCCAGGGCGTGTTGCCGATGGCTGATCTGGCACGGCTGGAGATGTCGGTGGCGGTGCTCTGGGGAACGGGCGACACGGTGGTTCCGTGTCCGGGCATAGCAGCGCTTCCGGCCAATTTTGCGCTCAGCCTGCTGCCCGATCTCGGTCACATGCTGCCCGAGGAAGCCCCGGCGGCGATCGCCCGAGTTCTCGTGCACGCGGTGAAGGGGTGAAAGGCGGGGGCTGAAAGGCGGGAAAGTGATCGGTGAAACCGCCGCCCGAACCGTCTTTACCAGTTTGTCAAGTCGGGCCTGCCCCGTTCTCGCCACGCAGGGACTGGTCGTGTTAAGATACTTTTAACCTTGGCAGATCCGCCCGCGCCCGGTGTGGCTCGGCGGACTGCCCGTTCAAGCGTCGAGGCCCGCCATGAGTGACCGCACAAGACCCCCGTCCCCCGACCGAAGGCTCGCCGAGATCGTCCGCGAGGTCAAGATCGCCGCCGCCGAGCGCGGCGACGTGGTCGTTGACATCCGCGATGCTGACCGCGCGCGGCTCGAGTTGCTGGCCGACGAGCTCAGCCCGATTTTTGCCGATATCGATCCTGTGGACGACAGGTTCGATTTCGGCATCACCGCGGGCCAGCAGCCCCGGCTGTGGATCGATGCGGTGGCCCATGTGCATATGGGCCGTGACCGCCGCATCTTCCGTTTCGTGCGCGATACACGACTGGGCCGGGTCCTGGTCAGCGAAACCAGCGACGTCCGGCGCACCGCCGATGCGGTCAGCCGCTATGTAGCGGAGCGCATCATCGAGCGAGAGCGGGCGCTATCAGGTGATTTTGAAGCCTGGAAGGCACTTCCCGCCACTCCGGGCGTGGACGGCGAGACCGATGGTGCCGCCACCACCCGGGTGACGGGGCCTGACAAATCGGCGCTGCCGCCTGAAGACAGGATGCTCGGGTCACGCGCCAAGCCACCGCTGCCGGGCGTGGAAAAGACCATTGCCGATGGTGAGGTGCCAACCTCCCGTGCAGCGCTCGTCCCGGAGCGCAAGCCGGGGCGCGGCGCGGGCTTTGTCCTTGGCGCGTCCTGGTTCATCCTGGGCTGCGTGGCGGGTGCCGCGGCTCTCGTCGTCGCTTTCTGGGACCGCATCTCCGCCATGTTCTGACCACCGTGGTGGTCAACCGGTCGCTCATGCGGCGGGAGGCTGACTTGGGACAGCAATCACCGCCACCGGATTTTCAGCGACGCCGGGCCCGTCTCCGGCGAGGCTGAAGCGGCGGTGGCCGATCTGCCACGCACCAGTCCTGCCGGAGATCTCGAACAGGTTGAAGCCCGCTGCCGGCTTGGTCCCGCCGATTGCCTGGCTTGCCGAGGCAATGCCCACCACCGGGATCGGGCCATCGGGCCCTGAGAGATGGTGGAGCGTGTCGAGATGGGTGTGGCCATGCAGGATCAGCTCGGCACCCGAGGCACCGATCATGCGGGCAAATCGGCCGATTCCGTTAAGCCGCTTGTGCCAGGCGGCTGCGTTGCGCACCGGCGGGTGATGAATGAGGATGACGCGGAACAGCCCCTCCTCTCCGGCCTGGTGCAACAGGGCTGTGGCCTTGCGGGCCTGAGCGGAGCTGAAGTCCCCTGTAGCCATGAAGGGCAGCGAGGGATTGGCCGTGGAAATGCCCACGAGCGCCACTTGGCCCCGGCGCACCAGCGTCGGGAAGACCTTGTCCCGGGGGGAATCGGTCTCGCCCGACAGCATCCAGGGATGCCAGAGCATCGTCGCCTTCTTGAGTGCGCCGAGAACGTAGGCGTCGTGGTTGCCGGGCACCAGCGAGGTGCGAGCCGGGTCGAAATGCTCCTCGAGCCAGCGATGCACGCTGTCGATCTCGGTGTTGGTGGCGAGATTGACCATGTCGCCGGTGATTGCGACATGGTCAACCTGCATGTCGGCGATGGCATCGGTGATGGTGTCGAGCGCTTCGCCAAAAAGATGCTTGCTGCGATTGCGCCGCCAGTTCACATAGCCAGTGATGCGCTTGGACGCGAGTTCGCTGAAAGACACCTTTGGCAGGGGGCCAAGATGAACATCGGAGATATGGGCCAGTCGAAACATGGGTCTTCACTTAGCGGGCGGACGCATGAGCTGCAACCCGGAGCCGCGCAATCGGTTCCGCAATCTGACCCGGGCGGGGCTGTGATCGACGACGGCTTCGGCGGCCGGCCACCGGAAATGCGATCGCTCAAATCGCGGCTCGTTACCCGCGCTGTCCACGCCTGGTTTGCGTTTGCCCGCGGGATGACGCTCGGCGTGCGCGCGGCCTGTTTTGACGGGGCCGGGCGCGTCTTCCTCGTCCGCCATTCCTATGTGCCGGGCTGGCACATGCCGGGCGGTGGCGTCGAACGGGGAGAGACAGTGCGTGAGGCGCTCGAGAAGGAACTGCGCGAAGAGGGAAATCTGGCGCTTGAGGGCGAACCGGACCTGGTGGCGGTCTATCTCAACCGGCAGACGAGCCGCCGCGACCACGTGGTCTTCTACCGGTGCCGGGTGCGCCAGACCGCTCAAAAACGCGCCGACGCAGAAATCGTGGAGAGCGGGTTCTTCGATCCGTCTGCCTTGCCGCAAGGCACGACGCGGGCGACCCGGCGACGTCTGGCCGAACTCGAATGCCTTGCTCCGGTCAGCCAGGATTGGTAGAGCGGGATGATTTGAGCCACCCGGCTTCAGGCCTTGTCGTTGCAGGCTGACGCCAGATCTGATCGGTCGGTCCTGTCTCCGGTTCGAATTTGACCTTGCACTGCGTCCAAACCGGCCTATCTCTCACCTTCCGCCGATCCACCTGTTTCGCTCCCGCCACGCGGAGCGGCGCGTCATCGATCCGCCAACCGCACTGAAAAGATCTCTATGGCCTCCATCCTCTCCTTGCGCAACCTGTCAAAACGCTATGCGAGTGGCTTCGAAGCACTCAAGGACGTGACCCTTGATATCGAAGAAGGCGAAATCCTGGCGCTGCTCGGTCCCAACGGCGCGGGAAAGACCACCCTCATTTCCATCGTCTGCGGCCTCGTCAACCCATCCTCCGGCAGCGCGAGCGTGGGCGGCTTTGATGTGGTCAGGGACTACCGACAGGCCCGGGCGCTCATCGGTCTCGTGCCTCAGGAAATCGCGCTCGAGCCTTTCCAGACGGTCAGTTCGGCGCTGCGCTTCAGCCGCGGCCTGTTCGGGTTGAAGGATGATCCGGGCGTGATCCGCGAGACGCTCGAGAAGCTCTCGCTCTGGGACAAGCGCGAGGCCCGGACGATGGAGCTGTCGGGCGGCATGAAGCGCCGGGTGCTGATCGCCAAGGCGCTCTGCCATGCGCCGCGTGTCCTGTTTCTCGACGAGCCGACCGCAGGCGTCGACGTGGAGCTGCGCAAGGAAATGTGGGACGTGGTGCGCGAACTCAAAGCCGCTGGCGTCACCATCATCCTGACCACCCACTACATCGAGGAAGCCGAGGCCATCGCCGACCGGGTCGGGGTGATCCGCTCGGGCGAACTCCTCCTGGTGGAGCGCAAGGAAACGCTGATGAAGCGGATGGGCAAGCGGCAGATGCGGGTCGAGCTGATGCAGCCGCTCACGGCCATTCCTGACGCGCTCGGCCGCTACAATCTCGTTTATTCGTCCCAGGATCAGTCTCTCACCTATTCCTGGGATGCCAATGGCGAGCGCACCGGCATCGCCGCACTGTTTGCCGATCTGAGCAAAACGGGACTGGGGTTCCGCGATGTGGAAACCAGACAGAGTTCGCTCGAGGATATCTTTGTCGGGCTGGTCGGAGAAGCGTCATGAACATTCAGGCGGTCAGGTCCATCTATAGCTCTGAAATGGAGCGGTTTTTCCGCACGCTGTCGCAAAGTCTCATCTCGCCGGTGCTGTCGACCTCGCTGTATTTCATCGTCTTTGGCGCGGCCATCGGCTCACGCATCGAGGAGATTGACGGCGTGAGTTACGGCGCCTTCATCGTGCCAGGGCTGATCATGCTTTCGGTGCTCACCCAGAGCATCTCCAACGCCTCCTTCGGCATCTATTTCCCGAAATTCACCGGCTCGATCTACGAATTGCACACCGCACCGGTGTCTGCTTTCGAGATCGTACTGGGCTATGTCGGTGCTGCGGCGAGCAAATCGATGATCATCGGGCTGGTCATCCTGGCCACCGCCTGGGTCTTCGTGCCCTTCCACATTCTCCACCCGCTGCCCATGCTCGCTTTTCTCGCGCTCACCTCGATGTCGTTCAGCCTGTTCGGCTTCATCATCGGTATCTGGTCGCGCAATTTCGAGCAATTGCAGCTCGTGCCGCTCCTGGTCATTACGCCGCTGGTCTTCCTGGGTGGCAGCTTCTATTCGATTTCCATGCTGCCGCCGGTCTGGCAGACCGTGACGCTGTTCAATCCCGTCGTCTATCTCATCTCTGGCTTCCGCTGGAGCTTCTACGGCACGTCCGATATCAATATTGCCGCCAGTCTGGCCATGATCGCCCTGTTCATGGCGATCTGCCTCGTCCTCATCATCTGGACGTTCCGCACCGGCTACAAGATCCGGACCTGACCGGCGACAGGTTACCTCGCCTTGCCTCAGGCAGCCTTCGGCAGACGGTCACGGTGGTGCGGTGACATGAAATCGAGCATCGGCCCGGTGGGTACGATCCGGGTCGGGTTGATTGTGCCGTGGCTGGCGTAATAGTGGTGCTTGATGTGGCGCATGTTGACGGTGTCGGCAATGCCGGGCGTCTGGTAGAGGTCGCGCAGATAGCCTGACAGGTGGGGATAGTCGGCGATGCGGCGGATGTTGCACTTGAAGTGGCCGACATAGACGGCATCAAACCGCACCAGTGTGGTGAAAAGCCGCCAGTCGGCTTCGGTCAAGGTGTCTCCGACCAGATAGCGTTGCCGCGAAAGCCGCTCCTCAAGCGCATCAAGCGCGGTGAACAGGGCCGTCACATGTTCCTCATAGGCGGTCTGGCTGGTGGCGAACCCGGCCTTGTAGACCCCGTTGTTGACGGTGTCGTAGACGAACGCATTGACCTCGTCGATCTCTGTGCGCAGGGCTTGCGGATAGAAATCATGGCGGGGGTCAACGAGGCCTGCAAACGCGTTGTTGAACATCCGGATGATTTCGGAACTCTCGTTGGAGACGATGGTGCCCAACTTTCGATCCCAAAGCACAGGCACGGTGACGCGGCCGGTATAGTCGTGCTTGGCCGCCGCATAGACCTGCCAGAGGTAGGCTTTGCCGCCAAGGTGGTCGGCGGTGGCGTCGTCGCGGTCGTGGAATTCCCAGCCGTTCTCTCCCATGTATGGATCGACCACCGAGAGCCCGATCAAAGGTTCAAGGCCTTTGAGCCGTCGGAAGATCAGGGTCCGGTGAGCCCACGGACAGGCAAGCGACACATAGAGATGGTAGCGGTCCGCCTCGGCTGAGAAACCGCCATCGCCGCTCGGGCCCGGCGTGCCGTCTGCGGTGATCCAGTTTCGGAAGGCTGCGTCCGTCCGTTTGAACTGCCCCTTGTTTGACGATGTATCGTACCAGACGTCGTGCCAGACGCCATCCGCCAACATGCCCATGATCTGTCTCCTTTGATGGTCAACATAAGCGGGCAGCGCTAAATTGCGACCTCGCCAGCAGTGAACGGTGCGTTTTGGATTGGACGACGGCGACCGGGTCTGGTATCTGCCAGGCACTTGGAGACGATGCCGTTGATCATGATCAGGAACCCGCGACGACGCTGAATGAGGCCGCGCTGACCGCGGTGCCCCACGCGCTCTGTCCTGTCGCCAGTTCCGGAACCTCTCCATGTCCCTTCATGACTACGTCTATCTCACTGAGGACGCGTCCCATGACGCTGCCATTCAGCTCATCAACGAGGAAGCCTTCGGACCGGGCCGTTTCACCCGCGCGGCCGAGCGGATCCGCGAAGAGGGGCCGCACGACCGCAGGCTCTCCTATATCTGCACTGACCGGGGCGAGTGCATCGCCTCGGTGCGCATGACGCCGGTGATGGCCGGGGAGACGCCTGCCTATCTGCTTGGACCGCTTGCGGTGCGGCCATCGCACAAGAATCTGGGCATCGGTCGTGACCTGGTGCGGATTGCCGTCGCCGCAGCTTTCAGGGCAGGCAGTGCTGCGGTGATACTGGTGGGGGATCCGCCCTACTACGGGCCGCTGGGCTTTGCGCCGACGACACCCGGCGGGCTCATTCTGCCGGGTCCGGTCGATCCGCGCCGGGTGCTTGCGGCAGTCGGGACGGATATGAAGACGAGCGACCTCACGGGCGTGATCTGCCACCGGCTGCGCCGTCACGGTCCTGCCGCTCTGCTGCTGTCCGGTTCAGCGGCCTTCGCGAAACCAGGTGGCACCGAGCGCGAGCAGCATCAAGGCGAGGCCGAGGAAGCCCGCAAATAGCGGCGTGCTGCGAACTCCGAGAAGGAGGCTTTCGCCGCTGGTGCGCAACGCCATCCGATCACCCGAATCGCGCGGGATTGCCCGCACCGGCAGGATCTGCGGCAGGTCGCTCGCCGCGCTGTTGATCCGCCGCACCTGTCCGCCTGTCTCTGATGCAAGCGGGGTCAAGGCTTGCGCGGTGGACACGGTTGCGCGGAATTCCGGCGCATCGACAGCCCCGACATGGGCAAGAGCAGTCAGCGCCCCTTGCGTCACTTCCACAAGGCCAGGTTCGTCGAGCGTGATGTCAGCCCGGAAGATTCCGGGTCCGGCTGCCTCGAGCAGGATTTCGCGGCTTTCGCCTGAGGGCAGGCGAACGGATGCCGCCGGGGCCTCGTCCGCCATGGTCTGGCGCTCCACGGTCAAGGTGCGGCCCGAGGCGGTTGCGCGCAGGGCTTCCTCCTCGAGAGAGGGTTCCTGCATCAGCCAGTGGGCGATGCGGCGGTATAGCGCCACATGCGGGCCGCCGCCTTCAAAGCCGCGCGCCCAGAGCCAGCCCTGGTCGGACAGAAGCATCGCCACGCGGCCTTCGCCATAGCGGTTGAGCACCAGCAGAGGTTCCTTGTTCGCGCCTTCGAGCACGGCATTGCCCTCCACGTCGGAAACCGACACCGTCCGGAACCAGCGGCCCCAACCCGGAGGCTCGGACTGGCCGCCCGGCAGGCCGCGGGTAACCGGATGCTTGCGTCCGTCTTCCGACAGGCGAGGATAATAGCCATCGGTCGATACTTTCCCGGTCGGCAGAGCCGGCAGGGCGGGCGCGAGCGGGGTTTCGGCAATGCTGTCTAAGCCCGCAAGTTCCGGTCCTGCCGCGATCAGCAGCGCGCCGCCGTCTTCGACATAGCGGGCGATGTAGTCGTAATAGAGCACTGGCAGCACGCCGCGGTTCTGATAGCGATCGAGGATGATGAGATCAAACTCGTCGATCTTCTCGACAAAGAGTTCGCGGGTCGGAAAAGCAATCAGCGAAAGCTCGGAGATTGGCGTGCCATCCTGTTTTTCCGGCGGACGCAGAATGGTGAAATGCACCAGGTCCACCGAGGCATCGGACTTCAGAAGATTGCGCCAGGCCCGTTCGCCCGCATGCGGCTCGCCTGAGACGAGCAGCACCCGCAGGTTCTCGCGGATGCCTTCCACCTCTGCGACGGCGCGGTTGTTGGCGGTCGAAATTTCGCCCGGCATCGCGTCGAGCGCGAACTCGATGATATTGGTGCCGCCGCGTGGCGGCTGGAACACGAACTGGCTTTCGCCGTCCGGCGTGACGGTCTCGGTGCTGACATCCACGCCGTTGATGCGGACTGTCACATTGGCGGGTCCGCGATCGCCCGGCCCATCGACGCTCACCCGATAGATGATGTCCTGATTTTCGCCGACGATGCCGAAGCGCGGTGCACGCACGACCTCGATGCGCCGGTCGGTCTCGTTCTCCTCGCCGGTGATCAGACCATGCAGCGGTGTGTCAATGCCGAGTGCGGCAGCGGTCTCAGGCAGATCGTGGATCTGGCCGTCAGTGATCATGACAGTTCCCGCAAGACGGGACGTGGGGATATCGCGGATACCTGAGGAAAGAGCCTCAAACAGCCGGGTGGAGGGCGATTGGGCGTCGGGATCGGTGGTGGCCTCGATGATGCGGGCTTCAAGCCCGGGGTAGCGGGCGATCCGCTCGGTCAGAGCCGCAAGCGCCGCGTCGGTCCTCTCGGTACGGCCCGACACAGCCTGGCTCGGGCTGCGGTCGACCACGATGGCGACGACGCTGCGGACCGGTTCGCGATCCTCGAAATTGGCCACGGGATTTGCGAGCGCCAGGACCAGGGCTGCGAGCGCGAAGGCGCGCACGACCGCGCCGCGCAAGCCCGCATAGAGTGCCCAGCCAATGAGCAGGGCCGCCACCACGGCAAGACCGGCAATGAACGTCATGGGGAGGAACGGCGCGAATGTCAGGTTCATGTCACTCTACCCATGTCACTCTGTCCATGTCTCTGGTCCCACGTCATTGGCCCAATCGCTCGAGCAGCGCCGGCACGTGCACCTGATCGGCCTTGTAGTTGCCGGTAAGCATGTACATGACGATGTTGACGCCGGCGCGAAAGGCGTATTCGCGCTGCCACGGATCAGGCGGCACGGTGGTGAAGACCGGCGTCCCGGTTTCGTCGAGTGCCCAGGCGGCCGCCATGTCGTTGCCGGTGATCAGGATCGAGGAGACGCCGTCGCCGGCCCGCGCCGGGCGCGTCGACGGATTACCTGACTGTTCGGGAAGGGTTTCCACCCAGAGCGGACCATCTGGATAACGGCCGGGAAAGGCATCGAGCAGGAAGAAGGATTTTGTCAGGACATGGTCTGTCGGCACCGGCTCGAGCGGCGGAATGTCGAGATCGGCAAGAATGATCTGCAGCCTCCGGGTCAGCGGGCTTGCACCGCCGCCAAGGTCGGCGATCCGGTCGCGGGTGTCAAACAGCACTGTGCCGCCGCTTTTCATGTAGGCGTCGATCCGGCTGATCGCGGCTGCCGACGGCATCGCAGCGTCCTCGCTCATCGGCCAGTAGATCAGGGGGTAGAACGCAAGTTGGTCAGTCTCGATGTCGACCCCCACTGCGTCTCCGGCCTCAAGCGCGGTGCGCTGCGCCATGAAACCGGTGAGCCCGTCAAGACCCTGCCGGCTGGTGCGGTCAACGGCGTCATCTCCGGTCAGCACATAGGCGAGATGGGTCCGGTCGAGGCTGTCGAGAAAGGCAGCGTCGCCCGGCTGGCCATCCTGAGCCCGGGCGGCTTGCGGACCAAAGCCGGCCAGGCCGAGCGACAGCGCGAACACGGCGGCGGCGGTGCCGACCGCTCGCATGCGGGTCCGGCGCAATGCACCACCCATGATGAGGACGATCAGCGTGTCGGCGAGAAGGCCGAAGAAGGCTGCGCCGAACAGCCAGGGCTTGAAGTCCACTGCCGTCTCGCCTGCAATCTGCGTGCGGGTGACCGGAACACCGGTCTCCGGGATCACGATCGGGTTGAGCATGTCACCGGCCTGGAAGAGATTGAGTGCTACGAAGCCATCCTCCGTTCCATAGAGCCCGGGCGGATTGTCAAAGCTGGCCCTGGGCAACTGTCCGGTTGCAAGATCGAGCGGTTTTGCGTCACCGGAAGCAGGCACCAACGCGCCGCGGGCGTCGAGCAGCAGCCAGGGCGGCAGGATCCCGGACGCTGATCCACCTTCTCCGGCAACCGCGCGCGACAACTGCACCACCCGGCGCAGCATGTCGACGAAATGGCCTGAGATCGGCAGATCCGACCAGCCAGCTTCCGCCGTGACATGAAACAGCACGATGCGACCATCGCCCCGCTCCGCCGCCGTCACCAGCGGTGTCCCGTCGCCAAGGCTCGCCCAGGTTCGGGCGGCAAGGTCGGCCGATGGCTCGGCGAGCACCTGGCGGATCACAGTGACGCTTCTGGGCGCGGGAAGGCCTGCGAAAGGGCTTGTGGCTGGATAATCAGCCAGCGGCTGCGGCTCGACCCATGACAGGGAGCCTCCAAGTTCGCGTTCGCCTTTGCGCAGCGTGACCGGCACCAGTGGATCATCGGAGGGAGCGGCGGCAAGCCGCGGACCGGCGAAGCGGATCAGGGTTCCGCCGCGCTCGATCCATTTAGTGAGGGCCTGCGTGGTCTGATCGGGCAGGATGCCGATGTCGGCCAAAACGATGACCGCCGGCTGCCTTGCTATGAGCGCAGGTACGGCCTGGGCAAGGTCGGCGCTGTCAGCTTCGATGAGATCGGCGTAGGGCGCCAGCGCGCGGTTGATATAGTAGAGGGGCGACAGCAGCGGCTGGGCGATGTCGGCGGCCTCGCCGGAGATCAGCGCCACGCGGCGGCGGCGGAAACTGTCATCGACCAGCCAGACGCTGCCGGCGGTCTCCACGCCGTCCACCGCGATCCGTGCGATGTCGTTGCGCAATTCGAAAGGCGCGGTCACCGCGCCGATGGCGGCACTTTCGCCTGCGCCAAAGGTGACGGCACCGGCGGCAAGTTCGATCCCGCGCGAATCCCGCGCTGTCAGCGCAATGTCGGCGGCCGTGTCGTTGGCGAGGCGGCTCGCCGATACCGACAGCGCATCCGTGCCGTTGGCGGCGGCGGTCAGCGCCACCGGGGCAGTCCCGCTGTCTTCGATCACCCGCAAGGCCTGCGGACCGAGCGCCAACAACCGCTCCAGAGCCTCAGCGGATCCGGGCGTGGCGATGCCGTCGGTGAGGAACGCGACGGTTCCCGGTGCGGTGGTGCCGAGAGCTGCCACAATGGCGGAGACGGCACCCGCGCGGTCAGGCAGTGCGGGTCGGGGGGCTGCGGCGCGAAGTTGCTCGCGGGCGCGCTCGGCCGTGCCAGGCGTCGCATCGCCGCGCCGGTCTGCAGTCAGGGCAACCACGACCGGGACTTCGGCCGCCTCAGCGTCTTCGATCAGCATGTCGGCAGCAGCCACCCGCGCCTCCCAATCGGGGGCTGATGCCCAGCCGTTGTCGATCATCAGCACCAAAGGCCCGTCCGTTGACAGCGTGCGGTCCCGGGGGTTGAGGACGGGTTCGGACAGCGCCAGGATGACGAGCGCGGCAATCAGCAGCCGCAGGGCGGTCAGCCACCAGGGACTGTGAGCCGGCGTTTCCTCGGTTTTGAGCACGCGGGCAAGGATATGCAGCGGCGCGAATGGCTCGGCCTGGGGGCGCGGCGGCGTCAGTCTGAGAAGCCACCAGATGACCGGCAGCGCCAGCAGGCCGAACAGCAGCGCGGGAGCGCCGAAGGCAAGCGGCAGGCCCACCATCAGCGCGCCTCCTTGCGGGACGCCGACGGGACGCCAGACAGATGGCCATGGGCCAAGGCCAGCGCCTCGGAGGCCGGCCGGTCGGTGCGGTGGGCGAGAAAGCTCCAGCCCAGTCGGCGAACGTCGGCGCCCATGGTTTCCCGCCGGGCGTGCCAGACGCGGCGGTACTCCGCAGCCACAGTTTCCGCCCGTCCGGCCACCAGCTTGGCACCGGTCTCCGGATCGCGAAACTCGGTCCGGCCGGAATAGGGAAAAGTCTCCTCGGCCGGATCGCAGATCTCTATGGCATGTCCGCGAATTCCGCGCCGGGCGGCGGGTGCTATGGTGCGGTCGATCACCTCGGCCTCATCAAGGAAGTCACCGATCAGAATGACATCGCTCATCCGGTTGATGCGGGTGAGATCGGGCATGCCGGTGCGGGCGCTGGTCGTCGACAAGGCAATCGCCAGGCGTTCGGCGGCGCTGCGCGCGGCGACAGGTTCGAGAATGCCCGGGCAGCCGATGCGCTCGCCCGAGCGGGAGAGCAATTCGGCCAGCGCCAGCATCAGCACCAGCGCACGGCTTTCCTTGGAGACGAGACCGAGATCGGACTTGTAATGCATCGACGGCGACAGATCAGCCCAGAGCCAGATGGTGTGCGCGGCTTCCCATTCCCGGTCGCGGACGTAGAGATGGTCGTCGCGCGCCGAGCGGCGCCAATCGATGCGGGAAAGTGATTCGCCCTGCACATAGGGACGGAACTGCCAGAAGGACTCGCCGATGCCGCGCTTGCGGCGGCCATGCCAACCGGCGATCACGGTGTTGGCCACCTTGCGCGCCTCGGCGAGGCAGTCTGGCAGGAGGCTCGCCCGCTGCCGGGCACGCGCCAGCGCGTCGAGCCGGTCGGCGGACTTCGTGATCTGGCCGAGAGCCGCCATGCGCTCAGCCGGATGCCGGGCGGACCAGCCCGGCAATCACGTCGCGGATGCCTATGCCTTCGGCACGGGCTGCGAAATTGAGCGCCATGCGGTGCTGGAGCACCGGTTCCGCCAGCGCTCGCACGTCGTCGATCGATGGCGCCAGCCGCCCGTCATAGAGTGCACGGGCACGCGCGCACAGCATCATGGCCTGGCCCGCACGCGGACCCGGACCCCAGGCGACTGTGTCATCGGTGCGCTTGTTGCCGTGACCGGGACGGGCGGAGCGAACCAGCGACAGGATCGCCTCGACCACCGATTCAGGCACCGGCATCTGGCGGATCAATATCTGGATTTCGGCGAGCCGGGTCGCGTCAATGGCGGGCCTGGCGACGCCTTCGTTGACACCGGTGGTGTCGAGCAGAATTTGCCTCTCGGCCTGAATGTCGGGATAGGGCACGTCGACCTGCATCAGGAAGCGGTCAAGTTGGGCCTCCGGGAGCGGATAGGTGCCTTCCTGCTCGAGCGGATTCTGTGTCGCAAGCACGTGGAAAGGGCGCGGCAGATCATAACGGGCACCGGCCACCGTGATATGGTATTCCTGCATGGCCTGCAGAAGTGCCGACTGGGTGCGCGGAGACGCGCGGTTGATCTCGTCGGCCATCAGCAATTGTGCGAAGACCGGGCCCGGCACGAAGCGAAAGGAGCGGCGACCGGCGGCGTCCTGGTCCATCACTTCCGACCCGAGAATGTCGGACGGCATCAGATCGGGCGTGAACTGGATGCGGTTTGCCGACAGGCCAAGCACCGTTCCGAGCGTCACCACCAGCTTGGTCTTGGCAAGGCCCGGGACGCCCACCAGCAAGGCGTGACCGCCCGACAGCACGGCAAGCAAGGTGCGCTCGACCACGCTTTCCTGGCCGAAAATGACTTCCGAAACTGCCTTGCGAATGGCGGCGATATCGGAAAGAGCCCGCTCGGCGGCGGCGATCATCGCCTTTTCATCGGTTGGCGTTGCGCCGGTCTCAATGCGTCCCATGGGCGTCTCCGCTTCGTCGGTTGCAAACACGGCCCCGAGGCCAATGGTCCATCATGTCATCAAGATGACAGCTTATTCTTCCGGCCAAGGCTGACAAGCGCCATTAAGTTGACTATCTCGTTACCTCATCGAATAGCTGGACAAGACAATGGCAAAAACAAGGACCCCGGCAAAAACAGATGCCGCAGACTTTGCCGCGATGATCGCGCGCGCGGCGGGTGACCGCAACGCGGGAACCGATGGCTTGCCTCCGGTCGAGCGCTGGAATCCGCCCTATTGCGGTGAGATCGACATGGAAATCCGGTCGGACGGAACCTGGCACTACATGGGCACGCCGATTGGGCGGATGCCGCTGGTGCGGTTGTTTTCAACTGTCCTCAGGCGCGACGACGACGGCCGAACCTATCTGGTCACGCCTGTGGAAAAACTTGGTATCCGGGTGGCGGATGCGCCCTTTCTCGCCGTCGAGATGACCGTGACCGAGGCCAAGGGTTACCTCGCGCTCGTTTTCCGCACCAATGTGGGCGACCTGGTGACAGCCGATGCCGAACACCCGCTGCGGTTCGCCATTGCGGAAGATACCGGCGCTCTCAAGCCCTATGTGCGAGTGCGCGGACGGCTTGAAGCGCTCGTCAGCCGTGCCGTGACCCATGATCTGATGGCGCTCGGGGAGGAGGTCTTGATAGACGGAATGCCGATGTTTGCAATCCGTTCTGCGGGCGCGGTGTTTGCGGTCATGCCGATGGCCGCCCTCGCCGATCCGGACGGCGTTTCGGGAGGCACCCTGTGACACACAGTGCTGCACCGCCGTTTGACGCCCGGGATTTCCGCGCGCGCGCCGTCCGTCACGCACCGGATCTGCGCATCGGCGTTGTCGGGGCCGGGGGTGTCGAGGGTCCTTCGTTTCTGGCCCATGGCGACCACGTGCTCAATCATGAGATCGTGAGCCATCTGTCGACCCGGACGCTGCGGCCGGCCGCCGTTCTGGTGCCGGTGGTGGACGATGCGGGTGCCTGTGTGATCCTGACCCGGAGGGCGATCGCCATGCGCAGGCATTCGGGGCAGGTCGCTTTCCCCGGCGGGGCGGTCGATGCCGGTGACGGGTCGCCCGAAGTGGCGGCGATGCGGGAAGCCGAAGAAGAGATCGGGCTCGACCGCCGGTTCGTCGAACCTGTCGGCCAATTGCCCGTCTACCTGACGACGACCGGGTTCCGCATCACGCCGGTTCTGGCCGTGGTTCGCCCGGGCTTCCGTCTCACGCTCAATCCCGCCGAGGTGGACGCCGCGTTCGAGGTGCCGCTCGCCTTTCTGATGGATCCAGCCAATCACCGGCGCGAAAGCCGGGTCTGGGAGGGTGTGGAGCGGCACTATTACACAATGCCCTATGGCGAGCATTTCATCTGGGGCGTGACCGCTGGCATCATCCGCACACTTTACGAAAGGCTTTACGCATGACCGTCACGGCCAGGAGCGTCGCCGGCGAGCCGTGGTTTGTCCAACCGGCGCTGGCGCGCGTGTTTGCTGCGCTCAACTGTGAGGGCGGCGAAGCGCGCGTGGTCGGAGGGGCGGTGCGCAATGCCATGATGGGCCTGCCGGTGGCCGATGTCGATCTGGCCACCACCTGGATCCCCGAGCGGACGCAGGCGCTGGCAGAGGCAGCCGGGTTCCGCGTCGTCCCCACCGGGATCGACCATGGCACGGTGACGCTGGTGACCGACGGCGCCACCTTCGAGGTCACAACACTGCGCAAGGACATCATGACCGACGGCCGCCACGCGGTGGTCGCCTTCGGTACCGACTGGCTTGAGGACGCCATGCGGCGGGATCTGACCATCAACGCGCTTTATGCGGATGCGAAAGGTCATGTGCATGATCCGGTCGGCGGCCTTGCGGATGTGGAAAGCCGGACCGTGCGCTTCATCGGCGATGCCGCCACCCGCATCGCCGAGGATCATCTGCGGATCCTGCGGTTCTTCCGTTTTTTTGCCCGTTTTGGCACCGGCCGGCCCGACGCGGAGGCCCTGCGGGCTTGCGTCCGGGGGCGGGATTGGCTCGCCTCGCTTTCGCCGGAACGGGTCTGGAAGGAACTCAAGGCGCTCTTGTCGGCACCCGATCCGGGCCGCGCGCTGCTGTGGATGCGGCAAACCGGGATTTTGGCGCTGGTCCTGCCGGAAACCGAAAAATGGGGCATCGACGCCATCCCGGGCCTCGTGCGGGCCGAACGCATGCTCGGCTGGCCTGCCGATGCAATGGCCCGGCTGATGGCAGTTGTGCCGCCCGATCCGCTGCGGATCGAGGCGCTCGCCGCCCGCTTGAGGATGAGCCGGGCCGAATCGGGACGGCTCGCCGGCTGGGCCGATGCGCCTGCGGTGGCAGCCGACCTCGCCGGGACTTCGCTCGACCGGCTGCTCTACCGCCACGGCGCGGCGGCTGTCACTGATCGGGTGCGGCTCGCGCTCGCGATCGCCCTTGGCCACGGCGAGGACGGCGCGGCGGAGACGATGGCCATCTCAGCCAGCCTGACGGCGCTGCTGGCGCGGGCTTCGGCCTGGGTCCGCCCGGTGTTCCCGCTTGGCGGCAAGGACCTGATTGCCGCTGGTATCGCGCCCGGTCCGGATGTCGGCGTGCGCCTTGCCGCAGCGGAAACGCGCTGGGTCGACGGCAACTTCACCCTGGACCGCGACGCGCTGCTGGCACTCGCGCTGGCACCAGATCCGGTTCAGTGAAGCCTCGGACTGGTTCGGTTCCCGGACTTGACTGCCTCTCAGACTTGCCTGCTTCCCAGACTGGCCTGCTTCCCAGACTTGCCTGCCTCTCAGACTTGCCTGCCTCTCAGACTGTTGCGTTATCGTCCTCGGCAAGGCTCTCGCTTTGCGGGAGCTTGGTATCCTACGGATACATCACCACCGGTGGCAGCGAGGAGAGGATCGAATCGACATTGCCGCCGGTCTTCAGGCCAAAGATCGTGCCGCGGTCGTAGAGCAGGTTGAATTCCACATAGCGGCCACGGCGGATGAGCTGTTCGGTGCGGTCGGCTTGTGTCCAGGGCTTGTTGAAATTGCTGCGCACGATCTTGGGATAGACCACGTGGAAGGCGCGTCCGACATCCTGGGTAAAGGTGAAATCGGCGTCCCAACCGCCTTTTTCGTCGTCCGAGTGCTGCCAGTCATAGAAAATGCCGCCGATGCCGCGCGGTTCGTTGCGGTGGGGCAGGAAAAAATACTCCTCGCACCAGGCCTTGAAGCGGTCGTAATCGGCCACCGAGTGGCGGTTGCAGGCAATCTGCATGGCGCGATGGAACAACAGCGCATCCGGATCGGTCTGGGTGCGCCGGCGGTCGAGCACCGGCGTGAGGTCGGCACCACCACCGAACCAGTGGCTGGTGGTCACCACCATCCGGGTGTTCATGTGAACGGTGGGCACGTTGGGATTGACCGGATGGGCGATGAGGGAAATGCCGGAGGCCCAGAAATTCGGGTCTTCTTCGGCACCGGGGATCTGCTTGCGGAATTCGGGTGAGAACTCGCCATGAACGGTGGAGGTGTGGACGCCGACCTTTTCGAAGACACGGCCTTTCATGATCGACATGGTCCCGCCACCCGAACGGCCTTCGTCACGCTGCCAGGGCGATCGCACGAAACGGCCCGGCTCGCCCTCGGACTGCGCAGTGTCCACGTCGTCCTCCAGCCTCTCCAGGCCCTGGCAAATGGTGTCGCGCAATTGCTCGAACCAGGCGCGCGCCTGGGCTTTCTTGGCTTCGATATCGTGAGGCAGTCCGACAGGCAGATTGGGGCGTTGCATGATCAATTCCTTGCTGGCGCTGAGCTGGCCTTGCTGACGCTGGGCCTTGCTGGCGCTGGCCCGCACCGGGCCTGGGCGGTGTCATAGCAGCAACCAAGGCGGCTTGAAAACACCTCACGCACAGGCTTGGGGCCAAGGTCTGGGCAGACGCCCGGTTTGGCGCTATATTCTGGTCTGCTTGAGGAGGTGCGATGACGAAACTGCCACCCCGGCCCCCGCTTGACGGTCTCCGCCGCCAGATCGCCCGCGCCCGGGAGGGAGGCTCTGCGGGCGGCGCGGCTGTATCGCGGCAAAGCGGCGCTTTTGTGCGCGAAACTTATCGTCTTGAGCGCGAGGAAGCGCGGCAGAAAGCAAGAGAATGGTTCTCGGCCTGGCCCAAAGCCGCCTACTGGACGGCGGTGGAAAGCTGGCGGCCGTTGCCCGACGACCGCATTGAATTCACGATGCGACGCCTGCCGTCGGCTGACTGACGTGGCCTGCCTGCGTTTGCCTCAGGACCTCTCCGGCCACCATCGCGGCTGAAAGCGCAAGGTTGAGCGAACGTGCGGAAGGCTGCATCGGAATGAGGACACGGGCATCGGCGCGCGCATGGACCGCATCGGGGACGCCGCCGCTTTCGCGGCCGAACAGCAGCACATCGGCTTCGGCGAAGGCAAAGTCCGTATAGGGCAGGGCGGCTTTCGTGGTCGAAAGCACGAGCCTTCGGCCAACACTTGCCCGCCAGGCTTCGAAGGCGTCGAAATCGAGATGGCTCACAAGTGCCGCCATCTCGAGATAATCCATGCCGGCGCGGCGCAGCGCCCGGTCGGTGAGGTCAAAGCCCGCCGGGCCGATCACGTGGACCTCGAGGTTGAGGCAGACACCCAGCCGCAAAATGGCTCCGGTGTTGCCGGGAATATCGGGCTGGTAGAGGGCGATGGCCGGTCGGATCATGGCGCTTCCTTGCCACAGCCCGCTTTTGAGAACCAGTGCGTTGCCATCATCAATCTTTCCCTGTGGAAAAAGAGCGTGTAAGGGGAACCTCCTCGGCCTGGTGCGGTTGATCGCCAGTTCGTGTTGCGTCCCGTGCCCAAACGCCTCGGGCGTGGCTGGTCAGTTCCGCTTTGATCGTCGGCGCCGAGCCGCCAGAGGCCAATGGCCTGATGCCAGAAGCCTGATTTTTTTGCATTTCTCGCCAGGCCTGTGTGCCGGCCAAGGACAGGTCCCATGTTTGCGTGGTTTGAACGTCGCCTCAACCCCTATCCACCCGACGAACCGGGCGCGCCGCCGCAAGGGCTGATTGCCTTCTGCTGGCACTATTCGAAGGATGCGGCCCCCTGGCTCGTGGCCATGGCGGCGTTGTCGGCGCTGGTCTCGGTGGGCGAAGTGCTGTTGTTCGGTTTTCTCGGGTCGATCGTGGACTGGTTGGCGACATCGGCACCGGCCGGGTTCCTCGCCCGCGAGGGGCTGACGCTCGGGCTGATGGGTGCCATGGTGCTTGTGGGACTTCCGGTGACCGTTTTCCTGCATTCGGTCATCGTTCACCAGGTTCTGATCGGCAACTATCCGATGATCGCCCGCTGGCAGATGCATCGCTATCTGCTGCGCCAGAGCCTGTCTTTCTTCGCCAATGAATTTGCCGGCCGGGTCGCCACCAAGGTGATGCAGACGTCGCTGTCAATCCGCGAATCCGTGATCAAACTCATGGACGTATTCGTCTATGTAAGCGTTTACTTTATCGCCATGATCATCATGGTTGCCTCGGCCGACTGGCGTCTGGCGCTGCCGATGGTGGTGTGGCTGGCGGTGTATATAAGCCTGATCGCCTATTTCGTGCCGCGCATGAAGGAGATTTCCACCGCGCAGGCCGACGCCCGCTCCGCCATGACCGGCCGGATCGTCGACAGCTACACCAACATTTCCACCGTCAAGCTGTTCTCTCATGCCCGGCGGGAAGAGGATTACGCGCGCCAGAGCATGGACGAATTCCTCGGCACCGTGCACCAGCAGATGCGCTTCGTCACCCTGTTCGAGACCACCGTCTATATCAACAATTCGTTGCTGGTATTTCTCGTCTCGGCCATGTCGATCGGTTTCTGGCTCAATGGCGTGGTGTCAGTCGGTGCCATCGCCGTCGTCATCGGGCTGTCGCTGCGCATCAACGGCATGTCGCAGTGGATCATGTGGGAGGTGGCGGGCCTGTTTGAAAACATCGGGGTCGTGCAGGACGGCATGGACATGTTGGCTCTGCCGCACGAAGTGGTCGACCGGCCCGGCGCGGCCCGGCTCGCCGCCCGTGAAGGCAAGATCGACGTGGAGCGCGTGCGCTTTCACTACGGAAAGACCTCCGGCGTGATCGAGGACCTGTCGCTCGCCATCAAGCCCGGGGAAAAGATCGGGCTTGTCGGCCGGTCCGGCGCTGGCAAGACCACGCTCGTCAATCTGCTGCTGCGGTTCTACAATCTCGAATCGGGACGGATCCTGGTCGATGGCCAGGACGTGGCGTTCATGACCCAGGACAGTCTCCGTTCGCAGATCGGTGTGGTCACGCAGGACACGTCGCTGCTGCACCGCTCAGTGCGCGACAACATCGCCTATGGTCGGCCCGACGCCAGCGAGGCGGAGATCATTGAAGCCGCGCGCAGGGCCAACGCGCTTGAGTTCATCGCCAGGCTCGAAGACCTGGCCGGGCGGAAAGGGCTTGACGCCCATGTGGGCGAACGCGGCGTCAAGCTGTCGGGCGGCCAGCGCCAGCGCATCGCCATCGCACGGGTGTTTCTCAAAGATGCGCCTATTCTTGTGCTGGACGAGGCGACATCGGCGCTCGATTCGGAAGTCGAGGCAGCGATCCAGGAAAACCTGTTCGCGCTCATGGAGCACAAGACGGTGATCGCCATCGCCCATCGGCTGTCGACGATCGCGCAGATGGACAGGCTGGTTGTTCTGGATGCCGGGCAGATCGTGGAGACCGGCATCCATTCCGATCTGATCAAGTCGGGCGGCATCTATGCTGATCTGTGGGCGCGCCAATCGGGTGGCTTCATCGACGCGGCGGTGCCCGACAGCGCGGCGGCGGAATGAGGCGGCGCGCGGTTCAATCTGATCGAGTGGTGTCAGCCCCCACTTTTACAATCAGTGACGGGAGTCGCTTGTGCGCAGGATGAGCCTCGCAGCGGCAGAACCCGTCTATAAGAAATTATATAGCCTTATAACCATTTATATGCTTGTCACGTTATACACGATTAAACTGGATATAGATCCATGGACGAAGTTAGAAATCCATTTGCGCCGGGTGCGGGGTCGCAACCTCCTGAACTGGCTGGCCGCGATGAAATTCTTGAGAGTGCGCGCATCGCAGTTGAGCGATCCATTCGCCGAAAGCCAACGCAATCTCAGATATTGCTCGGGCTTCGCGGCGTCGGAAAAACAGTCTTGCTGAACAAGATAGCACACATTGCCGAAGGGAGATCACATTTCACCTCCATGATCGAAGCGCCGGAAGGAGCGCCGCTTCCAGGTCTGCTCTATCCGCATATTCAACAGGTGCTCAAGAAATTAAGTCTGATTGAGCAGGCCAAGGCGACCGCATTCGGCGCAATGCGCACACTCCGCAGTTTCGCTTCGATCTTCAAGATTGAAGCGGGCGATTTTGCGCTTTCGGTCGAGCCCGAGATCGGATCTGCGGACAGCGGAAATATCGAATATGATCTTGCAGACCTGTTTATCCGCGTGGGCGAAGCAGCTGCAGCGGGAGGACGCGGTTGGACCCTTCTGATCGACGAAATTCAGTATCTGAACGAACGGGATTATGCTGCACTCATCGTCGCTATCCACCGTATAAATCAGAAAAATCTTCCGGTTTTATTTTTTGGCGCTGGCTTGCCTCAAGTCGCTGCAATATCCGGTAACATAAAATCTTATGCAGAGCGGCTGTTTAATTATCCCTATGTTGGCGCTCTCGACAACGAGTCAGCACAAATTGCAATCCGGAATCCGATTGAAGACGAAGGTGAGCGCATTGAGCAGGGTGCATTGCAGGCAATTATCAAGAAGACGCGCGGGTACCCCTATTTTCTACAGGAGTGGGGATATCAGGCGTGGAATTTCGCCGATAAATCACCGATTAGCGAAGCTGATATCGAGCAAAGTTCGAAAAGGGTTTTAAAGCGCTTGGACGATGGGTTTTTCAAGGTGCGCTTTGACAGGCTTACGCCTCGTGAACGAGAGTATGTGTGTGCGATGGCAAAGCTCGGAAACGGACCATACAGATCTGGCGACGTGGCGGAAAAAATGGGAGAGCCGATAAACAAGTTGGGTCCGATGCGCGCGAGCATAATCAAGAAGGGAATGATTTACAGCCCCTCGCATGGTGATATCGATTTCACCGTTCCCCTGTTCGGCGATTATTTGATGCGGAATTGGATAAGTAATTGATATAATCGCAGAATTAATGAAGAAAATAGATGTTTTCCCAATACATGCTCCGATTGGTCAGGATCGATCAAGAGGTATCTCTGTTCATCGAATAGGTTGGGCGTCCAACGCAGGTGTCTGAAGACGCGCAGCGCCGAGGTGTTGGAAGGTGCCAGACTTGCCTTTCCATTTGTGACGATCACGCTTGTTTGGCGCTGTGAGGGCCTTAAATGAGCTCCATGAACTTTTCATCCGTGCTCCGCCTGTTCGAACGCTGGATCGATCCTTTCGTCCGTCTCGACAGCTATCGTCCGCCCCGCACGACTGCGGCGTTTCTCTTCCACTATATCCGCCAGGCTCGGGGGGCCTTCGCCACCATGCTTGTGCTTGGTGGTCTGGTGGCCCTCCTGGAAGCGGCCCTGTTCTATTTTGTCGGGCGGCTCGTCGATGTGCTCGACAGCGCCGATCCTGCCGCTGGCTGGAGCGGGCTTGTCACTCAACATGGCGGCACGCTCGTATTCATGCTGTTTGTCGTACTTGTCGCGCGCTTTGTGGTCGTTTCGCTTTCGGCGCTGGTCGAGGAGCAGACAGTGGTGCCGGGCTTCTTCAACCTGGTGCGCTGGCAGTCGCATATGCATGTGGCACGCCAGAGCCTCACGTTCTTTCAGAACGACTTCGCCGGTCGCATCGTGACCAAGATGTGGTCGGCTGGCCAAGCCACCGGCGACTTCATGGTGTCGCTGTTGCAGGTGGTCTGGTTTGTGGTCATCTACACGTTCACCACCATGGCGCTGGTGGCGCAGCTTGACTGGCGCCTGAGCGCGCTGGTGGGCTTCTGGATCGTCGCCTTCTGTCTGATGGCGCGCTACTTCGTGCCCCGTATCCGCCGTCACGCCCGCGCCAGCGCCGAAGCCTCCTCCATGCTCAACGGACGTCTCGTCGACAGCTATTCCAACATCCAGACCCTCAAGCTTTACGCGCGCGAGGACGACAACGATCGCTACATCCGCGACGGGTTCAACCAGTTCATTGCGACCATCATTCCCTTTACCCGCTACCTGACCGGCGTGCGTGTGTCGCTGGCGGCGCTGTCGGGCATCATGATCTGCGGCATTGCCACTTTCGCAATCGATCTCTGGATCTCCGGGCTGATCTCGGTGGGATCGGTCGCCTTCACCTTGTCCCTGGTGCTCAGGCTCAACATGTTGCTCGCCCGCATGATGACGCAGCTCAATGCTTTGATGCGTAACATCGGCACGGTGCAGAACTCCGCCGAGATGATCGCCAGGCCCATCGGGCTGGGCGACCGGCCCGACGCCCAGCCGCTTCTGGTCCGCAAGGCCCGCGTCCGCTTTGAGAACCTGAGTTTTGGCTATTCCGCTGATCGGCAGGTCATCTCCGGGCTCAACCTCGCCCTTGAGCCGGGGATGAAGATCGGACTGGTGGGTCGTTCGGGGGCGGGCAAGTCGACGCTGGTCAACCTGCTTCTACGTTTCTACGACCTTGAGGGTGGACGAATTCTGATCGACGGGCAGGACATCGCAGCCGTCACCCAGGATTCACTGCGCCAGCAGATCGGCATGGTCACCCAGGATACAGCGCTCTTGCACCGCTCGATTCGCGAGAACATCGTCTTCGGCCGCCCGGACGCCGGCGACGAGGCCGTTCGCCTCGCTGCCGAGCAGGCCGAGGCCTGGGACTTCATCGGCAGGCTGACCGACCAGAAAGGTCGCAAGGGACTGGACGCCCATGTGGGCGAGCGTGGCGTCAAGCTGTCTGGCGGTCAGCGGCAGCGCATCGCTATCGCCCGGGTGATGCTCAAGGATGCGCCAATCCTGGTCCTGGACGAAGCCACCTCCGCGCTCGATTCGGAAGTCGAGGCAGCGATTCAGGACAATCTCGACGGGTTGATGGAGGGCAAGACCGTCATCGCCATCGCCCACAGGCTCTCCACGATTGCTCGCATGGACCTGCTGGTGGTGATGGACGAAGGCCGCATTCTGGAGACCGGGACCCATGCCGAACTGATAAAAAAGGGCGGTCTCTATGCAGAATTGTGGGCCCGGCAGTCGGGCGGCTTCATAGCCACGGATCTGGCGGCACAATAGAGGGTGCGGCAATTGCCGGGAAAGCCACTGTTTTCCCGCGACATTGTGACCTTGTGGCGTCGGGCGGTCTGGACTTATCGCGTCAAGGCGCATAGAAAACGCGCAAATGACGCGATTTTGCCTGCATTCCGGAAGCACATACCCGCACCCCCGTATGTCAGGTCAAAATCGCCGTCCGGTTGCTTCTTGAAAAGGATGTTGAGCCGTGAGTGATCACACTGAACCTGCTGAAGGATCGGGCGAACCGACCCGCCGCGATTTTCTTTATCTCGCCACTGGCATGGCTGGCGCCGTCGGTGCCGTAGCCGTCGCCTGGCCGTTCATCGACCAGATGCGTCCTGACGCGTCAACGCTGGCGATTTCGTCCATCGAGGTCAATGTCGAGAGCCTCGAACCCGGCATGTCGCTGACCGTCAAATGGCGCGGGAAGCCCGTGTTCATCCGCAACCGTACGGAGGCCGAGATCACGGAGGCCAAGGCCGTGGCGATCGAGGATCTCAAGGATCCGGTGGCGCGCAACCCCAACATTGATGGTGCGGCCGTAGCGACCGATCTGGATCGCTCGGCGGGCGAAGGCAAGGAAAACTGGTTGGTGATGGTGGGCGTTTGCACCCATCTCGGCTGTATTCCTCTGGGCCAGGCTGGTGATTTCGGCGGCTGGTTCTGCCCTTGCCATGGATCGCACTACGACACGGCTGGCCGCATTCGCAAGGGTCCCGCGCCCGAGAACCTGGCGGTTCCGCCCTTCACTTTCGTGTCAGACACAGTTATCGAGATCGGCTAAAGGGGCAATCGACCATGAGTGGCCACACATCTTCGTACAAGCCGACAACGGGTATTGGAAACTGGGTTGATGCCAGGCTGCCGCTTCCGCGTCTGGTGCATGACAGCTTCGTCTCCTATCCGGTGCCGCGGAACCTGAATTACGCTTACACCTTCGGCGGCATCCTGATGGTGATGCTGGTGATCCAGTTGCTGACGGGCATCACGCTCGCCATGCATTACGCCGCCTCCACGGGCCTTGCCTTCAATTCGGTCGAGAAGATCATGCGGGACGTCAATTCCGGCTGGCTGCTGCGCTACATGCACGCCAACGGCGCATCCTTCTTCTTCATCGCCGTCTATTTCCACATTGCCCGAGGCATGTATTACGGCTCCTACAAGGCACCACGTGAAATCCTCTGGATCCTTGGCGTGATCATCCTGCTTCTGATGATGGCGACTGCGTTCATGGGCTATGTCCTGCCCTGGGGCCAGATGTCTTTCTGGGGCGCGACCGTGATCACTGGCTTCTTTACCGCGTTCCCGGGCATCGGAGAGCCGATCCAGCAGTTGCTTCTCGGCGGCTTTGCGGTGGACAATCCGACGCTCAACCGCTTCTTCTCGCTGCATTACCTGTTGCCGTTCATGATTGCTGGCGTGGTCATCCTTCATGTCTGGGCGCTGCATGTGTCCGGCCAGACCAACCCGACCGGCGTCGAGGTGAAGTCGAAGACAGATACGCTGCCGTTCACGCCCTATGCGACCGTCAAGGACGCTCTGGCGCTCGCCGTGTTCCTGCTGGTTTATGCCTACTTTGTCTTCTACATGCCAAATTTTCTCGGCCATGCCGACAACTACATCCCTGCCGATTCGCTGAAAACGCCCGCTCACATCGTGCCTGAATGGTACTTCCTGCCATTCTACGCGATCTTGCGTGCCATCACGTTCAACGTCGGCCCGATCGACTCCAAGCTTGGCGGCGTCTTGGCGATGTTCGGCTCGATCATCGTCTTGTTCGTGCTGCCGTGGCTCGACACTTCGAAGGTCCGCTCGGCGGTCTATCGCCCATGGTACAAGATCTTCTTCTGGATCTTCGTCGCCAACGCCATTTTCCTCGGCTGGCTCGGTGCCAAGCCGGCGGAAGGCGTCTACACCTCACTCGCCCAGGTCTCGACGCTGTATTATTTCGCCTTCTTTCTGGTCATCCTGCCGGTTCTCGGGCTCGTTGAAACGCCCAAGCGCCTGCCAAATTCCATTACCGAGGCCGTTCTCGGCAAGTCATCCGGCTCGGGTGGCGGCACGCTGGCTGGCGTCGCCGCATCTCCCGAAACCCGCGGCTGACCGAGCGACGGAAAGGAACTGTAGACATGAAAAAGCTTCTTGCAGGCATCATTCCGCTCGCCGTGGCGACCATGATGGGACTTGGTGCCGCCGTGGCGGCAGAAGAGGGCGGGACGGTGCATTACCCGCTCAAGCCGCTCAAGCAGGTTGACTGGTCCTTCGCCGGACCGTTCGGCACCTATGAGAAGGGTCAACTGCAGCGCGGGCTCAAGGTGTATTCGGAAGTCTGCGCCGCCTGCCATTCCATGGATCTGGTCGCCTTCCGGACACTTGTAGATCTCGGCTATTCGGATGACCAGGTGAAGGCTTTTGCAGCCAACTACGAGGTGGAGGACGGCCCGAACGGCGAAGGCGAAATGTTCACCCGGGCCGCGGTTCCCGCCGATCACTTCCCTTCGCCCTTCCCCAACAAGGAAGCGGCCGCCTATGCCAACAATGGTGCCGCCCCGCCAGATTTCTCGCTCCTGGCCAAGGCGCGTTATGTGGAGCGCGGCTTTCCGCAGTTCATCTTCGACATCTTCACCAACTATGCTGAAGCGGGTCCCAATTACATCTATTCGCTGCTGACCGGTTATGACGAAGAGGTACCGGAAGGCAAGGAAATCGCCGAGGGCACTTACTATAACCCCTACTTCATTGCGGGTGCTGCACTTGCCATGTCGGCGCCACTGAGCGAAGGCCAGGTGACCTATGATGATGGCTCACCGGAGACGGTCGATCAGTATTCCCGCGACGTGTCCGCGTTCATGATGTGGGCAGCCGAACCGCATCTTGAAGAACGCAAACAAACGGGCTTCATGGTCATTGTGTTCCTGATCATCTTCACGGGTCTTCTCTATCTGACGAAGAAGTCGGTCTTCTCGCGCGTCGAACACTGATGCATGTCGCGTTCAATCGGGTTCGATTGAACGAAACGTACATGCATTTATTCAATGTCTTACAGCGACTTTCACGCGTCTGAAAGACGCGTGGCGCTGCAGGGTCTGGACTCAATTGAGCCACCAGATGACGGCGGCGGCGATTGCGTCAAAACAAGAGGTGAGAGCTGTTCCGGCGATTCTGGCAACGCCGAAATATCTCTGACGCGACGCGGATGTGAACGCGGGTTGCTTGAATTTGACGTTTCGTCCGCATGTCCGGTGCGGTCAAAGCAAGATGTCAGATCCGGAACATCCACTTCGATCATGAACTTGCTCATGGATTTTTTCTGTCTGGGATGCGCCAGGCAGCTTGCTTTGGCCGGTTGCACAGGTTGGCATCAAACCAAATGGGCTCAACGCGTCTTTTCAGACCGGCAAAAGTTGCTGCAATCCTTTTATCACCTGCATCTGGACTCCGCCCCAGGGAGGCGGTCTCGCACTTCTTCCGTGCCTGAGCGACCTCGGGGCTTGCGCGCGGCACAGTGATTGCACACAGTGCGGCCAGTCCAAGAGGGAGCTTCAATGTCCAGCAATCTTGAGAGCGAACTGATGGCCGCGATTCGGACAATCCCGGATTATCCGAAACCCGGCATCCTGTTTCGGGATATCACGACGCTTTTTGGTGCGCCGCGCGCTTTCCGGCGGGCGGTTGACGAACTCGTCCATCCCTATGCCGGCCAGCGGGTCTCCAAGATTGCGGGCGTCGAGGCGCGTGGCTTCATTCTCGGCGGGGCCATGGCGCACCAGTTGTCTGCTGGTTTCATCCCGATCCGGAAAAAGGGTAAGCTCCCGCACGAGACGGTGCGGGTGGCCTACAGCCTCGAATATGGCGTCGACGAGATGGAAATGCACAAGGACGCTGTCGGCGCGGGCGAAAGTGTCATTCTGGTTGACGACCTCATCGCCACCGGAGGGACGGCGGAGGGTGCGGTGAAGCTGCTTCGGCAGATGGGCGCTGACATCGTGGCTGCCTGTTTCGTGATCGATCTGCCCGATCTTGGCGGGCGGCGCAAACTTGAGGATCTTGGCGTGCCCGTGCGCACGCTGATCACCTATTCCGGGCATTAGAGCAATTCCAGCGAAAGTGGCACCGCTTTCGCGTCCGGAATTGCGTCAAAAGAAGAGGATAGAGCAATTCCAGCGAAAGTGGCACCGCTTTCGCGTCCGGAATAGCTCTAACGACGCGGCAGGGTCCCCGCGCAGTCTGTCGTTACGCTTCGCTGTCCCAGCCGGGCAACTTGACCAGAACCGCACTGTTGAAGGATATGACTTTCTCGTTTGCCTCGTTGAACGCTTCGGCGGTGCTGTCGAGGATGGACCAATGGGGTCGCGACACATAGTTGCGCACACCGCGCACCACGCGGGCATAGGTGATGGTCGATCCCGCATAGACGGGCTTGAGCCAGCGCAGGTCGCGGATGCCAGGGGAGGGGCCGAATTCCGGCACCGGGCGCCCGGCTTCAAGCGTTGCCGCATGGTATCGTCCAATCTCGGCGATGTTGAGCTGCATCCAGACCGCTGCGGTGTGCCAGCCCGACGCGCAGAGCGCACCAAACATGCTGTCGCGGGCGGCAACCGGATCGGTGTGGAACCGCTGTGGATCGAATTTCCGCGCGAAGGTGATGATCGCGTCTTCGGTGAAATGGTGGCTGCCCAGAACGGTCCGGTTGCCGGCGGCGAAGGCGGGATCGTCGGTCATGCAAGGTCTCCGTCGGGCGCTCTGATCCGGACCATCACCGGGTTTTCAGATTCCAGAACCACTTCGCCGCGCTGGTTGACGAGCTGGTGGCGCATGTTGACGATGCCGATCTCGGGGCGCGACCGCAAGCGGCGGCGGGTCAGCACCCGAGACGAGCCCGACAGAACGTCACCGGCCAGCACGGGCCTGCGCCATTTGACGAAATCCACCCCCGGCGCGCCTTCCCCTGCCATCCGCAGGATGTAAGCGTCCGCCATCATCCGCATCAGCATCGCGCAGGTGTGCCAACCGGATGCGGCCAGCCCGCCCAGAAGCGAGTGCCGTGCGGCATCCTCGTCGAGATGCATCGGCTGAGCGTCGTATTGGCTGGCGAAGGCGATCACTTCTGCCTTGTCGACCGGCATCGGGCCGAGACTGAAGGTCGTTCCCGGTTCCAGGTCCTCGAAATGGATGAGGTCGGCGTCTGCGGTCATCGGTTCTCGCTTTCCCAACACAATTTGTCCCAGCGGTATAAGCACCAATGGTCCGCTGTCAAATATCGAATGCGGCCCGCCTCGCTCCTGCGCTACGCATCGTCGCGACCGGGGTCGAACCTGCCCTTACAAACGGGCCCGAGACCACCGACTTGAACGGCCCGAGCGGCAGGATCCTCACGTCGTGCAGGCGTCGTGTCGTGATCGGCGTGGCCGCCCAGCAGCACAAACCAGATATAGGGTATGGCGTAGACGGGCAGTGCCAGCGCCAGCAGCAGCCGCGTGACGACGTCTGAAAAGCGTCGCCAGAGGATAACGATCAAGGTGACGCCGAGCACGATTTCGATGAGGCCGACACTGGTGCCGAAATGGTTCGGATCCCAGTACGAGACCGGCGAGACAAACCGCCAGTCACTCAAGGGGATGAAATGGGCGTGGCCGTCATTGACATGGAGCGGCAGGTCGCCCGCCACATGGGTCAGTCCCGACAGGGCGAAAACGGTCATGAAGGCCAACAGTCCGGTCAACGCCGCCGGTCGCCGCCGGACGATCCAGACCGCCAGCAGCAGGGCTGCCATCAGCGGGACCGAATTGGTCCAGTCGATGGCGGTCTGCCAGGGCGGCGTGAAGTACCAAGTGCGCCAGACCTCGCTTTCCGGCGCGCCGGTGACTTTCGACCAGGCAAACATGGCGAATATCACGATGTCGGGCGCCATGGCACCGGTCAGAGCGGCGACGTTGCGGGCGCGGTTTTCCCTTCCGGGCCGAGCGAAGATCGCGGCTGCGACGAGAATGTGGGTCTGGGTGTTCATGCCTTGAACATGCCGCCCGTTCCGCGTGAAAGCAACCTGTCACGGGAGCGTCTTTCAACGCCGGATGAGGACGCGACCTGTCACTTCAACCGTTACATCCCGGTCTGCAAGCAGAAAGGCCAGCGGCGGGCGGTGCCGGTCGGCGATGACGACCTCGCTGGATCTCAAGCCGTCCGCTGAGGTGCGCTTGAGGGTGGAGGAGAAACTGTGCCCATGGGTGCCGCTGACAGCAATCGCGTGGGCGAGCGCCAGCCTGTCGTCGGTTTCGACCGACATCAACGCCGACAGCGCGAGTGTGTCGGCCAGCCTCTGCAGCTTGGAGCGGGCGGTGGAATTGGAGATGTGATTGAGCGTCAGCGGTGTTGCCAGCAGTGCTGCGCAGACGATGGTGATCGCCGTCAGTGCAACACCTCTTCGCTGCTTCTGTCCGCTCAGCATCTGTTTCGTCCCCAGCCCCCTACAGCGCCACGCGTCTTTTCAGACGCGCGAAAGTCGCTGCAACCCTTTGAATGGATGCATGTACGTTTCGTTCAATCGAATCCGATTGAACGCGACATGCATTAGGTGGTCTTTCGCCACCCTCCAGACATACAATAGACCAAACATGCCAAGCATCCCCCAAAAAGGGGATGGGCATTTTAGGCAATCCTGTTGGATGCGGTTAACCGTGTTTTCAAGCCATGGCCTCACTGTCAGACCGTATCCGAGACAAGGCGGACCATGCTTGGGTGGTGACGGTCGGCGGAACCCCCAGTCCGCCCGGAAGCGTCCTGCGGGCGAAAGTCAGGTGTTGAAGCGGAAATGGATGACGTCGCCGTCCAGCACGACATAGTCCTTGCCTTCGTCGCGCGCCTTGCCCGCTTCCCTGGCCGGCACTTCGCCGCCCAGCCGCACGTAGTCGTCGTAGCCGATGGTGAAGGCACGGATGAAGCCGCGCTCGAAATCGGTGTGAATGACGCCTGCGGCCTGTGGTGCCTTGGTGCCGCGGACGATGGTCCAGGCGCGGGTCTCCTTGGGGCCTGCGGTGAAGTAGGTGATGAGGTCGAGAAGATGATAGCCGGCGCGGATCAGGCGGTTGAGGCCTGCTTCCTCCAGACCCAGCGCCGCAAGGAACTCGCCGGATTCCTCGTCCGGGAGCTGCGCCACCTCGGCCTCGATGGCTGCGGAGATGATGATGGTTTCCGCCCCCTGCTCAGTGGCCATTTTCGCCACGGCTCGGGTGTGGGCGTTGCCGGAGACTGCATCTGCCTCCGACACGTTGCAGACAAAAAGCACCGGATGGGAGGTGAGCAGGTTGAGACCCTTGAGGATTTCGATCTCATCGGCACCGAGCGTCCTGACCAGCGTGCGAACGGGCTTGCCCTCCTGCAGCAGCTTGAGGGCTGCGTCCATCACCGGCAGCGCCGCCATCGCGTCCTTGTCCTTGGCGCCAGCGCGCTTGCGGGTCTGTTCGGTGCGGCGCTCGAGGCTTTCGAGATCGGCGATCATCAATTCGGTGTCGATCGTCTCGGTGTCACCCACGGGGTCGATGCGTCCCTCGACATGGGTAATGTCGGTGTCCTCAAAGCAGCGCAGCACATGGACGATGGCGTCCACCTCGCGGATGTTGGCGAGGAACTTGTTGCCCAGACCCTCGCCTTTTGAAGCGCCGCGCACCAGGCCCGCAATGTCAACGAAGGAAATCCGCGTCGGGATGATCTCCTTGGAGCCGGCGATGTCGGCAAGCCTCTTCATGCGGGGATCGGGCACGGCCACTTCGCCGGTGTTGGGCTCGATGGTGCAGAACGGATAATTGGCGGCCTGGGCGGCGGCGGTCCGCGTCAGGGCGTTGAACAGGGTGGACTTGCCGACATTTGGCAGTCCGACGATGCCGCATTTGAAACCCATGAAAACGTCACTCTCCGTGGCCGGGACTTTGGCGCTGGCTATGCGGGAAAGGCGGGTGCGGGTCAAGTGCCGGTCGCGCTGGCAGCGGCGTCAGGGGCGCAACAGCTTGGCACGGATTTCGTGGCACTCTCCAACGACCTTTGCGCATCCAATCGGATGCGCAAAGGCCGCTGTAACCCTTTGAATGGATGCATGTGCGTTTCGTTCAATCGAATCCGATTGAACGCGACATGCATTACAGCGCCGGCGATCGCTTGCGACGGCGTTGCGACAAGCAGAAGACCGGCCAGCAGAGCGGTGGCGGTGAGACAAAAAAGGATCGTGCGGCGCATCGTCGTGGGTTTCCGATGTCCCCGAAGGTCGGGCGTTCCGGGCGGCGCGGGGGGCATCGGGCGGCGCAGCCGTCGCGTTGGTCAGACACATAAAGATCGTCCGCCCGATCAACAGCCAATGACGTTGGCGTGAGGTTCCCGCCGACCCAACCTTGACCGCGGGCGGTGCCTTACCCACATTCCCGCTGAAGCCGGATGGCCTTTTCTCCGCCAGGATCACCCATGAGCGACAACACCACCCGTCTCGCCCCCAAGACCCTGCCAAAGGTCGAGCTGCCCCGCCTCCACAAGGTGATCCTCCTCAACGACGACTATACGCCGCGCGAATTCGTCATTCTTGTCCTGAAGGCGGTGTTCCGGTTGAGCGAGGAGACGGGGTACCGGCTGATGTTGACGGCCCACCGCCACGGCTCGTGCGTGATCGTGGTATGCGCGCGCGATATCGCCGAGACCAAGGCAGCGGAGGCCAATGACCTGTCCAAGCAGGCCGACTTTCCCTTGATGTTCGTCACCGAGCCGGAAGACTGACCGCACGCCGGGGTCAGTCCTTTTTACCGAGAAGTCTTTTCAGCATCTCGGCCATTGGTCCGGATGTCGGCAACACCTTGGGCTGCACACTCGTGCGGGCCTGGCGGATGTGCGACTGGCCGACGGGACTTGACGCGGGGAGCTCCTTCTTGGGCTCCCGCGTACCGGTGGCAAGCGCGACGCGATTCATGAAGGTGGCTTCCTCTGCACCCTGCAGCAGGTCGGCATTGTCGGCGATGGCGTCCAGCAGCGGGTTTAACCAGTCTGCATCCGCTTTTGCGAAATCGCCCAGCACATGGCCGTTGACGCGCGTCTTGTCGCCGGGATGGCCGATGCCGATCCTCATGCGTCGGTAATCCTTGCCGATATGGGCGTCGATGGATTTCAGCCCGTTGTGGCCGCCGTGCCCGCCGCCGAGCTTGAGGCGCAGTTTGCCCGGCACCAGATCGAGTTCGTCATGAATGACGATGATGTCGGCGGGGCTGAGCTTGTAGAAGCGCATGGCCTCTCCGACGCTTTCGCCCGACAGGTTCATGAAGGTCATCGGCTTGAGCACCAACGCCTTTTCGCCGCCAAGTGTGCCCTCGGCGATCTCGCCCTTGAACTTGCGGGCAAAGGGCGAAAACGAATGGCGGCGGACAAGTGCGTCCGCCGCCATATAGCCAACATTGTGTCGGTTTTTCGAGTACTGGGAACCCGGATTTCCAAGGCCTGCAATGAGCAACATGGATCCGGTCTCCCGTCCCGTTCAGGCGCTGCGACTCAGGCTTCTTCGCCTTCCGCGGCAGCGGCGTTGTCTTCGCTCTTCAGGCCGGCCGGAGCGGCAACGGTCGCAATGGTGAAATCGCGGTCGGAGATGACAGGTGTCACGCCTTCGGGCAGCTTGATGTCGGAGATGTGGATGCCGTCGCCGATATCCAGGCCGTCAAGGTCTGCGGTGATGAAGTCCGGGATCGCGTCAGCCGAGCAATTGAACTCGACTTCATGACGCACGACGTTGAGCACGCCGCCGCGCTTGATGCCGGGGGAGAGCTCTTCGTTGATGAAATGCACAGGCACTTCCACTGTCACGCGGGTGTTGGCCGAGACGCGCAGGAAATCGACATGCATGAGAAAGTCGCGGACCGGATCGAGCTGGTAGTCCTTGGGCAGGACGCGGATCTTCTGGCCATCGACGTCAATGGTCGCCACGGTGGTCATGAAACCGCCGCTGTGGATTTTCTTGGAGACTTCATTGCGCGGGAGCACAATGGACAGCGGGGACTGCTTGTCGCCATAGATGACTGCTGGAATATTGCCGTTGCGGCGAATTTCACGGGCGGACCCCTTACCAACCCGTTCGCGCGCCTCGGCCTTGAGCTCGTATGTATCGGTGCTCATGGCATGTCCTTTCGAGGTTCATTCTGGAGCTGCCTTGGGGGAGGGCGCAAGCGCTGTCCCCAAAAACATCAAGCACCGTCCTGCAGCGTCCCTTGTGCGTCAAACATGACGCACAAGGGACGCTGCAGGACTTTTACTTTGCTGCATGATTTTTCCCTCAGACCGATCCAGGTTTGAGGAATCATGCAGTGGGCGCTTCATCCGCGTTGCCTCCAAGGGTGTCTGCACGGACGGCGCTCCTATAGCGGAGGGTGGCATTGAATGCAAGCACGGGGGCGAGCGTTCGCAAATAGCAAACCGGCGGAAAGGGCGGGGCGAATGATGTGCAACCGGGGGCAGTTGCGCGCCGTGCAGGCTGATGCACGTCGCGCACAAATGGATTCATGTGTGTGATGATGTCCATGCATTGGGTGGCCGGCACGACTGGTGGTCTGACCGAAACAGATGGTTCCCGTCTGTTTCGAAAAGTCAACCAACAAGCTATCGATCTGGTGGGGCGATTTGTCCTGACAGATGGGAACTATCTGTCAGGATCGCACCACTGGAGACAAATCTGCGCACCCGACCTTCGCGGCGCACCTGATCACCGAAGAATTTGGGCTCCGGCCGCATGCGGACTCGAAAATCGAATCCGAGTGCCTCGCCCGCTCGCGAACCTTTTGGATCGAGCGGCGATTCATCCGCCGCCTGAAGGCTGTAAAGCACACCGATAACCGGCTGCTCAATGATGATCGGTAACTTGGTCACGTTTTGATTTTTCTGTGCCACAAGGGTTTTGAACTGAACCGGACGGCGGTATAAACCCTGAAACCGAAGTTCACCCGAGACACCGCCAACCCATTGACAGCGCTGCGGCGCGGCGCATACCTTGCCCCATCGGGGACACGTGGGCTCCCCGTTCCAGAGCCTTTGCTCCAAGTTCCGCAAGCGTCCAGATGTGGAACTTGACCATGGCCATTCCAGTATCGATTGCCGAAGTCTCAGCCGGGCGTGATCGCCCGGTGCTTCTTGACGTCCGCAAGGACAAGGCCCGCATCGCCTCGGGCCTGACCATCCCGGGCGCTGCAATCCGCAACAGTTTTGCCGCAGAGACCTGGTGGCCGGAAGTCATCGGCCACAAGGTGGTGGTCTTCTGCGTCCACGGCCACGAGGTGAGCCAGGCGCTTGCCGGGTTCCTTGCGGACAAGGGCGTGGACGCGCGCTATCTCGAGGGCGGCTTTGAGGCCTGGCGGCTGTCAGGTCACGATACGGTTGGGCTGGAGACTGGCCATGCAGATTGAGGCGATGGCTGGCAGCAAGGTGAGCTGGGGCGATCTGGCGAGGGTGTTTGGTCGCATCGGGCTGCTCTCGTTCGGCGGCCCTGCGGGGCAGATCGCGCTGATGCACCGGGAACTGGTCGAGGAGCGGGCGTGGCTCGGCGAGGATCAGTTCCTGCATGCGCTGAATTTCTGCATGCTGCTGCCCGGGCCGGAGGCCATGCAACTGGCCACCTATTCGGGCTGGCTGCTGCGCGGTGTGCGCGGCGGGCTTCTCGCCGGGCTTCTGTTCATCGTGCCGGGGTTCGTCCTCATTGTGGCACTGTCGGCGATCTTTTTCGCTTATGGCGACGTGCCGGTGGTGGAAGGCGTGCTGTTCGGTCTCAAGGCGGCGGTGCTCGCCATCGTACTTGAGGCGATGATCCGGGTCTCACGGCGCGCGCTCAAGACCCGCCAGGCCTGGTGGCTTGCCGTCATCGCCTTTGTCGCCATCGCCTTGCTGAAACTGCCATTTCCGCTGATCGTGCTTGGTGCCGGGGTTTGGGGTGTTGTCGCAGCCATCGTGGGCACTGCCGGGGTGGCCTCTGCGCGTCCCGACGACCTGCCGGTCCGGCCGGCCTTCTGGCGCGCGACAGCATCAACGGTGCTGGTCTGGGGCGCAATCTGGCTTGTGCCACTGGCCTTTCTCACGCTCATGCCCGGCGTGCCTGAAACCTTGGCCACGATGGCCGCGTTTTTCTCCAAAGCGGCGATTGTGACATTCGGCGGTGCCTATGCGGTGCTCGCCTATGTCGGGCAGCAGGCGGTCGACGTGCACGGTTGGCTCGCTCCGGGCGACATGCTGGCCGGCCTGGGACTGGCTGAAACCACGCCCGGGCCGCTCATTCTGGTGCTGGTCTTCGTAGGGTATCTCGGCGGTGCGCGCCAGTCCGGGCTCGATCCGATGACAGGGGGACTGGCCGGTGGGTCGATCGCGCTTTTCTTCACCTTCGCGCCGTGCTTCCTGTGGATCTTTGCGGGCGCGCCGCATATCGAGCGGCTGCGCTCGGTCGCCTGGCTGTCGGCGGGACTGGCCGCCATCACCGCAGCCGTCGTCGGCGTCATCGCCAATCTCGCTGTCTGGTTTGCGCTGAATGTGTTGTTTTCGCGGGTGGGCGAGTTGACCTTCGGCCCGCTGGTCCTGCCGGTTCCCGACTTTGCCACTCTCGATCTCGCAGCGTTGGCCATCTCGGTGGCGGCGGGCGTGGCGCTGATCCGGTTTCATGTCAATATCTTCGCGGTTCTCGCCGCTGCCACACTTGCAGGCCTTGCCGTCACGGCGTTCTGAGATCAGTCAAACAGGCTTGAGACTGACTGCTCGGCGGCGGTGCGGTTGATCGCCTCGCCCATCAGCGGTGCGGTCGAGATGACGCGGATGTTGTGGGCACCCTGCACGGCAGGTGTCGGCTGGATCGAATCGGTGATCACCAGTTCCTTGAGCATGGAGGCGGTGACGCGCGCCACGGCACCCCCCGACAGCACCCCGTGGGTGACATAGGCCGTTACGCTGGAGGCACCGGTGGCAAGCAACGCCTCGGCGGCGTTGCACAGCGTGCCGCCCGAATCCACGATGTCGTCGATGAGCAGGCAGTCCTTGCCCGCCACATCGCCGATGATGTTCATCACTTCGGATTCGCCAGGCCGGTCACGGCGCTTGTCGACGATGGCAAACAGCGCATCAAGTCGCTTGGCGAGCGAGCGGGCGCGCACCACGCCGCCCACGTCGGGCGAAACCACCATCAGACTTGCGTCCGGATAATGCTCCTTGATGTCGCGGGAGAGCAGCGGAACTGCAAACAGGTTGTCGGTCGGGATATCGAAGAATCCCTGGATCTGGCCCGCATGCAGGTCTAGCGTCAGCACGCGGTCGGCGCCGGCTTCGGTGATCAGGTTGGCCACAAGCTTGGCCGAGATCGGGGCGCGGGGGCCAGGTTTTCGGTCCTGGCGGGCATAGCCGAAATAGGGCAGCACTGCGGTGATGCGGCGGGCGGAGGACCGGCGCAGCGCATCGATCATGATCAGCAGTTCCATCAGGTGATCATTGGCGGGAAATGACGTCGACTGGACGACGAACACGTCCTCGCCGCGAACATTCTCCTGAATTTCGACGAAGATTTCCTGGTCGGCAAACCGCCGCACACTGGCCTTGCCGAGAGGGAGGTTGAGGTAGTTGCAGATCGATTCCGCCAAACGCCGATTCGAGTTTCCCGCGAAAACCTTCATCTGGGACCGCCTGTTTTCTGTGCCGCGACGCAGAGCCGTTCTGAACCGGTCAAAACGGGGCGCCTGCGCGATTGCTGCGGGTATTACCGAGGCTTGCAGGGATTGCAAGCGGGCATCACCGCCAACAAGGGTTTTTCCAGCAATTTGTAAACGATGTGGCGGCCGAGCCTTGGAGCTGTTCCGGCGTTGCCAGAATCGCCGGAATAGCTCTATCCTTTTGTTTTGACGCAATCCCGGACGCGAGAGCGGTGCCAATTTCGCTGGAATTGCTCTGATGCATGTCGCGTTCGATCGGGTTCGATTGAACGGAACGCACATGCATTCATTGAAAGGGGTACAGCGACCTTTGCGCATCCGATTGGATGCGCGTCGCGTCGCGCGCCAGGCTTCAACCGCGTCGCGTCGCGCGCCAGGCGGTGTAATCGGACAGGGTCCTGGAGGCGATCTTTTCCATCAACGCCGGCGGGACCGAGGCCCAGGCGTCGCTGCCGGTGGATGTGGTCTCCTCCTGGCCCTGGATCCGGTGCAGCCGGTTGCCCACCGCATCGAGCACGTCCCAGACGAAGAAGACCGTGGTCTTGCCGTCAAAGGTGTCGGCGGAAAAATAGCCTTTCAGAACATTGTCACCGCCGTTGTCGCTGGCGCTCAGGATGGTGAGCCCACGGTTGCGCGCCTCCACCGCCAGCTGTCGCGACAAGGGCGTCACCTGAGCCACCGGCGCGCCGATGACAGGCATGAAGCGGATGCTGCCGGCTGCTGCCGGGTTGGTGGACACTGGCGCTGCGGCCACAGTCGGCGCAAGTCCGGGCTGCAAGGCGGGAATCCCGGGACCTGTGCCTGGGGGAGGGAACGCCTGGATTTCGCCCGCAGGCAACTGTCCACCCGGGGCACCCGGGGTGCCGGGCGCTTGCAGGGGGATCGAACCGGCAGGGTCGATGGCGACGCTCTGGCTTGCATCGCCCGGCAACGGGGCGAGGGTCTGCTCCGTGCTGCTCGAGCAGGCCGAAGCGATCAAGCTCAACGCCAGCAGCAATGTCGCGCGGTTGATGGGCTCTTGCGTGGCCATGTCTGTTTCCCCGGTACAAATTATGGAAGGGTCGGGGCGCGGCTGTCAATCATCCTGGTGGATTGAATTGACATTTGGTCCCGGTGTCCCGTGTGTCGGAGACCCACATCTGCAGCCCTTCGGGTCAGGCTTGTGCGCAAATATCTCGCTCCGAGGCACCAACCACCTCTCAACAGGGTCCGCGGTCACCCCGCGATGATCAGATCGAGCGACTTGCGGGACAGCGATTGGGGCGCATCTTCGGTGGTGAGATAGGTCTGACCCAGCGTCATTGCCGCACCGCTGTCGGAATCCATGATGATCATATGCGCGAAAAGGGTCATGTTTGGCACGATTTCGGTGGGGTTTCCGGAATGGAACATCTGGTGCTCCATCCAGGACGGCGTGAAGCGAGCCCCGAGCGAATAGCCGCAGGCGTTGAGCCGGTGGCGGGTGAGATTGCGGCTTTCCATCACCTTGGCATGGGCATCAAAGACATCGCCGAAGGTCCGGCCCGGTCTGAGAATCGCAGTGATTGCCTCCATGGCTTCGCGGCAAGCCTCATAGATCTCGACATGGCGGGCGGACGGCTCGCCGATGAGCACCGTTCGCATCATGGCTGCATGGTAATGGGCGAAGGTGCCCGCCCATTCGAGGGTCAACTGGTCGTTGTCGTCGAGCGTCCGACGGCCCGCCTTGTGGCGGCAAAGGAGCGCGTCGGCCCCTGAACCGATGATGAATTCGTTGGCCGGGTATTCTCCGCCTCCGGCGAACACCGCCCCTTGCATGGCTGCAAGAATGGCGGCCTCGCTGCCGTTCGGGCGGATCAGCGGAAGTGCTGCATCCAGCGCGGCGTCTGCCAGTTCGGCGGCCTTGCGCACATGGACGATCTCGGCGGGACTCTTGACCAGCCTCAGAGCGCTGACGACGTAGGATGCATCAATGATGGTGGCGAAAGTCTGGAGCTGGTGGTCGAGCTTGCGGCAATTGGCACCCGTCAGGCCGTGGGTGTCATATTCCACGCCGATGCGCATGCCGAGCAGGTCGAGTTCGGAAAGCAGGTTCTTCAGATCCACCGCCGGATCGGCATTGGTGCGGTCGGTCCAGACCACGATGGCTTCGATGATGGACGTTTGGCGCGCCTGGCGCAGGTCGGCCGACCGCGTCAGCAGTGTCATCGAGCCATCGGAGCGCACCACCAGGCATTGGAAGAAGCAGAAGCCGAAGGTGTCGTAGCCCGTCAACCAGTACATGCTCTCCTGGGCGAACAGCAGCAGGGCGTCGAGTTTTTCCTCGCGCATGCGGCCGGTCAGCAGCGCCAGGCGCTCGGTAAACTCGGTGCGGTCAAAGTGCAGGGCCATGATCGTCCTCCCTCAGGGCAATGGCGGAAATCTGCCGGCCGTAATCCGGCTCGGCGCGATGGGTGGTCCGCCGGTAGGAATACCAGCGGGCTTCGTCGATATAGGTGCAGGCGTCGATCTTCTCGGCGCGCAGTCCAGCCTTGGCGAGCCGGGCCAGCGACAGCCCGCGCAGGTCGAACATGGCGTGGCCGGACCTGTCGCTGGTCCTGAACCAGCGGGCGTGATCTGGATCCCGGGCGAGGAAGCGGTCGATGAATTCCGGTCCCACCTCGTAATTGTCCTGGCTGATCGAAGGGCCGAGGCAGGCGACGATCCGCCCCCGCACCGCCCCCAGCCGCTCCATGGCGTCCACAGTCGCTTCGAGCACGCCATCAAGCGCGCCGCGCCATCCGGCATGAGCCGCACCGATGACGCCAGCCTGCGCATCGGCAAACAGCACCGGCCCGCAGTCGGCAGCAAGAACGCCGAGAACGATGCCGGGTTGGCGGGTCACCATGCCGTCAGCCTTGGGCCGGTCCTGCCGGTTGGCCATGGTGACGATCTGGACTTCGGGCGAATGGACCTGGTGCAGCGTCGCCAGACGGTCTGGCGCCAGAGCGAACCAGCGGCTGACCCGGGCGCGGTTCTCCATCACCCGGTCGCGGTCATCGGCCGAACCGATGCCGACATTGAGCCCGCGATAGATGCCTTGCGAAACCCCGCCCTTGCGCGAGAAAAAGCCATGCATGACGGCTGAGCCTGCGGTTGCCGCGGCGATCAGCGGGCTTTCGACCGGTTCGGGCCTGTCAGCATCAGTCATGCGGCGTTTGGTCTCCAGTCGATCGGAACGGGCGGGTGCGTCGGGCGACCTGATGGTGGCGGCGCGGGTGGGTGATGTCAATCCGCCGTGCCGCCACCTTCATGGGCGTCGAACGGCGCGAGCGCAAGCGGTCTGGCGCTGATCGCCAGCACCTTGAAGAGCGCGCCCATCATGCCGGCACCTTCGCCAGCCAGCCGGTTGACGGCGGCGCGGATGGTGCCCTGGGTGAGCTCGTCACGTCCCGAACCGAGCGCGCCGGCACGTTCGAGAAGCCCAAGGCCGACGAGGAATTCGCCTTGTGACAGGGGCCGATGGACATGAGCACCCATCGCTGCGGCGGCTTCGGCGAGCGCCTGGAAATCGACATGGCTGGTCAGGTCCGCCTCGCCGGGCCGGTTGAGCGGCGCATCGAATTCGTGGCGGTAGACGGCCTGCAGCGTGTCTCCGAAACCGGACTGGAGATGGCCGTAGTCGATTACCAGCGCGGTGCCGTCGGCTTTGCGCAGGCGGGTGGCGATCGCCATCATGACGGCTGTTCGGGCCGGTGCGGCCTCAAAGACCGTACCTTCGGGCGCACGGTGGGCGTGATCGGGCAGGAGTGTCGCCTCAAGGGTGGTGACGCCAAGACCGAAGGCGAGCCCGCCGCGCGAGTCGAGCCCAACCATACGCTCGCGGAAACGGCCACCGGTCTTGACGAATTGCCGCAAGGGCACGGCATCGAAGAGTTCGTTGGCGGCCAGAAGCGTGAAGCCGTCGGGCACGTCCTCAAACGCCGTATGCCAGGCGATGCGCTCCTTGTGGCGCAGGAGCGTCTGGCGCTGAACGGTCTGCAGCCGCTGGCTGGTTTCCACCAGATGCACTGTTGCGGCCGCGTAAAGCGTGGGCGAAGCCTTCTCGATGACGCGCAAAGCGTCGGCCATCATGGTGCCGCGGCCGGGTCCGATCTCAATGAGCCGCACCGCCTCCGGGCGGCCCGATCCGGCCCAGGCACTGATCAGGAAAATGCCGATCATTTCTCCGAAGAGCTGGCTGATCTCGGGGGCGGTGACGAAATCGCCTGACCTTCCGAAGGGCTGCCGGGTCCGGTAGTAGCCATGCTCGGGATCGGCCAGACACAGCGAGAAATAGTCTGCCACGCTGATCGGACCGGTCTGGCGGATGAGTGAGATGATCTTGTCGGCGAGCGGCGTTGACATGGGGCTTGACCCGCTCCTACGCTCTGGCCCGGCTTGTGGCCATGGCCCAGAGTCCGGCGGCCAGCAGCGGCAGGGACAGAAGCATGCCCATGGTGAGCCAGCCACCCGAAAGATAGCCGATATGGGCATCGGGTTCGCGGAAGACCTCGACGAAGATGCGCGCCATGCCGTAGCCGGTCGCGAAAGCCCCGGCGACGAGCCCCGGCCTCGCCAGAGCGCCTCGCCGGTAGATCAGGAACGCGAGTGCTGCGACAAGCACCAGACCTTCCAGGCCCGCCTCGTAGAGCTGGGTTGGATGGCGCGGGAAGGGCCCGCCAGTGGGAAAGACGAAGGCCCAGGGCACGTTGGTGAGCTTGCCCCATAATTCGGCATTGATGAAATTGGCAAGGCGGCCGAAGAACAGGCCGATCGGAACGACGGCGCCGACCACGTCGAACAGATTGAACAGCGGGATCGACCGGGCGCGGGCGAACAGAACCATCGCCAGGAGTGTGCCGATCAGCCCGCCATGAAAGGACATGCCTCCATTCCATATCTCGAGAGCCCGGAGCGGGTTGGCTGCCACGGCGGCGAAATCGTAGAAAAGAATATAGCCGATGCGTCCGCCCGCGACGATACCGAGCACGCCCCAGAGTAGAAAATCATCGAGGTCGATGAGCGTCATGGGTGCCTTGCCGCCCGGCCAGAGCCGACCGGTTTCAACGATCCTCCGCGCGTAACGCCAGCCGAGCACGATGCCCACCACATAGGCCAGCCCGTACCAGCGGACCGCAAGCGGGCCCAACGAGAAGATCACCGGATCAATTTCCGGGAAACCCAGCAACGACAGTTTGAGGGAAATGGCGTCCAAGGCGGCTCCTTCAACAGCGCCGCGCGTCCGGTCAGACGCGCAAAGATCGCTGTCACCTTTTGACAGAATGGATGTACGGTCGGTTCAATCAAGACCGATTGAACGCGACATGTATTCGCCTTTAGCCCCGGCGGCTTATAGCCCGAAGGCCCTCTCGCATGGCACGGGGGCGTTGTGCAAGGCTTGCCATGACGTCGCATCGAGCGCATTTCCTTGCATCTTTGCTGCGGACTGCTTACCTCATGGTCACAAGAGAGCCCCATCCGACCAGACAAAGGCGGCATCACGATGAGCACCGGACCAAACCGAATCCTCGACGACCTCGCAAAACTGATGACTGACGCCGCCGGCGCGGCCCAGGGCGTCCGCCGGGAGGTGGAGACCGCTGCCCGAAGCCAGATGGAGCGGTTGCTCAACCAGATGGATCTGGTCAAGCGCGAAGAATTCGAGGCTGTACGCGACATGGCGGTGAAGGCGCGCGAGGAGAACGACGCGCTCTCGGCCCGCCTTGCAACCCTTGAAGCCTCCCTTGCCGGAGCTGCCGGTTCGGCACCCGCCGCCGGGGATGGTGCCGCCACTGCCAAGCGCCCCTCCCGCAAGAAGGTCTGAACGGGCGGTTTCGCCAAATATTTTTGGCCAGGTTATCCACCGGTCCGCAAAGACAGAAAAAACCTTTCGGCTGAGTCGGTTAAGAGTCACGGCGGAATCAGTTTCGCAACGTCTGTCCACACCCCCCGGGCGAAAATCAGCGCGGGGGGACTGGCGCTCGGACTCTGCATTCATACACTGATTTTAAATGATGATTCGGATCGCAGTCGTGAGGACTGGTGAGAGTGGCTTCGCCGCTTGGCCGCCAGCCCACCTTCCGAGTCATCTCGGATGACAGGTGCGGACCCCGCCCGCTCCGGGTGAGGAAGGGTCCGGTGAAAAGGTGGGGCATGAATCTGGTTGAACTCGAATTTGAACGCCATTCGAACCCGGTCGACAGGATCGAATTCGTGGCGGCTCAGAATGACTGGACCTTCGAACGGTCGGGCGAGGACGAGATCGCCATGACCGTGGAAGGCCACTGGACCGATTACCATGTCTCGTTCTCCTGGATGGAGCAGTGCGAGGCGCTTCACATCGCATGCGCTTTCGACATCAAGGTTCCCGAGTTCCGCATCACCGAGGTGATGAAGCTTCTCTCCCATGTCAACGGCCAGGTGCTGATGGGGCACTTTGACCTCTGGCAGCAGGAAAACGTCGTCATCTTTCGCCAGTCCCTGTTGCTGGCGGGCGGTGCCGAGCCGACCAACCGGCAGGTCGAGGTGCTGTTGTCGAACGCGCTGGAGTCCTGCGAAGCCTATTTCCAGGCCTTCCAGTTCGTCGTCTGGTCAGGCATGGAAGCCAAGGCCGCGCTGTCGGCGGTGCTGTTTGAGACCAAGGGTCGCGCCTGAGATGGTGTCGGCTGATCGGCCTCTCGTGCTCATTGGTGCAGGCAACATGGGTGGGGCCATGCTCAGAGGCTGGCTTGCCGACAGGTTTGATCCGGCCTTTATCCTCGTGGTCGATCCGCGCCCGTCGGCGGCGATGGCGACCGAGCTTGCCGCCGCTGGCCTGCGTCATTTTCCGGCAATTCCGGAAGCGGTGACCGCCGGGGTGCTTCTGATCGCGGTCAAACCGCAGCTCATGGAGGCGGTGCTTCCAGGCGCGCGGACGCTGGTAGGAGACGGGACAGTCATCGTGTCCATCGCCGCCGGCAGGACCATCGCCTTCATCGAAGAGCGGCTCGGCGGTGCCGTCGTGCGGGCGATGCCCAACACACCGTCGATGGTCGGCCGTGGCATCACCGGCTGTTTTGCCAATGCGGCCGTCACTGAGGCCATGCGCGGTGAAACCGAACGGCTGCTGTCGGTCTGTGGACCGGTGTTGTGGGTCGAGACCGAGGCGCAGATCGATGCTGTGACGGCAGTGTCGGGCAGCGGGCCTGCTTATGTGTTCTATCTTGTCGAGTGCATGGCCGAAGCGGGTCGCAAGTGCGGTCTTCCCGCAGACGTTGCCATGCAATTGGCGCGCGCGACCGTTTCAGGTGCAGGTGAACTCCTGCACCGGTCGCCTGACGATGCGACTGTGCTGCGCCAGAACGTCACCTCTCCCAATGGTACGACGGCGGCAGCACTCTCGGTTCTGATGGCTCAGAACGGGCTGCAGCCGCTGATGGACCGGGCGATCATGGCGGCCAACATCCGCGCGGGCGAGCTGGCCGGTTGACCGGGGGACAGAGATTTGGGCGATACCATCACCTGGGCTGACTTCGAGAAGGTGGATATCCGCACTGGCACCATCGTAGCAGCCGAACCCTTTCCTCAGGCGCGCAAACCCGCCTTCAAGCTGCGGATCGATTTTGGCCCGGTGATCGGGGAGAGGAAGTCCTCAGCCCAGATCACCAGCCACTACGCGCCCGAAGATCTCGTCGGTCGCCAGGTGATGGCAGTGGTCAATTTCCCGCCGCGCCAGATCGGGCCGTTCATCTCCGAAGTGCTGACGCTCGGGTTCCTTGATGACGCCGGTGCCGTGGTTCTCGCCGCTGTCGACAAGCGTGTGCCGGATGGTTCAAAGCTTATGTGAAAGCCAGGGCACAGGCGGCCCCTGGTGACAGCCTTGAGCGCCCGCGCGTCTTTTCAGACGCGTGAATGTCGCTGTAACCCTTTCAATGAATGCATGTGCGTTCCGTTCAGTCGAACCCGATTGACCGCGACATGCATTGGCATTGCCGGCGTTGTCAGAATCGCCGGAATAGCTCTGTCACCTTGTTTTGGCGCAATTCCGGACGCGAAAGCGGTGCCACTTTCGCTGGAATTGCTCTTGGCCATTGCCGGTGCAAATCTGTCGGCACGCCTCGCCCTCTGGGGGCTGAGAAAGGGCTGAAGGCCCGGCTCGGTCTGCCTGCGTCTCGCTCCGGCAGCCGCTCGGGAACAGCCCGCTCTGGCAACCGCCTCGCTCACCACTCATACTGGCAATCGCACGGTTGCCCGCAGTCCACCCATCGTGCTTTCCGACAGCGTCACGTCGCCGCCATGGCTGCGGGCAATGTCGCGCACGATGGCGAGGCCGAGCCCGGTGCCCGTTTCGTCCTGGTTGCGCGCCTGGTCGAGCCGGTAGAAAGGCCGGAACACGTCCTCGCGGGCATCTTCTGGAATTCCCGGCCCATCGTCGTCAATGGCAATGGTGAGCCATTTTCCCCGGCTCTGGGCGTCGATGGCGACAGTGTCGGCATGTCGGCAGGCATTGGCCACCAGGTTGGTCAGGAGGCGCTGGAAAGCGTTGGGCCGTACATGTATGGCGTCGTCGCCATTGACCGAAACGGCGACGGTGGCGCCGCGCAACCGGCCATCGGCGGCCACTTTCTCCACGATGGTCTTCAGGCTCAGCGTGCCCACGTCCTCCTCGGCCTCGCTGCGGGCGAAGGAGAGATAGCTGTCGAGCATCGATTGCATGTCGTCGACGTCCTTGTTGAGGCTTTCGATCTCCGGGCCTTCGCCAACCAGCGCCAGTTGCAACCGGAACCGGGTGAGGATCGTGCGCAAGTCGTGACTGACACCCGAGAGCATGGCTGTGCGCTGCTCGATCTGGCGTTCGATCCGCTCGCGCATCTTGATGAAGGCGACGCCGGCGCGGCGCACCTCGTCGGCGCCACGCGGGCGGAAGTCGTCGGGCATGCGCTGGCCTTTGCCGAAACTCTCGGCGGCCTGGGTCAACAGCAGGATCGGCCGGATCTGGCCGCGCAGGAACAGGATGGCGATGATCAGCAGCACCATTGAGGTGCCCACCATCCACAACAGGAAGATATGGGTGTTGGAGGCATAGGCCTGGCTGCGTTTGGCGAAGACGCGCAGGATCTTGCCGTCGAGCTTGATGCGGATTTCCACCAGGTTGGAATTGCCCACCGTATCGATCCAGAAGGGCAGCTTGATCTGGCGGGTGATTTCCTCGCTCAGAATCTGGTCCAGGATGGAGAAGAACGGCTTGGGTCGCGGCGGGGGCAGGTCGCCTGGGGGGTCGATGGTGATATTGAGTTCGAGCCGTTCGCGGGCAATCCGGGTCAGCTCGTCATAGGCGGCGTCCTGGGGAAATGTGTCGATCACATCGATGATGGCGGCGATGTCGCGTGTGACGGCCATCGACAGACGCTGGGTCACTGTCTGCCAGTGGCGCTCCATGAAAACGAAGGCGATGACCGACTGCAAGATCACCATCGGGACGATGATGATCAGCAGTGCCCGGGCATAGAGCCGGGTCGGGACCCGCCTGGTGAACCAGCGCGTGAACCGGCGGTAACCACTGGGCGGATACCGCTCGTGTTCGCGCCGGATGGAGTCAATGCTGGCCATGCCTGTAACCTCCCGCATGGTGCGGCAATTCATGTTCTCGAAATGTTATAAACAAGGTGACACTGAATGGGTAGCGACACGGCGGAAATGGCTTTTCGCCGTAAAATGGCGCGACTGCCCAGCCCTGGCATTCGTCCTGGCATTCGTCTTGGCATTCGTCCTGGCATTCGTCCTGGCGTTCGTCTTGGCGTTTGTCTTGGAATTCACCATCATTCGCGCGCGGCGCGAACGCCTGACGCAGCGCAAGAGCGGCATAAGTGCGGCGTGGGGATGTTGTCCACAGACTTTTGTCAGGCAGGGCTTGCAAAGGTTTGTTGCGAACTTAAATTTACACAATTGTTCTGGGAGGGGCATCACACATATGGAACGACCTTGGACCGCGTTTTACGGCCCGACCATGCGCACCGAAATTGGCGATCTGCCGTTTCGCAATCTTGGACATCTGTTTGGCCACACGGCTTCGGTCTATGGCGACAAGTCGGCTTTTACAGTCTGCCTTCCCAATGGCATGAACGGCACCCTGTCATTCAAGCAGGTCGACGAGATGTCGACAGCGCTCGCAGCCTATCTGCGGGATGTCGCCAAGCTCAAGCAGGGCGATCGCGTGGCCTTGCAGACCCCCAATTGCCTGGCGTTTCCGGTCTGCGCGTTTGCGGTGCTCAAGGCGGGCTGCGTGCTGGTGAATGTCAATCCGCTTTACACCTCTGCGGAAATGGCAAAGCAATTCCAGGATTCCAAACCTGCGGCGCTGATCATCATCGACATGTTTGCTGACAAGCTTCCCGAGGCGGTGAAGGGGCACCCGATCCCGACCGTGATCGTGACCCGTCTGGCAGAGTTCATGCCGGTGCTTCCAAAGATGATTGTCGGGGCAGTCCAGACCTATTGGGACAAGACCATCCACAAGGTGGATGTGCCGCATATCCGGCTCCCTGATGCGATCGCGGCCGGTGCCACTCGGCTCGCTTCGAGCCCATCTGCGGCGCTTGACGCCACCGCCGATGTCGATCCCGACGACGTCGCCTGCCTGCAATACACCGGTGGCACCACGGGGGTCTCGAAGGGCGCGATGTTGTCGCATCGCAACATCATCATGAACATGGCGCAGACCATGGAGATGATCAGCGGCGTGAAAAAGGGAGAGGAAGTCGCTCTGACGGCCCTGCCGATGTATCATATCTTTGCCTTTACGGTGAACCTGATCGGCTTTTACTGGCTGGGCGCGCGCAACATTCTCATCCCCAATCCGCGGCCGCTGTCCAATCTCAAGCGCGCCTTCGAGAATTACCCGATCAGCTGGATGAGTGGCGTCAACACCCTGTTCAACGGATTGTCAAACGAAGTCTGGTTCCAGGACTCGCCGCCCCGCCACCTCAAATTCTCCTCTGCTGGCGGCATGGCCTTGCAGAAGGCGGTGGCCGAGCGCTGGGAGGCTGTGACCGGCAAGCCTGTGCTGGAGGGCTACGGACTGACTGAATCCTCCCCGGTGATCACCTTCAATCCGCTGGGCCGAACCCGGTCCAACTCGATCGGCGTCCCGGTTCCGTCGACCGATGTCACCTGCCTTGACGCCGATGGCAAGCCGGTGGCGCAAGGGGAGCCGGGCGAACTTGCCGCGCGCGGGCCGCAGGTGATGCTTGGCTACTGGAACAAGCCGGACGAAACGGCAAAGACGATCAGGGATGGCTGGCTCATGACGGGCGATATCGCCACCATGGATGCCGACGGCTACTTCCGCATTGTCGACCGCAAGAAGGACATGGTGCTGGTTTCGGGTTTCAATGTCTATCCAAACGAGATCGAGGATTGTCTGGCTTCCCATCCCGGCGTTGTTGAATCAGCCGTGATCGGGGTTCCCGACGGAGCGTCGGGAGAGGCGGTGAAGGTGTTCATCGTCAGCCGCGATCCTCATCTGACGGCCGAGGATATCCGCGCCCACTGCAAGGCGCATCTCACCGGTTACAAGGTGCCCAAGCTGGTCGAGTTCCGTGATGAACTGCCAAAATCGAATGTCGGCAAGATCCTGCGCAAGGACCTGCGCGTGCAATAGACCGTTGCGGCAAGCCGAGTGAGTGACTAGAAACGACCAGCTTTCTGGGAGGAACCATGGTCGGACCTTTGGAGCAGGCAATTCTTGCCCTGATGATCTTCGTGATCATGCTCGGTATGGGCGCTTCGCTGACGCCGCGCGATTTCGCATTGGCGTTGAAGCGGCCCTATGGTCTGGTCATCGGCCTTGCCGCGCAATATGGTTTCATGCCGTTTATCGCCTTCCTGCTGGCGGCCAGCCTGCCGGTGCCGGATCCGATCAAGATCGGCATCTTGATCATGGGCTGTATGCCTGGCGGCACAACGTCCAATATCTTCACCTATTTCTCCAAGGGCAATCTGGCGCTTTCGGTACTCATGACCGTCAATTCGACCGTGTTTGGCGTGCTGCTGATCCCGCTGCTTCTGGTGATTTATGCGGGTGCCCTGGACCTGCAAATCCCGCGTGAAAACATCATCATCACTCTGGTCCTGCTGCTGGTGCCGGTGGCAATCGGCATGGGCTTGCGCAAACTCAACGCCAATGCAGGGGCGGTGACCGAGTTTCTCGGGTCGTTGCTGGCGTTGGTTTTCATTGCGTTTCTGATCTTGTCCTGGATTCCCAGAAACTGGGATTTCTTGATGACGACGACCTGGGCCACTTATTTCGGTGCCGTCGGCCTGGGTGTCTTCGGGTTCACCATCGGTTATGGCTTTGCGTGGCTGCTCAAACTGCATCCCCGCAATGCCCGCACCATCGCGCTGGAAACCGGCATCCAGAACGGACCGCTCGCCATCGCGATCATCGCGTTCACCTTCACCGGAGCCGAGGCGCAATCTGTGATGGCTGTGCCAGCGTTGTACTCGCTGTTCATCGTCATAACCTCGACACTGCTGACCATCTGGTTCCGCAGGATCACAACGGCGTCCGAGCAGAAGCTGCCGGACGGGCTTCTTTAGAGCAAGTCCAGCAAAAGTGGCACCGCTTTCGCGTCTGGAATCGCTCTAGACGGGTGGCGGCCACCCGGACCCCGACACCCGGGCGGCTCGCTTGTGAAATTTTCACCGACGACGGGTGTGACGGCCTCCCGCTGTCCCTTTTTTTAATGAATGAATGAATGAATGAATGTCCGGTCCGTTCATTGGAACCCGATCGAACGGATCGGACATGCATCAGTGCTTGAAGACAAGGCGGATCGTGTTGGCGAGTTTGCCTTCGTCCTGCTGGTCGACTGCGGTGCGCAGCAAGCCGAGATACTTCTCCATGTCGAAGAAGAAGGGAACCGGTTCATAGGACGCGAAAATCTTCGGATGTGCGGTCCGTTCCGCGTGCGAGACGGCGATCATGATTTCCTCGTGGAGCTTTTCGCCATCGCGCAGGCCGATGATCTTGATTTCGATGTCCCCGTCGGGGTTGCCTTCGTCGCAGATGGTATGTCCGGAGAGCTGGATCATGGTCCGCGCAAGGTCGACGATCTTCACCGGCTCATCCATGTCGAGCAAGAAGATCTCGCCGCCGCTGGCGCGGCTCCTGGCGGCGCGCGACGAGAGGCTTCCGGCCTGGATGACGAGCTGCACCGCCTCGTGGACGGACATGAAATAGCGGGTCGCCTCGGGATGGGTGACAGTGACGGGGCCACCGTTGCGGATCTGCTCCGCAAACAGCGGCACCACCGATCCGCTCGAACCCAGCACATTGCCGAAGCGGACCGTGCAGAAGGTCTGCGAACGCGCGGCCTGCGCCGCACGGTTCGCGAATTCCTCGGTGATGAATTCGGCGATCCGCTTGGAAGCGCCCATGACGCTGGTCGGCCGCACCGCCTTGTCGGTGGAGATGAGCACGAAGGCGCCGGCCTGGTGGCGGAAGGCAGCTTCGGCCACGTTGAAGGTGCCGAAGACATTGTTGCGCACGCCCTCGAACGGATTGAGCTCGACCAGCGGTACGTGCTTGTAGGCGGCGGCATGGTAGACCGTGTCGATGGCGTTGGTGGCGAAAACACGATCAAGAAGCTCGGCGTTGCTGACTGAGCCAAGAACCGGAACGAGCTCGAAGCCGCCCACAGCGCGCAGGCTGCGATCAACCTGGTAGAGGGCGTGTTCCGAGATATCCATGACAACGAGCTTTCGGGGGCCAATGGCGGCGATCTGGGTGCAGAGTTCAGCGCCGATGGAGCCGCCCGCACCGGTCACGAGAACCACCTTGTCACGCACATGGGTCTCAAGGAGGCCCACATCGGGGGCCACGGTGTCGCGCCCGAGCAGGTCGCTGATGTCGACTTCTCGCACGAGCTTGACGGCCTGCCGCGGCTGGCGGACGTCGGTATAGGCTGGCAGGATGCGCACCCTCAACTCGTTGCGGCGCAGTTCGCGCACCACTTCGCGCCGGTGGGCGTCAGACGTCGAACGGAGCGTCACGATGGCGTCGCGCACGTCGTGGCGCTTGATCAGTTTCGGGATCTCGCTGGCGTGATGGATCTCGCATCCATCGAGAAAATGGCCGCGCAAGCTTCTGTCCTCATCCACGAACAGGATCGACAGCATCAAGTCGTCGGCCCGAAGGGCTGCGGCGATCTGGCGGCCGACGTCGCTGGCGCCATAAATGATGACATAACGGCGGGGGATGTTTTCCCACGTCTGCGACAGGATGATGAAGCGGGCCAGATAGCGAACGCCCGAAATCGCTGGCAGCGACAGCAGGAAGAAAAACACCAGCACCGATCGCGGCATGCCCTCATAGCCGTACATGCGCGTCATGAATGCGAGCACGCCGAACATCAACGTGCTCAGCCCCACCGCCCTGACCACCGCCCACAGCGCTTGCTCCCCCACATAGCGGATGATGGAACGATAAAGGCCGAAGCCATAGAAGACCGGGATGGAGATCAGCGGTGCCGCGGCCACCAGCAAGGCCTGTTCCTGATTGGGAATGAACAAGACTGACAAGCGCAGACTGTAAGCGGACCAGACCGCCAGAACAAGGATCAGCGCGTCAACGCTCATCATCAGCGCCTGCTTGCGCCGCCGCCCCATGGCGGAAAGCGCGAGCACGAAGGTGCGCAAAGGTCGGGGCATTCCAAACGGGAAGAGCTGTTGTTGGGAAAATGCAGGATTTCGCACCGCTGCGTCGCCGTCCCATCGGCGGATCAGGTCGTCCAGAATGTGCTTCAGCATATCGGACTCCGTCGGGCCGCAGCGACAGGAGACGCACGGTCATGCAATATCGCAGCAGGCGCTTTATGGGACATCGGTTCCGGCGTCACCCGCCCGCAGCGGTCTCGACGCTCAGACGATAGCCGATGCCGCGCACGGTCTGCAACCAGACAGGATTGGCCGGGTCGACTTCGATCTTGCGGCGCAGCCGGTTGATCTGGACGTCGATGGTGCGCTCGCCCACCTCGATGTCGTTGCCGACCAGTTCGTGACGCGGAATGGTTTCGCCGGCACGCTCGGCAAACAGCACCATGATCTCGCGCTCGCGATCGGTGAGGCGGATGATCTCGCCCGCCTTCTTGAGTTCCCGCCGGGCGATGACGAAGGTGTAGGGGCCGAAAACCACTTGCTCGATCTTGGGCTGCGCGGGCTGGCCGCCACGCTTGAGGATATTGTTGATCCGGAGCACCAGCTCACGCGGATTGAAGGGCTTTGGAAGATAGTCGTCCGAGCCTGCCTCAAGTCCGTCGATCCGGGCCTGGGATTCGGCTAACGCCGTCAGCATCAGGATCGGGACCGTCTTCACCTCGCGCAGCGACCGGGTGAGCGACAGCCCGCTTTCTCCCGGCATCATGACGTCGATGATGAGGAGGTCGAAATCGATGCCGTCAAGCTTGCGCCGCGCCTCGCCGGCATCGGCGGCCGTCGTTACCCGGAAGCCCTGGTCGGTCAGATAGCGGCTCAGGAGTTCGCGGATGCGGGTGTCGTCGTCCACGATCAGCAGATGGGCGGCATCGTCGGCCGGGACAGCAGGGGCCTCAATGGTCATGGGCGTCATGGTCATCCTTCTACGGCGTGCCGCCTGCGCGGACGATGGTCGGTGATGTCGGGCCGTCCGCGCTCAGTCGGGTTCGTCGGCGCTCCTGAGCGAAGGCGCGGGGTTGATCATTCCGGTGAGGAAGGCCTTGACGGAGGTCCTTTCCCGGGCGGTCATGGCGCTCAATGCGCCCGCGATGCGGCGAGACTGTGGCCTTGCCAAGGCCAGTGCGAGTTCGCGACCCTTGGCGGTGGGGTAGAGACGTCGTTGACGGCGGTCTTCGGGGCCGGCCACCTGGGCGATGTAGCCTGAATCGACCAATTGTTTGAGCACGCGGGCGAGCGACTGCTTGGTGATCTTGAGCGTGTCGAGAAGGGCTGCAACCGTCAGTCCAGGTTCGCGGTTGACGAAGTGCACGACCCGATGATGGGCGCGTCCGAAGCCAGAGGTTTCGAGAATGGCATCGGGATCGGAGGTGAAGTCGCGATAGGCGAAGAACAGCAATTCGATCATCTCGAAGTCGATGCCCTCGGAATTGGCCAGGGCCTCGTCGAGAACGTCGCCGCGGTTTGCGCGTGTTGCGCTCATGGGACTCATGCAGACAGATCCTTTCGAATATGTCAGTCACGTTGACATAATTTGGCGCAATTGCTAGCCTTTGAACGCGTGTTGCGATTTCAAGCCGCGCATCCCGGCCTGCCACAGTCTGCATTCTGTCCGTCTGAAGCGCTGATCTGTCGCCGTCACGGACCAATCAACAACCGTGGCGGACCACCGCCGGAGGAAATGTCATGGCGTCTGTCCCTTTCGACCAGCTTGACGGCGAAATCTGGTACAACGGCGAGTTCGTGCCCTGGGCCGATGCCAAGGTTCACGTGCTGACCCACGGATTGCATTATGCCAGCTCGGTCTTTGAGGGCGAACGCGCCTATGGCGGGGAGATCTTCAAGCTGACCGAGCACACCGAGCGTTTGCACGCGTCGGGCGAGATCCTCGGCTTCAAGATCTCCTACAGCGTCGCCGAGATCGATGCCGCCTGCATCGAACTCCTCAAGCGCCAGGGGTTGAAGGACGCCTATGTGCGGCCCATCGCCTGGCGTGGCTCGGAAATGATGGGCATCTCGGCCCAGATGAACCGCATCAATCTGGCCATCGCGATCTGGCAGTGGCCGAGCTACTTCAAGCCCGAGGAACGTCTGAAGGGCATACGGCTCGACATTGCCGAATACCGTCGTCCCGACCCGCGCACCGCCCCTTGTCGCTCAAAGGCAGCCGGGCTCTACATGATCTGTACGCTGTCCAAGCACCGCGCCGAAGACCGCGGCTATGCCGACGCGATGATGCTTGACTGGCGTGGCCAGGTGGCCGAAGCCACCGGTGCCAACATCTTCTTCGTCCGCGACGGCAAGATCCATACGCCGACGCCCGACTGTTTCCTTGACGGGATCACCCGCCGCACCGTGATCGGGCTCGCCCGCAAGCGCGGTCTTGAGGTGATCGAGCGGGTCATCATGCCCGAGGAGCTTGATGGCTTCGAGCAATGCTTCCTGACCGGCACTGCTGCGGAAGTTACGCCGGTTGCGGAAATCGGCCCGCACAGCTTCACCGTGGGCGAAATCACCAGGACCATGATGACCGACTATATGGCGATGGTGCAGCCCGCGCTGGCGACCGCTGAACAGGAGTGACGGCCCACCGGGGCCATCGGATCGTCCATCGCGTAGGGCATTTACGGGGCGGCGGCGGTCAGAACTCCACGGCGGATCTGGTCTTCCTCGATGGATTGGAACAAAGCCCGGAAATTGCCTTCTCCGAAGCCTTCATCGCCTTTGCGCTGGATGAACTCGAAGAAGATCGGTCCGATCACCGTTTTTGAGAAGACCTGCAGCAGGATCCGCGTCGTGCCGCCATCGACGACGCCTTCGCCGTCGATGAGGATGCCATGCGCCTTCATCCGGTCGATGGGCTCGTCATGACCTTTGACGCGGGCTTTTGAGCCTTCGTAATAGGTGTCAGGCGGACCGGGCATGAACTTGATTCCCTGCGCGGCGATGCGGTCGGTGGCGGCATAGATATCGTCGGTGCCCACGGCGATATGCTGGATGCCTTCGCCGTTGTATTTTCTCAAGAATTCCTCGATCTGGCTGCGGTCGTCGGTGCTTTCGTTGAGCGGGATGCGGATGCGTCCACACGGCGAGGTGATGGCGCGGGAGACCAGCCCTGTGAGCTTGCCCTCGATGTCGAAGAAATGGATCTGGGTGAAATTGAACAGATCCCTGTAAAAATCCCACCACCGGTCCATATTGCCGCGCAGGACATTGTGGGTAAGGTGGTCGAGATAGCGAAATCCGGCACCTTCGGGATGGCGATTGCGCTCGCCGGTCCACTCGAACTCGGCGTCGTAGGGCGACTGGCCGTCTTGCCAGGTTTCGATGAAATAGAGCAGCGACCCGCCGATGCCCAGAATCGCCGGGGCGTCGAGGGTCTTGTCGGGTCCGGTGTACTCGATTGCGCCCTTTTCAAGCGCATGGGCAAGCGCCTGGCTTGCGTCGATCACCCGCCAGGCCATCGACGGTGCCGAAGGGCCGTGCAGGGAGACGAAGCGGTCGGCGAAGGAGCCCTTGTCGGCATTGAGCACATAATTGATGTCGCCCTGACGCCAGACCGTGATGTCCCTGGTGCGGTGGCGGGCCACCGGCTCGTAGCCCATGCGCGAAAACAGGGTGGCAAGCGCCTGCGGATCGGGATGGCCGAACTCGACGAACTCGAAACCGTTGGTGCCGGCCGGGTTTGCCTCTGATATGGGCGAGACGGCGGCGTCGTTGGGGAAGGGACCCATGGCAGTCTCCTTTTGGTTCTCTCGGCGCGGTTTCCGCGATCGTGTTCTTGCTGCGTCCTTATCGGCCGGCAAGGGGTGGTTAGCGTGCGAGTATCGCGCATTGATGCTGCAAGATGTGTGCAAAATCCCTTCGTTTCATATAGGCTCCGCACAGATCGTGCAGGATCACGATCCTGGATGGAGACTTCATGCAGATTGATGACTTTGACCGCAAGCTGCTCAGGCTCTTGCAGCGCGAGGGTCGGCTTACCAACAACGAACTGGCGGCGGCAGTGCATCTATCGGCGTCGCAATGTTCGCGTCGGCGCGTGCGGCTTGAGGCGGCCGGGATTATTCGTGGCTACCGGGCTGAGCTTGACCGGGACCGGCTCGATCTCGGCATGACCAACATCATCACCGTCACGCTCGCCACCCATAATCGCGACAATGCCCAGCGCTTCGCCCGGCTGGTCGCGGGGCTCGACACCGTGCTGGAGGCCTATTCGCTGACGGGCGAGATGGATTATATCCTCAAGGTCGTCACGCCGGACTTGCGGGCGCTGTCGACCTTTGTCAGCGATGTGTTGCTGCCGCATGAATCGGTGGCGCATGTCAAAACCGCCATTGTGCTGGAAACGCTCAAGGAGACCGCCGCACTGCCGATCTGAACCGCGCCATGCCGGGATGACAAAAGCGCGGCAAACGGCCACTCTGGCGACGTCGAATCGCTGATCAGGAAGGATCATGCCATGACCACACTGCGAGCCGGGATCATTCCGGTGACCCCGTTCCAGCAGAACTGCACTGTGCTCTTTGACGAGACAACGCGCGAGGGCGTCGTCATTGATCCGGGCGGCGATATCGATGTCATCACCCGGACGCTCGCGGAGAACGACATAAAGGCCACGGCGATCTGGCTCACGCACGGGCATATCGACCATGCCGGGGGCGCGGACGAACTCAGGGACCTGCTCGGTGTCGAGATTATCGGCCCGCATGCCGATGACCTGCCGCTTCTGTCGGAACTCAAGCAGCAGGCCAAGATGTTCAATCTGAACGGCGATGTGCGTGACGTGACGCCCGACCGCTGGCTTTCGGATGGCGACCGGGTCTCCTTCGGTCCCCATGATTTCGAGGTTTATCATACGCCGGGCCATGCGCCCGGGCATGTGATCTACGTCAACCGGGAAGCTGGCTTTGCGCATCTGGGTGACGTGCTGTTTGCCGGGTCGATCGGCCGGACGGATCTTCCGGGCGGCGATCATGCGACGTTGCTGGCCTCAATCCGCGACAAGGTGCTTCCGCTGGGCGACGACGTGGCCTTCATCTGCGGCCATGGTCCTGGTGGCACAATCGGCGAGGAACGGCGGACCAATCCATTCCTTAAAGGTCTCTGAGGCCGACCGCCGCGCGTCTTGACAACGGTGCGGCTCTTTTGTGACTGCATTTTGGATGACTGCATGTGCGGGCCGTTCAATCGAAATCGATTGAAACCGACATGCATTAGAGCAATTGCAGCGAAAGTGGCACCGCTTTCGCGTCCGGAATTGCGTCAAAACAAGAGGATAGAGCTGTTTCGGCGATTCTGAC
>JBBQJA010000022.1:0-62655 GCA_038325465.1 Hyphomicrobiales bacterium | reverse complement strand
GACATCGACGAGGCGGTTTTCTCGGGCGCGCGGGCGAGCTATCTCGTGACCAAGGTCGGCGGGGTCACCACGGTGGACTGGAACGGGGCCGGCGCAGGCGACGGGACAGACACGCTGACGTCGATCGAGTTCCTCGTCTTTACCGACCAGACCGTGGATCTGCTGGGATTGTGAACATGCGTCTCAGCCCTTGGGCAGGTCGCGGACTGGTAAAGGTGGCTTTGTCAGAGCAAAACGGCTTGAGCGGGCCTGAACCGTCGGGTAGCTTGGCACCATGACCAAGCGCAGCCCTTTCCGCGACTTCCCGACCAGCCGAACGGCAACAACGGCAACGACACCTATTTCGTGGACAGCGCCGACGACCGGGTTGTCGAAAGCGTTGGCCAAGGTACGGACCGGGTTTTCTCTGCTGTGAATTACTCGCTCGGCGCGGGCTCGCATGCCGAGCAATTGTGGACCACCAACAGCGCAGGGACTGTCGCCATCAATTTGACCGGCAATGAATTCGCCAACCAGATTGTGGGCAACAACGGTGCCAATGTGTTCAATGGCGGCGGTGGCATCGACCTGCTCTACTGCTACAACGGACACGACCGGCGGGGCGGGCGATGACACGCTGATCGGCGGGGCTGACGTCGACCAGGCCGTATTTTCGGGCGCGCGGGCGAGCTGGACACCCGCAAAAACCCTGGCAGGCTTTGCTCTGTCGTGATTCATTGATGGTGGTCGATCTTGGAGCGTCATCATGGACCCGCATTTGCCTTTCAGCCTGCACGATCATCTCGAAGCCCTGAGCCAGCACGGTGATCCGCTTGAAGTTCTGAAGCGGACCGTAGATTTCGAGTATTTCCGGTCCTGGCTGGTCGAAGGGCTGGGTTATGGGGATGGCAGCAAGGGCGGGCGGCCGCCATTTGATCCGGTGACCATGTTCAAGGTCCTGACCCTGCAGGCCCAGCACAACCTGTGAGATGCACGCCTGGAGTTCATGATCCGGGACCGGCTCGGCTGGATGCGGTTCCCGGGCTTCTCGCTGGGCGACCGGACACCCGATAAGAACACTGTCCGGCATTTCCGCAACCGGATGACCGAGACGGGCACCCCCAGACGAGTGATGGAGGCCTTCGACTGGCAACTGCACAAGAAGGGCTGCATCTCCATGCCGGGACAGATCGTCGATGCCTCCCTCGTGCCGGCGCCCAAGCAGCGCAATACGGACGGCGAACGGGATGCCATCAAGGCGGGCAAATCTGCTGGTGAGATCTGGCCGGACGAGCCGGCCAAGGCGGCGCAGAAGGATACCGATGCCCGCTGGATGCTCAGGATCGGCGGCAAGGTACGTGACCGGACAGACGGCACGCCGCTGCCCATGATCGCTATCCCGGTGTTCGGCTACAAAAGCCATATCAGCATCGACCGGCGCCGTGGCTTCATCCGGGCCCGCCGCGATGACCTCGGCATCCCATCCCGATGGCCGGATGCTGCGCCAGGTCATTGACCGGCAGAACACCGGCGGCGAGGTGTGGGCCGACATTGCCTGCCGCTCACAGAGCAACGAGGCCTGGCTGGACGATCGCATGCTGACCAGCCGCATTCACCGGCGCAAACCCGAGGGAAAGTCGATGCCGAAGGCGACCGCACCGGCCAATGCGGTCAAGTCGTCGATCCGCGCCAGGATCGAGCATGTGTTTGCTCACCAGAAGAACCGCTTCGGCCTGTTCATCCGCACCATTCGTTGGCCGGCAGGCGAATGCAAGCATTCGCTGAGAGGCGGCGTCACGCGAGCCGGGGCCAAACTGACCCCGGCCAATCTGGCCGACAATTTCGACAGTCTGATCTTCCATGAAAACGCCTCGCCACGGCATGAGTCCGTCCTGAAGACAGGGGAATGCCCTGATCAGACAGCGCAAACCGTCAGACGCACCGCCAAATCCGCCCAAAAACACCGAACTCAATCCGCCATCACAGCATCGCCGCACCCACCAACCCGGTTTTTGCGGGTGTTCAGCTCGGTGTCCACGAAACCGGCAGCAGGCCACCCTGCCGAAAAAGGGCCAGGCGGATGACGCAGCCTACAAGTGGATCAACTTCGTACTCCGCCCGAAAATCATTCCTTTGATCTCCGCAAGCACTGGTTCGATTGTTGCGGCAAAAAACGGCATGGAGCTGCTGCCCAGCGAAATGAAGACAATCGTCGCTGGAGCTTTTGCCGGGGGAGATCTGGCCAATATTAAATTTGCCGGCCAGATTTTGCCCGGCGTCAAGGACATTGAAGGCCAGGTACATGAGCGGATCAAAGCCGTGAACTAGTGGTTTGATTCCAACATTTGCATCCCGTTGCCGCACCTTCCAGCGCAAATGTTGGAATCAGAGAAACCACTAGTAAGCTTATGATTCTAGTGGATTTTATGAGTTTTACATTTGGTTTTGGACACGCTGGAAATGGGTACCAAATGTCAAACTCAATCCACTAGAGCTTCTACAGTTTGCCGCGTCATCTCGTGAGTTCACGTGGCCAAGCAGACGGAGAAGCAACGCATCACGCGGCAGGCGCTCAGCCGGATGTCAGACTGGCCCTGAGTTCAGTTTTGAGCACTTTTCCATAGTTGTTCTTGGGGAGTTGCTCGACAAATACGTAGGCTTTGGGGCGCTTGAAGCCGGCGATATTGGCGCGGCAGTGGCTGTCAAGATCCTGTTCTGCGAGCTCATGCCCTTCCTTGGAGACAACGAAGGCGATGACTTCTTCGCCCCATTCGGCGCTGGCGCGGCCGATCACCGACACTTCCGCAACACTGGAATGCATCAGCAACGCTTCTTCGACCTCGCGCGGATAAATGTTGGTGCCGCCTGAAATGATCACGTCCCTGGACCGATCACGGAGCGTCAGATAGCCGTCCTGGTCAAGGCTGCCCATGTCGCCGGTATAGAGCCAACCGTTCCGAAGTGCCTGGGCGGTGGCCGCCGGATTGTTCCAGTACCCCGCCATCACGGGCGAGCCCGATGCGATGATCTCGCCGATGGCGCCCGCGGGCAGGTCTTCCCCTTCCGCATCCACGATGCGGATTCGCACGCAGGACTGCGCCACGCCGACCGACCCGAGCCGCTCTTGCGAAAACGGATGGGTTCGGTCCATAATTGCTGCGCGCGAAAGCGAGGTGAGCGCCATCGGGCATTCGCCTTGACCGTAAATCTGGACGAAACGCGATCCGAACTGCGCTGTCGCGGCCTCGATGTCGGCCAGATACATCGGCCCGCCGCCATAGACGATGGTACGGATGCCCTCGCCGCGATAGCCACAGGTGGAAGCGAAAGCAAGCAGTCGGTTGATCATCGTCGGGGCGGCAAACATCGTTACATCGCCGAGCGCAGGCGCAAGTTGGCACAGTTCGGCGGCGTCAAAGCCACCGGAAATCGGGATCACGTGACGCGCGCCGCGCAGGACATGCATGAAATTATACAGCCCCGCCCCGTGCGACAGCGGCGCGGCGTAAACGGCCGCATCCTCAGTCAGCACCTCATCGACATCGACGAAATAGGCGTAGGTCATGGCTGCCAGATTGGCATGCGACAGCATCACGCCTTTGGGTTTGCCGGTCGTTCCCGAGGTGTAGAACAGCCAGGCAAGATCGTCACTTGCGCGAGGCGTTGGCCCGCCCGTCGGAGCCTCATCCATTCCCGCTGCAAGCCCTGTATCCAGATCGTGCAGCCCGGAGGTTCGTGAAAGATGCGGTATCAGATCGTCCGCATGGCCGGACACGAAAACAAGCTTGGCGCCTGCATCGGCAATGATGAAGGCAGCTTCGCGCACATGCAACTTGGCGTTGATCGGCACTGCCACCGCACCTGCGAACCAGATGCCGTAAAGCACCTCAAGGTAGGCCGGGCTGTTTTTCATAAAGATCGCCACTCGGTCGCCGGGCAAAATGCCATGCCGCCGGGCAAGCATCGCACCGACGCTGGCCGCGCTTTCGGCAAACCGCCGATAATTGCTCACCACCTCTGTTCCCGAAAGCAGCGCCGGACGGTCGGGAAAGCGCTGCGCGCTGCGCACGAGCCATTCGGCAAGGTTCATGACCGGTAACTCCCGTCGTCAGTTTGCATCATCGCAGTTGTCATCGCCGGTGCCGGTAAGGGTCAGGCGTTCGTTGAAATCGCCCGCCTGGCCCGCGCAAGCGCCGATCCTGCCGCCTGCAGCAGGAACGACTGATCCGCGCCGAGCACGAAAAGATTTGCCCCTGCTTGTTTCCACTCAAGCAACATGTCGGGATTCGAAATGAACATTCCTGCCGAAACGCCCTTGACTGCGGCGGCCTTCATCACCGCTATCCCCGCGTTGACGATCGCGGGATCGGCCGGGTCCGTCAATCCCACCGACACCGCAAGATCGATCGGACCGACGAGCAGGCCGTCGACGCCGTTGACCGCAGCGATATCGGCAGCCGCCGCAACCGCCCCCATGTCCTCGATCTGGCAAATAAGCACCGTTTCCTCCGTCTGCGACGCTAGGTGGGCGGCGATGCCACGCGCGCCGTAGCCCGCAGCAGGGGTCGACGGCGAGAATCCACGTCCGCCAGCGCCAAAACGCATCCGGGCGGCAAGGTCAGTCGCCATCCCCACATTGGCGACCTGTGGTGCCATGATCCCGACCGCGCCCGCATCCAGCGAACTGGAGATCCAGTGCCCGTCTGTCTCCGGAACGCGGACCAGCGCCGCCAGCCCCGCTGCGCGCGCGGCCAGCAACGACACCGACAGGCTTTCGCGCCCGAACGCCGCGTGCTCGGCGTCGATGACGATGAAGTCAAAGCCGGCCCAGCCGAGAACTTCGACAACGCCAGGATCACGCAGCTTGACGAAGGTCCCCAGCAATGGTTTGCGGGCGCGCAGTTCTTCTGCAAACACCCTTTGAATAGACATTTCAGACCGCTCCGTAGCCGCCGCCGCCGGGCGTGATCATGAACACTTCGTCGTCTGGATTCATATCTCGTTTCCGAGTGTCGATCACATCCACACCGTTGATTTGAAAGACGCCCTTGGCTCCGTCGCCGCCGCCGAAGACCCCTTCGGGGCCGTGTACGAGCCGACTAGGGATGGTATTGAGCAGCCAGCGCGAATTGGTCCGCATCCGGTAGCCGATGCGCTGGCCGTCGCCGCCTCGGTTCTTGCCCTCGCCGCCGGTGCCGTGCTCGAGTTCCTTGCACGTGAACGCGATCGGATACGAAGCTTCCAGAACTTCCACAGGCACTGCTGAAACACCGGTGGGGTAGCAAATGGCCGAGAGGCCCGCCTTGTGGGCGCGCGCGCCCATGCCGCCTGAATAGTTGAACATTGAACTTGTGAACGGCTTGCCATTGGCGTCTCGGCCCTGGATCTGGATGGTCCAGACAGCGCCGGAGCCCTCGGCGATCACAGAGTCGGGCACCACTTGCGACAGCGCCTTGAGGATCGGGAACGGCACATACATTCCGACCACATGGCGCGCATTGACCGGCGAGGGATAGCGCGCATTGACCACGCAATCCTCCGGCAGCTTGAGTTTGATCGGAGCGAGCGAACCTGCATTGTTAGGCAGATCAGGATTAAGCGTAGAGCGGATGGCGAAGGTGGCATAGGCGTGGGTATAGGCGGGCACCACGTTGATCCCCATTGCACTCGGACCGGACGAGCCTTCGAAATCGATGGTGATGTCGCCGGCGACCGGATCAATCGTGACTGCGGTCTTGAGTTCGATCACCTCTCCGCCCGGAACATCAAACTTTGACGACCCGTGCCAGGTGCCGGCCGGCAACTTGCAGATCGCTTCGCGGGTGGCTTTTTCCGAGCGTGAAATGATTTCTTCGGAGAGCATCTCGATGTCGTCGAGATGGTAGCGATCACAGAGCGCGTTAAGCCGTTCCGATGCGATCATGCCGCTCGAGACTTGCGCGCCAAGGTCGCCCATCAAGGCGTCAGGCGTGCGCACGTTGCGCTTGATGATCGCAAACAACGTCTCGTTCGGACGTCCTTCGTTATAGAGTTTCATCACCGGGATCCAAAGCCCCTCCTCATGGATGTCTCGGGCGCCGGAGCCGATGCCGTAGCCGCCGATGTCGCTGTGATGGATGGTCGATCCGGCGTAGCCGATGATCCGGTCACCGCGAAAGATCGGCGAGAGCACCGTGATATCGAAGAAATGCCCGGCCGACATCCACGGATCGTTTGTAATCAGCACGTCGCCGGGCTTGAGCTCACTCACATCCGTGCGATCAAGAAGGTTACGGGCCGCTGCGGCGAGGGAATTGATGTGGCCAGGCGTGCCGGTCACAGCCTGCGCCACCATCCGCGCCTTGGCGTCGAACAGGCCGTTGGCGAGATCGCCAGCCTCACGGACGATGGGGCTGAAGGCAATGCGCTGCAGCGCACGCGCCTGCTCGCTGACGATTCCGATGAGATTGCTCCACAGGATCTGCAGTTCTACGCCGTCCATCATCGGGCTCCCTTTGTCTTTTCGGCCACAATGCTGCCGCTCTCGTGCAGGCTGGCGGTCCAGTCTTTGAGAATGAAGATCGTGGTTTCACGCTCCTCGATGATAGCCGGTCCTGCGATCTGCATGTCGGCGGTGACGGCGGACCTCTGATGAACAGCAACCACCTGCGGTTTGCCACCGATATGGACCGTGCGACAATCCTTTGCCGCGCGCGCCACAACTCCTGTCTGGCGCGCAGCCGGCCGGTCGGACTGGCCGCCGCTTGCGGTTACCAGCCAGTTGACGATCTCGATGCCCATGCCTTCGAGCTTGAGGCCGTATTGCCGGTGATACTCCGTTTCGAACATCTTGTGAATGAGCGCCGCGTCGCGCCGGACTCGGATGTCGGCGGGCAGATTGATCCGCACTTCGGACTGCTGCCCGGAATAGCGCATTTCGACCGCATAGGCGAAGCTTGCCGAGGCGTCTGCAATTCCCGCTTCCCGGAGCGCGTCGGCACCCTCGGCCACCATGCTATCGAGCATTGAATCAATCCCATCCCAGTCGATGTCGGCCAGTGGAGCGACCATGCTTCGAACCAGGTCGATCTGGGCGGGCGTGACAAGCGTGCCGAACGCCGACAGCACGCTGGCGAGCGGCGGGTAGATCACTTTGGCGCTTTCGGTGAGATCGGCAACCATACAGGCATGGACCGGCCCGGCGCCACCGAAGGCGAGCAGCGGCAGGCCGCGATAATCGATGCCGCGTTCCGTGGCATGGGTTCGGGTGGCGGCGGCCATCTGCTCGCAAACCACTTCGAACATGCCCCAAGCGGCTAGCGCCCGCGGTAGACCGAGCTTCGCCCCAACCCGGTCCACCGCCGCATTGGCGGCTGCCATGTCAAGCCGCATGTCGCCCCCGAGGAAGCGGTCCGGATCGAGAATCCCAAGCACCACGTCGGCGTCTGTCACGCAGGCGCTTTCGCCGCCGCGTCCATAGCAGGCTGGACCAGGCATCGAACCTGCGCTTTCCGGACCGATCCTGAGGAGGCCGAGATCATCGACCGAAGCGATTGAGCCGCCACCGGCACCGATCTCGATCATGTCGATGGAGGGAACCGTGATCGGCATGCCACTGCCGGGTTTAAAGCGATAGCGCCGATCGACCTCGAACGTGCCAGTAACAAGCGGCTCGTGGTTTTGCACCAGGCAGGCCTTGGCGGTCGTGCCGCCCATGTCAAAAGAGATAAGATCCGCGATGCCAAATATCCGCGAAAAATAACACGCAACGAGCGCGCCCGCTGCCGGCCCGCTTTCGATCATGCGGACGGGGATGGTGCTGGCGCGTTCCGCGCCGATGACGCCGCCGTTCGACAGCATGATAAGCGGCTGCTGTGCAAATCCTCGGACTTTGAGTTCATCGATCAGTGCGGACAGATAGGGCCTGGTGATCGGAACCGTATAGGCATTAATCGCTACGGTTGAGGCTCGCAGATATTCGCGCATCTGAGGCGCGATCACGCTCGAGAGCGAAACATATATGTCGGGCGCTTCCTCCGTGAAGATCTTGCGCACCTCTTCTTCATTTGTGCCATTGCGGTAGGAATTGAGAAAGCACACCGCGACCGACACCACGCCAAACGCCCTGCAATGCTCGATAATGGCAACCACCTCGGTGCGCTCAACGCGCCTACCGATCGTGCCATCGGCATAGGCCCGCTCGTTAACGGTAAAGGTGCGCTCTGCAGGGATAAGTGGTTCGGCAAACTCGATCTGCGGATCGTACATGTCATACCGGTGCTCGTCGCGAATATAGAGAACGTCACGGAAGCCTTCGGTGAGAATGAGCGCGACCGGGGGCCCTTTCCGCTCGATCAATGCATTGGTGACGACGGTGGTTGCGTGGACAATGACGTCATCGACGTCCTTGGGTCCGATTCCGGCATTACCAAGAACGAGATCGACGCCTCTGAAAAATCCTTCGAGAAGGTTGTTGTGAGTGGTCAGGGTCTTGTCGACAAAGCTGCGTCCGTCCGACGCCAGAAGGACCGCGTCGGTGAAGGTGCCACCAATGTCGATAGCCAGCGAAAAATGCGTCATAGGGGGTACTCCGTGCATCCCAGATCGGTGGATATCGCCCGCGCCGCCTCGGTCACGGCGGTGCAGAGTGCGGACGAGGGTTCGGGCGTAATGTCCTCGACCGAGCCTGCAATGGTAATCGTGGCGACGAAGCTGCTCTCAAGGTCGAAGATTGGCGAGGACACCGCGTTGACGCCGCGCAACGTCTCTTCTGGCGCTACAGCCCAGCCGGTCCTTCGCGCCCGCTCGACTTCCGCTCTGAGTTTGTCGCGATCAAACGCACGCCCGGTCAGCGGTGAAACCGGCAACGGGTCGGCGAGCGAAGCAAAGAGGTCGGGCGCACCGAAGGCCAGCGCGATCTTTCCCTGCGCGGACGCATGGAAGGACAGAAGCGCCCCCGGCTTGGTGACGATCTGAACCGGCGATTCGATGCGGACGATATCGACCACCCGCATACCCGCCTGTTCGGGAATCGACAGCGTGCAGGTCTGCTGGGTGCGGTCGCGCAATTGCACCATCACCGGCCGCGCCGTGCTGGTCAGTTGCGTGCTGTCGGCGATCGCCTGGCCGACATGAAACAGCTTCAGCGTCAGCCGGTAGCGCTCCGTCAGCGGGTCCTGGCGCACATAGCCCAGACCGACAAGCGTCTGCAGGTAGCGGTAGATCTTGGCGCGCGGCATCTTGAGGCGCGTGGCGAGATCTGTCACCCGCACCGCCTCGCCCATCGGCGCCATCTCCTCGATGATGGTGAATGCAGCCACCGCGGACTGGTTGGTGATCCTGCTGGTGTCCTTCATGGGGTCGATCCCGAAAGCAGAGATGGAAGGGTAAGCGTGACGGCCGGCACGAAGGCGACCAGCGCCAGCACGATCATGCAGATGCCGATCATCGGCAGCACCGCCAGCGCGACGCGTTCGAGCCGAAGCTTGCCGATGGCGGCGACAATAAACAGGCATAGACCAACCGGCGGCGTGATCATGCCGATCATCAGGTTGAGCACCACCATGACGCCGAACTGCACTGGATCGATGCCGATCAAGGGCGAGATCTGGTTGAGGATCGGCATCACCAGGACCAGCGCCGCCAGCGGCTCCAGAAACAGCCCGAGGAACAGCAGCACCACATTGAGCAGGAGAATGAGAACCCACGGTTCGGTGCTGAAATCGAGCAGCCCCGCTGCGATCGCCTGCGGGATGTTCTCGATGCCGAGGATGAATGAGGTCATGCTTGCCATCGCAACGATGAGCATCACACCCGCCGTCATGGTCGCTGTCTCGTAGAAGGCAGCACCGATCTTGGCCAGACTGAGCGTGCGGTACAGAAAGACGCCGATGAAAAGCGCGTACACAGCGGCCACTGCTGCGGCTTCGGTGGGGGTGAAAACGCCCGAACGGATGCCACCGACGATGATCACCGGCAGGAGCAGCGCGGGAAGCGCCTTGATGGTGAGCCCCAGCCGTTCGTTGGCGGGCACCGGTTCGGGGACTGGATGGTCTTCGCGCCGCGCCTTGATCAGCGCGTAGCAGATCAGCAACCCGCAGAGCAGGAAGGCCGGGGCGATCCCGGCAAGGAACAAATCGCCGATCGACGTGCCGGTCAGCACGCCATAGAGAATAAGCGCCAGCGATGGCGGCACCAGCGGCCCGAGAATGGAGCCGGCTGCGGTCAGCGCGGCGGCGTATTCCGGCTTGTAGCCGTCGCGGCGCATGGCCGGGATCATGATCGAGCCGATTGCCGAGGCCTCGGCCGTCGCCGCCCCGCTGACGCCTGAAAACATCATGCTGGCCACCACATTGACCACCGCCAGCCCGCCGCGCACCCGCCCCACCAGCATCTGCGCGAAGCGGACGATCTGGCGCGTCAGATCGGCTGAATTCATGAGGTTCCCGGCCAGGATGAAGAAGGGAATCGTCAGCAACACGAAGTTGTCGATGCCGGCGATCATCTTCTGCGGAAAGCCGATCATAAGGTGGAACTGGTCGTTGACGATGAGATAGGCGACGGAAGCAAGGCCGAGGCTGAAGGCGATTGGAATGCCGATGACCATGAAGCCGAGGAAAGCCAGCACATAGATCGTCATTGGCTCAAGCCTCTCTCAGGCGAGACAATGTCCGCAAGCGTCCGCCCCGAAGTCCATGCCTTCAGATACAGCCAGATGTCGAAGACGATCCTGAGCCCGAGCAGGGCCATTCCGAACGGCAGCGCTGCATAGACCCAGAACACTTTTGGTGCCTCAGGCGCGTCAGCCCCGAAGATGTCGCCATAAATGAAGGAAATGGCCGGGATCGGCTGGCCGCCGGCGAGGCTCGCGAAGCGGTAACCGTACCACGCCAGCATGAAGCACATGAGCGCCGAGAGAACGCCGCCAAAAATAGCCAACCCCAGCGCCCCCTTACGCGGCAACGCGTTGGCGAGAATCGACAACGCAGCGATCTCGCCGCGCTCGTAGGCGAAGATCATGGCGAGGAACGCGGCCCATATCAGCATATATCGGCACAGCTCTTCCGACCATAGCAGCGACGAATTCAAGCCGTACCGCATGACGATCTGCGTGCTCATGACCGTGATGAGACCGACCATCAGCGCAATCAAAACAGCGCGAAGGCCGGTGCGCAAGGCACGATTAACTGCGGTATGGCTCACGACTTTCACTCCCTTCGTCCGAGCGACAACGTCCAAGGATCCGGCTCTTTGGCCAAGGTTCGGGAAACGGTTTGCATCGACGGGCACAGGCTGCGCCAGACCATATCTGAGCTGATAATGCGGTATTCGGTTCAGCCAAAATCGGCTTTTTGGTACTCGGTCAGGTGCTGGTAGTCTTCCCTGACCGGTGCGAAAACGTCGAGATTGACGGCGACCTCATCGCCGAGCGCCTCGCCGCAATGGATAACATCGGGAGGGATGCGCACGACTTCTCCAGGTCCGACCTCGACCACATCGTCGCCGATCTCGAAGCGCACCCGCCCCGACAAGATAAAGGCAAGTTGCTCGAAGGGATGCGAATGGGGACGCTTCTCCATTCCCGGCTCGAGCCAGTTCATTACCATGAGGGCGTTGTCACCCCGGAAGGCGGTTCGCGAGACACCCTCGCGAACCTTTTCCCGTGGCAGGCTCAACCAAGCGTAAACCTTGGGCGCTCCGGCCATTGACTCAGTTCCCTTTGGCGAAGGCTTCGTTGAACTTGGCGATCAGTGGATCCTTCTCGTTCCAGGATGTGACCACAGGCGCGGTCAACGCCTGCATGTCGGCAAGATCGGCCAGTTTGGAGACGGTCACGCCATTTTTCTCAAGAAAGGCGACCGTTTCGGCCTCCTGCGACGCGGCGAAGACATAGGCTTCTGCGGTCGTTTCCTTGCCGGCCGCTTCGAACGCCGCCTTGTCGGCATCGCTGAGCTTGTCCCAGGCGGCACCTGACACCATGATCACGCCCGGCCAGAAGTAATGTCCGGTCAGCGTCACCTTCTTGGCGGCGTTGAACAGGCTTTCGGACTGAATCGACGAAACGTTGATTTCCACCGCGTCGATGGTCCCGGTTTCAAGCGCCGAGTAGACCTCGCCATAGGCCATGCCGATGGGATTGACGCCGATGGCTTCCCAGATCGCCTTGTGCAGGGGAATTGGCACGATACGGGTCTTTAACCCCTTGAAATCAGCGACCGTCGCAATGTCGCGATCCTTGGCAAGGAAGTGACGCTGGCCGGCCTCCACGAAGCCTAACCCCTTGATCGACTTGGCATCGAGAGTAGAGAGCAATTCATCGCCGAGGTCGGACGCCAGCACGCCCGACAGTTGCTCGTAGGATGAGACGGCGAATGGCTGCTGCAACGCGTCAAAGGAGGAGATGCCGACAACGAGTGGGATAGTCGGGGAAGACACCAGAGCGCCGTCGATCAGTCCGATCTGCAGGCCTTCAAGCAGTTGTTTGTCGTCTCCAAGCTGACGGTCACCATAGACCTCGATCTTGACATTGCCGTTGGTTTTTTCAGCCACCTTGGCTGCAAAGAGCTCGAGCCCGTTTTGGAACAGGTGCGTCGAAGCGGCCGCATGACCCATCTTCAATGTGACTTCCTGCGCGCTGGCGAAGGTTGGCAACGCCCACAGGGCAACGCCCGCGATTGCGGCGATCTTGTTCATGACTTCCTCCCGTTTTGTTTCACTCTGCATAACATATGTCCGTAGAGTGAAACAAACTGAACACCTTGTCAAGGTTCACGCCGATCATCTGGTATGCCTCGCCTGAAGGGTTCTGCGTCGTCAACGACCCATTGCCGGAACAGGATGATCTTCTGCACGCCCTCGTAAAGTGGCGGATAAACCAGTGTGTGGGCGCGGATGACCGTGTCCCCGAATTCTGACGGATGGACACGGACCAGTTGCCCACTGCGCAGATAGGGGTCCGCGAAGACGGTTCTCCTCAATACATGTCGCGCACAAATGGATTCATGTGTGCGATAATGGACATGCATCCATTCAAAGAGTTACAGCGGCATTCACGCATCCTATTGGATGCGCGGCGCTGTCATGCATGTCGCGCACAAATGGAGTCATTTGTGCGATAATGGACATGCATTCATTCGATGGTTTACAGCGGCATTCACGCATCCGATTGGATGCGCGGCGCTGTCATGCATGTCGCGCACAAATGGAGTCATTTGTGCGATAATGGACGTGCATTCATTCGATGGTTTACAGCGGCATTCACGCATCCGATTGGATGCCCGTCTTCTGTAATCAGTCAGCCCGGAATGCATGGCCCTTTTGCGGACGGGCCAGAGCAATCTCCACGATCCGATCTACGATACGGGCCGGGTCATTCCACTTCATAACCAGTTTGCCCTGGTCCATCGCGTATTCAGCCACAACATCGCGAAGTTGGTCGAGTGACAGGTCAGACAGTTGGCTGCGCAGGATATTTTCTCCATCTCCCACAACAGCTACCGGGTCCAGCACTGACGCTGGCCTTCGGTTTTTGGCTCGGCCTGCAACAGGCACGGTCTTTTTTGGTGCAGCGGGTGCCGCTCCGAAGATGTCTGACAGGCGGCCTGCTTCGCGACCGTTCCCGTCTGCCCGGAAAGACGCCGGTCGCGCCGGGGCGCGTCGCCCAGATCGTGCGCTTGACGCAGGAACCGCCGCCGCATGAGGCGACGTACTGGACGTTGCGTGCGGTGGCCAAGGCCGCCAGCATTGCTGCGTCGACTGTGCAGGGCATCTGGAAGGCCCATGGTCTCAGCCTCATCGCCGGCGGCAGTTCAAGCTCTCCAACGACCCGGCCTTCGCCTAGAAACTCACCAACCTCGTTGGCTTGCATGTTGATCCGCCGGCGCATGCGGTGGTGCTTTCGGTCGACGAGAAGCCGCAGATTCAGGCCTTCGACCGCACCCAGCCCGGCTTGTCCATGAAGAGCGGCCGTGCCGGCACGATGACCCACGACTACGAGCGCCACGGCACGACCACGCTCTTTGCCGCTCTCAACGTGCTAGTGGTTTGATTCCAACATTTGCATCCCGCTGCCGCATGCTCTTAAGTCCAAGTGGGAATCAGAAAACCACTAGCAAGTGTCTGATTCTAGTGGATTTTATGAATTTGACATCTGGCATCGGATGCGACGTGAAAATGGGGACCAAATGTCAATTCAATCCACTGGTGGTGCGATCCTGACAGATAGTTCCCATCTGTCAGGACAAATCGCCCCACCAGATCAATAGCTTGTGGGCTGACTTTTCGAAACAGATGGGAACCATCTGTTTCGGTCAGACCACTAGACCATGTCCTGGGACGACACCTTCGTAGTTTCCAGGTGAGGGGATCGTCTAAAGTCCTTGAATGACTTCAATACCGTCTTGAAATCCCTCACCATCTTCGATTCTGATTGCACTCATTGATAAAAATCGATGAATTGGCAATCCTGCAGGGGTCGCCATTCTACACCTTTCGTCTTGGATGACTATTTCCGAACGTTTTGCGGGCTTTCGCACCTGTGGATTGGATGAGGGGTTTGTCACAGGTCTCAGCGGGCCTGAAATCACCGGTTTCTAGTGGATTGAATTTGACATTTGGTCCCCATTTCCACGTCGCATCCGATGCCAGATGTCAAATTCAATCCACACATGCATGCATTCGAAGGTCGCCGGAGACGGCACATTCGCAGCGTCCGCGCCAACCCCCTGCTTGCTCTCGGTTTTACTCGGGCCAACACACGCCCAGGTAAGTGCGCAAAACGGGATGCAGGCGTTGGAATGGCGCCCGGAGAGAAAGCCCGGCGCCGTTTTCGAAAGACGTTTCGACAGACGTTTCGACAGACGTTTCGATAGAGGTTTCGACAGACGTTTCGATAGAAGGAAAGGTGGAGGCTCCATCGCCATCCTGTCTTGGGGGGCACGAATCCACCAGTCTCCTCGCAATGATTCGGCAAGGAATGCGCTTTAACTTGGGATCGCAAGTCAGCGAACGGCCTTCCTGCCGCTCAGTCTTCAAGCATGCTACCTTGACAACGTCCCACGTTGCCGTGATCGTCAACTCTGGATTGGATTTGAAAAGATGCTCATGACTGATTGTGTGTTTCATCTTGGACAGGAGCTCGACCGAGCCATCAACCGGATGGATTTTTTCAGGCTCTTCAATGCGATGGCCACCCATCACGGATTTATCCATTTTGGTCTCGTCGAACTGTCAGGGGACACATCGGAGTTCCGCTTTTCGCGCGCCGCCCATCTCCACAGCTGGCCTGAAGAAAAGCTGGTGGACGCCGACCGCACCCATGCTTCCCATCCTGATCCCGCCATAACCCGGCTGTTTCAGTCGACCGTGCCTGGGGCGCTGACGAGAGAGGATGGCTACGAGCCGGCCACGTCTCCCTTGGCGCAGGCTTGCGCGGCGTCGCTTGCGGTTGCTGTTCCACTGCATACGCCTTCGGGGAAGTGCTACGGTCTCATTTTGCTGGGCACAAGAACGAAGCCTTCGGACCAGGAGCTCGCCACGCTTGCTTATGAGGCCGCCGTGGTGTTCCAGCGCTATTATGAAACCATTCTCTCGCTTGATTCGGTTGCCGGCCTGACGGATCGGGAGATCCAGATCGTCCGTTGGACCTCCGAAGGCAAGACCTCGGGCGAAATCGCCATCATTCTTGGCCTCTCCGAGCACACGATCAATTCCTACACGGCGACCGTGCTGCGCAAGCTTCAGGTCGTCAACCGCGCGCAGATGGTCGCCACCGCGATCCGCAGTGGCGTGATCACGTGAAGAAAGCCACTCGATGACCGCCGCCTTGCGCTCACAGTCCCTGCTGCGAATTCTTCTCGTCGACGACGATCCGGTCGAGATGCTGATCTTGAAGCGCAAGCTGTCGGGCGTGAACATGCCGGCCGTGACGCTCGATTTTGCCGATGGCATAGCGGCTGCCGTCTCCATCGTCCGCTCGGGCGGCATTGACCTGGTCCTGCTCGACAATCGCCTGATACCCAACAACGATTTTCGTGAAACGGCACCGCAGTTGCGGGCCGCCGGTTTCACTGGCCCCATCGGCATCATCTCGTCTGACATCAACGGTGCCTATTTCCAGGCTTTCTCGGAGTACGGTGCCGATTTCCGGATCGGCAAGGACGAGATCGACGCCAGGGCGATTGCCTTCATCCTGCAGGAATACACCCGTGATCTGCTTCCGCCGGAATGTGTCGATGACTTCACCTGAACCCAAGTTGCCAGGCTAACGCGCCTCCGGACCGGACCTTTCATGTTGCTCGATCCTGACCGGCTGTTGACCGCTCTGTATGACACGTTACCGGACCCGGTCGTCGTCACCAACCACCGCCAGATCATTATGGCCGTCAATCCGGCCGTGGAACAGGTCTTCGGCTACAGCCGGGCGGACCTGATCGGGACTTCCTCGGCGCGGCTTTTCGCCAGCCCCGATCATGCCGCCGCCGTCGATGGCCAGATCTATCCTATCAACCAGCTTGACGCGCGCTATCGGACGCGCTCGCACTTTGCCCGAAAGAACGGCGACACGTTTGAGGGCCATCTTTCGGTCAGCCGGATCAATGGGTCAGACGGCGCTGGCGTGGGTTTCGTCGCCGTGGTGCACGATCTCAGCGATGTGCTGGCCGCCGAAGCCGAGCGCAAGCGCTCCGACAGCATTCTTCAAGCGGCGCTGGCCTTTATTCCGGAAGGTTTCGTCGTCTTCGACGATCAAGACCGGCTGCTGCTCTACAATCAGGCCTATCTAGATATCTATCGCGCCTCGGCAGCTGTCATCCACCCCGGAACAGACTTTGCTACCATTCTCCGATATGGCGTCGAGACGGGCCAATATCCGGAAGCCGGAACGACGATGGAAAGCCGCGAGGCATGGATGCAGCAGCGGCTTCAATCCCATCTCAACCCCACCGGGCCGATCATTCAGCAGGTTGGACATGACCGGTGGATCCAACTCGACGAGCGCGTCACCCCCCAGAACTACCGAGTGGGTATCCGCACCGACATTACCGGCCTGCAAACAATCCGGAACGAGGCCGAGCGCCTCGGTCGCATTCTTGAAAATGTCGGTCAGGAGATTTTCGTATTCGACAGCCAGACGCTGAAATTTCTCGTTGTCAATCGGTGCACGCGCGACAACCTGCAATACTCGCTGAGCGAACTCCAGCAGCTCACACCTGTGGACATTGCGCCCGAGTTCGATGCAGACCAGTTCGAGGCGCTACTCGCACCTTTGCGCAGCGGTGAACGTGCCTATATCGAGTTCCGAACCCAGCACCAGCGCAAGGATGCCACCACTTACCCCTGCACGATCCGGTTGGAATTGCAGAGCCAACCCTTCGGCAACGCGTTTGTGGCTTTCTCCGAAGACATCTCCGAGAAGCGCGAGATTGAGACCAGGCTGGCCCGGAAGCGCATGGAATATGAGACACTGGTGGCAAACCTGCCCGACGCAATCTCGCGCGCACGCCCCGATACCACGCTCACCTATGTCAACGACATCTACGCCGAATTTCTGGGCCTGAGCCCGGAGGCCATGATCGGACGCAAATTCGTTGAATTCATTCCGGTCGAAGTCCGGGAGGCGGCCGTGACCCGATTGGCGATGCTGACACCGGACAATCCGATCAGGACGTTCGAGCAACCGATGGTCGATCGGCAGGGCAGGGAGTATCTCTACCTTTGGTCGAACCTGATGACCTATCGCGATGGCAAGCCGGCCGAGATCGTCTCGGTGGGCCGCGACATCACCGAACAGCGCAACGCACGTGACCGGATTGCCCGCCAGTCCCGGGAGCTGCGCCTGCGCAATGATGCGCTTGAACAATTCGCCGGGATCGTCTCCCATGATCTCAAGGCACCGCTGCGCCACATCCGCAGCTTCGCCGAAATGATTGCCGACGATGTCGCGGCCGGTCGCGTTGATGAACTGCCGATGCTCAGTGGCCAGGTATCATCCAGCGTCCGACGCATGGAGCGGATGATTTCGAGCCTGCTGGATTTTTCCCAGGTCGCCTACAAGACGGTCAATCCGCAACCTTTCAGGCTCGCCGACGCGGTAGCGGAAGCCTGGGAGAACCTCGCAGCCGTGGTGAGGGAAACCGGTGCGACGCAGCGCATCGATGCCCGGGTTGACGTGGTGGCCGATTATGAACTCATCGTTTTGCTGTTTCAGAACTTGATCGCCAATTCGCTCAAGTATCGGGCTGCGGGCAGGGTGCCCCATGCGGTGATCGGGGCGATTCATGATGGCGGCGTGGTGGAGATCGTTGTTTCAGACAACGGCATCGGCATTCCCGCCGAGCACGCTGAAACGATCTTCGGTATCTTCAAGCGGCTTCACCTCGACGAGACGGTCTATACCGGGACCGGTATCGGGCTCGCCCTCTGCCGCTGGATTGCAGAAAGCCATGGTGGTGGCATCCGGCTCGACCCAAGCCATTCCAACGGTGCCTGTTTCCGCATTGCGCTGCCGCGAAGGCAGCCATAGCGCCTTCGAGATCAGGCGGCGTCAGCGGCAGACAAACCCTTTTCGATATCGGCCATCAGGTCGGACCGGTCTTCAAGGCCGATCTGCAGACGGATCACCGGCCCCTCCCGTGGGGGCAGCGCCACCGTGCGGTCGCCCAGATAGGCATGCACCGCGAGGCTTTCATAGCCGCCCCAGGAATATCCGAGCCCGAAAATGTCAAGCGCATCGAGAAATGCATGGGCCTTGGCGCGGTGACGCGCTGGATCGGCGACATCCAGGACGATGGAGAAGATACCGCTCGAGCCGCAGAAATCCCGCTTCCAGATCGCGTGCCCGGGAAAGCTTTCGAGCGCGGGGTGGAGGACGCGCGCGACCCCCTTGCGGGTCTCGAGTTCACGCGCGAGCGCAAGCGCGCTTTCCTCATGGCGCTGCAGCCTCACGCCCATGGTGCGCAGGCCGCGCAGCGTCATGTAGACGTCGTCCGGTCCGGCGCAGACGCCAAGTGTGACAAAGGCCTCACTCAACAACGGCCAGGCCGCCGGGCTGGCCGACACCGTGCCCATCAGCACGTCGGAATGACCGGCTGGATACTTCGTCGCCGCATGGATGGACAGGTCGACACCGTGGTCGAGCGGCCTGAAGAAAAGCGGCGTGGCCCAGGTGTTGTCCATGCTGACAAAGGCGCCGTGCGCATGGGCAACTTCGGCTATTGCCGGAATATCCTGCATTTCAAAGGTGTTGGACCCGGGCGCTTCGGTGTGGACGAGCCTGGTATTGGGCCGCATCAGCCGCGCGATGTCCGCGCCGATCATCGGATCGTAGTAGGTTGTCTCGATTGCGAAAGCCTTCAGCATCGTGTCGCAGAACCGCCGTGTCGGCCCATAAACCGAATCGACCACCAGCACATGGTCGCCCGCCTTGAGGCAGCCGAGAAACGGCACTGTCACAGCCGCCAGGCCGGACGGCACTGCGATTGTCCCCACTGAGCCTTCCAGGGCGTCGATGGCGGACGTGAGCGCGTCTGACGTCGGCGTTCCGCGGGTGGCGTAGGTGTATTTCTGGTTCCGCGTCGCAATGGTTTCCGCATCGGGAAAGAGCACCGTTGACGCATGGACGACCGGCGGATTGACGAAGCCGTGAAACGACATCGGGTCATGGCCGAGATGGGCGAGCCGGGTGTTGATGCCCTGCTGGCCGGGCTTGTCGCTCTTCATCATGGTTGCATTCTTTCCTTCGCGCAATGTGCATCGTCCTGACACCGGACGGCTTGCTTCCGGCATAACCTTCTCAAGCACCTTTCACAAGAATTGCCATGCATCGTATCCAAGACTCTCTGAATCCCACCAGAAACATGGCGAAAAAGACCGGTGAAAATATAGCCGTTGTGCAATTTCTAGACTGAAAAGGGTTGACCCTCGCATCATTTCGGCATGGTATACAAAAGTGGCATTCTGGGGAGAGAGCGAGCGCGGATTAACCGCACCGTCCGCCATTGTGCTGACATATACACAGGGCAACAGAAAAAAGGTCGTATCAAATGAGCAAAACAATTTTGTCGGCGTTCGTCGGCGTGGCAGCAGTGGCAGGCATGGGCATAAGCGCTGCGAGCGCCGCCACTCTGGATGACGTGAAGGCGAAGGGGTTCGTCCAGTGCGGCGTCAACACCGGCCTCGCAGGCTTCGCCGCCCCCAATGATGCCGGTGACTGGACCGGCCTGGACGTCGATCTGTGCCGGGCAATCTCGGCTGCGGTGTTCGGCGACGCGAAAGCTGTGAAATTCAGCCCGCTGTCGGCGAAAGAACGCTTTACCGCACTCCAGTCTGGCGAAATCGACATTCTGTCGCGCAACACCACCTGGACCATGAGTCGTGACACCCAGTTCGGCCTCAGCTTCGCCGGCGTGAACTATTATGACGGTCAGGGCTTCATGGTGCGCAAGTCGCTCGGCGTGAATTCGGCGCTCCAGCTTTCGGGCGCATCGGTCTGCGTGCAGACCGGAACGACCACCGAATTGAACCTGACCGACTACTTCAAGGCCAACAACATGACCTATAGTCCGGTCGTGTTTGAAAAGCTCGAGGAAGTCAACGCAGCCTATAACGCCAACCGTTGCGACGTTTACACCACTGACCAGTCGGGCCTCTATTCGATCCGCCTGAGCCTCGGTGCGCCGGACGAGCATATTGTTCTGCCCGAGATCATCTCCAAGGAGCCGCTGGGTCCAGTCGTCCGCCAGGGTGACGACAAATGGTTCGCGCTGGTGAAGTGGGTCCACTTTGCCATGGTCAATGCCGAGGAGCTCGGCATCACTTCGGCGAATGTCGATGAGATGATGACCTCTACCGACCCGAATGTGCTGCGTATTCTGGGCAAGGAAGGCACCTTCGGCGCCGATCTCGGCATCGACAATGCCTGGGCCTACAATATCATCAAGCAAGTCGGAAACTACGGCGAAGTTTTCGAGCGCAACGTCGGAACCGCCACACCGCTTGGAATTGCCCGCGGCGAGAATGCGCTGTGGTCGAAGGGTGGTCTGCAGTACGCTCCGCCGATCCGCTAAGTCTGAACCGGAGCGGCGCGGGGCAATTCGCCTCGCGCCGCTGCCTGACGTGCCTGAAGCGCGGCAATGACCGCAGCTAGAAAAACCGATGCCAAAAGGCACGGAATACCAGAGTTGGGGACAGACATGGCAAACCCTTCGGACGCCGTCACCGGCGTCAACGAGCCTCCGCGTTCATCAATGATCAACGATCCGGCTGTCAGGGGGATTTTCTTCCAGACAATTCTGATCATCTGCGTGGTGGCGCTGATCGGATCAGGGGTCTACAACGCAGCCGAAAATCTCAGCAGGGCCGGAATTTCGTCCGGGTTCGACTTTTTCGGCGATCGCGCAGGCTTCGATATCGGCCAGACGCTGATCCCCTATACCAATGATTCCACGTATCTCCAGGCGTTCTTCGTCGGACTTGTCAATACCTTGCTGGTGGCGGTGATCGGCATATTCTTTGCCACGATCCTCGGGTTCGTTGTTGGCCTGGCGCGCCTGTCCAAGAATTATCTGGTTCAGAAAATCGCGACAGTCTATGTCGAGATGCTGCGCAACATCCCGCTGCTGCTCCAGCTTCTGTTCTGGTACAAGGCGGTGCTGTCAGTGCTTCCCGCACCCAGAACTGCGGGCTCATTGATCGGGGAAGCGGTCTTTTTGAACAACCGTGGTCTTTATCTTCCCAAGGCCATCCCCGAGGCTGGTTCCTCTATCGTTTTCTACGCGCTGATCATTGCAGTTGCGATGGCATTCATCATCGCCAACTGGGCCCGCAAGCGCCAGATGGCCACTGGTCAGCAGTTTCCTGTCTTCCTGACCGGACTTGGTCTTGTCATCGTCCTGCCGTTTCTTGCCTTTATCGTTGCCGGTGCCCCGTTTTCGGTCGAATATGCCGTTCTTCAGGGCTTCAACATGGTCGGAGGCTGGGTTATCCAGCCCGAATTCATGGCGCTCGTGCTTGGCCTGTCGCTCTACACGGCTGCCTTTATCGCGGAGATCGTTCGCGCGGGCATTCTCGCCGTCGCCAAAGGTCAGTCGGAGGCAGCGTTTGCGCTTGGACTGCGCCCCAACCTGACGAGCCGTCTCGTCGTCGTGCCGCAGGCCATGCGGGTCATCATACCGCCGCTGACGAGTCAGTTCCTTAACCTCACCAAGAATTCCTCGCTGGCTGTCGCCATCGGCTATCCCGATCTTGTCTCGGTTTTTGGCGGCACGGTGCTCAATCAGACAAACCAGGCGGTGGAGGTGATTTCCATCACCATGCTTGTCTATCTGACGATCTCTCTGCTGACGTCGAGTTTCATGAACTGGTTCAATTCCAGGGTTGCATTGGTGGAGCGCTGAACCATGACCAAACAGTCCATCGCCTTCCTGCGCACCGACGAATCTCCACGCATGTCGCCGCCGGTCAACAACAACGGTGTTGTCGGCTGGGTGCGGCAGAATCTCTTTGCAACACCCAGGGACGCGTTGCTTTCGATCCTGGTGATGCTGCTCCTGGTCTGGCTGCTGCCTCCCATCATCGACTGGGCCTTTGTCAGCGCGGTCTGGACCGGAGACGGGCGCGAGGCCTGCCTGGCACCCGGTGTGGGTGCGTGCTGGGCTTTTGTGGACGCAAAATTCGGCCAGTTCATGTATGGCCGCTACCCGGTTGAAGAACGTTGGCGCGTCGATATCACAGGCCTTCTGCTGATCGCGAGCCTCGTGCCGATCGCTATCCCCAGCGTGCCCTACAAGCGGGAAAACGCCATTTTCCTGCTGCTGGGGTTCCCGGTCATCGGCTTTTTCCTGCTCACCGGCTACAATGGATGGTTCGGCCTCACACCGGTGGAAACCTCGCTCTGGGGCGGCCTGCTGGTCACACTCGTGGTCGCCATCGTGGGCATCGTGATCTCCTTTCCGCTTGGCATCCTGCTGGCGCTTGGTCGGCGTTCAGACATGCCGATCATCAAGACGTTCTCGGTCGTGTTCATCGAGTTCTGGCGCGGGGTGCCGCTGATCACCGTGCTGTTCATGTCCTCGGTGATGCTGCCCTTGTTTCTTCCTGCCGGCGTCAATTTCGACAAGCTGCTGCGCGCGCTCATCGGCGTAGCCCTGTTTGCATCAGCCTACATGGCGGAAGTGATCCGTGGCGGCCTGCAGGCCATCCCGAAAGGCCAGTACGAGGCCGCAAATGCCATGGCGCTCACATTCTGGCAGGGAATGCGCCTCATTGTCCTTCCGCAGGCGCTCAAGCTCGTCATTCCCGGAATCGTCAACACGTTCATCGGGCTGTTCAAGGACACCAGTCTGGTGCTGATCATCGGGATCTTCGACCTTCTCGGCATCGTCCAGCAGAACTTTACCGATCCCAACTGGATCTCGCCGGTCACCCCGGCCACGGGGCTGATCTTTGCAGCCGTCATCTATTTCTTCTTCTGCTTCGGCATGTCGCGCTACTCCGCCTATATGGAGCGCAGGCTCGACACCGGACATCAATAACCACAAGGGCACCCAACAATGGCCAATGAAGACGCGCAGCCCACCGAAGGCGTAAACCGGTTGAAGATGACAGTGTCGGAAACCGACGTTGCCGTCGAACTCGTCGGCATGAACAAATGGTATGGTGAGTTTCACGTCCTGCGCGACATCAATCTGAGGGTGATGCGCGGCGAGCGGATCGTCATCGCCGGGCCGTCGGGGTCGGGCAAGTCCACCATGATCCGCTGCATCAATCGCCTGGAAGAGCATCAGAAGGGCAAGATCGTTGTCGACGGGATCGAATTGACCAACGATCTCAAAAAGATCGACGAAGTGCGCCGCGAGGTCGGAATGGTCTTCCAGCACTTCAATCTCTTCCCCCATCTCACCATTATCGAGAACTGCACGCTCGCGCCGATCTGGGTCCGCAAAATGCCAAAGAAGCAGGCCGAAGAGATTGCCATGCACTATCTCAAGCGGGTCAAGATCCCTGAGCAAGCCAACAAGTATCCGGGGCAGCTGTCTGGCGGTCAGCAGCAACGTGTGGCGATCGCGCGCTCGTTGTGCATGAGCCCGCGCATCATGCTGTTTGACGAGCCGACTTCGGCGCTCGATCCGGAGATGATCAAGGAAGTTCTCGACACCATGGTGGGCCTCGCAGAGGAAGGCATGACCATGCTGTGCGTGACCCATGAAATGGGCTTCGCCCGTCAGGTTGCCAACCGGGTGATCTTCATGGATCAGGGACAGATCGTGGAGCAGAACGCGCCGGACGAGTTCTTCGACAATCCCCAGCATGAGCGCACCAAGCTCTTCCTGAGCCAGATTTTGCATTGAAGCACAGCTGTTCCGGTCAATCGGCGTCCAATGAAGGCGACATGCGGGAACGGGCAGGGCGCGGCGTTTGACCACGGCAGTGGGTGTGGCCATCAAATTGCCTTGAGGGCGCTTCAGATGGCGGGTGCGGTGCTGCCCCTTTTCCCGTCTTGCGCCCGCCTGCCGCGTCAGGAGCACGGACGGAAGCCGGGGACGAGAGTGCATGCAGAATGGGTAGGACGCGCCGTGGTCTGACGGGTTTGTTTGCAGCGCTTGTCGGCCTCGCCACTCTGGCGGCATTGGGCATCTTGGTGCCGCGCCCGCTTTTCAGCAACGCTGCCGCCGTGAGCGATGCTGGCCTCGGTTCGCGCCGGATCCTGATCCTGTCTTCCGACATCCATTCCGATATCGCGCTGCCGGCAGACCGCGATATCGTCGAACGCTTCGGCTTCATGTCAGCTGACGGGCTTGATCCGGCACTGCCCGGCGCCGAATGGATCGTAGCGGGGTGGGGAAGCCGCGCTTTCTATATCGCCACGCCGACCTGGGCGGACGTCCGGCCAGGCCCGATGCTCAAGGCCTTCACACTCGACAGCTCCGTCATGCACATGTCGCTCGCGGGGCCGATCGATCCGGCGTCGCCCTCGGTGCGGGCGATCGATCTCCCTGCCGAGGACTTCGCGCGGCTTCTGGTTGCAATCGAGGCGGACTTCGCCCGCGATGCGTCGGGCGCGGCACGTCTCATCCCCGGTGCCTCCTATGGGGACTACGATCTCTTCTATGAGGCGGAGGGCTGGTTCAATGCGCTGGTCGGATGCAATCTGTGGACGGCGGCGGTGCTGCGTGACGCAGGGCTTACCACCGGTTGGTGGACCCCGCTGCCGCAGTTTCTCGATGCGAGCCTTGAGTTGCACAACACCTTGCCCTCACCCGGTCAGCTTTCCGGCGACCTGTAGCCATAGAGCCAGTCGAGATCGCTCGCCAGGCTTTCCGGGCTGCGCAGAGACAAGACAAGATCGCGTCCGAGCCTGACTGGACCGCGGGCGTGATAGGCAAACCTGTTGAAGGCAGCACGGCTGCGGGCGCGGGCGATGCGCGGCCTGCGGGCGGCTTCAAAGCGGGCGAGGGCGTCAGCAAGCGGGAGCGACCCGTCGCCAATCATGGTTGCCAGTTCGAAGCCGTCCTCAATGGCCATGGCGGCACCCTGGGCCGCGAAAGGCGGCATCGCGTGGGCGGCGTCGCCGATCAGCGCCAGAGCCTGCCCGTTGCTGAAACGGCCATCGGCAACCTCAAAAAGGGGCCAGCGCGTCATCTCGGGTGCTCGTGTCAGCAAAGATCGGATGGCCGGAGCCCAGGCGGAATAGGCGGCGATGAGACCGGCCCGGTCGGAGGCGGCTTCGCGGGCGTCCCAGACATGCCCCATGTTTTGACCCGCGCCAATGGCAACGAGATTGACCACCGTGCCGCCCTTGAGTGGATAGGCCACCAGATGGCTTGATGGACCGAGGAAGACCGTGACATTGCCGGGATTGACGAGACCTCGCACAGCTTCGGCAGGAAGCTGGAAGCGCCAGGCCACCTGGCCAGTGAAGCGCGGTGGCAGGGTGTCGGGAATTGCGCTGCGCACGGCAGACCAGACGCCGTCTGCGCCGATGACGAGGGCCGGGCGCACGCCCGATGCCGCCGCCACCTGCGCGGCGATGGACCCGGCCCCGCCCGGCACGATCCTTGTTCCGGTCACAATCCTGCATGAGGACGCTTTTGTCACCGCCCCAAGCAATGCCTGCTGCAAGTCAGCCCGATGCGCCACCCCATAGATTGCGCCCCATCTCTGGCGGGCGAACGCGCCGCTTGGCACGCGGGCGAGACGGGAGAGGGTGCGCCCGCACACAAGCGCGATTTCGGAAGGCTGGTGCAACCCCTCACCGAGACGGGACAGAACGCCCAGACGGTCGAGAATTCGCGTGGCATTGGGGGAAAGCTGAAGCCCTGCACCGACTTCGCTCAGTTCAGGTGCCTGCTCGACGATGTCGACCCGATGCCCCCGGGCCGACAAAGCAAGCGCTGCCGTGAGACCGGCGATCCCGGCTCCGACGATGGCAATGGGCAGTGTCGGCATAGGATATCCAGCCCGTCGTCAGTCAGCCTCCGCCCCGCCGGGCAGGGGCATCAGCCCGGGCAGCGGTTTCAGGCCGCCGTCTCGAAAAATCTGCAGTCCGAAGGCACAGTCTCGGTGGCGGCAAGCTTCGGGTTGAAGGTGTAAAGGGTCGAGCAGTAGGGACAGACCTTTTCGGTCGCAGCTCCCATGTCCAGAAACACATGCGGATGGTCAAACGGCGGCTTGGCGCCGACGCACATGAATTCCTTCACGCCGATCTCGATTGCCGCATGACCTTGATCGTTTTGAAAATGGGGAATTATATGCGAGGCCATGCCGGTTTCCGTCTCCGCGTCGGTGTTTGCGCGGACCATATACGCGGTGTCTCAAAAAGTGGAGCGGATTTTTTCCTTTGAGCGACTGTGACATGACGATTGGCCGGGGGTTGGGCCGCGGCCAGTTTGCAGCCACACGCGCTAAAAACAGCGATCAAATGTCAAATTCCGTCCACCCCTGGCTTTCCGGACGGTCTGGAAAAGGGCACATGTTCCAAGCGACCATGGAGCGTGTCCGGGAGTGCCCGCGAAAGAGGAATGCGATGAACCTTGATCATCTACAGGCGAGCCGCTTCATGTCCGGCAGCACCGAGCTCGCTTTTTATATGGGCGGCACACCGGATGGGTTTCCGGTGATGCTGATCCATGGATTTGCGTCCACGGCCCATGTCAACTGGGTGTTTCCGGGCTGGTTCAAGACCCTTGGTGAGGCGGGCTATCGCGTCCTCGCGCTCGACAACCGGGGCCACGGCATGTCCGACAAGCCCCGCGATCCTGCCGCCTATGGTCCGGCAGTCATGGCGGGCGATGCCCGCGCGCTTCTTGATGAACTCAATATCGCAAGTGCCCACGTGATGGGGTATTCCATGGGCGCGCGCATCGCCGCGTTTTTCGCCTTGGCCTATCCCGATCGTGCCCGCTCGATCGTGCTGGGTGGCCTCGGCCTCGGCCTTGTCGAAGGGGTGGGTGACTGGAACCCGATCGCCGACGCTTTGCTTGCGCCCACCATCGACGACGTCAGCCATCCCCGCGCCCGCATGTTCCGTGCATTCGCTGACCAGACAGGAAGCGACCGGATCGCCCTGGCCGCCTGCATCCGTGGCTCGCGCACCGAACTCAGTCGCGCAGATGTCGGCGCGATTGACGTTCCGGCGCTCATCGCGGTGGGCACGAAAGACGATATCGCCGGACCTCCATCCGAGCTCGCTCGCCTGATGCCGCTCGCCCGCGTACTCGACATCCCCAACCGGGATCATATGCTCTCGGTCGGCGACAAACTTTTCAAGTCCGAGACCTTGCGCTTCTTCTCTGACGTGGAAAGCGGGATAGCTCCATGAGCTTTCGTCCCCGCAGCATCACATTCACCGGCGTGGAAGGCAACGCGCTTGCAGCCGATCTGCGCGCACCAGTCACGCCTGGAACGGCAGCGCCGGTGGTGCTTCTCCATGGTGGTGGGCAGACACGGCACGCCTGGGGCAATGCCGCGCGACGCATCGCTGCGGCAGGACACCCGGCCTACACAGTCGACCAGCGCGGCCACGGCGACAGCGCCTGGGTGCCGAGTGCCGCATACGCGTTTGACGATTTCGCCGCCGATGCGCTCGCGATCGTGCGTCAGATCACTGAACGCCATCGCGCATCCCCCGTGCTGGTGGGCGCGTCCCTCGGCGGCATCTCCGGGCTGATGGTGGAGAAGCTCGCCTCAGCCCCTGTCCTTTCGGGCCTCGTGCTGGTTGACATCACACCGCATATGGACCCCGAAGGCGTCAGCCGCATCCAGGGCTTCATGGCCGAGCGGATGCGCGAGGGTTTTGCCTCGCTTGAGGAGGCCGCAGACGCCATTGCGCTCTACCTGCCGCATCGGACCCGGCCGAAATCGCTTGACGGGCTCGCCAAGAATCTTCGCCTTGGCGATGACGGGCGCTATCGCTGGCACTGGGATCCCGCCTTCATTGATGGACCGCGCACGGTCAATACTGGCGGCGTGGCCGTGCAGGATGCCTTGGTCGAGGCGGCCTGCCGTCTCACCGCACCTGCCTTGCTTGTGCGCGGGCAGCAGTCAGAGCTCGTGACCGAAGCGGCGGCGGCTGCCTTCCGGGCGCTGGTGCCGCATGCCCGCTTTATCGATGTCTCCGGTGCCGGCCACATGGTGGCGGGGGACCGGAACGATGCCTTCAACGACGCCGTGGTCGGTTTTCTCGCCGATCTCGGCCGCTGAGGACTTTGTCCCGGTCGAGGAGAAATTCGCTCAACCAGGCATTGCCCAATTGTTTTTCGCCTAAACTGCCTTATCTTGAGAGTGCGTCAATCACGTCCCGGAGGCGGTCATGGCATTGAAAAGCGGCCTGCGCACAGGTGAGACCATCAAGGTGATGGACCCGATCTGGGATTCGATCCGCAAGGAAGCCGAGTATGCGGCCCAGAAGGATCCGCTGCTTGCGGCATTCCTTTACTCGACGGTGCTCAATCAGGGTTCGCTGGAAGAAGCGGTCATTCATCGCGTCTGCGAGCGTCTGGACCATCCCGAGCTTCAGGCAAACCTGCTACGGCAGAGTTTCTTCGAGATGCTGGCTGACTGGACGGACTGGAGTGCGGTTCTGCGGGTGGATCTTCAGGCCGTCTACGATCGAGACCCGGCATGCGACCGCTTCATCGAGCCAGTTCTCTATTTCAAGGGTTTTCACGCCATCCAGACCCACCGCCTTGCCAATTGGCTCTGGACACGGGGACGCATCGATTTCGCGCTCTACCTTCAGAGCCGGTCCTCGGAAATCTTCCAGACCGACATCCATCCGGCTTCGGGCATGGGCAAGGGCATCTTCCTCGATCATGCCACCGGCCTCGTCGTTGGCCGGACTGCGGTCATTGGCGATAACGTCTCCATCCTGCACGGCGTCACGTTAGGCGGCTCGGGCAAGGAAACCGGTGATCGCCATCCCAAGATCCGCAACGGCGTGCTGCTGGGCGCAGGTGCAAAGGTGCTTGGCAACATCGAGATTGGTCATTGCAGCCGTGTAGCCGCAGGATCGGTGGTACTGCAGGCAGTTCCGCCGAACTCGACGGTTGCAGGCGTTCCGGCGCGCGTCGTGGGCAAAGCCGGGTGCGTGGAGCCCTCGCGGTCGATGGACCAACTGCTCTCAGAAACCGAGTGACTCTTCATAAACGATCGGGATGCGGATAAACGCCGGTGCGGGTTTGCAATCCTGGCTTCACCGTGGCAAAAGCGCCCAACCGTGAACCGCCGGAGATGTGACCGTGAAGCCTGACGAAATCCGAAAGCTCGAAGCCTATCTCAAGCGCACCCTCAATCCTGCGCTGGTCGTCAAGGCTCGCCCGCGCAAGGATGATTCCGCCGAAGTCTATCTCGGTGACGAATTCATCGGCGTCATCTACCGCGACGATGAGGACGGCGACCTGTCCTACAACTTCTCGATGGCGATCCTCGAAGTCGATCTGTGAGCACAGACGCGTCTGGGACCGCGCGCCAAACCCGTCCTGGTTTTGCCAGATCACCAGAGGCCATCCGGCACGCAAGTTGTCATGTGATCAGGGCGTCTGTCTTCAGGATTTCGAGCCAGCCCAGACCGGCCTCAACGTCTCCTCGGGGCCGATATTCGGCCCCGATGGCCCCACGATATCCCATCCGGTAGAGCTCCGGGATCAGCCAGCGGTAATCCACTTCGCCCCGGTCCGGCTCGCCCCGGTCCGGCACGGCCGCGATCTGGACATGCCCGATGCGGCCGAGATGGCGGGCGAAGCTGGCGCAGAGATCGCCGCCGCTGATCTGCTGGTGATAGCAATCAAACATCAAGCGGACGTTTTGCCCCCGGATCTGATCCACCAAAGCCGCCGCGTGGTCGATCCCGCGCAAGAAATATCCCGGCACATCGCGCGCGTTCAGCGGCTCCACGAGGATTGTGAGACCGCGCAATTCGGCCTGCCTGGCGGCATAATCGAGGTTTTCGAGAAACACCGCCTCCGCCTCCAACAGATCGGTCTTGCCCGCCATGACATGCACCGCGCGTGAGCCAATCGCGGTTGCGTAATGCAAGGAGAGGTCGATGGCGGCGCGTGCCTCTCCCTCTCGTCCGGGCAGGGCCGCAAGGCCGAAGTCGCCTTTGGCTGCGTCCCCGACAGGGGTATTGAGGCCGAGCATCGCAAGGCCGGTTTCGCGCAGAGCGGTGCGGAGTGTCGCGGGATCGGACGCATAGGGCCAATGACATTCGACCGCATCAAACCCCACCGCATGGGCGCGTCGGATGGCCTGATCCAACGGCAGGTCGCGCCACAGGAAACCGAGGTTTGCAGAGAAGGTCGGTGGCGTCATGTTTCCCACTCCACGGCAAAATGCGCGACGATGTCGGCCACCTGCCCAGGCGTCAGCGAGCGGGGCGACAGACCCCGGGTGAGGAGCGTGAGCTTTGCCGCCTCCTCAAGTTCTTCAAGCGCGTTGCCCGCCTCTGAAACGGTGGCCGCGCTGACCACGGGCCCGTGATTGGCAAAAACCACTGCTGCCCGCCTCCCACCGAGCGCGCGGATTGCATCGCCCATCGCCGGATCGCCGGGGCGCAGGAAGGGAAGCAGTCGGACCTTGCCAAGTCGCATGATCGCGTAGGGCGTCAGCGGCGGGAGAAAGCAGTTCGGGTCGATGTCGGGCAGCATCGACAGCGCGACCGTATGGGTCGAGTGGGTGTGGATCACTGCGCCGGCCTCAGCCCGCGTGGCATAAAAGGCGGTGTGCAGCGGATACTCCTTGCTCGGCGGATCGCCCGACAGGTGCGTGCCGTCCGGGGCAAGATGGGCGAGATTGGCGGGGTCGAGCGCGCCAAACGAGGTGCCGGTGGGGGAGATCAGGATCGATCCGTCCGACAACCGGGCCGAGATGTTTCCGGATGCGCCATTGGTCAGCCCGCGCCGGAACAGATCGGCTGCCACCCGGCACAGCGTTTCGCGCAAGGCGTGATCCTTCATTCCTGCATCACCCCTCCAAAACCTTGGCCGCGTGGGCAAAGAAATCTGGGCCGCCGAAGTTCCCCGATTTCAGGGCAAGGACAAGCGGAGCGTCTTCGGCACGCAAGGCGGGCACGCCCGGCGCGATCTCGGGTCCGATCTCAAGGGCCGAAAGCCCGAGCCCCGCGACGACGGCGCTGGATGTCTCGCCTCCCGCTGTCACCAGACGGCGCACTCCACCTGCCACCAGGATGCGGGCAAGCTCGGCAAAGAAGATCTCGATTTCGGCCGCGACCGCACCCGCCCCGTGACGCGACTGTGCGTCCCGCACGGCTTCCGGTGTTGCGGTTGTGTAGACCAACGGCAGCGACGCAGGTCGCGCCATCACCCAATCGGCCACCCGGGCGACCTGATCTTGCCCTGACATGATGTCATCGGGGTGGACGCAAAGCGCAGGATAGGCCGCCGCGTGGGCCGCGATCTGCCCGCGCGTGATGGCGGAACAGGAGCCAGACAGGATTGCGCATGGCCCCGCCTCGCCACGCCAAGCGCTGTGGGCGGGCAAGAGCCGCCCCTCGCGCGCGAAATTTGCGGGCAGGCCAAGCGCCATGCCCGATCCGCCAGTGACGAGTTGATGATCCGCCGCCGCCGCCCCCAGCGTGGCAAGATCAATGTCGTTGACGGCATCGGCGAGGATCATTGCGGGCGATGCCGCGGTCAGCTCGGCAAGTCGGGCACGCACGGCCGGTGTTCCTTGCGCCACCACCTCATGGGCCAGATGCCCGACGGGGATCGAGGTCTGATGGGAAAGCCAACGGCGCAGGTCAGGGTCGGTCATCGGCGTGAGCGGATGCTCCTGCATCCCCGATTGATGCAGGAGACGGTCACCGACGAACAGGTGCCCTTGAAACACGCGGCGCCCGGTCGCCGGAAAGGCCGGGCAGACGAGGGCGAAGCGAGTGCCAAGCGCGTCCATCAGCGCCTCCGTCACCGGACCGATGTTGCCTTCGGGCGTTGAATCGAAGGTGGAGCAGTACTTGAAGAAAATCTGCGCGCACCCCTGGGCGCGCAGCCAGGTGAGCGCGGCAAGTGACTGGGCCACCGCGTCGGCCACAGGCACGGTTCGAGTTTTGAGCGCAACCACCCCAGCCTCGATCTCCCGCGCGTGGCCTTGCGGGATGCCGACATATTGCACCGTGCGCATCCCGCCTCTGGCGAGCGTATTGGCAAGGTCGCTCGCACCTGTGAAATCATCTGCGATGCATCCAAGCAGCATCAAGCGTCCCCGGTCCGTTCGCCCGCTGTGTCGGCGATATGGGCGCGGAGAATGGCGTCGATACCGGTGTCGACCGGAAAGCCGAGACTGCGGGCCTGATCGCAGGCAAATGCCTTTGGCCAGGACCCGACAATGGCCGCAATGCGCGGGTCAGGAGTATGGGTGATGAGATCGGCCACCGCACCGCCTGCAATCGCACGCAGGGCGGCGATCATGTCGGCAACTGATACGGATAATCCGCGTCCGTTGATGACCCTGCCGCCGTCCGGTGCCTGTGGCGGGAGTGCTGCCGCATGCAGCAGGCTTTTGACCGCGACGCCGGGCGATGCGATCCAGACCTCGGATAAAGGATCGACCGGAAGGTTTGCCGCAACCCCTCGCAGCGGTTCGCGCAGGATGCCCGACAGGAACCCCGAGGCGGCGGCGTTTGGCGCACCGGGGCGCACCACGATGGTCGGCAGCCGCAGCGAGACGCCATCGACAAAGCCCTTGCGGGAATAGTCGCTGACCAGAAGCTCGCAGATCGCCTTTTGCGCTCCGTAAGACGACCGTGGCGTCAGGTGAAAATCGTCCGGCACGATCTCCGGCACAGGCGCGCCGAACACGGCGACCGACGATGAGAAGACCAGCCGTGCCGAATGCCCCGCCAGTCGCAGCGCTTCGAGCAGCGACCAGGTGGCCTTCACGTTGATGTCATAGCCAAGCGTGAAATTTTCCTCTGCAGCGCCTGAGACGATGGCGGCGAGGTGGAAGATCACATCGGGCCGCCACGCGATCAGGTCCTTGACCGCCTGCGCCGACGCAATATCGACCGCGCGTACCTCAGCCTCCAGTCCCGGCGGACCAACCGGGCGCACCACATCGGCAAGCAGCAGCGCCGAGATCGGGCCGCGTCCCGGCATCCCCTCGCGCGCCAGCCTGTCGGCAAGCCTGCGCCCGATCATTCCCGCTGCACCCAGTATCAGTACACGCACCACATAACCTCCCTCAGCCGCTGAACGGGGCGACGATCTGACATTGCTCGCCCAACCGCGCGATGCCAAGACGCATCGTATCACCAACTTTGAGATACCGCTCCGGAACCATGCCAAGGCCGACGCCGGGCGGGGTGCCGGTGGTCACGATGTCGCCAGGTTCAAGCACCAGAAAATCACTCAGATAAGACACGATCCGCAAGATTGGAAAGATCATGTCCGAGGTGTTGCTGTCTTGTAGCCGCTCGCCGTTGACCTCCATGAACAGATCAAGGGTCTGGGGATCTCCCACCTCGTCAGCGGTGACAAGCCAGGGGCCGATCGGGCCGAAGGTCGGGCAGCATTTGCCCTTCATCCACTGGCCACCACGTTCAAGCTGAAAAGCCCGTTCGGACACGTCATTGCAGACCATGTAGCCAAACACATGCGCTAGCGCATCGGCCTCCCTTACATGATGGGCGCGCTTGCCGATGACGAAGGCCAACTCCACCTCCCAGTCAAGCTTGGTCGCCCCCTTCGGCATGATGACAGGATCGTTGGGACCCGACACGCACGATGGTGCCTTGTTGAACATGATCGGTTCCGCCGGAATCGGCGCGTTTGTTTCCAGCGCGTGCTGGACGTAGTTGAGCCCGATGGCGAGAAAGTTGCCGGTCCGACCGAGACAGGGTCCAAGCCGCATGCCACCCTCAACCACCGGACAAGCCGCCGCCTGGGTCGGTGTGAGCGTTGCCAGAACGGCAAGCGTTTCGGGCGACACGTCGGCAACGATTGCGGAGAGATCGCGCACCGTGCCATCCTCAAGCTGGCAGCCGGGTTTCTCTTGGCCTGCAGGGCCATAGCGAAGGAATTTCATGATCTTGATCTACTTTCCTTGAGTATGAAGTGAGGCACCGCAAAAAAAGTCCACGATGCGGGCGATCTGACCACGCATCATCATTCGCCCTCCGACGGTGGCGCAGCCAGCACGGCGTGCGGCTGCCAGAAGCGGAGTTTCCTCGGGCTTGACGATGGCGTCAAACACCACCACCCGAGCGGGGAAATCATCCGTTCCGACCGGGTTTCCGCCATGTCCGAGCATTCCCACCGGCGAGGCATTGAGAATGAAATCAGTGGCCTTCGGGTCAGGCGGAGCCACTTCGGTGATCACGCCGGGATCGACGCGGGCGATACGCGCGCAAAGGTCCGCCGCGCGATTGGCGTCCGGGTCGAAGATCCGGATCAGCGCGGGACGCTCAAAGGCGACGGCGACGCCGATGGCTGAGCCGGCCCCGCCAGCTCCGATCAGATGCACCCGTTTGCCGGCAAATGAATGACCTGCACCCGTGATTCCTGCGACGCAGCCAATCCCGTCAAAGATCTCGCCCGACCAGCGGCCATCGGGCAGTCGCACCGCAGCATTCACTGCGCCCACGATCCTTGCCTGCGCTCCGATGTGATCAAGGTGGCGCACGACGGTGGCCTTGAACGGGATGGTCAGGATCATGCCATCAAGATTTCCCGTTGCCATCAGCCCGCAAAGAACGGCTTCGAACCGGTCGGCCGGGGCGTGAACAGGGATCAGGATCGCATCCATCCCGCGCGCCCGAAATTCCGCCGTGATCATCTCTGGCGAGCGGACCTGCACGATCGGGTCGCCGAGAATGGCAAACAGGCGTGTGGCGCCGCTGATGTAGTCAACTTCGTCAGTCATGCGTCATTCTTTCGGAAGCGGGCGCGCGCCGCAGGACGGAGCGCGCAAGGATGAGAGTCCAGACGACAAGCGTCAGTCCTCCGAGGACGGCGGCCAACGGCCGGTCGAAGAACCCTGCAAGGCTGCCTTGGGTCTTGATCATGGTGATGAGGAAGTTCTTCTCGACCACCGCGCCCAGAACGATCCCGAGGATCGCGGGGGCAAAGGGGATGCGGTTCTCCTCCATCATAAAGGCGACAAGCCCCAGAACGGCGATGATCCCGATGGCGAACATCGCGTTGTCCACCGCATAGGCACCCGTGATGCTGAACATGAGGATGACGGGCATCAGCACCGCTTGAGGAACCGAAAGAATATGGCGCGCCAGCTTGATGGCGAGGAACCCGAGCGGCAAAAGCAGCAGATTGGCCAGCAGGAACCCCAGAAAGATCGCATAGACCTCTGGACCGTCGGTGATGAAGACGCGCGGGCCGGGCGTAATTCCTTTCATCATCATCACGCCCACCGCGATGGCGGTGATGGAATCGCCCGGGATGCCCAGCACCAGCGCCGGGGTCCAGGCCCCTGCGACGGCTGAGTTGTTGGCAGCGCCACCTGCGGCAATCCCCTCCTCGGACCCCTTGCCATAGGTCCCGGGACTGCGCGAGACCAGGCGCGACAGGCTATAGGCCACCCAAGCCGCGATATCGGCACCCGCACCGGGCAGGGCACCCAACAAATTTCCGATCAAACTGGACCGCAGGATCGTCAGGCGAAACCGGACAAGCGCCCGCCACATCGTTCCCATAAGGTCGGGAAGGCCACGGCTCGGGGGCGGGGGCGCCTCGCCCGGCCGCGCAAGGGCTGCGCGGATGACCTGACTGACGGCAAATATTCCGATCATGGCGGGAATGAAGGAGATCCCGCTCAGAAGATGGATCGACCCGAAGGTGAAGCGTGGGTACCCGGTCGCGATGTCGATCCCGACCGTGGAAATCAACAGGCCGATGAGCAGAGAAATCGCCCCGCGCAACAGGCTGTCGCCCGAGACTGCAACAGCGCAACTGAGCCCCAGCACCGCCAGCCAGAAATACTCCACCGAACTGAACTGGACCGCAAAACGCGCCAATGCAGGGGCAAATATCATCAGCAGAATGACACCGACCACCCCACCCGCTACCGATGCGATCAGACTTGCCCCCAAGGCTGCCTCCGGCCTGCCTGCGACGGTCAGCGCGTAGGCATCCTCGGCATAGGCGGCCGAGGCGGGTGTGCCGGGAATACGCAGAAGGGCACCTGGAATATCACCTGCAAAAATTGCAGATGCCGTTGTGGCGGTGATGGCGGCGATGGCGGGCACGGGATCGAGAAAAAATGTGACTGGCACCAACAGGGCAATCGACATGGTCGCTGTGAGCCCCGGCAGCGCACCGATCACCAGCCCGTAAAGACTTGCCAGAAAGATCACGCTCAGAACGTCGGGTTGAAGAACGAGCGTGAGACCTTGAAAAAAATTGTCCATGGTTTGATTACCCCAGCCACCGCTCAAGCGGGCCGACTGGCAGCGGCACGCGCAGCGCCCCTTGGAACAGGACAAAAAGAGCCACCGCGGTCGCACCCGCGAGAACCAGCGCGGACAGCGGACGAAGGCCAAAAAAAAGGGCAGTGACGAGGGCTGCAATCGCGGTCGTCGGCAGGAAACCCGCAACCGGGCTCACAACCGCATAGCCAAGAATGACCGCCGGAATGATCATGAGGCGCAAGCCCGCGCGCCTGCCGCGTGGCTTTGCCGAAACTCCTGGGCCGCCGCGCGCTAAAACGGCCTGTCCCAACAAGATCAGTCCGCACAAAACGAAACCAGCCCCGATCAGAACGGGAAAGAAGGCAGGCCCGTAGGACATGCCTCCCATCAGGGGAAAACCGCGCGAATGCCCGATCACGACAATTCCGATGGCAAGCGTGAGGAGGGCGAGGGCGAGGGGGGAAAGTGTCATGACAATGATTCCTGATTGCCCTGCCTGCGCGTGGGAGGACGCGCAGGCAGGACAGCGGTGGGGAGGCTGCGCCTATTTGGCGATGCCGATCGACCGCATTGTTGCCCCCAGATCCTCAGAGGAGCGCTCCAGAAGGGTCGTCAACTCGGCCGACCCCATGCTGACCACTGCCGCCCCCCGCGACGCCTTGAACGCTGCCCATTCAGGCGAGGCGAAAATCTCCAGTGCCGCTTTCTCGTAGGAACAGGCGATCTCTGCTGGCAGGCCCGCCGGACCGGCCAACAGGATAAACGCGGACAACTGCCAATCTGCCCCCAATTCCGCAGTGGTTGCCACATCGGGCATAGCGCCGATCCGCGCGCTGTGCATCACCGCAAGCGGCCGGATTTCCCCCGCCGCCGCCAGAGCGCCACCTTCCGAGAGCGCAGGCGTCGCCACATCGACACCGCCCGCGATCAATTCCTGCAACGCAGGTGCTGCGCCTTCCGAGGGAACCCATCGGATCGCGTCGGGGGCGAGACCGGATTTCTGCAGCAATCCGGCAAGGGCAAGGTGCCAGATCCCCCCTTGCGACGTGCCCGACCCGGTCAACACGCCGGGGTTGGCGCGGGCATGGTCGATGACCTGATCAAGCGTCGTGAACGGTGAGCCCTTGGCCACAAAGAAGCCGGCAGGCGAGATGTCGACCAGCGCGATCGGCGTGATGCTGGATTGGTTCAGGTCGGTCAGCCCAAGGTGTTGCATCGTGGTGATCTCGACCGTCGCCGACCCGATGGTGTAGCCGTCGGGGTCGGCGAGGGCGATGGCACTGTGACCTACCACGCCATTGCCGCCGGTGCGGTTGGCGGCATTGAATGGAACGCCAAACCGCTGTTCGAGCAGGCTGGCAAGGATGCGTGAATTGGCATCGGTGCCACCACCCGCACCCCAGGGGATGACGTAGTTCACCGCGCGCTCGGGTTTCCAGTCACAAGCCGCCTGGGCGGATGTGGCGACTGAAGCCGCAAGCAAAGACAGGATGGAAAGGGTAATCCGTTTCAAAGTCTGGTCCTCCTCCAAGGATGCATCGCGAGGTCGCAGATGCCTCTTCCGCTGACGTAACAAAATAAATTTACGAAGTCAAACGATTGAATGAAGGAAGTCAAACGATATGATGTATCGATCCGATCGTGTCTGTGGCAGTTTCATCGCGTGTCGCGAGGGGCTGAAGCGGCGTTGATCGCGTCGTGCATGATTGCTGTCCCGTGTGCAGGAGGACCTGATGACGCTACGTCCGAAGCTATCTGATATCGCAAGCAGTCTGGGTCTTTCGGTGTCGACCGTCTCGCTGGCGCTGCGCGACAGCTTCAAGATCCCGGTCGCCACACGCGATGAGGTCAAGGCGACGGCGGCGCGCCTGGGCTACGTTTACAACCGTCAGGCAGCGGAGTTGCGCCGGGGCGTGAAAAGCATGATCGGGGTCTGCATCAATGACCTTGCCAACCCGGTGTTTGTCGACTTCATCCGTCATATCGAAGACGCGTTGCGCCAGCATGACATGAAGCTCTTGCTGTGGAACTCCGGCGAGGATCCGGCGAAACAGGCGGCTTTTTTGACCACGGCGCAGGAATACGGCGCGGCCGGCATTCTGATCTGTCCGGCTGAGGGGACAAAGCGGGACGATGTCGCACCACTTCTCGCCAAGGGGTTTCCGGTCACGACCTTCTCGCGCCTGATCGAGGGCGTAGGGGTCAGCGGCTTCGCCAATGACGACGCGGGTGGCATGGTCGCTGCGGTGGAGCACCTTCATGGTCTCGGGCACCGCCGGATCGGGTGGATCGGGGGAGGGCGGCGGACGTCGACTGCGGTGAACCGGCTTGCCGGGTATGACCGCGCAGTGGCAACCCTGGCGTTGGACACCGACCCGGCGCTGCGGCTGTTTTGCGACACGTCGCGGCGCAGCGGATATCTGGCGACCGGCGCGCTTCTCGACCTTCCCCACCCGCCCACAGCCATCGTCGCCTTTGGCGATCTTCTGGCCATCGGGGCCACGACAGTCTGCCGGGAACGAGGGATCGGCGTTGGCGCGGCACTGTCTATCGTCGGCTTTGACGATATCGATGAGTGCAACTACGCAAGCCCGCCGCTGACCACGGTGGCCGTTGACAAGGTCGCCATTGCCCGCGCCGCCGTTGACGACCTTCTGTCGCGCATCGCAGGCGATGCCGAGGGCCCCGTGACACGCCTGTTCACGCCCCGCCTTGTGGTCCGGCAGTCAACCGGACCTGGCCCAGGCTAATGCATGTCGCGTTCAATCGGAATAGATTGAACGGAACGTACATGAATTCATTCAATTTTTTTACAGCGACCTTCGCGCGTCTGAAAAGACGCGCGGCGCTGCAGTGGTTTTAATCCAGCATTTGCGTCCCGTCGCCGCAGGTGACCAAGCAAATGCCGGGATCAGAAAAACCACGAGCAGATTTATGAATCGAGTGGATTTTGCGAATTTGACATTTGGCATCGGATGCGGCCTGAAAATGGGAACCGGATGTCAAATTCAATTCATCAGGGCATGAGCAGTTTTGGCAGGGTCAAGGTCAGCGGCGGCCAGAACGTGACGACCAAGAGGACGAAAATCAGCGGAACGAGCCATGGCAGGATTGCGCGCGACATCACCTCGAAACTGACCTTCGCAATACGCGCGGTGATGAACAGGACCACGCCCACCGGCGGCGTGATCGTGCCGATCATCAGGTTGAGCACAAACACCACCCCGAACTGAACCGGGTCGATTCCGAGAGCGGCCGCCGCCGGCGCAAGGATCGGGACAAGAATCAGCATTGCAGCAAGCGCCTCGATGAAGCACCCGATGGCAAGCAGGAAGATATTGACCGCCAACAGGAACAGGATCGGATTGCCCAGCACCTCGACCAGAAGCGGGCCGAGTTTCTGGGGTATGCCGCTCAGCGACATGCACCAACCGAACGCACCTGCGGCCATGACAAGGCCCATCACAACCCCGGTCGTCTCTGCAGTCTGGCGCAAGAGGACGGGGAGCGATCGCAGATCGAACCCCTTGTAGACAAATATCCCCAGAAACAGCGCATAACAGGTTGCCACGGCTGCCGCCTCGGTGGGTGTGAAATATCCGCTGAACATCCCTGCCAGAAGGACCACCGGCGTCATCAGCGCCCAGAACGAGTCACGCAACGCGACCCAGACCTGCGCCATGGTCGGAAACGGCGTGCGCGGAAGGTCGAGCTTGCGGGCGATATAGACCACCATCGCCATCAGCGCAGCCGCCATCAGGAGCCCAGGCAGCAGGCCAGCCAGAAACAGCCGTCCGATCGAGACATCGGCGGTAACCCCATAGATCACCATCGGAAGCGAGGGCGGGATGATCGGCCCGATGGTTGCGGAAGCGGCGGAGACCGCGGCCGCCAGCTCCGGGTCATAGCCGTCGTCCGTCATCGCCTTGATCTCGATTGTTCCAAGTGCTCCCGCCTCGGCCACCGCTGACCCGGCCATGCCGGCAAAGATCACGCTTGCGATGATGTTGGCATGGCACAACCCGCCGCGCAGCCAGCCGACAACGGCTTTGGCAAAGACGAATATCCGGTCGGTGATCCCTGCCGAATTCATGATGTTGCCCATCAGAATAAACAGGGGGGCGGCGACGATGGGAAACGAATCCACCGACCGCGCAACCTTTTGCGGAATGATCTCAGGGGGCAGGCCGCCGAGCACGACAAAGGCGAAAGATGCGATCAGCATCGAGCTCAAGAGAGGCACGCCGATCAGGATCGTGACGATCCAGCCCGCGCAGATATAGCTCATCAAGAGGGTCATGGCGCATCCCCATCGCCATAGCCGAGATAAGGCGCGCCGCCGAGATGCCGCCAGGCGCGCACATACCCTTCCAGCGCCATGACCACCCCGGTAAAGATCAGTGGGACATAAAGCAGTCCCGCAGGGATCGGCATCGTGACCGCCTGCACACCCGTGTTGCGCCCGGTCAGCGTGAGGCCATACCAGATGAACGCGAGCCCGATACTGCCTGTGATCGCCTGTATCGCAGCCTCGACCACGCGTTGCGCACGCGGGGGCAGTCGGTCCAGAACCAGACCCACACGGATGTGCGCGTGGTTGCGGGTTGCCAACGTCCATCCAAGAAAGGACAACCACACCATCAAAAAACGCGAAAGCTCGTCGCTCCAGACAACTGGCCGGTCAAGAGCGCGCGACACCACCCCCGCCATCACGACGGCGAGAAGGCCCAGCAATGACGCACTGCAAGCAAAGACAAGCGTGCGGTCCGCCACACGGGTCACAATATTCATTGCAGGCTCCTAAAAAGGCACGGGCCACCTGCAACGGCGGGTGGCCCGGCGAACCGAGGGAGATCAGAGGCCTTGAATGCGATCCCAAGTGTCCGCGCCCCAGCGATCGGCAAATTGCGCAGGCACAGTATCGAGCACCGGCTTTCGGAAACTTTCGAGATCAGGCTCGATCACCGTCATGCCCGTTTTGCGCAAAGTTTCAACCAGACTTGCCTCCCGCGACTGGATTTCGGCGGTCTGCCAATCCGCCCCGATGCGCACGGCGTCGGTGACAAGATCGCGCTCCGTGCTGGTCAGACCCTGCCAGATCGCCTCGTTCACCACGATCAGTCGGGGGGTGATGATATGCCCGCTGAGGATCAGGTATTTCTGAACTTCGTGCAACTTTGCGCTTTCGATCGTCGGCAGCGGGTTCTCCTGCCCGTCAACGGCACCCTGGCTCAACGCAACGTAAAGCTCATTGAAATTGATCGGCGTCGGGCGCGCGCCCCAGGCCGTTGCCATCGCCTGGAAGACGTCGACCGGCGGGACACGCAGCTTGAAGCCTTCCATGTCGGCGGCGCTGTTGATCGCGATCTTCCCGGTCGTGATGTGGCGGCGCCCGTTGTAGGTGGCGCCGATGATCCGCAGCCCGGCCTTTTCAACCAGCGCCGCATTCAGATCATCGACCAGCGACGAGCGCATTGCCCGGATCATGTGTTCGACATCGCGCCAGACATAAGGCGCTTCGATGATCGAGATCTGAGGGGCGAACTGGCCTAGTGCACCCGGTCCTTCGCTGACCATGGCAATCGCGCCGGCCTTGGCTGCTTCAATGGTGTCGGCGGTCGAGCCGAGTTGACCACCGGGAAACACCTCAAGTGTGATGGCGCCGTTTGACCGTGCGGCGAGATCGGCAGCAATCCGCTGCATCATCAAGGCCTCGGGGTGGGTTGGCGACAAAACCGACGACCAGCGCAGCGTTGTCGCCGCCTGAGCAGGCCGCCCCAGCGCGAGCATCCCGGCCACTACAACAAGACCACCAACAACCTGACGGCGCGATGTGTGAACGTTGACCATCTTTCCTTCTCCTCCCTGCGCCCAGTGGGCGACCGCGATTATTTTTTGTGAGACCGCAGATCTTTGATCTGTCAGGTCACTATGACTTGTGGGAAAAGCTAAGTCAATCGTTTGACTAAAGTGTTTGCAGGCAGCTCACGATGATCTTCCCACCGGTATTGCTGGACAGATGAACCGGACCTGAGCGCGGCCGGTCTGGAGCGCCCGGCAGCGCGAGGGCTGCCGGGCGTCTGGTGGATCGAGTTTGATATTCGGTCGCCGTTTTCAGTGCGGCTGAAACCGAAGGTCAAATTTGCAAGATCCACTCGAAACATGAAATTGTGCGTGGTTTTTCTCAATTCAACATGTGCTGAGATAGACAGTGCAAAGGAATGCCGATGTCGGAATGAAACCACGCACCCGCTACTGGCCCATATTCTCCGTGATCGGGCGGCGTGCGTTGCCTTGCAGTTCGTACTTTGCAAGGATGGCGTCGTAGCTGCCATCGGCTTGCATCGCGTCGAGCGCGCCCTTGACGGCGGCGCGCAGGGCGACTCCGTCGTCGGTCTTGAGAAAAGGAATACCCACAAGCGCGGTGGTGAATGGCTCGCCCACGACGGCATATGTGTCGGGTTCCAGTGTCTTGAAATAGGGCAGCGTTTCGGACCCTTGGACGCCCACGTCGATCCGCCCGGTCTTCATCTGGGTGCGCGCATCGGCAGAGCCTTCGGTGCCGATCACTTCAACAGCGGCCAATCCCTTCTCCTCGCAATTGGCCGTGCTCCAGACAGCAATTGCATCTGGCCAGGTGGTGGATCGTGACGCGCCGACCTTCTTGCCGCAGATCGCCGACACGTCTGAAAACTCTGTTGCCCGCCCGTGGGCAACGTAAAACTGTGCGCCCGATTGCATGTAGTTGATGAAATCGGCCGCCTCCTGTCGCGCCTTGGTGTCGCCCATCCCAGCCATCACCATATCGACCCGCCCGGTCTGCAAGGACGGCAGCATCTGGGCAAAGGCAATCTCTTCCCACACCACCTTCAAGCCAAGGCGAGCGGCAATCGCTTCGCCCAGTTCGATGTCCACCCCTGTCAGGGTATTGGTCGCCGGATCCTTGTAGGTGATCGGCGCATAGTTTGGGTTGGTGGCAATGGTCAGCACCCCCCCGGCCTGGATCCGGGCGGGCAGGTCTTGCGCCATGCCTTGAAATGGCAGAAGGGCGAGGGCAGCAGTCAGCATCAGTTTTTTCATTGTCAGCCTCCATTGTTGGGTTGTCAGGGAAGAACCGCAGCGATGAACTCGCGCGTGCGCGGGTGCTGCGGGGTGGTCAGAATCTGCGACGGCGGCCCGTCTTCGACGATGCGGCCGCGATCCATGAAGACGACGCGTCCCGCCACCTCACGCGCAAAGCCGAGTTCGTGCGTGACAACGACCATCGTCATGCCGGAGGTTGCCAGATCGCGCATCGCGCTTAAGACTTCGCCGACCAGTTCGGGATCGAGCGCAGAGGTGGGCTCGTCAAACAGCATCAGGCGCGGTCGCATCGCCAGCGCCCGGGCAATCGCGACACGCTGCTGCTGGCCCCCTGAAAGCTGGATCGGATAGGCTGTCGCCTTGTCGTCCACGCCAACGCGGGAGAGGAGCGTCATCGCTTCCAACTCGGCTTCGGTGCGGCCCAGGCGCAGCACCGACACTGGCCCCTCGATGACATTTTGCAGCACCGTCATGTGGGTAAACAGGTTGAAGCGTTGAAACACCATGCCCGAGGCAAGGCGCTGGCGGGCAATCTCGGCATCTTGCAGCGCGCGAAGCGTGTCGCCCTGACGGCGGTAGCCCTGCAATGTGCCGTCAATAAAGACCCCGCCTTGATCCGGGATCTCCAACTGGTTGATGCAGCGCAAAAGCGTGCTTTTTCCCGATCCCGAAGGCCCGATCACCGCCACCACCTCGCCTGCCGCCACATCAAGGTTGACGTCATCAAGTGCCTTGAGCGCACCGTAGGATTTGGTGACTGACCGGATCGCGACCATCGGGATCATCGCAGATCCCCCCCGGTGGCGCGTGCAGGTGTCGTGGTCCGACCTCTGGCGAAATGCCGTTCCAGAAAGAACTGCCCGGTTTGGAGCACGGTCACGACCGCGAGATACCAGACGGCGGCCACGATCAGCAGTTCGATCACCCGCGCATTCGCGTAATAGATCGTCTGAGCATTGCGCAGGATTTCGGAATACTGGATGACGCTGGCGATGGAGGTGAGCTTCACCATCGAAATGAATTCATTCCCGACCGGTGGGATGATGACGCGCATCGCTTGCGGCAGCACGATCCGGCGCAACGTTTTCAGCCCGGTCATGCCGATGGATCGCGCGGCCTCGGTCTGACCCTGGTCGACCGACAGGATGCCGCCGCGCACCACTTCGGCGGTGTAGGCACCCTGGTTCATCCCAAGGCCCAGAAGAGTTGCCACAAACGGCGTCATCACATCCACCATCCGCACCTCAAACAGCCCGGGAAGACCGATGGTGGGAAACACCAGCGCCAGATTGAACCACAACAGCAGTTGCAGCAGCAGAGGCGTGCCGCGAAAGAACCAGATGTAAAACAACGCCGAAGCCCGCAGCACCGGGTTGGGAGACAGATACATCACCGCAAAAAGCACACCCAGCGTGATGCCAAGCGCCATGGCGCAGGCCGTCATCAGGACGGTGTTCACGAGGCCGTTGAGAATGGCGGGCATGGTCAGGAACTGCCCGACGATGGACCATTCGATCTGGCCCATCGCAAAGGCACGCACCACCAGCGCGAAGCCGACCAGGATCGCTGCCGCTGATAGCCATCGCCCCGGATGTCGGTCACGCACCACACGCAATTGCAAGATGGATGTGTCAATCATGGCGCATCCCTCCGGCCCGCGCCTGCACCTCGGCCAGTTGCTCGCGAACCCTGTCGGGTGCGGTGCCCCCCTTGCCGCAGCGACGCGCAATGGCCGCGCGCGGGTTCAGAATATCATCGGGCATGGCTGCGAGACGCAAATCAAGGGCTGCAAGGGTATCCGCCGTCAGATCGTTGAGCCCACACCCGGCAGCGTCGCAGGCGCGCACCACAAGGCCCGTCACCTCATGCGCCTCGCGAAAGGGCGTGCCTTTGCCGGCCAGCCAATCGGCGATCTCGGTTGCAAGAGTGAAACCATCTGTCGCCTGCGCCTCGACCTCTGTCACGTTCACGCGCATCGTCCGGACAAGGCCGGTCATGGCGGGCAGGCAGTCCTCCAGCCCGTCGATGGCGTCAAATGCAGCGCGTTTGTCCTCGGCAAAGTCGCGGTTGTAGGCAAAGGGCAGACCCTTCAGCAGCGTCAACATCGTGGTCAGCGCCCCGATCAGGCGCGCCGCGCGCCCCCGCGTCAATTCGGCGATATCCGGGTTGCGTTTTTGCGGCATGATGGATGAACCCGTCGAAAACGCGTCATCCAGCGCGATCCAGCCAAATTGCGACGACGCCCACAAGATCACCTCTTCCGCCAACCGGGACAAATCGACCCCCAGCATGGCGCAGACGAAGAGGAACTCTGCCACATGGTCACGGCTGCCCACCGCGTCGATGGAATTGTCGAACGACCGCGCATAGCCCAGATCCGCCGCCATCTCTTCGGGGGTCAGGATCAACCCGGATCCCGCCAGTGCCGCAGCGCCAAGGGGCGAAACATCGGCACGCCGCGTCCAATCTGCAAAGCGGTCGCAATCGCGCAACAGCGCCTGCGCATGGGCCAGAAACTGATGGCCAAGGCTGATCGGCTGTGCCGGTTGCAGATGGGTGAACCCGGGCGCGAGCGTATCGGAATGCGCCCCGGCCTGATCACAGAGCGCGTCGATCAGGTCGAGCGTCGCGCGCCGCAGCCGCCTTTCTGCGGCGCGCAGCACCAGCCGCAGGTCGTTGGCCGCCTGATCGTTGCGCGACCGGCCGGCGCGCAACTTGCCCCCCAGTGCCCCGAGCCGTGCGACCAGTTCACGCTCGATGAAACTGTGAACGTCCTCATCCGCCTCGGTGATCGAAATGTCGCCACGGGCGGCGTCATCCCCGATCATTGCCAGCGTGTCGATGATGCTCTCCCGTTCGTCCGCGTTCAGAAGACCACTCCGCCACAGCGCACGGGCATGGGCGCGGCATCCAGCCAGATCGTGTTCGACAAGGCGATCGTGGCTTCGGTCAATGCGCGCGATTGCCACCAACGAGGCGTCCGGCATCGCCGAAAACCGGCCACCCCACAATCTCTGATCTTGTGTCATCTCAGCCTCATTTCCTTGTCATCACGATGAAATGCCTTGTCCAGGCTTGCAAACGAAAGAAATTCCAATCACTATTCCAAGTAGGAATAGGGTAACTGTCCGTGGTGCGTCTTCCATCGATCCGCAGCCTTCAGGCCTTTCTTGCCGTCCTGTCCACAGGATCGACGGTTGAGGCCGCGCGCAGCCTGAACATGACGCAAAGTGCAGTGTCCAAACAGATCGCCGCCTTGGAAACGGCCTTGGGCACTGACCTGTTTGCACGCACACCCGGCGGGCTTGCCCCGACCGAGGCGGCCAAGATGTACGAGCCTCATGCCCGCATCGCGGTCGACACCTTGCATGAGGGCGCTGCCCGTCTGGATGAAGCGCGCCGTGGGCCGCGCGCGCTTCTGCTGCACCTGCTGCCGATCATCGGCGAGCGCTGGCTTACCGACCGGTTCCCGGAATTTGAGGCGCGGTATCCGGGGATCGACGTGCAGTTCACAAATCAGGTTACCGATGCCACAATCCGCCCGCCTGACGCCGCCTTCCGTCATGGGCTGGGCGACTGGCCCGAGACGCGAAACCTCTATCTGTTGGGGCGCGATCATCTGCTGGTGGCGGCTCCCGCGCTTGTCCGTGCGTTGGACCTGGGGAACGTGGCCGATGTCGAGCGGATCACCCTTTTGCAGCATTTCCAGACGCCTGGTCTGTGGGATGAGTTTTGCGCGGCCAACGGGCACGTTGGCATCCTGCCGCGCAAGGTGGTGCGATATGGCTTCATGTCTCTGGTGATTTCGGCTGCCATATCAGGGTCGGGGGCAGCATTGGTGCCGCGTGTGTTTGCGACGCGCGATCTGGCAGCCGGGCGGCTGGTTAACCTGGGTGATGCAGGGTTCGATAGCGCCGCAGGCTACTGGCTGGCGCTGCCGCGACGGGCGACATACCATCCCGATCTTGCCGTCTTTACCGAATGGGTTCTGGCCGAGGCGGCAGCTCTGGTGCCGAAATGACATGGTCGAACCGGTCCAGGGGTGCAATTTCGGCGCGCGCGCTCCGCCCGAACTTGTCGCGCGTCGCCAACAGGAGCGACTGGCCCGACACCTCGATTGCCATACGCTTGACTGCGATCTTGCCCGCATCGAAATCCATCACCGTGCCCGAGGGCTCCACGCCCGAACAGCCGATCAGTGCGAAGTCGGGCCTCAGGCGCGACAACGCGGTGACGGTGTCGGCCCCGGTCAGCGATCCGTCGATGCCCGCGATGGTGCCGGGCAGCACGGTCACGTCATGGCAGGCGGGGTCAAATAGCAAAGCTGCGCGCAGCGAATTGGTCACAATGCTCAGCGCAGTCTTTTCCGCCAGCAAGGCCGCTGCAGCCTCGATGGTCGTGCCGACATCGATGTAGACCAGCGCGCCTTGCGGTATGAGGCGGGCAGCGTGCACAGCGATCGCATGCTTTTCGTCACGTGCGATCTGGCGCTTGGCGAGATGATCGATGCGCCCGGCCGGCCCTTCCACGCGCACGCCCGCGCCACCATGGAATCGCTCGATCAATCCTGCAGCCTGCATCGCGATCACATCGCGCCGCACCGTCTGCATCGAGACCCCGAACGTCTCCGCAAGCGCCTCCAGCGTGACAAAACCGGTATCGCGGATCCGCGAGAGGATGGCAGTCTGACGGTCGTTCAGCATGTCTTTTTCCGGCATTCGGGAACCTCATGGACTCTCGTTCAAAATGTAAGTATTCTTCCATATAAATGCAAGCAGTGGAGTGGTTATGACTGTCGACCTGATGATTTGTGATGTGCAGGCCACCCTGCATGATGCGGCCGGGCGCACCTTTGACGCCTGGGCGTGGACATGGGTGGATGGTCCCGCCCCACCCGGACCGATGCGGGGGGTGACGGCGGAAGCAGCCCTTGCTCACCTGTCTCATACCGCGAGGCGGCGGATGATTCCCGTCGGTGTCATCGGACCGCGCAGCGCCACCGCTGACCAGGTCGAGACGGCCACCGCCCTCGGTGCGGCCTTGGCCGCCCTTGGCCTGGCGGTGCTCTGCGGCGGAAAATCCGGTGTTATGGAAGCTGTAGCTCGCGGATGCACCGAGAATGGCGGTTTTTGCCTGGCATTTTTGCCCGAAGAGGAGTGGCGCGTTGCCAACGACTTCGTCACTCTCCCGCTTGCCACCGGCATCGGCAAGGCGCGCAACGTGCTGATCGCGCAAGCTTCCTGTGCGTTGATCGCGGTGGGCGGTGAATATGGCACCTTGTCTGAGGTGGCGTTCGGCCTGCATTTCGGCAAGCCGGTGTTCGGGCTTTGTGACGCTCCCAATGTGCCCGGAGTGCAGCAGTGCGGGTCGGTTTTCGAGGTGATGGGACGCCTGGCGCTCACATTGCTCGAATAGTCATTATAGTTACACAATGCGTCGATATGTGTCGGATAAATTCCATTTTCATTGCGAAAGCGTGGTCTGAACGTGATTGATCTTGATGCCATAGTCCGGCGCTTTGGGACGACCGATGTCTTGCAAGGGATCAGCCTTCGCGTGGCGACGGGCGGGTTTACCGCGCTGCTTGGCCCATCGGGCTGCGGGAAATCCACGCTGTTGCGTATCATCGCCGGGCTGGACCGGCCGACATCGGGCGCGGTGCGGTTTGACGGGCGCGATGTGTCGGATGAAACGCCAGCCGCCCGCAATGTGGCGATGGTGTTTCAGGCCTATGCCTTGTATCCGCACCTGACAGTTGCGCAGAACATCGCCTTGCCGCTGGCTATGCGTGGCATGACGAGAACGGAACGCTCGCCCTTGGGTGCGTTGTTGTCGGGCGCGCGCGCAAAGCGCGCCGCTCAGGCGAAAGCCGTGCGTCTGGTGGCCGAGATGCTCGAAATCGGTGGGCTCCTGTCGCGCAAGCCTGCCGAACTGTCGGGCGGGCAGAAGCAGCGGGTGGCGCTGGCGCGTGCGCTTGTGCGCGACCCCTCCGTCTTCCTGCTGGACGAGCCATTGTCCAACCTTGATGCAAACCTGCGCGTGCAGATGCGGGCCGAGATCATTGCGTTGCATCGCAAGACCGGCGGAACCTTCGTGCATGTCACGCACGATCAGACCGAGGCGATGGGAATGGCTGATCAGGTTGCCGTCATGCTTCAAGGCCGGATTGCGCAACTGGGCAGCCCGCGCGATCTCTACGAGCGGCCCGCAACGCGCGATGTGGCGGCATTTGTCGGGTCGCATCCGATCAACCTTGTGCCCGGTGCGGTGTTCGGCCTGCCGGGCGAGGTTGGTCTGCGCCCAGAGCATCTTACCCCGGGCAAGGGGATCGAGGCCCGGCTGGTGTATATCGAATATCAAGGCGCTGAAGTACTGCTTGATGTGGTTATGCCGGATGGGACGCGCCTGCGCGCCGTGGCGCCGGGCAACTGGGATGCTCCCGCACCTGGCGCGCTGGTGCATCTCTGCCATGCCCCGGAAAATCTGCACCGCTTCGATGCCTCCGGCGCCCGGTTTACAGCGTGACACGGCGGCGCGAGACGCTGACCACGCTGGTCCTTGTCGGGCCTGCAACGCTTGCCATGACGATGCTGATTTTCGTTCCGGTCGTCGTGGTCGCAGGGTTGTCGTTCACGGATTACCAGTTCGGGGCGCACAGCCTGAACTTCGTCGGGTTGGACAATTACCGCACCCTCTTTACCGACCCGCAGGCGCGCCGCGCCGTTACCAACACGTTGCTGTATGCCGCCGTGGTCATCCCGGGGACATGCACCCTCGGGCTGCTGGTCGCCTTGGGTCTTCACAGCCTCGCCGTACGAGCGCCGCGGGCGGCGGCGGTCTTGCGTGCGGCGTATTTCTTGCCGGTGGCAGCCACACTTGTGGCCATGGCTGTGGCTTGGCAAATGCTTTTGCACCCCAATCTGGGCCTGGTGAACCAGATGCTTGCCGCGGCCGGGTTGCCAGGACAGCGGTGGTTGTCGGATCGCGGCCTGGTGCTTTACACCCTGGCCGTCATCGGCATCTGGCAAAGCCTTGGCTATGCGATGGTGCTGTTTCTGGCAGGCCTGGCCGCCATTCCTCCACAGCTGTACGACGCGGCCGAGGTGGACGGGGCGGGCGAGGGGTGGGACCGGTTCTGGACCGTCACCTGGCCGATGCTGGGGCCGACGACGTTGTTTGTGCTCGTCATTACCGCAACGGGCGCGTTTCGCGCTTTCGAAACTGTGGCCACCTTGACCAAGGGGGGCCCGGCATTCGCGTCCGACGTGCTCGTCTATGCGATGTATCGCGAGGGGTTCGTCTACTTCAAGGCAGGCTATTCGGCCGCAATCACCATGGTCTTCTTCGTCCTGACCCTGGCCGTAACGGTTCTGAAATTCCGGGTGCTGGAAAACCGGGTGCATTACCGATGACCCGTGACTTGACCCGTGTCTTGACCCGAGCGTTTGCCTTGGCAGCTCTGATCCTTGGCGCCGTTCTGGTGCTCTCACCCTTCTTGTGGATGCTGGCCTTGTCGCTGAAAGCGCCCGACGAGATCTTCACCCCCAACATCGATCTCATCCCCAACAGCCTGCATTGGGAAAACTACGCCGCCGCCTTCGGCCGCGCCAACCTTTTGCGTTCGCTCTGGAACGGGGCGATCGTGTGTGCAGGTATTCTGGTCTTGCAGACGATCTTTGCGGTGCCTTGCGCCTTTGCGCTGGCCCAGCGCCGCTTCGCCGGGCGCGGTGTCGTGTTCGGGCTCGTTCTGGCGGGGCTGCTGGTGCCGTTCCACGTCACCGCAATTCCGATCTTTCTTGGTCTCGCACAGGTCCGGATGCTTGACAGCTACACGGCGCTGATTGCGCCTTTTGCAGCCTCCGTGTTCGGTATCTTTTTGTTCCGACAGGCCTTTGCAGCCTTGCCGACAGAGGTGTTCGAGGCCGCACGTGTCGATGGCCTGTCCGAACCGGCAATCGTCTGGCGCATCGCCTTTCCGCTGGCTTTGCCCGCCGCAACGGCTTTCGCCCTGTTTTCGATCGTCGCGCATTGGAACGATCTGTTCTGGCCATTGATCGCCACATCAAACCCCGCCCTGGCCACTCCGCCACGCGCCATCCTGTATTTCCGCGATGCCGAATCGGGGGCCGAAGTCGGTGCCCTGATGGCCGCTGCCGTGGTGGTGGTGGCACCGATGGTGGCGTTGTTCCTCGTCGCGCAACGCCGCTTCGTCCAGGGCCTCGCCGCAGGCGGGCTCAAGGGATGACCCCATAGCATTCAAGAAGGCGCGGTCCGCGCGCTCAACTGCCACACCTCAACCCAATGGAGTTTTCGATGAAACAGTTGTTCCTTGCCACCGCTCTGGCTGCGGGCCTTGCCCTGCCTGCCATGGCCGACACCACGATCCGCGTGCATTACGCAATTCCCACCATCTGGGCCGATGCCCAGACCAAGCTCGCCGATGCCTTCATGGCCGCCAACCCGGATGTGAAGGTCGTCATCGACGGCCCCGCCGAAAGCTACGAGGACGGCGCGCAGCGGATCCTGCGCGAAAGCGTGGCGGGCACCATGCCAGACGTGGCCTTCATAGGCCTGAACCTTTGGCGCGTGGTGCAGGCGCGCGATCTGGCACAGCCACTCGACAGCTTCATTGATGACGCGGCTGCATTCGAGGCCGAAGGCTACACCTCTGCGCTGCGCTCGCTGGGACAGTTCAACGGCGTCCAGTACGCGCTGGGAACGTCCGCCTCCACGCTCGTGATGTATGTCAACCCGGCGCTGGTTGAACAGGCAGGCGGCTCGATGGCAACTTTCCCGACTGACTGGGACGGCATCATTTCGCTGGCCGCGAAAATCGACGCGCTGTCGCCGACGGTGGATGGCATCTGGGTTCAGCGGCACGACTGGCGGTTCCAATCATTGCTGGGGTCTTTCGGTGGCCGCCCGATGACGGCGGACGAGAGCGACATCACCTTTGACGATGCGGCCGGGATAGCGGCCGCCAAGGTGATGGCACGGTTTGCCACCGAGGGCGGGATGAAAAGCTACGGCGTCGATGATGCGCGCCAGGCCTTTCCAGCCGGAACCCTCGGCATCATGCTGGAAAGCTCATCGCTGCTCAATCGCTTCATCGAAGGTGCGGGTGACAAGTTTGACGTGACCGTCAAACCGCTTCCCGTCTCGGCCGATCCGGCATCGGTCTATTTCCCGACAGGTGGATCGGGCATTGTGATGCTGGCGACGGACCCAGCGCAGCAGGCAGCCGTCTGGCGCTACATGAAGTTTGTGACCGGGGCGGACGGGGCCAAGATCATCGTGGAAAACACCGGCTTTGCGCCGACCAACGCCAAGGTCATCAACGATGCGTCCTATCTGGCCGATTTTTACGCCAAGAACCCCGACCACAAGCCAGGTCACGAACAGATCGCGGCCTTCGCCGGCCCGTGGTATGCCTTCCCAGGGAGCGAGGGCGTCGCGGTGACAGACCTGATCGCGGCCGCGCTGACCGAGGTTACCGACAGCCAGGCGGATGCAGAAGTCACGGTCAAGGCCTTGGCCGAGACTGTTCGCGAGCGCTTGGGCATGAAGAAGTAACCTCCGTTTGCAGCACTTCGAGGTCTTCCTGAGGATCGCGGCGCTTTGCGCCAATACTGCCTTTTCTGATCCCGCAACGACCCCCCAAGGGTCGTTGCGACTCAAGGGACGCCCGGTCAGATTTTGCTGGCAGCCTCACGAATCCCCATCCGGAGACGCGGCCAGTCCCAAGACAATCGCGCGCTCAAGGGCTTTGGCGGCGTGGACAAGCGCGACAGAGCGTTGCACTGCGGACACACAAATAATCCGCAAATCGATGGATAGAGCTGCATTCAGTGGCCGCACACACACTCCCGACTTGCCGAAATCCGCCAGTGTCAGCACGTCGACGACGCCGGATGCAACGCCGGATCGCGCCATCGCCAGAACGCCGCGGCTGCTACGCAGTTCGACCAAGGGATGCAAAGGGCTACGCCCACCCCAGATCGACAAAAGGCGACCAATCGGATCGGTGGGACGCATGGCAGCAAGCGGCAATCGGGCCAGGTCGGCGGGTGTGACGCTGTGGAGGTCTGAAAGCGCCTGTATTGGCCCGACACACCGCAGCGGCACTGAACAGGCGAACAGGGTTTCCAGAGGAGCCCCGCGGTCGTCGCCAAAAACGCAAGCCAGATCGATTCTGCCCCCGATCAGACGATTGACCAGATCGTGCGAGTTCAGGACATCGACGGACAGCACCAGGTCCGGTGCGTGTATGCGGATTTCGGCGATGGCGGTTGCAAGAACCCCCTCGCTTGCCGCGGGCACGACACCCAGCCGCAGAGCCCCAGCCTTGCCGTCGGCCAGCAGCCGCGCGAGTCTGCGCAAGCTGCCAACATCTTCTTGGATGGCGTGCGCCTGGGCAAAGAGCGCATGCGCTTCGGGCGTAGGAACGAGGCGGCCCGATACGCTGGAAAACATCGCGAGACCCAGATCATCCTGCATGCGCTTCAACGTTGTGCTGACGGCAGGTTGGGTCACCCCCAGCATCTCTGCCGCTGCAACGGTCGAGCCGGTGATCATGACTGCGTGGAACACCTCGATCTGCCTGAGCTTCATATTAGATGACATTATCCCTAGCTGCTGATTTGCAATTTGTCATGATACCTCTGTCGCTGCAATCCTTGACGAGGAAGCAACGGACCCACCGGTCCTGCCAAATAGGGAGAAACACTTTGACTCATCTCAAAACGACCATCAGCGCACTGGCACTTGGCATCGTCGCGCTGACCATCGCGATACCGGCGACAGCACAAGACGCTATCGTCATCGGGACCGGCAGCACTGGCGGGGCCTATTACCCAATTGGCGTCGGCATGGCGCGGATTGTGTCCGGAGCCGATGCCAGCCTGCGCGTAGATGCCGTCAGTTCGGGCGGCAGTACCGAGAACGTCCAACTGATCGCGCGCGGCGAGATCGAATTGGGGATTACCAACGGCGTCGTGGCGACCCTCGCGGCTCGCGGCGAGGACGTGTTCGAAGGCGACGCACGGACCGGCCTGAGGGCGCTCTTCGCACTCTACGGCAACACCGAGCACCATGTTGCACTTGCGGATGCCGTGACCACCGGCACGGTCGACGACCTGGCCAGCCTTCCGGGCCTTTATAACATTGGCGGCCGGCAAAGCGGGGCGCGCACTGCGGCCAACGTGATGCTGCGCGCTCTTGGGCATGACCCGGAAACCATCGCAACCGAGTTCATCGCGAGCTATTCCGAGGCTGGTGCTGCGCTGCAAGACCGCCGGATTTCGGCCGCCAATCTGGGGGCGGGGGTGCCTGTTCCTGCCGTGACCGAACTCTTCGCGGCGCTGGGTGCCGAACGAGTGCGCATCTTGTCCTTCACGCCCGAGCATCTGGCCGGGATCGAGGCCGCGCATCCGGGTCTCTATTATGGTGTGACCATCCCTGCAGACAGCTATCCCGGCCAGTCCGAGGCAATTGCAACGGCCGAATATGCCAATCTTATGGTCGTGGACGAGGGCATGGATGCCGACGCAGTCTATCGGTTCACGCGCGCTGTTTTCGAGAATCTTGAGGCAATCCACGCCATCCACCCGTCTGCTTCCGGGATCAAGCTGGAGACGGCGCTGAACGGGTTGCCGGTGCCCCTGCACCCAGGCGCCGCGCGCTACTTCGAGGAGGTCGGTCTGACCATCCCTGAGGCGCTGCGGTGACACCGCACGCCACCTCTACGACGGCACGGCCCGACGGCCGTGCCGTTACCGCAACAGTCATCGCCGCAGCGGCCGTTGCTTATGCAGTGTTTCATCTGTGGTTCGCCACCTTCGGCACAGTCGCCGACAGCTGGCGCAATGCAATTCATGTCGGTGGGGCTCTGGCGCTGTTTTTTGCCCTGCGCGGTCAAGAAACCGGGCGAAAGCTGGCCCCCTGGCTGATCGTCGCGGCGCTCTGTGCGATTATCCCGGTCTATACGGTGGTGATGGAACAGGCACTTTATGCCCGCAATGATCGCATGATCCCTTCCGACATGTGGATATCGGGTGTCACGTTGCTGGTGGTACTTTGGGCCGCAGGGCTGGCGGGTGGTTGGGTTTTGACCGGGCTGGGGCTGATGGCCGCCGCCTATGCGTTGTGGCTGGGGCCGTTCCTGCCCGGCGGTTGGGGCTTCCGAGGCATCTCGGTCTACACGTTCACCTACAGGATGCTGTGGGGTGGCGAGGGGTATTTCGGCTTTCTCGCATCGATCTCGGCGACCTATGTCTATTTGTTCGTGCTGCTAGGCGTGACCTTGCTGGCGGCGGGCAGCGGGAACTTTCTGGTACAGGCTTCGCTGCGGCTGGGTGCGCGGCTGCCGGGAGGACCTGCGCAGGCCGCCGTTCTGGGCAGTGCTGCAATGGGGTCGGTCAGCGGCACTTCAATCGGGAACGTAATGGCGACGGGATCGGTGACAATCCCCATGATGATCCGCGCAGGCTATAACCGCCCCTTTGCCGCAGGGGTTGAGGCAGCAGCGTCGAATATCGGACAGATTGCCCCGCCAGTCATGGGCGCCGGAGCCTTCATCCTGGCCGCTTGGACGCAGACGCCCTATGCGACTGTCGCGGCCCTTTCGATCTTGCCCGCCATCCTCTATTTCTACTCGGTTTTTATCGGGGTTGCGCTGGACGCGCGCAAACAAGATTGGAAACCCGTGGTCACGCCCGCCCGCATCGTGTGGCGAGACGGCCTGCCCTTTGCCTTGGCCATGGCAGCGCTGATTGGTTTGATGGTGGCTGGCTACACGCCCGTCTTTGCCTGCTGCGGCGCAATCCTGGCCGCTGTCCTGGCGAGTTGGGCGACACCCGCCAACCGGATCGGGCCACGAGCTCTGGTCCGAATCGCGGTTGAGGCCGCGCGGGGTGCTGCCGTCACCGCGATCATGCTGGCAGCAGCGAATGTTGTAGTCGGAGTGCTGACCATGACCGGGAAGGGGATCACTTTTTCGGCGATGATCTTTGATGCCGCACAAGGGAACCTCTACCTGATGGTGCTGGCGGTCCTGCTGATTTCGTTGATCCTCGGCATGGGCCTGCCGATCACCGCCAGCTACGTCATCGTCGCAGTTGTGGTCGGCAATGGATTTCAGGAGTTTGGTCTGCCGCTGCTGGCCATTCACCTGATGATATACTGGTATTCGCAGGACAGCACCGTCACTCCGCCTGTGGCTTTGTCTGCCTTTGCCGCAGCTGGAATCGCGCGCGCCTCGCCGTTTGCGGCAAGCCTTGTTGCCTGGCGGCTGTCCAAGGGCCTTTACGCGATCCCATTGCTGTTCTTGTCGGGCGATATTCTGTTCCAGAATGGCCCGTTAGCCGCAGCACTGGCCTTTGGCGGGGCCATTGTGGGCCTGACCGGCATAGCGATGGCACTTTCGCTGCGGTGTCTGGGTGGCTATGTCCCGGTCTGGCTGGCCGTGCCCTTGTTCCTGTCGGGCGCCGCGACCTTTCTGCTGGAGAGAGAAATCGCCGTCCCCGCGATCGGCGTGGCGGCCTTGCTTATCGGTCTGGCCGAGATGCGCGCGCGTCGGACCCTGTGGCCGAGGGTACTGTCATGATACCGCATGATCTGGCCATTCGCGGCGCCCAGGTGATCGACGGCACCGGCAAGCCCGCATATCCAGCCGAGGTGCATGTGCGCGACGGCCGCATAAGCGCGATCCGCGCGCCCGGAACGATCGAGCCCGCGCACGAGGTGGTCATGGCTCACGGGCTGACCCTGACGCCGGGTTTCATCGACGTGCATACGCATGACGATATGGCCCTGATCCACACACCAGATATGCGCGCCAAAGTCTCGCAGGGGGTGACGACGGTAATCACCGGGCTGTGCGGCTACAGTGCGGCCCCACTGCCGCCGGGTGCCGTTCTGCCTGATGAATATGACATTCTGATCCCCGAGGGTGGCCGTACCTTCGACCGTTTCGCTGACTATCTGGCCGCGGTCGATGCCGCAGGCCCTGCGGTCAACTCGCTGGCGCTGGTCGGACATTCGTCGCTGCGCGTAGCTGCGATGCCAGATCTTGCCCGGGCCGCATGCGCAGACGAACTGGCGCTGATGTGCCGCTTGCTGGATCAATCCCTTGAGGACGGCGCCGCTGGCCTGAGCTCCGGTCTGGCTTATGCCATGGCCTCCGCTGCGTCGACCCAAGAGTTGGTCACCCTTTGCACCCGGCTCGCACAGCGCCAGGCTCCTTATGTGACGCATGTCCGCGACGAAGCCGACGGACTGATCGACGCCGTTGCCGAGGCGCTGGAGATCGGCCGACGTGCCGGTGTGCCGGTCATCCTGTCGCATCACAAGGCGCTGGGGGCACGCAATCATGGAACGGTCGCCCGGACGTTGGGGATGATCGATGCCGCCTGCGAGTGTCAGACGGTTGGATTGGATGTCTATCCGTATACATATTCCTCGACATCGTTGACACCTGCGCGGGCGGCAAGGGGCGGGAGAATATTGGTGACGCGCTCGGCCAGCATGCCCAGCGCCGTTGGACGCACCTTGACCGATGTTGCCGCCGAACTCGGTTGCGATCCGGTCGAGGCCGCAAGGCGGCTGCAACCAGCAGGCGCGCTGTTCTATCTGATGGCCGAGGCGGATGTGCGCAATGTACTTTTGCATCCATTGACCATGATCGGATCCGACGGGCTGCCCTTTGACCCGATGCCCCATCCCCGTCTATGGGGCACCTTTCCGCGCATTCTGGGCCACTATGTGCGCGAGCTTGGGCTCCTGACGCTGGAAAATGCGGTTCACAAGATGACGGGGCTTCCTGCCCGGTTCTTTGGCCTTCCGGATCGAGGAGTCATCGCCGACAACGCCTTCGCCGATCTGGTGCTGATTGACCCTGCCAGTGTTGCAGATCATGCCGTTCTATCTGATCGCATAGCCGCAAGCGATGGCATTCGGCACGTCTGGGTAAACGGCAGAGCCGCCGTTTCAGGGGCTGGCCAGAGACTGCGTTCCGTGCCTGCGGAAGAACGGGACCAAACGCCTCGAAATGCTTCGCCAGGCGAACATGACCGCCGCGGGAAAGCTTCGCTGCAGCACACCATTGCTTCCGAGCGACGGCGATGAGCCAAAGCCCTAGCGATTCCAATAACTTATGGATTTCAAGACTTACAGTCCAAGCCGTTGATTTCGCGCATTTTCCATTTCGACAACGCTGACATTGACCCGCTTTCACCGGCACCGGCCGCGCCGAAATGGCGGTGGCGCGTCGCATTGGTGCCTCCACGGCAGAGGCGGCCGACCTGGTGCTGGTCGCCCCTCCCTTTTCCAGTCCGGATCGCCCTTCGCTCGGCCTGCATGTCATCGCCCGCGTCGCCGAGGCTGGTCATCGCCGGCCCGCTGACACGACGACCGATGTTGATGTCTGGCGTGGGCGCGGCCGAGCGGTCCCCGGCACCTTGTTTTGAGCGCAGCAAAATGGCTCCGGTTGAGGCAAGCGGTGTCAGTTCGACAAGCGATGACCCATAGACCGCCCGGAAGAATTGGCCGGACCCTGCCTGTTCCTCAGGCCAACTTCGCGCCACGCGACTTCTGCCCCCGTCGGCCGTTCTGATGTTGCGTTGTTCAAGGCTCGAAAGATCAAGTCCCTGGAGGTGGTGCCGGTTCTGATCACCACGGACCGGTTTCGGGGAAGATTCAGGTGGGTGTTCAGGTTGCCACCGAGGCACCTGACAAGAGGGTTATCGCGCCTGGGCGCGACAGTTTCCAGCCTCCTGCATCGGGTCGTGAAATCCTCCACCCGACGGGTATGAGATGCGCCCGGCTTCGAACATTTTTTACCTGGGTTGCAGTAAAAACAGGGTCACCGCATGGAGATTGAAATGCACACGATGTGAGAGTAGGGTGCAGCCTATGACAGACCAATCAGGGGATGTCGGATTGAGGGAGCATGACCATGGCACGCAGCACTACTCCAAAGTCCAAGCTTGTCTCGAAACTGGCCAACATCAACGCAGGCGAAGTTGCAGCGCTCTCCCGGCTCAGCGCGGCTGACACGACGAGCGTCGAATTCGGCCGGGTCTTCAAGGAAAATCCGGCAGCAGCCCTGGCCACCAAGGGTATCCTGATATCGGATGCAGAGACGGCACGTCTGACCAGTCAGGTCGGCAATCTTGCCGGTGGCCGGGCCGGGTTGGCCGCCACCGAGGTCGAAGTGGGTGTCAAGGTCAAGTTCTGACCCGATGCCCCGCCGAACCCCCGGATACAAAGCTCCAAAGGCAAAAACGGGCGAAACTGCGGCGGATACGGTGGCGCGTCTCATTGGCGCCTCCACGGCAGAGGCGGCCGACCTGGTGCTGGTCGCCCCTCCCTTTTCCAGCCCGGATCGCCCCTCGCTTGGCCTGCATGTCATCGCCCGCGTCGCCGAGGCGGCAAATCTGAACGTGACCGTGCTTTACGGCAACCTCGCCTTTGCGCGGATGATTGGACCCAGGTTTTACCGCCTGCTGTGTCATACCCCGACAGAGTATCTGGTGGGTGAGCGGCTCTTTGCTCCGGCCTGTCATGGACCCGAAGCGGCGGGCCCGGTTCCCGACTGCTGGTCCACGGTTGAAGGGGCGGGCGACTATCGCGCCATACAGGCCGCCGCTCAGGTCTGGGTCGATGAGATGGCCGATGCGCTCGCCGCCCTGTCCGCGCCCCTGATCGGGGTATCGAGCCTGTTCGAACAGACGCTGGCCAGTCTTGCGCTGATCCGGGCGGTCAAGCAGCGCGCGCCGACAAAGATTACGCTTCTGGGCGGGGCCAATGCCGATGGCGGCATGGGCGAGGGCCTGGCCGCTTTCTGGCCTGAGCTCGATCACGTCTTTGCAGGGGAGGCGGAGGCGAGTTTCGCAGCGTTTCTCGCGGACCGGGCGGCGGGCCGCGCAAGCCCCCGGCTCCTGATCGGGCAGCCGAATGCGGCGCTCGATGCCCTGCCACCCCCAAACTATGGCGATTTCTTTACGCAATTCGACGCAACCGTCCGCGCCAGCGCAGCTTGCGAGAACGGGCTGGACGACAGCCAGGTCCGCCTCCCTTACGAGAGCAGCCGGGGCTGTTGGTGGGGAGAAAAGCACCACTGCACCTTTTGTGGCCTGAACGCGACAGGAATGACCCACCGCATCAAGAGCGCTCCGAAGGTCGCCGCTGAAATCACCGCCCTGTCGCAAAACCACGGGATCGACCGCATCCTGATGGTGGACAATATCATGCCGCACAGTTATTTCAGCACGCTTTTGCCGCAGCTGGCGGCAGCAGAGCGCAAGTTGTCGCTGTTTTATGAACAAAAGGCCAATATAACGCTCGAACGGATGGGACGGCTGAAGGCGGCAGGCGTCGACGCCATTCAGCCCGGGATCGAATCCCTGTCGACCGCGCTGTTGCGGCGGATGCGCAAGGGATCAACGGCTCGGGTCAATATTGATTGTCTGCGCTATGCGCGGTCTGTCGGGGTCTCAGTGGTTTGGAACCTCCTGTGCGACTTTCCCGGCGATGAGGCGCAGGACTACGCAGGCATGTTAGATCTCATTCCGCTACTGCATCACCTGCAACCACCCGGCGGACTGGGCGGCCTCAGCATCGACCGGTTCAGCCCCTATTTCATGGAGCCTGAAGCCTTCGGCATTTCTGATGTCCGCCCGCTGGCGGCCTATGAGGATGTTTTTCCAGGCGCTGATACCGCTGCCATTGCCTATCATTTTGCCGGAACCTACGACTCCGCCATCCGCCGCACCCCAGGCCTGCATGCCAGCCTGTCCGAGGTGGTCACCGCGTGGGAACTTGCCTCTGCCGCTGACCCGGGCCCGCTTTTCTGCCTGTTTGCGCTTGATGAAGGGCGACGGCTGGTTGTCGACACGCGAGGATTTGCCGCTGATCAGACCCGGCTGGTGACACGAGAGGAGGTGCAGGCGCTGCTTTACGGCGCCTCCGCTTTCAACCAGACGGTCGGTGAACTTTTGGACAAGGGGCAACTGGCAGAGGTGGACGGGCGCTTTGCCGCCCTTTGCTGCGCGCCCCATCCCTCAGCCGTTTGGGGAGAGGTCGACCTGGCAGAAGAGAGGCTCTCTCAAGGGAACGCGGCTGCGCAAAAGAAAACCCCATCGCTCGTGGAGCGGAATTGACATTTGCGTCGTGATCCGGCCCGGCGTTTTGCGGCGTCGACAGGTGGCGCGACAGATCGATGAAACGGAACTCGGCCCGCAAAGCCGTTGCGTCTCTGATGAGCCACCGCAAACCAGTGCCACCAAGCCCACCCGCCCGGAATGCTATCCCGACCGCTTCCTCCGCATTGATGAGCCGTGATCCGACTTCAATGGCCTCGGCTCGCATCGCATCGCATCAAGGATCACCTGGATGACCGCCAACTGGTCGGCCGAAAGGCGGAGTTCGTCGCGCGGGCCCAGCAAATGCGCGAGACCAATCAGCATCCGTCAAAAACACGGTTGAACACACGGGGCCATCCACACATGACAGCTCCGACTGCGTCAATCACGCTTTTTTGAAGCAGGCTTTAAAAGACGCCTCCCACAAGCTGTGCTAGTGGTCTGACCGAAACAGATGGTTCTCGTCTGTTTCGAAAAGTCAGCCCACAAGCCATTGATCTGGTGGGGCGATTTGTCCTGACAAATGGGAACTATCTGTCAGGATCGCACCACTAGCGTTGGATGACGTTCATTTTCACCAGGAGCTCTTACCATGCGCCATCG
>JBBQJA010000021.1:0-64640 GCA_038325465.1 Hyphomicrobiales bacterium | reverse complement strand
GATCTTTCATTTCGCTGCGAGGTTGATCCGGACGCGACCCGCGTCGTCTCCTTTTCGCTTTCAGTCGGCGCGCCCATCCCGCGCGGGCAGTGGGCGCGGCGCGGATTTCCCGAAGGCTGACCCGACCCGAAGGCTGAGCCGACCCGAAGGCTGCGCCGGCAATGCCGCGTTTCAGCCTCCGGTGATATCGTCGAGCACGAGTTGGTTGATCGCGCACCATGTCATGTAGGACACGTAGCCTGAGTGTTCGAGGATGGCGCCCACATGGGCCGCCACGTTCCAGAACGGGTCGGTTCCCTTTGTCACCTGCCTGTCTTTCAGGCGCAGGCGAAGCGGTAGGTCTTGGCTCAGGCCATGGCGGAACTGGCTTTCGAGCCGGCGCGGTACTTTGCCGGGCGGATTGAATTCCGCGTTGATGGGCGTGAGATTGGGGTGGGGCGAGTTTCGTCCCTGCCGTCCGCTTTGGACCGAGTAACCCGCATCCCAGCCCTCCGCACTCGGCCCGCCCTTCAGCTTGCGTGCCCTGAGCAGCCAACCATCGACCACGTCGCAGCGTGACAAGGTCGGGTTACCTGCATTGGCGATGCGGGTCGGGATGTATTTTCCCGTGTTATCGGTGATGGTATGGTTGATGTCGAACTGGTGCGTGGTTCCAACGAGGCGGCCGGGCGGCATGCCCGGCGCGTCGGACGGCAGCTGGTCCATATGGCCGAGTGTCCTCCGGTCCCGGTCGTTGCCTTTGCCGAGGGCCGAGCGGTAAATTGGAAACACCGTATCGGTCACCCAATCGCAGAATGGCGATGTGTCCTTGCCCCCGGAGGTCAAGCCGCAAGTGGATGTCATGGCGATGAGCACCGGCGGCTGATTGAGGGGAAACAGCGGCTGCGTGCGGCTTTGGTTCTGGCAGTCGGCAAGATCGAGCGCGGCCTCTCGCCGGTGAACCGCGTTCTGGATGCGGGCCCATTTGGTGCTTTCGGCGGCCGGGTTGAGGAGCACGACGAGATCGCCGAGCGGTGCTTCCAATGGCGCGCCGGGAACCTGGGCGGCAATGGCCTTTTCAACCGTTTGTCCGGAAGGGTCGTCGAGCAGCCCGCTCAACAGCAGGTTGCCCCCGGCACTGTGGCCGAGCACAAGCATGCGGTTGCGGTCAATCCCCGTGCGCCCGGCCTTCCGGTCCTGATCGCGAAGATCCGTCTCAATGAGCCTAAGCGCGTCGATCACAAACGGTGCCACCGTCTCGCTCTGCGGCTTGCGGGTGACAAAGGAGAGGATCGCCGCTGGCTTGGTTATCGCGCCTAGGCTCTCGTCCACCGACGCGCCGCGCCAGCCGACATAGAGGGCGGTCACCTCGGCCTTGCAGTAGCGGCCAGTTTTTCGGCAGCGCTGGTCGAGAAAGCTGCGCGCATAGGCAGCGAGCAGTTGCAGGTCGCGAACGTCGGCATCGCCGGCACGGGCATCGTGCCGCCAGCCGTGCACATAGGTGATGAGATAGGTTTGCGGCTGGGCGGCGAGGTGGCGCCTGAGATCGGCAAGCTGGCGGGCGTGGAGCGACCTTGGATCAGGATCGGCGGCAAATCCGCCGTCTTCGCCGAATTCAAGAAAGGCAAGATGGTAGCCGCCACCGGCCTTGATGCCGGTCGTGTCGGCTGCGGGGTGCTGCCCGTGTCGCTGCAACGCGCAGCGCGAGGCGGTGTCCGCCTGCTCCTGGCCATCGTCTGGGGTATCCCATTGCTGGCGGCATTCCGCGTTGGTGGGAAAGCCGGTTTGCGTGTCGATGGCAGCGAGTGCGGTCCGTTGCGGCCTGTCGGCGGCGCAGCCGATCATGGCGGTCATCGTCATCATCCCAACCGCAGCGGAGATCGCCGCCGCCCACCGTGTTCTCCCGTTCATCTGCACGCACCCCATGTCCCCCACTCATGATGCGTGCGGGGCAGGGAGAAATCAACCGCGCCACGGCGCCGACTGCCCTGATTCCGGCGTTCCAGCGGTGAAAGACTGCGCTTCGATTGATCGAAGGAATAAATTCCTTTACAATCCCTCCGTGCTGTGCGAAGTTTGTCTCGCCTGTCGCTAAAGCGGATGGACCGGGGACAACGGAACCCGGGCCGGCAGCAGGCGGCGCTCTCCGGCGTGTGGGGCCGAACCACGCGTCCGGAAGGCAGGAGACCACGGAACAGCCCGGCCAAAGCGCCGGAGGAAGGGGCCGGGTCCGCACCCGCCCTTCGACTGCCGCCCATGATGCGGCAGCTTGCCCAGTTTCTCCCGGTGACGGACAGGGATCCATCTCCTTGCCCGACGCCGGAAGACGGACAGACCGGGTTGCGGCAAGACCCGAATGCGTCCTGTCCGGGGCCGTCGTTCCGACCTCAGGCCTGGAAGCCGTCCGCGCCCGGAAGGCGCGGGCTCTGACGCCGGCGGGGTGCAAGCGATTGCGCCAATGCCAGACTATTTACACCTGACCGGGCCTCTCGCCCGCACCCCGCATTCCGGCTTATGTCGGATACCGCATGGCAGGCCGCACCGTCGCCGGGAATCGAGATCCCGCGCGCGGTTTTTGGCGCGGGTGCGGTCGTGGCCGAGGCTTGGAGCCTTGCCGCGCTGATGCTACAAACCGGGTTACAAACCGGGTTATCAGCCAGTGCCACAAACCGGGCTGCGAGATTGCGTCAGCGCCGGCGGCTTGTGTGCAGCAGGCAAGCATGGCTGTGTGAGGAGAGAGAACACCGATGGTCGACACCGACACCCTGGGCGCGCCTTGGCGCGAGCGTCCCGCCCATCGCGCCTGGCTCGAAACGCAAGCCGAGGCGCTGTTCGCCTTTTTCGAGCGCCGAGCGGTCAATCCGGACGGCGGTTTCTTCGAGCTTGACCCCGAAGGCTTGCCGCTCGATGCAGACAACCCGGTTCGGGGCCTGCATGCCACATGTCGCATGGTTCACTGTTACGCCATCGCCGCGCTGATGGGCAGGCCCGGGGCGATGGCGATCGTTGATCACGGCATGGAGTATCTGTGGACGCGCCACCGGGACGCGCGCCACGGCGGCTACCACTGGTCGCTCGACAGGTCCGGACCCCGTGACACCTCCAAGCAGGGCTATGGCCACGCCTTCGTGCTGCTCGCCGGTGCCAGCGCCAAGGTGGCGGGCCACCGCGACGCCGACCGACTGATTGCCGACGTGAGCGAGGTGCTGGAAAGCCGCTTCTGGGAAGCCCGCCATGGTGCCATCACGGAGGAGTTTTCCGCCGACTGGACGCCCGTGCCCGGCTATCGTGGACAGAATTCCAACATGCATCTGACCGAAGCGTTGATGGCTGCCTACGAGGCGACCGGCGAGGCTGCCTATCTCGCCAAGGCCGAGGCCATTTCAGACCTGATCATCCGCCGGGTGGCGGGTGCGAACGGTTTCCGCGTGGCCGAGCATTTTTTTGAAGACTGGACCGTCGACAAGGCCTATTCGGGCAATGAGATGTTCCGGCCTTCGGGCACCACGCCGGGCCATTGGCTGGAATGGTCGCGGCTTGTTGTTCAATTGTGGGTACTCGGCGGACGCCGTCACGCGTGGATGCCGGACGCAGCCGTCGACCTCTTTCGCCAGGCTTTCGCGCTCGGCTGGGACAAGGATCGCGGCGGCTTCTATTATACGCTCGACTGGGCCGACCGGCCCGCCAACCGCGCCAAGCTGTGGTGGCCGGTGGCCGAGGCGATCGGGGCTGCGCATTTTCTCGGCCATCACCGGCCCGGCCCCGATGTGGAAGCGGCCTACCGCTCGCTCTGGCATCTCGTCAACGGCCATTTCCTCGACCGTCACCACGGCGGCTGGTACGAGGAACTGACCGAGGATCTTGCACCCGCCCATACTTTGTTTCGCGGCAAGGGCGACATCTACCACGCACTGCAAGCCTGCCTCATTCCGCTCTTCCCGGCGGACGGCAGCCTCACCGCCATGATCGGTGCCCGTCACACACCGGCTTGAGACAGGCACGATCGGGCGTTTTGCTCTCAAATCAAGGGTGCTGCTCAAGTCTGCGCGGGCGCACCGATGTCTGACCAACCGAGGAGTTGACCATGAGTGCTGACGCCACCGCCGATCTCATCGGGCGCTATCTTTTCGCCTTCAACCTGAAAGACCATGACGGCATGCTTGCCTGCCTGAGTGAGGATGTGATCCACGATATCAACCAGGGCGGCCGCGAGATCGGCCGCGAGGCCTTTCGCTGGTTTTATGCCAGGATGGCTGCGCACTATGACGAGGAGCTCGGCGACATCGAGGTGATGGTCAACGGTTCGGGCAGCCGGGCTGCGGCCGAGTTTACCGTCCGTGGAGCCTATCTCGCCACCGCCGAAGGCCTGCCCGAAGCCAGCGGCCAGCGCTACAGTCTTTCCAGTGGCATTTTCTTCGAGGTTGACGGCGGCAGGATCACCCGGGTGACCTCCGTTTGCAATCTCAAGGAGTGGATCGCTCAGGTGACCGAGGGCTGACGATTGGGGCTGACGATTGGGGCTGACGATTGGGGCTGACGCAAGCTCTCTGTTATGGGGGAAAGCTGAACGGCGGATGAACAGGGGTTTTGGCCCGCGTTCAGGTGCGGCGGTGCAGGATCGCGTCAATCGACCGGAGCCGCCGGTCGGTGATGCGCGACGGGCTCTGGCCCGACCTTGGAGAACCACTATGAAGACCTTCGTGAAATCCGCCTTCCTCGCCCTGTCGCTCGCTGTAGCCGGGCTCGCAGCTTCCGCGCCTGCAGCCGGTGCGGGCGGCTTGTCCGCCGAGTTCCGCATCGGTGGCAACGGCGGCGGCGTGATCATCCGCGATCACCGCGATCCTCGCGACCATCGCGGAGGCCAGTATCGCCCGGTTCGGCCCCACCATGGCGGCTGGGACCGGTACAGCAACCGGCGCCAGCGTTTCAACGGTTGCGCCCCCGACTTTGCGCTCGGCAAGGCCGCCTCCATGGGCTACCGGCACGTGGAAATCGCCTTCATCGGCCCGCGCCGGGTCGCTGTCCACGGCTACCGCCACGGCCGCCCGGCACAGGTAATTTTCCTCAATGACCGCTTCTGTCCGGTTCTGGCCATTCGCTGAGACGGGGCTGATCTGGACCCGGCTTCGAGACAGGCCTCGAACGCTGTTTGAACACCCTTGTTCGGCAAGAGCGATTCCCGATTTGGCTGATCGGGCTGGGCCGGTCCGCTGATCGGGAAAACCTGCCTTGCGACTTGAGATGCTTGAGCAAAACGCCCGATCAGATGATCTGATCAGGCTTGCGGCCGGTTTTTTCAGACGCGAGGTTGAACCAACAGGGTTTGTTCCTCAAACTCGATGGCGGTGTCACGCATGTCGCGTTCAATCGGGTTCGATTGAACGGCCTGCACATGCATTGATTGAAAGGAGTACAGCGACATTCACGCGTTCGAAAAGACGCGCGGCGCTGTAGTGAGGCCTTCAACTGCAGCACGATTCAGAAGTCGGGAGCAGTAAAAAAGTCAAATACCTTGCCCGGGGTGTCGAGCTGGCTGCTTTGCACCAAGCCGTCTTTGCGCAGGCCCTGCAGACCTCAACGCTGGGGATGTTTCAAAGCGAGACGGATCGCGAGTTCAACTGCTTGTTGCCCTTGCGCTGGACGACTGACTGATCCAATTTCGTCGATTTCCTCTAAGATTCCAGTGTTGTGTCACGGTCAAGTTCGTGCATGTATTAAGGTTGTGTCTGCTGGAGCTTATTGGAGTCGGAAAGATCTGCAAATGTTGTTTTGGAGCAACCTTTCGATAGCCGGACATAGGTTGGACTGCCCGCGACATTGAGGGCAATGCGCGCGTTGATTGATTTTGAGGGCAATTTGATGAGCGAACCGAACGCCAAGAGCTCTGATCTTGCAAGACTGTCGCCGGATGTGGCCGCGAAGATCGCAGGTGTCAAGGCGCAGGTGCATCCATCGACGGTGCTTTTGCCATAGCGATGGCCGTCAACCGAGCGGCCGCTGGCGGGAGTGCAGAAATCGGAAGTTTGTGCAGCGATCCTAATTGGCAACCGGTCGTGGCGGCGTTTGGGTGAACGACAGACAGCGTAACGAACGGAGGTTATGATCGTACCTCTGTGGAGGGGGATAGATGAATTACTTTGTTCTTGATGTTGAAACCGCGAATCCAAATTACGCCTCGATATGCCAAATCGGGATTATTGAGGTCCGCGACGGTCACGTTGTCGACAGCAGCTCAATACTGCTTGACCCCGAGGATTTCTTCGATCCGTTCAATGTATCAATACATGGGATCACCGAAGAGATGGTGAGGGACGCACCAACATTTCGTGACATATATGCCGCTCTATCGGCACGGCTGGTAGAGCAGATTGCAATCCATCATGGCCCATTTGATCGGGTGGCATTTTCGCGAGCATCGGAGAGATATGGATTGCAGCCAATCATGGCAAACTGGCTGGACAATCAATCTGTAGCAAGGCGGGCGTGGCCGGATTTTGCCAGGAGTGGCTATGGCCTAAAAAACCTATGTCGCCACTTCGATCTCACTTTTTCTCATCACGATGCGCTTGAGGATGCTCGTGTCACCGAGCAGATCTTTCGCCGGGCTTTGGTGGAATCGGGCACATCAGCTTCAGACTGGCTCTCCCGGTCGCGCCGCCCGATAGCAAGCCTAACCGGGAGTGTAGACAAGACGGGCGATCCGAACGGCCGCTTCCACGGTCAGACGATCCTATTTACCGGGGACATTGGGATTCCGAGAACTGAGGCCGAGGCAATAGCAAAACGGATTGGATTCGATATTGCCGCCTCCGCTACCAAAAAGGTTAGTCTGCTTGTGGTGGGGATGCAGGATGCCGGTCGTCTTGCTGGGTATGAAAAGAGCAGTAAGCAACGAAAGGCAGAGGAACTGCAGCAGGCCGGGCATGACATCCAGATTGTGTCAGATGCTGACTTTTGGGCCATGATCCCGAAGTCGATGCAGCCGACGCGCCAGGCAAGTCGAGCTCCAAGCCCCGCTCGTCAGTCGGGGGAGATGGCTATCGAGATATCGCTCGAATCTCTTTTCACAGACGACGAGCTTGAGGAAATGTTTGGATCGCTGCTGGACGATGAGTCTGTTTAGTCGGCCCCGACTCTCGGAACAATCCACGAACTCGTGTTTCACCCGTGTTGCATGGACCAAATTGCAACACGTGGAAAAGCCCGGAAATGCGCGGAATCTGTTGCGAAGCGATGCAACATAATTTTTGCCGGTTTTTCCATCTAAGTCATTGAAATCGATTGGCTGGGGAACCTGGATTCGAACCAGGACTAACGGAGTCAGAGTCCGTGGGTCTACCGTTAACCTATTCCCCACCGGCGGCGGCCTTGGCCGCAACGCTGTGTGCGGGCGGTGTATAGCCCAACATAAAGGGCGATGCAAACGCCGCAGCTGAACTTTTTTGCGACCAGCGCTTCGCTGTCAGCGTCGGTCGGGGGGGCAAGCCGTTGTCGGGCAACGCCGACGTTGACGGAGGTGGAAGGAAGCCGACAAAAAGGATTTTGCGTTTGACCCTGCTTTTGCTAGGGTCTGATCAACGTAAAATCGAAAGGCGCGGCAGTCTGGACCGGACTGCGGAGCGCGCCACAGGACAGACCGTGACCCAGACCCCGGATGGCGCTTTGCCACAGACGGGGGCGGCACAGGCAGACAGGGATCCGGCAGCAGGCGCCCTCCCGGCAGCGGCAGGCGGACCCCAGACGAGGCACGGTTCCCCCGTGCCTTCCGGATCGCACCCAGGCGGGAGTCCGTCTTTTGCGTCCGCAGCCGGTGCATCCCCGGACCCCTCGTTCGAAAGCGAGCAGCGCGGCCGTCGGCGACGTCGGCGGCGAAAAACGGGCACCCCTGCCACACCGTCCGCACCGTCTCAAGCACCCGTCAAGACGGTGCCCGCAGCCTCAGCGCCGGTGCGCGATGAGACAGCCACGCGCCTTCCAGCGGGCTCGGCCACCCGCCCGCAAGGCGAGACAGGCGAGACAAGCGAGACAAGCGAGATGCGGAGCACGGGCAGGAAGGGCCGCAAGCGGCGTCGCAAGCCGGGCCGGGCGCTGCAGGGGAAGGTGTTGGGTTCGCAGCCGCAGACTTTACAAGGCCTCCGGAGTTCGGCAGACACGAGTGCCGGGATGTTCATCGGCCTATCTCTCCCGTCCGCCGACCGTGCGGGACCTCAATCCACCGCTGAGCCCGCGACAAGCACTCCTGTGCCGCGACCAGCAAGCGGAGAGCCGCGCGGAACAGCCGGGCGCGCTGAGGCGGAAGACGCATCGGCCCGATCCCCGCATCTGCGCCCGCCGTTCGAGGATCTCTATGCCGCGCTCGATCTCGGCACCAACAATTGTCGCCTGCTGATCGCCCAGCCAACCCGTCCGGGACAGTTCCGCGTCGTCGACGCGTTTTCGCGCATCGTCAGGCTTGGCGAGGGGCTGGCGGCCACAGGGCGATTGTCAGAGGAAGCGATGGACAGGGCCATCGAGGCGCTCAGGATTTGCGCCGTCAAGCTCGCCAGCCGGCCGATCCGTCTCAAGCGGCTGATCGCCACCGAGGCCTGCCGATCAGCCAGCAACGGGGCCGCGTTTCTCGCAAGGGTGAAGGCGGAAACCGGGCTCGCGCTCGAGATCGTCGACCGCGAGACGGAGGCGCGGCTTGCGGTTGCGGGCTGCTCCTCGCTGGTGGGCCAGGAGACCGACGGGTTGGTGCTGTTTGACATAGGCGGCGGATCCTCCGAAATCGCCGTGATCGACCTGACCGAAAACCGCTCCAACCGGCTCGCCAACCACATCAAGGCGTGGACATCGTTGCCAGTCGGCGTGGTGACGCTGTCGGAGCGTCATGGCGGCTGCCTGGTGACGCCGGATGTTTTTGCCGCCATGGTGGGAGAGGTTGACGCCATGCTGGATGGCTTTCTGCCGCCGCCGCTGCCCGCCTTCAGCGACGGGGCCGCGCGCGAGCGTGTGCATCTGCTCGGCACCTCGGGGACGGTCACCACGCTTGCGGGTCTGCATCTCGACCTGCCGCGCTACGACCGTCGCAAGGTCGACGGACTGTGGCTTGAGAATGGCGATGTCGACCGTATGCTCGAGCGACTGCTGTCCTGGGACTTCGACGCCCGTTCGGCCAGTCCGTGCATCGGCGCCGACCGCGCCGACCTGGTGCTGGCCGGCTGCGCCATTCTGCAATCGATCCGCAAGCGCTGGCCGTCCCAGCGGATGCGGGTGGCCGACCGGGGATTGCGCGAGGGCATTCTCAACGAGATGATGGCGGCCGACGGTGCCTGGCGTCGCAGCGGGCGGCGTCGGCAGGCCTGGCGCAAGCAACTCAACTCCGAAGTCGGCGAGGAACGGTCATGACCAAGCCTCCGGTACGCCCGTCTTCGGCCCCGACCGGGCGCAAGATCGGCCAGAAAGTGAAGAAGGGCAAGCTCAAGGCCTCGTCCCGGCGCTGGATCGAGCGACACCTGAACGATCCTTATGTGCAGAAATCCAAGCAGGAGGGCTACCGGTCGCGGTCCGTCTACAAGCTTCTGGAAATCGACGACAAGCACGGCATTCTCAAGACCGCGCGACGGATCATCGATCTGGGCGCGGCCCCCGGTGGCTGGTCGCAGATCGCCGCTGCGGTTACCGGCTCCACCGAAAGCGAGGCCAAGGTGGTCGCCATCGATTTTCTCGACATGGACGGCATTCCGGGCGTGCGCTTCATCAAGCTCGATTTCCTTGATGACGCCGCGCCGAAGATGCTGATGGACAGCCTTGGTGGCGCGCCCGATGTGGTGCTGTCGGACATGGCGGCACCGACCACCGGGCATCGGCGGACGGACCATCTGCGCACCATACATCTGTGCGAGGTGGCGGCGCATTTCGCCGTCGACGTGCTCGCCCCCGGTGGCCATTTCCTGGCCAAGACTTTCCAGGGCGGTGCCGAGGGTGAACTGCTGACCATGCTCAAGCAGAATTTCCGCAGCGTGGTGCATGTCAAGCCTCCGTCCTCGCGGCCCGAATCTGTCGAGATGTTCGTTCTCGCCAAAGGCTTCAAGGGCCGCAAGGATGGCATCGGCGATCCCGTCCGCCAGGTGGGCGGCGCATCCGACAGCGGCGGGACAGGTGTCGACAGAAGGGACTGATACAGCCGTCGCGATCACGGAAAAGTGACTGTCTCCCCAGCATTGACGCACCGTAACCGCATTTTTCCGGCGTGCGGGTTGCCTGGCATCCTGCCTTGCCCCAGTTCCCGGTTTCGTCAGTCACATCCGACCGCCAGCTTTTCGGGAGTTTACACATGTCGACAGTTTTTGCGGGCCTCACCCGCCGCAGTCTCTTCAAAGCCTCCGCCTTGGGCGCCACGGCGCTCGCAGCCCCGCACATCATGACCCGTGCGGCCCAGGCCGAAGTCCCGATGGTCGCCACGCAGCCGTCCGCCTACAAGCGGTTCACGCTCGGTGCCTTTGAAGTCACAGTCCTGTCGGACGGGCATCGCGTGGTGGAAAAGCCGCAAGGAATCTTCGGCACCAATGTGACCGAGACCGATGTAAGCAGCCTTCTGGAGGAGAACTATCTGCCGGTTGACAAGATGCAGTTCACTTTTGCGCCGACGCTCATCAATACCGGTGATGATCTGGTGCTGTTTGATACCGGCAACGGCGAAGGCGGCCGCGAGGGCGGCGTCGGCCAGACGCTCGCCAATCTGCAGGCGTCGGGCTACACCCCGGACCAGGTGAGCGTGGTCGTGCTCACCCATTTGCATGGCGACCATATCAACGGCCTGACCGAAGGCGGCGCCCCGGCCTATCCGAACGCCCGCTACGTCACCGGCCAGGCCGAGTATGACTTCTGGTCCTCGACCGATCGCGTTGGAACGCCTGCGGAAAACAATCACAAGGCCGTCGTCGGCAAGGTCGTGCCGCTGGTCGAGAAGATGACGTTCATCGGCGACGGCGGGTCGGTTGTCCCGGGCGTCACCGGCATGGCTGCCTTCGGCCACACGCCCGGGCACATGATCTTTGGCATCCAATCAAACGGCCACAAGGTGATGCTGACGGCCGATACCGCCAACCACTACGTCCTGTCTCTGCAGCGGCCGGATTGGGAAGTCGCATTCGACGTCGACAAGGCCGCCGCGGCGGCGACCCGCAAGACGGTGTTCGACATGATCGCCGCCGACCGCCTCGCCTTCATCGGCTACCATATGCCGTTCCCCTCGGTCGGCTACATCGAAAAGGCCGGCGAGGGTTACCGCTATATCCCCGAGACCTATCAGCTCGACATCTGACGCCCGCTTTCATGGCGCAGGTGCCTGAACATGCGAACGACCCGGTCCTGCGATCGGGTCGCTTGCATTCCTTCAAAGGGTTACAGCGGCATTCACGCATCCGATTGGATGCGCGGCGCTGTAGACACTTGGTTTCAGCTGCCAGGAAAAGTGCGGACCAAATGTCACATTCAATCCGCCATCCGGTCATCGGCCTATCGCAACGCAAACAAGCGTGGTACCAGCCACTGCCAACGCAAGACCCCTTTCGGGACACGCTGCACCCGCCGCCGGTCCCCGACCAGATGGAAGCGACACGCGATGGCAATCATCATACACACTGCGACCGGTGCCGAAGCGCTGACGTTTGACGATGTGCTGCTGCAGCCCGGCCATTCCGAGGTGATGCCGGGCCAGACCCAGATCGCGACCAGGATCGCCCGCGATTTCGAGATCAACATTCCGATCCTCTCCTCGGCTATGGACACGGTCACTGAATCCCGGCTTGCCATCGCTATGGCCCAGGCTGGCGGCATCGGCGTCATCCACCGCAATCTCACGCCCGTCGAACAGGCCGAGCAGGTTCGCCAGGTCAAGAAATTCGAAAGCGGCATGGTGGTCAACCCGGTCACGATCGGTCCGGATGCAGAGCTCTCCGAGGCGCTCGGATTGATGAAAACGCACCGAATTTCCGGTATTCCTGTGGTCGAGCATGGCGGCAGGAAGGCCAATGGACCAGGACGGCTGGTGGGAATTCTGACGAACCGCGACGTTCGCTTCGCGTCCGACCCCAACCAGAAGATCTACGAGTTGATGACCAGGGAAAACCTTGTCACGGTGAAAGAGAACGTTGATCAGAGCGAGGCCAAGCGGCTGCTGCACAGCCACCGGATCGAGAAACTTCTGGTGGTGGACGCGGAAGGGCGCTGCGTCGGCCTCATCACCGTCAAGGACATCGAGAAGTCGCAGCTCAATCCCCACGCGTCCAAGGATTCCCAGGGACGGCTCAGGGCTGCAGCCGCCATCAGCGTGGGCGACGATGGCTATGAGCGCGCTGAAAGGCTGATTGAGGCGGGTATCGACCTTCTCGTCATCGACACGGCTCACGGCCATTCGCAGCGGGTGCTCGATACGGTCACGCGGGTGAAGAAGCTGTCCAACTCGGTGCGCATCATGGCTGGCAATGTCGCTACCGCCGAAGGCACCCGGGCTCTCATCGACGCGGGCGCGGACGCGGTCAAGGTCGGCATCGGCCCGGGCTCGATCTGCACCACGCGCATTGTGGCTGGCGTGGGCGTGCCGCAGTTGTCAGCCATCATGGGGGCGGTCGAGGAAGCCCGCAAGCATGACGTGCCGATCATCGCCGATGGCGGGATCAAGTATTCGGGCGATCTTGCCAAGGCGATTGCCGCCGGGGCGTCCGCCGTCATGATCGGCTCGCTGCTCGCAGGCACGGACGAAAGTCCGGGCGAGGTCTATCTGTACCAGGGCCGGTCCTACAAGGCCTATCGCGGCATGGGGTCGGTGGGTGCCATGGCGCGGGGCTCGGCGGATCGCTATTTCCAGGCCGAGGTGCGTGACACGCTCAAGCTTGTACCGGAAGGCATCGAAGGTCAGGTTCCCTACAAAGGTCCGGTGTCGGGGGTGCTGCACCAGCTCACGGGCGGTCTGCGCGCCGCCATGGGGTATGTAGGCGCGCCCGACCTCAAAAGCTTCCACGAACGGGCGACGTTTGTGCGGATCTCGGGTGCCGGCCTGCGCGAGAGCCATACCCATGACGTCACGATCACGCGCGAAAGCCCGAATTATCCTGGCTCGATCTGAGGCTTTCCCGGCTCCCGGTATTTTAGAGGTAAAGCGGCGTGGAGGCCTGGCCGCTCCGGTCGTCAGCCTCGTCATCCCGGTCTGAAGCGGCATAGGGCGACGGCGACGGACCTTCGGGATCGTCGACTTCGGGCTCATCGCCGTCAACGCCCTTGTCGCGGATGGCTCCGATTTCGGCGGCCACACGGCGCGCTTCGGCTTCCGCCTCCTTGATGGCGTCACTCGCTTCGTCGATGGCGTCGGACAAGCCTGACAGCGTCTCAAGCGCTTTGGCCGTCTTCACGTCGTCGACGTCTTCCTGCTTCGTCTCCTCGTCGACCTCGTCCCAGGCGTCTTTGCTCCGGGCCTCCGCCTTGGTCTCCTCGACCGATTTGACGCCTGATGCCGCATCTTCAAGGCGCTGCATGACCTTGCTGCCCGCCTGGCCCGCGAGCGCTTCGCCGATCTGGCCCCGCAGCTTGCGGGCCGCGTCGCCATCGGGATCCATGAAGGCGCGGACCAGATCGCCGGCATTGATCGAGCCGAGGTCGATGCCGATGCGCTGCTCGAGAAAGGCCGACAGTTTCCGGTCACGCCCCAGTGCGTCGAGATCAAAATTTCGGGCGATGCGGAAGGCAAGCTCGGTCGCCGATGCCGACGCGCCGTCGAAATCCCTCAGCCTGGCCGACAGATCCGAACGGACGTCCTTGTCCATGGTGGCAATGGACCGTTCGGTGGCCGAAACGACCGGCAAGGTGGCCTGGTCCGGAGCGGCCGCCTCAAGGGACGTGCGCGCATCGATACGGTCCGCCAGATAGTCGCCGAGATGCGTGAACAACTTTACCATGACTTCGGTCACTGTCATGTGGTCGCCGAAATAGTAGTCGTTGAGCTTCTGGGTCTTGGCGGTGTCGTTGGAAGGCGTGACGCCGACCGTCGCTCCAGCCTCGACTTGATCACCGAACAGGGACCGGACGCCTTTCACCTGGTCGCTGACAATCGACTGCATGATCGACAACGCAGGCATCAAGGTGGAGGTCAGGCCAGTCAGCATGAACGGGTTCCGCCACGAAAAACGAGAGTTTCCCTTGTAAACCTGTGATGGTGAATAAGATGTTAATCTGCAAAGGGGTGCAGTGCGACTTGCCTGGCTCTGGCGTGCGGTCTAATGCATGTCGCGCACAAATGGATTGATTTGTGCGCGACATGCATTCATTCAATGTTTTACAGTGGCATTCACGCATCCGATTGGATGCGCGGCGCTGTAGAAGTTCTTTGGTCTCACACTTGAAGGATCAACACACCATGGGCCCAACAGCAATCTTCTGGCCGATGATGGCCCAGGTCTTTCTGACTTACGCGATCTATATCGTCGTGTCCTCTCGGCGGATGGCTTCGGTCAAAGAGGGCAAGGCGAAAGCCGACGATTTCCGCATTCCTGTGACTGACCCTGCGGCAAGCGCAACGGCTGCGCGCAACCTCTCCAACCAGTTCGAGTTGCCTGTCCTTTTCTTTGCGGCCTGTCTGTCGCTGTTTGTTACAGGCGGCGCTGGACCGGTTGCCGTGCTTGTCGCCTGGGGCTTCGTGCTTGCACGGGTGGCCCATTCTCTCATTCATGTGACGTCAAACCGGCTGCGCTACCGCCGACCGGCTTTCGTCGTTGGGTTTGTGCTCAATCTCCTGCTTTGGGGTCTGCTCGCCCTCAATCTGGCAGGCGTGGCCTGAGGCGTCAATCGGCGGAGGCGAACAGGGCGCGCCCTGCCTCGATCACACCCAAGGCGGCAGTTTCGACCACGCCCGCGAAGGCCTCATAGTCTCGTGTCCGCTCGCTGGCCGAACGCCAGATCAGGGCAATCTGGCGGGAGGGCTCGGGCGGTGCGAAGGCGACGATGCGGATGTCGTTGCGGCGCGGGCTTTCGGCCGACAGTGCGATTTCCGGCAACAGCGTCCTGCCCATGCCGTGCGCCACCATCTGCAAGAGCGTCGTGAGTGACGTGGCACCAAAATTGACCAGCGTCGTGTCGGCGTGGTCGGCACAGATGGCCAAAGCCTGGTCACGCAGGCAATGACCTTCCTCCAGCAACAGCAGGCGGTCGAGGGCGACGGGGTGCTGATTGAGCGGCGAATTGAGGACGTCGCGGTCATTGTTGGACACCGCCATGAAGAAGCGGTCTTCGAACAGGACCCGGCTCGACAGTCCGGTATCGCGAACGGGTGTTGCTGCAATCACCGCATCAAGCGCGCCGCTGCGCAACTGGGCAATCAATGTTTCCGTGATCGCTTCCTTGACGCCAAGCTCGAGCGTGGGGAACTGGCGGGTGAGCGCCGGTGCGATCGCCGGGAGCAAATAGGGCGCAACTGTCGGGATCATGCCGATCCGGAGGCTGCCGGTAAGCACGCCCGCGTCTTGCTGGACCTGTTCCTCGATCGAGCGGACCTCGTCGAGAACGCGCCGGAAGCCGGGAAGCAATCGTTGACCAGTCTCGGTCAGAACGATGGCACCGCGGGTGCGTTCAACCAGCTTGCAGCCCAGCCGCGTTTCCAACTCCGCGATCTGGGTGGAAAGTGCCGGTTGGGAAATGTTCACCCGATCGGCCGCACGGCCGAAATGCAGCTCACGCGCCAGCGCATCGAAATAGGCCATTTGTCGCAAGGTGATCATGATAGGATAAACCTATCGAAAATTATGATAAATTCAATTGGAGATTATGGTCCAGATGTTGCATCGTAGTGACATGCGAAAGCCAGGGTGGCAATTGGTGCCATCGACATGATGCCATGACACAGCGGCTTCAGGATGAGCGCACACCAGACCATGTCTCATCGCGCAGGCGATTTCGAGATGGCGCGCCACCGAAGCCAGGCGGGACGGGCCCGGCGGCGACGCCGGGTGCCAGAGGCTGACAGTTCAGGTCCGCAGTCGGACCGATCGATGAAGAAGGAACGGAGATCCTGATGGACGCGAAAGTTGAAAGAGCGGGCAAATGCCCGGTGATGCACGGCGCACTCACGAGCACAGGCACCTCGAGCATGGATTGGTGGCCGAATGCGCTCAACCTCGACATCCTGCATCAGCACGACAGCAAGACCAATCCGCTGGGCAAGGACTTCAACTATCGGGACGAAGTCAAGAAGCTTGATGTGGTGGCTCTCAAGCACGATCTTCATGCCCTCATGACTGACAGCCAGGACTGGTGGCCGGCCGATTGGGGCACCTATGCCGGCCTCATGGTTCGTATGGCCTGGCATGCGGCGGGTTCCTATCGTCTGGCCGATGGACGCGGCGGCGGCGGCAGCGGCAATCAGCGTTTTGCGCCGCTCAATTCCTGGCCGGACAATGCGAGCCTCGACAAGGCCCGCCGCCTGCTCTGGCCGATCAAGAAGAAGTACGGGAATGCTCTCAGCTGGGCCGACCTGATGATATTGGCCGGCAATATCGGCTACGAATCGGCCGGCCTGAAGACCTTTGGCTTCGGCTTCGGACGCCAGGACATCTGGCACCCGGAAAAAGATGTCTACTGGGGATCGGAAAAGGAATGGCTTGCGCCGAGCGACAGCCGTTACGGCCGACTGGACGACCCGTCGACCATGGAAAACCCGCTTGCTTCCGTGCAGATGGGTCTCATCTATGTCAATCCGCAAGGCGTCAACGGCTTGCCTGATCCGCTCAAGACCGCCGGCCAGGTGCGCGAGACGTTCCTTCGCATGGCGATGAACGACGAGGAAACCGTCGCGCTGACGGCTGGTGGCCACACCATTGGCAAGTGCCATGGCAATGGTGATGCGAGCCTGCTCGGAGACAATCCAGAGGCGGCCGGCATCGAGGAGCAGGGCTTCGGCTGGTCCAATCCGGGCGGCAAGGGCAAGGGCCGCGATGCTCTGACAAGCGGCCTCGAAGGCGCATGGACCACCTATCCGACGAAGTGGGACAACGGCTATTTCTACCTGCTGCTCAACCATGACTGGGAACTGCGCAAGAGCCCGGCCGGCGCCTGGCAGTGGGAACCGGTCAGCATCCGCGAGGAAGACAAGCCGGTCGATGTGGAGGACCCCTCGATCCGTCTCAATCCGATCATGACGGATGCGGACATGGCGATGAAGATGGACCCGGCCTACCGGGTGATCTGCGAGCGTTTTTACAACGACCATGCCTATTTTTCCGATGTCTTTGCCCGCGCCTGGTTCAAGCTGACCCATCGCGACATGGGGCCGAAGGTGCGCTATGTCGGACCCGACGTGCCGGCCGAAGACCTGATCTGGCAAGATCCGACGCCTGCAGGCCGCAGTGATTACAACGTCGACGCCGTCAAGGCGATGATCGCCGCCAGCGGCCTTTCCGTCGCCGACATGGTCGCCACCGCCTGGGACAGCGGGCGCACCTACCGGGGTTCTGATATGCGCGGCGGCGCAAATGGCGGCCGTATCCGTCTGGCACCGCAGAAAGACTGGGCGGGCAGTGAACCCGCCCGTCTGGCCCATGTCCTGTCGGTGCTTGAGCCGATTGCAGCACGCTCTGGCGCAAGCGTTGCCGACGTGATCGTGCTGGCGGGCGGTGTTGGCGTCGAAATGGCGGCACAGGCTGCCGGCCATGAGGTGACCGTACCGTTTGCACCTGGTCGCGGCGACGCCACCGACGCGATGACAGATGCCGATTCCTTTGACGTGATGGAGCCGCTCGCCGACGGTTTCCGGAACTGGCAGAAGATGGACTATATGGTCAGCCCCGAGGAAATGCTGCTCGATCGCAGCCAGCTTCTGGGTCTGACCGCGCCGGAAATGACGGTGCTCGTGGGGGGACTGCGGGTCATCGGTGCCAATTACGGCGGCACCAAGCACGGCGTCTTCACCGAGCGCGAAGGAGCCTTGACCAACGACTTCTTCGTCAACCTTACCGACATGGCCAATTCCTGGCGGCCGACCGGCAACGGTCTCTACGAGATTGACGACCGCAAGAACGGCGTCATGAAATGGACTGCGACCCGCGTTGACCTGGTTTTCGGGTCCAACTCGGTTCTGCGCTCTTATTCGGAGGTCTATGCCCAGGACGACAACCAGGCGAAATTCGTCCATGATTTCATCAAGGCCTGGGTGAAGGTCATGAATTCTGACCGGTTCGATCTCGTTGCTTGAGCGGTTGATCGACGCGTAGGACAAAGACGACCGGGGCCGCATGGGCCCCGGTTTCGTTTGGGCACCTGATCAGATCCGCCCGCCGTCGGAGACGAGAAAACTACCAGGCCGGGACAGCGGCAAAATCGGTGCGGGCACGGTTGTCGCGGCGCGCGGGGGCTGCGTGGCCGGCAGCGGCCAGTCCTTCCTCGCCATTGGATGGCGTGATGTTGTCAAGACTTGCCGCGATATGGCCGCAGATGGCGTTGACCAGCGCGGTTGGCGCACCGGGGCGTTTCATCAAGCCGATCTGGGCCGGCGCGAGCGCGGGGAAACCGTCGGCGGGCGACAGGATCCGCATGCCCGGGCGTACGGCGCATTCGGGCAGGAGCGAGACGGCGAGCCCACTCAGCACCGCAGAAGCCACGACTGTGGCCGACCAGCTGGTGAACAGGATCTGGTACTCGCGGCCCGCCGAATCGAGTGCTGCGCAAGCGAGGTGGCGCCAGTTGCAGGAGCGGCGGCCGACGGCGAGCGGCACCGGCGTGTCCTCGTGGACGTTGTGGTTCATGGATGTCACCCAGTAGAGGGGCTCGGTGCGCACGACTTCGGAGGTCCGCTCACGCGGATTGTGGGTGACCAGTGCCACATCGAGTTCGCCGCGCGCCAGACGGGCGGCAAGTTCGCGGGACGGCTCGCACTCGATATAGAGTTCGACATTGGGATTGCTCTTGGCGAAGCGGGCGATGATGCCGGGCATGTAACGGTCAGCATAGTCGTCAGGCGTGCCGATACGGATCGAGCCCTCGAGCTGCTTGTCATCAAAAGCAGCGATGGTTTCATTGTTCAGGCGAATCATCCGCCGGGCAAAGCCCAAAAGCCGCTCGCCGTCTTCACTCAAGCGGTTCATCCGGCCGTCCTTGACAAACAGCGGCTTGCCGACCCGGTCCTCAAGACGGCGCATCTGCATCGACACGGCTGACTGGGTCTTGAACACCTTGTCGGCGGCGCGGGTAAAACTGCCGGTGTCGACGATGGCGACGAATGTGTGCAGCTGGTCGATGTCAAGCGGGGCCTGCATGGCTTTCTCCTATCACGGAAACTGATGCCATAGATTAGAAACATTCGTTTGTCTGATCAATAGGTTTTTGAAATGGTCCGGCTTCACATCGCAACACGTTGCGGCCCGCGCTGATCGCGTGCAATCAGGAGTGGAACGAGACCATGAGCCAAACCCCTGCATCCATGTCCCTCCGTTCCGTTGTCACGGAGTCCAGTACCGGACCGGCCGGCTCGTTCTGGATGAGCGTTCTGCGTCGGTCGCCGCGCATGGCGATTGCTCTTCGAAATCGGTGGAAGGCGCGGCCAATCGCCGACCTCACCGAGCGGGAACTTGCCGATATCGGACTGACCCGCACCGACGTGCAGGCGTGCTTCCGCTCCGGGATGAGTGCGGATCCAACGGTCGAATTGGCCCGCCGCGCCCGCATCAACACGCGCACCATGTCTTTCTGAGGTCCCCTGCGGGCACTGCCCTGTGTCCCGCCTTGCCCGGTTGCGCTTGCCGCAGCCGGGCCTTTTTATGGAGCGTCGCTCCGGTTGCGCTTGCCGCGCCTTTTTATGGAGCGGCGCTCCGGTTGCGCTTGCCGGGCCTTTTTATGGAGCGTCGCTCCGGTTGCGCTCGCCGCGGCCGGTCCTTTTTATGGAGCGTCAGCGCCGCCGGTTCATGCCCTGCAGATACTGGTCGAAAATCGATTCGACACCTTTCTGATAGCCTTGCTGAACTTCGCGGCCTGAATCAAACATCTTGCCGAAAAGGTCGTCGTAGGGATTGCGGGCGCGACCTGACGGCATGACGTCGGGTTCCGGCTCGGGGACAGGCTGCCGGACGCGGTCTTCCGACGGACCGCCGCCCATGCCAGCCATTCCGCCGAGCATGTCCTTGAAAATCTGACCGAGCGGATTGTCGCCGAAGGGGGTGGCAGCCGTATCGGGAGTGGGTGCGCGTTGAGGCTGACCGCCACCGAACATGCCTTCCAGGATCTTGCCGAAGGGATTGTCCATCGGGCTGGCCTCTGGCCGCTGGCGCTCCCGCGCACCGCCACCCATGCCCTGTCGCATCATCTCGCCGATAATGTCACCGATGACGTTGCCCGGTCCGGAACCGGACGATGACGCCTGCGGCATCTGGCCCATGGACTGCTTGAACAGGCCGCCCATGATGGAGGAGGCCAGCACCGGCAGCATCTGCTTGAAGACCTCCTGGCCGATGCCGGTTGCCGCAGAAGCCTGGGCAGCGATGGCGCGGCTGACATCCTTTGAGCCGAAGAGATGGCCGAGAATACCATTGCCTTCCGCCTTGCCATTTGGCGAAAGGGCAGCCTGCATGTCCTCGAAATAGCGGGCGTGCTGGCCTCCGGCAAGCGCCTGCAGGAAATTGCCCATGTCGGCGGGATTGGCGGCATTGCGCCTGAGGCCGGTCGAAAAAGCCGGCATCAACGCCGCCATGGCCTGTTCCATCTGGCTCTGGTTGAGTCCGAACTGGCGCGCCATGGCCTGCATGGCGTCCCCGTTCTGGGCACCCATCATCATGTCGTAGAGCGGCATCATCTGTCAGGTCTCCTCGCCTGCGTCCTCACAACGCTTTGCTGGAAGACTATACAGGCGGAAGCGGCGTCGCAACGCATTTGGCGGCGGGCATGCCCTGCTGCGGGCCGGTGCTCGGGCTCAGTAGGCGTATTCTGAAAAAATCGGCGCCACCGAGCCGTTCCAGCGTCCGTGGTAAAGCGACAGCAGTTCCTCGGCCAGGGTCGTGCCGCGTGCGACGGCTTCCTCCAGCGGTGCCAGGAAATGGCTTTCGTCATTACCGTCGCTGTTCAGACGCCCCCGGCCGACCAGTCCACGCCGGGAAATGGCGACGGCTTGGCGGGCAACCTCGCGCAAGGGATGGCCGCGGAAGGACGTCGCCAGACCTTGGCGAGGGGTTTGGTCGCGCATGTCCTGAACTTCCGCAAGTGTCCAATCGCGGGTGAGAGCTTCGGCTTCGGCCAGCGCACTGTCGTCATAGAGCAGTCCGACCCAGAAGGCCGGCAGGGCGCAGATGCGGCGCCAGGGGCCGCCATCGGCACCGCGCATCTCGAGGAACCGCTTGAGCCGGACATCGGGGAACAGCGTGGAGAGGTGGTTGGTCCAGTCGCCCATGGTGGGCAGGGACTGCGACAACTCGCCCTTGAGCGCGCCGTTCATGAACTGGCGGAAGGTCACATGGGTGGCGTCATGGTAGCGGCCGTCCCGGAGAACGAAATACATCGGCACGTCGAGCGCCCATTCGGCGTAGTCGACGAAACCGAAACTGTCCGAATAGACAAAAGGCAGTTGACCCGATCGGGCGTTGTCGGTGTCGCGCCAGACGTCGCCGCGCCATGAGACCAGGCCATTGGGCTTGCCTTCGGTGAAAGGGGAAGAGGCGAACAGGGCGGTGGCCAGCGGCTGGAGCTTCATGGACACCTGCATCTTGCGGCGCATGTCGGCTTCCGACGAGAAATCGAGGTTGACCTGGATGGTGCAGGTGCGAAACATCATGTCGAGCCCCTTGGTGCCGACCTTCGGCATGTAGCGGCCCATGATCTCGTAGCGGGACTTGGGCATACGCGGTGTCTCTGAAAGTGTCCATTTCGGGCTGCCGCCAATGCCGAGGAAGCGGATGCCAAGCGGCTCGGCAATCTCGCGCAACTGGGCCAGATGGGCATTGGATTCCCGACAGGTCTGGTGGACGGTCTCGAGCGGCGCACCGGAGAGCTCGAATTGCCCGCCCGGCTCGAGGCTGATGGCGCCTTGCCCGGTGGGCTCGACGAGCCCGATGATGTTGCCCGCGTCGATGATCGGTTCCCAGCCGAGCATGGCGGTCATCCCGTCGAGCAGCGCCTTTATCGACCGGTCACCCAGATAAGGCACTGGCGCGTTGTTTTCAGTGAAGAAGGCGAACTTCTCATGCTCGGTGCCGATGCGCCATTTCTCCGCCGGCTTGGACCCTGCGTCCATATGGGCGACCAACTCGTCGATCGAGGTGATCAGCGTGTCATCAGTGGTGTCGCGTGCCATGGGTAGCCTCGTGGAAACAGGGACGGACCCCACCATTGAGGTCCGCCCAACCGGGATGCTGATTGGACCGGAATGCGAAAAGAGGCAAGTGAAATTGCCTCAGTGATCTTTCAAAGAGAGTTGATCTCAGGCACTCTGCTTTCCGCCGTGACAGGCGATGTTGACCCGCCGCACCGGCGCTCTCAGCCTGTTGGCCAAGTCGAGCGGCAAACAGATTTCGGATACCGGGGAGGCAGACGCCATGACGCTCAACCAAACTCAGATGCAGGGCCTTCGATCTGTGGCACTGACTGCCGCCCTGCTCGCCGCCGCGACAGCGGGATCAGCCGCGCAGGAGTTGATCGACGCGACCGATCCGGGCCGTATCGTCAAGATCGCCGAAGGCTTCGGCTCCGCCATGCTGGAGACCGACACCCAGGGCGATCCCAAGATCGTCGGGCGTATCGACGGGATCCGCTACGTCGTGCTGTTTTACGGCTGCAAGGACAAAAGCGAATGCCAGACCATTCAGTTCTACGCCGGCTGGACAAACCCGGACGGCAAGATCACCCATGAGGAAGTGAACGACTGGAACCGGGATAACCGCTTCAGCAAGGCCTACCTTGACGACGAGGGCGACCCGGCGATCGAACTTGATGTGTCGCTGGAGCGTGGCGTCAGTCAGGGCAATCTCGACGAATGGTTCGACTGGTGGCAAACCGCCATCGTTTCCTTCGAGAAGGAAGTTATAAACAAAGGCTGAGGTGATCAGCCTACCAGTCGCCGATGGCCATCTGGACGGCGGTCAGAGCGGCGACTGCGGCGGTGTCGGCCCGCAGGATGCGCGGCCCGAGCGGGATGGCGGTCACGAAAGGAAGCCCGCGCAGGGTGGCCCGTTCGCGGTCCGAAAATCCGCCTTCCGGCCCGATGAGCAATGCAAGATCGCGCTCCTTCACGGCTTTGAGACTGTTCCAGGGATTGTTCCCAGCAGCACTTTCATCGCAGAAAATCAGCCGCCGGGTCGGGTCCCAGTCCGTCAGCACCCGGTCGAGCCGCTCTGGTGCCCGAAACTCGGGCACGGCGAGATTGCCGCATTGCTCGGTTGCCTCGATCACATTGGCCGCCAGACGCTCGGAATTGAGCTTGTGGGTCTGGGTGTGATCGGTGAGGACCGGGCGAATGGAACGGGCCCCCATCTCGGTCGCTTTCTGAACGATGTAATCGAGGCGGCCGACCTTGATGGGCGCAAACAGGAAATCCAGACGGGACGGCGGGTCCTGTTCGCGTGTGCGCGCCCTGATATCGAGTGTTGCGGCCTTGCGGCTCTCAGGCTTCAGGCCGGCGACGAATTCGCCATCGCGGCCGTTGAAGACCAGCACCTCCGCGCCGTCCTCCATCCTCAGCACGGTCATCAGATAATGCGCCTGCTCGCGCGACAGCGGTACCCGAGCGCCGCTTGCAAGCGGTTGGTCCAGAAACAGGCGTTGCAGGCGGTAATTGGCGCGCATGGCCCGGCTGTTTGCACCGCCGCGTCATGAAGATCAAGCCCGGGCCGCAACCGCTGTGGGATGCAGCAGCGGAGGATAGCCGAAAGCCAATGCGGCCACAGCGAGCGGCGGGGTGACGCGCCAGACCGTTCCCGAAGCAAGTGCTGCAGGATTGATGGGCGGTCCATAGCCTTCAAACGACCATGGCAGCCAACCCGACGCCGCGCGCATCAGCAATGAGTGGCCAGCGCGGATACAGCTGCCCACCGGCAGCGCCGCGCAGATGTCAGCGTCGATCCGGCGTTCTGGGTCCTGCGATGGCCGTGCTCTTTGGGTGGCGAGCTGCGCATCGAGTGCATCAGCATTGAGATGCGAGCATCCAAGCGATCTGGCGGCAGCGGATGCGAAGGCTAATGCGTCCGCCTGGCGGCATTCGTAGCAGGGGCGGTGACCGGCCGAGAGCGCCGTCGCCTCATCAAGAAAGAACAACTCGGTGTAACGCCCCGGCGCCATCACCTCGCGCTTGCGGCTGCGGAATTCGGTAAGGCAGATGATCCAGCGGCGGGTCGGCGGCTTGCGACCGGTCAATCGGCGCTGCGCATCGTGGAGACAGCCGCGATTGCCCATGAACAACCCGCGAGCGGAGGTCGCGTGCAGTTGGCCTTCCGGATCGACACGGTTTTGCAGCGGCATGTCAGGCGCTGCGGCGGGTGAGTGCTGCGGCCATGCCGGCGAGGATCATCAGCGAACCGCCGGCGCGGGTGGCCAGTCTCAGCACGCCTGGTCGCCTTGCCGCCTGACGCGCCGAGGATGCGGCAAGCGCAAACAGCGCCGCGTTGAGAATGCCGAGCAGGGTGAAGGTGAGGACGAAGGTTACAGCCTGCGGCAGATAGGGCATGGCGGGATTGATGAACTGCGGCACGAAGGCCACGAAGAACAGGATGGCTTTCGGGTTGAGCGCGGTGACAAGAAAGGAATCACGGAAGATCGAGAGCGGCAGGGTTGAAGCATCGGCCCTGCCATCTTCGATGCCGATGTCGGGCAACACCACAGGGGCCCGCCACATCTTGATGCCGATATAGATGAGATAGGCCGCGCCCAGGAACTTGAGGGCCTGGAACCCTGTACCAGACGCTGCAAGCAGCGCGCCGGCACCGGCGAGCGACAGTGACGTCGCCAGCAGATCGCCGAGGCCGACGCCCAGTACGCTTGCGAGCGCGATCTTGCGCCCATGCGCCAGCGCCTGGGTGATGACCATCACGATGGTCGGGCCAGGAATGACCAGCACGATGATGCTCGCCAGCACGAAGGCGACGAAAGTCTCCGGCGAAACGGGCACGGCGGGCTCCTGGAAGTGACCGCATGTGTCTGGTGCGGCATCCATGAGCAAGCCGCAAGATAATGCAGAGGTCAAGAGGGGTTGGCTGCTACGGTCCATCGGCCTGGTTGCGGGTCAACCAAGCCGCAGCATCCGTTGCAACGCAGTCCGTCGCCGGGAAAGCGTTACGGAGTGCCGACTTTGTGACGATCTCAGGTAGCCTGCGCTGCACGGGACGCCTGCAAGAAGTGCCGATGCGTGGCCGCACTCTGCGTCTCGGGTTGACGACCCCAATTACTCGACGATGATAATATGCAGCGCGCGCGGGCCGTGGGCGCCGAGCAGGATGGTCTGCTCGATATCGCCTGAGCGCGAAGGACCGGTCACCAGATTGAGGGCGCGCGGCATTGCCGTCCTGGCTGCGCCCTGGCCGCCTGAGGCGCGCAGTTTCGCGAAGACGCTTTCGAGATCGCCGGCGATGTCGTCGGCATGGACGAGCACGATGTGATGCTCGGGCAGGAAATTGATCGTGGTCGGATTGTCGGGCCCTGAGAGCAACGCCAACGTCCCGGTCTCGGCGATACCGGCGAAGGCGTGGCTGACGCCCGACAGGTCCTGACCGTCGGAGGCGCCGTGGCGGATCTCGAGGGTTTTCTCCGTGTCAAAACCCGCCTCGGCCAGGTGCGGGTCGGCACCCATGCGGATTGCGGCGGGGAGGTTGCGCTCGCGCAGGTAGCCCGCGACCACGGCCGGCGCCTCGCGGTAGCCGGTGATCCGGGTCACGGTGGCGTTGAAGGTGGTCGCCATGGTTTCGAACAGGGCGATGCGGGCGTCGCGCGGCAGCTGGCCGCGCATCGGAACGATGCCTGTCGGGTGGTCTGCAAGCCGTGCGGCGACGGTCTCGGTCCGCGCCGGTTCGCTCCCCGTCACATGCATGGCGGCGCGGATCTTGCGAAGAACGGTGCTGCGGGCATCGCTCATGGTCATGCCTCCTGTTTCAAGGCTTCGCGCTGCGCCCATTGCTGCAGGAAGGTGCGGCCTTCCGGTGCCGGCAGGTCGCGGTGCTTGGTCCAGCCGCCGGCGAAGGGGAGGGCGCGGAAGCTATGCGAGGCCCCACCGAGAAGCGACAGGACCGGCATGCCGAAGGACGCCACCAGGCGATAAAGCTTCGGTCGCCGGGCAAAGAAAGCCCAGGTCTTGAGCCCGTAGCGGGCGACAGCGGGTTGAAGATTGCGCTCGAACTCGCGCTCACGCCAGTGCCGCATCATCTTGGGCAACGGGATGCGCATCGGGCACACGGCCTCGCAGCGACCGCAGAAGGTCGAGGCATTGGGCAGTTGCCCGGTCGCCTCGATGCCGTTGAGCGAGGGGGTCAGCACCGCACCCATCGGGCCGGGATAGACCGAACCATAGGCATGGCCGCCGACTGCGTGATAGACCGGGCAATGGTTCATGCACGCGCCACAGCGGATGCAGCGCAGCATGTCCTGATATTCCGTGCCGAGCATGGCAGAGCGGCCGTTGTCGAGAAGCACCACATGGTATTGGTCCGGACCGTCCGGATCTTCCGGTCGCCGGGGTCCGGTCGAAAACGTGGTGTAGACGCTCATGTCCTGGCCGGTGGCCGAGCGCGCCAGCACGCGCAGGATCTGGCTCGTGTCCTCGAGCGTCGGCACGATCTTCTCGATGGAGGCCATGACGATGTGGATTTTGCCAAGCGTCTGGGTGAGGTCGCCGTTGCCTTCGTTGGTCACGATCACAGAAGTGCCGGTCTCGGCAATGAGGAAATTGGCCCCGGTGATGCCGACATCGGCCTCGAAATAGCGCTGTCGCAACACTTCGCGGGCCTCGCTCAGCAGCGCCACCGGCTCCGACAGATCGCGGTCGGCGGGCAGGTGGGTGTGAACGCGGCGAAAATCTTCCTCCACCTGCTCCTTGTTGAGGTGGACGGCCGGCGCGATGATGTGGCTGGGATGTTCGCCGCGCAGCTGGATGATGTATTCGCCGAGATCGGTTTCCACCGGCTCGACGCCGTTTGCAGAAAGATGATCGTTGAGCGCGATCTCCTCGGTGATCATCGACTTGCCCTTGGTTACCGTTTTCGCATTGGCTTTTTTACAGATGTCGAGAACGATGCGTCGCGCGTCCTCGGCGGTTTCGGCCCAATGGACGTGACCACCGGCGGCAACGACCTTCTGCTCATAGGCTTCGAGATAGAGATCGAGATGGGCGAGCACATGGTTCTTGATGTCGCGGGCGTTGTCGCGAAGGGCGTCGAATTCCGGAAGTGCCTCCACCGCCTTCTTGCGCTTTGCGATGAAACCCTTCTCGACATTTCCGAGCGCCTTCTGGAGCTGGGCGTCATCAAGCGCCAGGGCCGCATTTTCCTTGAACTTGTGGGATGTCAGTTCCATCTGCGTGTCCTTGGGTCAGCGTTACTTGCCGCGTCCGGCGATCGGGGCCTGGTCGGTCATGCCGGCAAGCACTTCGGCCACGTGGCGAACCTCGACAGTCGAGCCGTTGCGCTTCAGCTTGCCCGCCATGTTCATCAGGCAACCGAGGTCGCCCGCGAGCAGCATGTTGGCACCTGAAGCTTCCACATTGGCGATCTTCTTGGAAACGATGGCATTGGAGATATCGGAATACTTGACGCAGAAGGTGCCGCCGAAGCCGCAGCAGACATCAGCGTCAGCCAGTTCGCTGAGCTCCACCCCGTTGACCTTGGAGAGGAGCTTGCGCGGCTGGTCGCGCACTCCGAGCTCGCGCAGACCCGAACAGGAATCGTGATAGGTTACACGGGCGGAAACTGCCGCGCCGGTGTCGCGCACCATCATCACGTCGGCCAGGAACGAAACGAGCTCATGGCACTTGGCCGAGAAGCGGCGGGCGCGCTCCTCCCAGGCTGCGTCATCGGCGAAAAGGCCCGGATAGTGCTTGATCAGCATCGCCGCGCAGGAGCCGGAGGGGGCGACGACGAAATCAAACCCCTCGAAGGCCTCTATCACCTGTCTGGCGATCTCCTTTGTGTCGGCGCGGTCGCCGGAATTGTAGGCGGGCTGGCCGCAGCATGTCTGGGCGAGAGGGACATGCACGTCACAGCCTGCGCTTTCGATCAGCTTGACGGCGGCAAAGCCGACCGAGGGCCGGAACAGATCCACCAGGCAGGTGGCGAAGAGACCGACCTGGGGGCGCCGGCCATCCTCGTTGCGGATGGGCCTGATGGGCTCGATCACTGTCACTGTGCTGTCTCCGAGACTTTGTTTTTCATGGGCTTGCTGAAATGGGCGAAGTCCGGTAGCCGCTGCCGAAGCCTCAGGTTGGACACCCGCTGCCAGTCGCCCGACCGTTCGGCATCAGTCATCGCCTTAGATACAAAATCCATATGGGCCTGCGACGCCCGGCGTGCGGCGTCCGGATTGCCGTCCATGACCGCGTCGGAGATCGCGGTGTGCTGGGTGAGAAGCTGTTCACGTGCTCCGGGCAGATTGTAGATCATGGCGCGGTTGTAAAAGACGCCTTCCGACAGCAGCCGATAGCAGGAGCGCAGCGTGTGCAACAGAATGATGTTGTGCGCGCATTCGCCGATCACATTGTGGAATTCGACATCGATCGCCGCCTCTTCCTCGAAGTTCTCCTTCGTGTGGGCAATCCGCATCGCTGCGACAATCCGGGTGAGCAGGGCCTTGTCGGCCTCGGTGGCGCGGCGGGCGGCGAATTCGGAAGTCATGCCCTCGACCTCGCGGCGATATTCAAGGTAATCGTGAGTGGCCTTCTGGTGACGGGCGATCAGTTCCATGACCGGGCGCGAAAAGACCTGGCCGATCACATCCGCCACGAACGTGCCGCCGCCATGCTGGGTCAACAGGAGCCCGCGTCCTTCGAGCATTTTCAGCGCTTCGCGCAGGATGGGCCGCGAAACATCGAACTGCTTTGCCAGGTCGCGCTCGCCCGGCAGCCGGTCGCCGACCCTCAAGATGCCTTCGAGGACCAGGATCTCGATCTGGTGCACGACCTCGTCAGCCGTCCGGCTGTGCTCGATGCGCGCGAATATTTCCGATGCCATGGCCTCGTCCCGGTCCCGTTTCCCCGGTGACAAGGTAAGCGGGGCGGAGAATGTGGTCAATAATTTTATCCAGTCTCTTGTGCTGCGCCCAATCTGGCAGCCGACACTGGTTCAAAGATGGGAGGTCCGGCCCCTGCTCTGCTATTCGGCAGCGTCAAGCGCAGGGTCGTTGGCCGGTCTGGTCTTCCCCTCCACTGCAGCGCGCGGTTTCTTCCGGCGCGGCAGGCCCTTGGGCCCCTTCCCGGAGGGCAGCACGATCGGTTGATCAGCGGACGGCTTGTCCCAATAGGGGGTCGGCCCGTAAAGGTCGGCGAGATAGTCGATGAAGACCCTGACCTTGGCCGGCAGGAAGCGGCGGCTCGCATAGACGGCGTGAATAGCCACGTTGCGCGAGCCTTCGTAGTCCGGCAACACCTGAACAAGGCGACCGTCGCCGAGTTCGCTGCCGATATCCCACGTCGAGCGCAGCGCGACACCAACGCCGCCGATCACGGCTTCGCGGATCACTTCGCTCGAATTTGTCTGCAATGGTCCGGTCGGCCGGAAGTTCAGCGGACCTTCGGGACCCTCAAGTTTCCAGGAATCGTTGTTGTGGGGTGGCAGGCACACATGACGGCTCAAGTCCCCAAAGCTCTGGGGGACGCCACGGCGGCGAATGTAATCGGGCGAGGCACAGAGAATTCGACGCACGGGGGCGAGCTTGCGGGCGACCAGGCTTGAATCGCTCAGTTCGGCGATCCGGATCGCGAGGTCATAGCCGTCACCGACAATGTCGACGAATTCGTCGCTGAGCACGAGGTTGACGCCCAGATCGGGATTCGCCCGCATGAATGGGTTGATATGGGGAGCGATGTGGATCCGGCCGAAAGAGGTCGGCGCGGAGACCTTCAACACACCGCGCGCCAGCGCCGAACGACGGGACACGAAAGCTTCGGCTTCCTCGATCCCGGCAAGGATCGCGACCACTCGCTCGTAGAAGCCCTGGCCGGCCTCTGTGAGCGAAATCTGCCGTGTGGTGCGCTGCATGAGACGCGTGCCGAGCCTGTCCTCAAGTCGTCTGAGGCGCTTTGAGACAACGGCTGGCGACAGCCCGAGTTCCCGTCCCGCAGCCGACATGGACCCGGCAGAGACAACACGCGCAAAAATTTCGAGGTCTCCGAGGTTGTTCATTGCCCACGCCACCCGAATTGCAGACAGTCTCTGTACTCTCTACGTGCGCTAATTGACATCAGATCACCCGCCCCAGCGGATTTTCGGGATCCGAGCGGGCTGCGATTGGTCGTCGAAGGTGCACGGTTACCGGAAGTTGAGGTTGCGGTGGCATCTCCTCAGTGGTAAAAAATCAGGACCAGTTGCGCTAATTCTGCCGACGGGTAAAGTGCGTTCGGCGTGAACCGGGAGGATGTCGGCATGGAACTCATCAAATTCATGGCACCGCAGCAGGCGATACTGGATCGCCGCGCCGTCATTGTTGCCGAGCTTGCGCGGCTGGTGCCGGCCGAATGCCTGATGACGGAAATGCGCGAACTGGTTCCCTTCGAGACTGACGCTTTCGTGTCCTACCGCCGCGTGCCGCTTGCCGTGGTGCTGCCCGAGACCACCCAGCAGGTGGCCGCGGTTCTCGCCTATTGCAACCGAGAGGGCATTCCTGTGGTGCCGCGAGGGGCCGGAACATCGCTTTCGGGCGGCGCGATTCCGCAGGAAGACGCCATCGTCATCGGTGTCTCGAAGCTCAACCGCATCCTCGACATCGATTTTCTTAACCGGGTGGCGGTGGTGCAGGCCGGTGTGACCAATATCTCGATCAGCCAGGCGGTGGATTCGGATGGCTTTTTTTATGCGCCCGATCCCAGTTCGCAGCTTGCCTGCACCATTGGCGGCAACATCGGGATGAATTCGGGCGGTGCCCATTGCCTGAAATATGGCGTGACGACCAACAATCTTCTTGGCGTCCGGATGGTCATGTTCGATGGATCGGTGGTGGACATCGGCGGCAAGGCGCTTGATTCGGGCGGGTATGACCTGCTCGGGCTCATCTGCGGCTCGGAAGGTCAGCTTGGCATCGTGACCGAAGCCACCGTGCGGCTGCTCGCCAAGCCCGAGGGTGCGCGTCCGGTGCTGTTCGGCTTTGACACGTCGGAAGCCGCAGGCGCGTGCGTGACCGATATCATCGGTGCCGGCATCATCCCGGTTGCCATCGAGTTCATGGACAGGCCGGCCATCGAGATCTGCGAGGCTTTTGCCCATGCGGGCTACCCGATGGATGTCGAGGCGCTGCTGATTGTCGAAGTGGAAGGCTCGGACGCGGAAATGGACGCCATGCTCGCCCGTATCATCGAGATCGCCGGACGGCATGGCGTCAAGGTGATCAAGGAAAGCCAGTCGGCGAGCGAGGCGGCCTTGATCTGGAAAGGACGCAAGTCAGCCTTCGGCGCGACTGGCCGCATTGCCGACTATATCTGCATGGACGGCACCGTGCCGCTCGGGCAGCTTTCGCATGTGCTGCGCCAGACAGCCGAAATCATCAACGGTTATGGCCTGCGGGTTGCAAATGTTTTCCACGCCGGGGACGGCAACATGCATCCGCTGATCCTTTTCAACGCCAACGACGCGGAAGAGGCAATGAAGGCGGAGATGGCTGGCAACGACATCCTCAAGCTGTGCGTGGATTCGGGCGGCTGCCTGACCGGTGAGCACGGTGTCGGCATCGAGAAGCGGGACCTCATGCGCCATCAATACGCCAAGGCCGATCTTGACCAGCAGATGCGGGCCCGCGCCGCATTCGATCCGAAATGGATCCTCAACCCGTCCAAGGTATTTCCACTCGACGACAGGCCTGAGACATGAGCGCATCGGAAATCCACTATCCCGAAAACGAGGCCGAGGTTTCGCGGATGGTGGGTGAAGCCAATGTAGCCCGCAGCCCGATCGAAATCCGTGGTGGCGGGACCCGGGCGGCTCTTGGGCGGCCGATCAAGGTTGCAGCGGCGCTGTCGACGGCGCGAATGAGCGGGATTACGACCTATGATCCCGCCGAGCTGGTCATGGCGGCCCGCGCCGGCACGCCGCTTCGCGATATTCAGGCGGCGCTCGACAGCCATGGACAGATGTTGACGTTCGAGCCAATGGACCACCGGCCGCTGCTTGGCAGCCAGGGTCAACCGAGTATCGGTGGCGTCTTTGCGGGCAATGTCTCCGGGCCGCGTCGGCTCAGCGCAGGTGCCGCCCGAGACAGCCTGCTCGGAGTGCGCTTCGTCAATGGCACCGGTGATATCGTCAAATGCGGCGGGCGGGTGATGAAAAACGTGACCGGGCTTGATCTCGTCAAGCTGATGGCGGGATCATGGGGGACGCTTGGCGTGCTCTGCGAGGTGACCTTCAAGGTGCTTCCGAAGCCGGAACGGGCAGTCACAATCGCCGTCTCAGGCCTCAACGATGCCGAGGCAGCCCATGCCATGGCGGCGGCGATGGCGATGTCGGTGGAAGTGTCTGGCGCTGCCCATCTGCCTGAGAGCGTCACAGGCCGGTTCCTCGACGGGCGGTTGCCGGACGGTCCCGCGACGCTCCTGCGCCTCGAAGGGCTGCGGCCTTCGGTCGAAGTCCGGGCACAAAGGTTGACCGCCACCATGCGGACATTTGGCCCGGTGGAGCGCATCGAAGATGACGACACGGCGCTGGTCTGGCGGCAGATCCGCGATGTGAAACCCTTTGGAGCCCGCCCGCAGACGGTGGTGTGGCGCGTCTCGGTGGCACCGATGGCCGGGCATCAGCTCGTGGCGGCCTTGCGGCTCAAGACCGGCGTCGACGCCTTTTATGATTGGCAGGGCGGCCTGGTCTGGCTCGCCATGGAGCAGGACTGTGAGGCCGATCTGGTGCGCACCTACGTGCGGGCACTGGGTGGGGGCCATGCGACGTTGGTGCGTGCGGACGCGGCGACCCGTGCTGCCGTGCCAGTCTTCGAGCCCCAGGTGGGTGCGTTGGAGGCTCTCGCCGGGCGGCTCAAGCGGCAGTTCGACCCCAACGGCATTCTCAATCCGGGCCGGATGACGGCCTGAACCATCAAAATTGCCCGGTCCGCCCGGACACCACTGGAAACGCCCTGATGCAAACCAACTTCACCGCCGAGCAGCTTCTTGATCCGGGTGTTGCGGAATCCGAAAAAATCCTGCGCAAATGCGTCCATTGCGGCTTCTGCACTGCGACGTGTCCGACCTATGTGACGCTCGGCAACGAGCTCGACAGTCCGCGCGGCCGGATCTATCTCATCAAGGACATGCTCGAGAACAACCGTCCGGCGGATGTGCAGGTGGTCACCCATATCGACCGTTGCCTGTCCTGCCTGGCCTGCATGACAACCTGCCCGTCGGACGTCAACTATATGCACCTCGTCGATCACGCGCGCGTCCATATCGAGAAAACCTACCGGCGCCCGTTCATGGACCGGATGGTGCGGGGGATGCTCGCGCTGGTGCTGCCTTATCCCGGCCGTTTCCGGCTGTCTTTAGAGGCGGCCAGGCTCGGCCGGCCCTTGGCTCCGATCTTGAAGGCCTTTGCGCCGACCCGGTCGATCGGGGCCATGCTCGAACTCGCGCCCGCTTCGGTTCCGCAAGCCTTTGACCAGCGCGGCACCCACACAGCCGTTGGCCCACGCCGCGGCCGGGTGGCGCTCCTCACCGGCTGCGCGCAGCCGGTGCTCAAACCGTCCATCAACGCGGCAACCATCGGGCTGCTGACCCGGCTCGGCACCGAGGTGGTGGCACCCCGGGACGAGGGGTGCTGCGGGGCGCTCGTCCACCATATGGGCCGTGAGGCCGACGCGCTGGCCGCCGCACGCCGCAACGTCGACGTCTGGACGCGCGAAATAGAGGCCGGCGGGCTCGATGCCATCGTGATCACCGCCTCGGGATGCGGCACCACGATCAAGGACTACGGCCACATGCTGCGCGCGGATGCGGCTTATGCCGAGAAGGCCAAGACAGTTTCCGCGCTCGCCAAAGACGTGACCGAATATCTCGCCACGCTCGATCTGCCAGCGCCGCAGGTGCAGCCAGGCCTGGTTGTGGCCTACCATTCAGCATGCTCGATGCAGCACGGCCAAAAGATCACGGTGCAACCCAAAGCGCTTTTGACGGCGGCCGGATTTACAGTCAAGGATCCGCCGGAAGGCCATCTGTGCTGCGGGTCGGCAGGCACCTACAACATTCTGCAGCCCGAGATCGCCCGGACTTTGCGCGACCGGAAGGTCAAGAACATCGAGCGAACCCGCCCCGATCTGATCGCCACCGGAAATATCGGCTGCATGACCCAGATTTCGGGCGGAACGGCCATCCCCCTTTTCCACACGGTCGAACTTCTCGACTGGGTATATGGCGGCGCCCGACCGGCAGGCCTGCCGGCCGGGACTGATCGTACTGCGCCTACCTGATAGCGTGGATTGGACCAGACATCGCCTGAGGGCGAAAGGCTGACCGCTGTGATCATCGGGTCTGCGGCCCGCTCTGTTGTCAGTACCGGCTGCCGAAGAGCGTGCCCATCAGGTCGAACCCGCCGTCGGAGTAGAGTTTGTCTGCGCCAGCACCGCTCGGGCCGATGACGATCACTTTCGAGCCGACGCCCGCACGATTGTAAAGATGGGTGACGTCTTCGTTCATCATCCGGATGCAGCCCGATGACATGTTCTGCCCGATGGTCCAGGGCTGGTTGGTGCCGTGGACGCGGAAGATGGTGTCGCGTCCGCCCTTGTAAAGATAGAGCGCGCGGGCACCGAGCGGATTGTCCGGACCGCCAGCCACGAAGGCGGGGAGTTTGCGACCCTTGGCGCGTTCCCGCGCGATCATCGTGGCGGGCGGACGCCAGTCCGGCCATTCCGCCTTGCGTCCGACATCGACACGTCCGGACCATCCGAACCCTTCGCGGCCCACCCCCACGCCGTAGCGGGTGGCGCGGTTGTTTCCCTCCACGAAATAGAGATATTTCGTCTGGGTGTTGATGATGATGGTGCCGGGCGCCTCGCTGGTCTGCAATCGAACGCGCTTGCGCAGGAATTCCGGTTTCGGCTTGCGCTGTTCGGACACCTTCATGACGGGTGCGCCATCCTGGGCGACCACCGGGCTCGGCGGCATGGCGTGGGCGGATGGTGCGTTCGCGGTGGTGAGAAGCGCGGCCGTGATGGTCGCAAGCAGGAATGGCTGGAATCCGGTCATGGTGTACCTCTTCGATCAATAACCCCGATGGCAGGCTATCATCAAAAACGTCTCGATCAATCCTCGCCACAGTCGGGAATGCGAGGTTGTTTAGGTGCGATCAAACAAAATCCCGTGATCAGGCAAGGCCGGACCACGGAATTGGATGGACTACGAAGGGACGATCTTGACCGCAGAGCGTTACATCACGATGACCTTCGAGCCGACCGTGGACCGCTCGTAGAGATCAAGCACATCCTCGTTGCGCATGCGGATGCAGCCTGAGGATACCGCCTGGCCGATGGTCCAGGGCTGGTTGGTGCCGTGAATGCGATAGAGCGTGGAGCCGAGATAAAGTGCGCGCGCGCCGAGCGGGTTTTCCGGGCCGCCTTTCATGTGGGCCGGCAAGACACGGCCTTCCTTCTCGCGCACCCGCTTGATCATTTCCGCCGGCGGGCGCCAGTCTGGCCATTCGGCCTTGCGTGAAATCCGTTCCGTTCCGTTCCAGGCGTGCCCTTCCTTGCCCACGCCCACGCCATACCGCTTGGCTTCGCCGTCGCCGAGCACGTAGTAAAGAAATTTCGCGCTTGTATCGATGATGATGGTACCCGGCTTCTGGGACGTCGGGTAGGCGACTGTCTGGGGCAGGAACCGGGGGTCGAGTTCGGGGCGGACGGAAGGCTTGGCGCGCGGGGCCGCCGCGTGTGTGGCGCGGGGCTCCACAGCGGGGCGCTGGCGGACCTGGTAGCCTGCCTCGCGTGCCTGTTTCGGCTTGGTACGGTAGATGATCTGGCCGCCCTGCGGTGCCCGCTGGTTGCCGAGCTGCATCACCCAGGGTGCGGACAGATCCGGGCTGAGAACGACCGGAGGCCGCTGACCGTAGCGGTCATTGGCCGAAGCTGGGACGGAAAGAGCGAGACCAGTGCTTGCGCAGCAGGCCAGAAAGAAGGAAATTCTGTTCATCGGACGAACACTCCACTTGGCGTCGGACAGGCAGGCGTCCGGGGGACATCCGCCGTCCCGGGCACGTGCGATGGCCCCATGCTGACGGGGTGGGCCGACCAAATGGTGAATCGGGTTCCATAAAGTCGAGCTTCTGCGATAAACCTCGCGGTAGGGTTATTGCCCGGTTCAGAAACGCGGTTAGCGGCCTGTTAAACTGCCGGCCGGAGAGGTTAACAGAAAGGACTGGCGATGCATTCGGTGCCTGATGGGCTGGTTATCGGGGAAGACGGCAAGGCGCGCTGCTTCTGGCACGGCAATCTTCCTGATTATCTCGTCTATCATGACCGGGAGTGGGGAAGGCCGGTCACTGATGACATCCGGTTGTTCGAGAAGATCTGCCTTGAGGGTTTCCAGTCGGGCCTGTCCTGGCTCACGATCCTGCGCAAGCGGGAAAACTTCCGTGCGGGCTTTGCGGGGTTCGATTTCCATAAGGTCGCCCGCTTTGACGCTCCCGACATTGACCGGCTGATGGCGGACGCGGGGATCGTCCGTCACCGCGGCAAGATCGTGTCCACGATCAACAATGCTGCCCGCGCCATCGAGATGGTGGCGGACTTCGGCTCGCTTGCCGCCTATTTCTGGAGCCATGAACCGGCTGCCGCCGAGCGCCCGCAAGTCTTGACCTACGCGACGCTCCGGGCCAATCCCACCACGCCGGTCTCCCGGCATATATCGAAGGACCTCAAGAAACGCGGCTGGACCTTCGTCGGCCCCACCACCGTTTACGCCCTCATGCAGGCCATGGGGCTCGTCAACGACCATATCGAAGGCTGCGTCTGCCGCGTCGAGGTGGAGGCCGAACGGGCGCTGCTTGTCCGTCCTGCAGCGCCGCGCATCCAATCGGATGCGAGAATGCCGCTGTAAAACATTGAATGAATGCATGTACGTCATCGCACAAATGACTCCGTTTGTGCGCGGCATGCATTGGAATCTCACATGCAAGCAGACGGATGCGGGCCCCCAGACTTGCGCCTCAAGACTTGCGGATCCGCCCAGACAGGCCGATCAGGCTGGCATCAGCGCCGGGGCCTGGCGCAGTGCCGGGCGCTCTCGCATGGCATCAATGAGTGCTGCGTCGTCCATGCCGCGTGGCATCTCCGTGGTCCAGACGTTGAATCGCGAGAGCTGGTAGGCACCAAAGGACGTGATCATCGCTACATCGGAGGCATCGGTTCCCTTCACCATCAGGACGCGGCCGATTCGCGGTGTATTGTAACGGGCGTCCACGGTGTGCCAGCCATCACCGAGATAGACTTCAAACCAGGCGCAGAAATCGTCAAAGCCCGCGTCCGGCACACCGATATCGCCGAGATAGCCGCTCACGTAGCGCGCCGGGATGTTCATCGCCCGGCAGAGGCTCACGCCGAGATGGGCGAAGTCGCGGCAGACGCCCGTCTGGTCGCCAAAAACATCTGCGGCTGTCTTGTCGGGGCGGCCGAACTGGTAGCCGAACTGGACGTGGTGATGGACGAAATCGCTGATCGCCTGCACCCGCAGCCAGCCCTCAGGATGCTGGCCGAACCGATTCCAGGCGAACGCCACCATCTTGTCGAAGTCGCAGTAACGGCTCGCCGTCAGGAAATTCAGGGTTTCCGACGGCAGATCCTGAACCGGATGCTGCTTTGCGTTGAATGCGGGTTGGTCAGGAATGCCGTCCACTTCCACAACGCAGTCGGACCAGAACATGGTTGTTCCCCGAGGTGCCACGGTCCGGGAGATGCGGTTGCCGAAACCGTCGATGTATTCGATGATCGCGTTTGATCCGCTGGACCGGACGCGATCCTCGCCGATGATCCGGCCTTCAAAACTCGGATGCACCGAAAGCGCCAGGAGCATGGGCACCTCCGCTGGACAGTTAACCGAAATTTCAAAGCCAATCCGGATATGCATCGCGTTTTCCTTGCCGTGGGAGGGTACAGGACACGCCTGCAACCATCGTGTCTTCGTCCAGTCAAAACCCCCTTGCCGCAGGAAGGTTCCTCAAACTGACGACTGCAGGGCGCCTCGCCTCCAGCCATCGAGGATCGAAAGGGATGGCAAATTTGGTTCAAGCGGTAATTTAAACCTCGTATGAAAAACATAAACAAGATATAAGTCAGAGATCGCGAAAGAAATTTCGATACGTGTTTTCGCAAGAAGGTCTCGGAAGATATCTTTTGAATTGCCGGATTGCATAAGTACACAAGTAAAAACCGTGTAAAAATTTCCGGAGCGTTCAATTATGAAGTTTACCCAGGCTTCAGGATGAGGTGTTTCCAGCTTTCGGCCCAGTTTTCGGATCGGTGCAGAAATCACTACAGAGACATGTTCCCCAGTGCCTGTTGTTCTGGACCGATGTAGAAGAAGGAATTTGACTATGGCCTCGCAGGAATTCAGCGTGGGTGACAAGGTAGGCTTGATAAGCCGGGTTGGATTGTCGCCCAAGACCCCCGATACTTTTCTCGTCCTGCACAAGTTGCCCCCCAGGGACGGCCGCGTCCAATACCGCATCCGCAACGAGGAAATGGCCCACGAGCGGGTCGAAAAGCAGGACAATCTCGTTCTGTTGTCCTGACAGGCAGCCCGTTTCCGCCCGCTCCGGATCAACCGGCGGGCACCCATTCAACCAGATCAAAGGAGACCACATCATGGCAAAAGGTCAGATGCGCAGCAGCAAGGAAGCCCGCAAGCCCAAGAAGGAAAAATCGGCCGCGGCGGCAAGCCCGACGCTTGGCACAGCGGTCAAGGCGATCCAGACCAATCCGTTCCAGAGCAAGAAGAAATGACGGAGCACAAGGGATCGAGACGGTTTTCGGACGGTGGGCCTGCGTGATGGCAATCGCTTTCCCAAACCGCTCGCGCAGCTTTGATGACGACAGCCATTCCATTCGCTTCACCGGTCACGACGGCATGTTCGAGGTCCGCTTCGCCGTCGATCTTGATGCGGTGGCCTGGCTTGAAAGCCGGATAACGGGAAACGAAGCGGAAAGCCTTGCGGTCTTCGATAGGGTCCGGTCTCGAATCGAGGATGTGGCGGCCCGCGCCTATGGCCGCTCCCGGAAGGCCTCCTACCGCATTTCGGCGTCGGATTTCTGATTGCAGCAGGGGTCGGGTGCAGAACGCATTCAGGTCTGGAATGGCTGACCGCCGCAAGGTGCCGGGGAAAAACACGTCCCGGCATGAAGTGTCTGCGGGGAGGCGTCGGTGCAGAGCCGAAAATTCAATCGGGCATAGATCGAACCGGCGTGTGGACTTGAGGCGACCGACCATGCATGCTGCGATGCAATGATCCCCGTCGGGCGCGATTCCGGAACCAATTCATGTCGATACTTGCCAGCATCCACCACCTGACCCACTACAAGTATGACCGCCCGGTCACGCTCGGTCCGCAGGTGATCCGCTTGCGTCCAGCGCCGCACAGCCGCACCAGGGTTGTGTCCCATTCGCTCAAGATCACGCCCGACACCCATTTCGTCAACTACCAGCAGGATCCCTACGGCAACTGGCTGGCGCGCTACGTCTTTCCCGAGCCGGTCACGGAATTCCGCATCGAGGTCGACCTTGTCGCCGACATGACGGTCTACAATCCGTTTGATTTCTTTGTCGAGGACTCGGCCGAATTCTGGCCTTTCGACTATGCGGAGGACCTCAGCCCCGATCTTGTGATCTATCGCCAGCCCGAGCCGGTCGGTCCGAATCTGGAAGCCTTCATGGCGTCGATCCCGCGCGAGCGCACCCGCACGGTCGATTTCGTCGTCGGCCTGAATGCCCGCGTTGCCCATGAGGTGGGGTATGTCATCCGCATGGAGCCCGGCGTTCAGACGCCCGAGGAAACCTTCATTTCGGGCAAGGGCTCCTGTCGCGATTCAAGCTGGCTTCTGGTGCAGGTGTTGCGCAATCTCGGTTTTGCCGCCCGCTTCGTCTCGGGCTACCTCATCCAGTTGAAGCCCGATCTGGCGGCACTCGATGGTCCCGCTGGCACCGAACATGATTTCACCGATCTTCATGCATGGTGCGAGGTTTTCATCCCCGGCGCTGGCTGGATCGGGCTTGACCCGACATCGGGCTTGCTGACCGGCGAAAGCCATATCCCGCTGGCCGCCACCCCCCATTTCCGAACCGCCGCCCCGATTTCCGGCCTGGCGAGCTATGCGGAAGTGGATTTCAACTTCGACATGCGCGTGACCCGTGTGGCCGAACACCCGCGCATCACCAAGCCGTTTTCCGATGAAGCCTGGACCGCTCTCGATGCGCTCGGCGCGGCTGTCGACAAGCGGCTCGAGGCCGGCGACGTGCGGCTCACGAAGGGCGGCGAGCCAACTTTCGTCTCCATCGACGATTTTGAGGGCGAGGAATGGAACACCGCGGCTGTCGGTCCGCAAAAGCGGGTGCTGGCCGACCGTCTGGTCCGGCGCCTGCGCGACCGCTTCGCCCCCGGCGGTTTCCTGCATTATGGCCAGGGCAAGTGGTACCCGGGCGAAACCCTGCCGCGCTGGACCTTTTCGCTCTACTGGCGGCGGGACGGCAAGCCGATCTGGCAGGATGCGGATCTGATCGCCACCGAAGGGACGGACACCGGCAAAGCCACCGTCGAGACGGCGGCGAGCCTGATCACGGCGATGGCGGAAGAGCTCGGCATTTCCCGCGACCATGTGCTGCCCGCCTACGAGGACCCGGCCGAATGGATCCTCAAGGAAGGCAATCTGCCCGACAATGTGACGCCCGAGAATTCCAGGCTCAACGATCCCGAGGAGCGCCATCGCATCGCCACCGTCTTCGGCCGGGGGCTGACGGACCCCTCTGGCTTCGTCCTGCCGGTGCAACGCTGGCAGGCGCAAGCCCGTTCGGGCTGGCGGTCGGAAAAGTGGAAGACCCGTCGCGGCCATGTGTTCCTGGTCCCCGGCGACAGTCCGGTGGGCTACCGGCTGCCGCTCGGCTCGCTGCCCCACGTTGCGAAGGCGGACTACCCCTTCATCAACCCCGCCGATCCCACAGAGACCAGAGGCGAGCTGCCCGACATCCGCCGCGCGTTATCGGAACCGGCTGCCGCTGTGGGTGCCGACCAGCTTGTCGCCCACTTCACCGCCTCCGAAGCAGTCCAGGACCGGGTCGAGCAGCAGATCGGTGAAATCGGCGGCGCGGTGCGCACCGCTGTCTCGGTCGAGCCGCGCGATGGCCGTCTCTGCGTCTTCATGCCGCCCGTCGAGCGCATCGAAGACTATCTCGATCTGGTCGCTGCGGCCGAACAAGCCGCAGCCCGGCTCAGCCTTCCTGTCCATATCGAGGGCTATGCGCCGCCGAACGACCCGCGCATGAATGTCATCCGGGTTGCGCCAGATCCGGGCGTCATCGAGGTCAACATCCACCCGGCCACGAGCTGGAAGGATTGTGTCGCCATCACCAGCGTGGTCTACGAAGAGGCGCGCCAGTGCCGCCTGGGCGCTGAAAAATTCATGATCGATGGCCGCCACACGGGCACCGGCGGTGGCAATCACGTGGTGGTCGGCGGGGCCACGCCGACGGACAGCCCGTTTCTGCGGCGGCCGGATCTGCTGGCGAGCCTCATCCTGCACTGGCAGCGCCATCCGAGCCTGTCCTATCTGTTTTCCGGCATGTTCATAGGGCCGACGAGCCAGGCGCCGCGCGTCGACGAAGGCCGCCATGACAGCCTCTATGAACTCGAGATCGCGCTGTCGCAGATCCCCGCGCCCGGGGCAGGCGCGGCTCCCTTGCCCTGGCTTGTCGACCGGCTTCTGCGCAACATGCTGGTCGATGTTACCGGCAACACCCACCGTGCCGAGATCTGCATCGACAAGCTCTATTCACCCGACGGACCCACCGGACGCCTTGGCCTGGTCGAATTCCGTGGCTTCGAGATGCCGCCAGACCCGCGCATGAGCCTCGCCCAGCAGGTGCTGATCCGGGCCTTGATCGCAAGGATGTGGGAAAACCCCATCAAGGGCCGCTTCACTCGCTGGGGCACCGCGCTCAACGACCGGTTCATGCTGCCCCACTTCATCTGGGCGGATTTCCTCGAGGTCCTTGATGATCTGTCGCAGTACGGGTTTTCGCTGCGGCCGGAATGGTACGAGGCTCAGGCCGAATTCCGCTTTCCCTTCTGCGGGGAGGTTGTCTACGAGGGGGTCTCGCTCGAACTGAGGCAGGCGCTTGAGCCCTGGCATGTTCTGGGCGAAACCGGTGCCATCGGCGGCACAGTGCGCTATACCGACAGCTCGGTCGAGCGGATGCAGGTCCGCCTCGCCACCAGCGACCCGGACCGCTACGCTGTCACCTGCAACGGGCGCCGGATTCCGATGGTCAAAACCACGACCAACGGCGTCGCCGTGGGCGCGGTGCGCTTCAAGGCCTGGCAACCGCCGTTGGCGCTGCATCCGGTTCTGCCGGTCGATGCACCGTTGACCTTTGACATTTATGACCAGTGGTCCGGGCGCTCGCTCGGCGGTTGCGTCTACCACGTCGCCCATCCGGGCGGTCGCAGCTACGATGTTTTCCCGGTCAACGGCAATGAAGCGGAAGCGCGAAGGCTGTCCCGGTTCGAGCCGCGCGGCCATACGCCGGGCCATTTCACGCCACCTTACGAACTGCCGCATCCGGAATTCCCGATGACGCTTGATCTGCGTCGGGCACCGGGGATCTGACCGTGGGCAAGCGGGCGGACCAGAAGGAAGCCGAGCCGCCGGGCCTGCTCGACGGCTATGCGGCCTTGCCGGGTGCGCCCGATGAACTTTTCGATGCCGCAGGGCAAATGCGGCCTGGCTGGGCGTCGCTGATCGCCCATCTGTCCGCCCACAGCCAGGCCGACCTCGAGCGGAATTTCGCCCGCGGGGCACAATACCTGCGCGACGCCGGGGTCTTCTTTCGCAAGTATGACACCGGCGACCAGGGCCCGCGCGACTGGCCGCTGAGCCCGGTTCCGGTGGTGGTCAATGCCGCCGAATGGCGCAGCATTTCGGCCGGGCTTACCCAGCGCGCCGATCTGCTCGAACAGGTCGTCGCCGACCTCTACAGTGAAAACCGGCTGATCGGCGAAGGCCATATCCCGGCAAGTCTGGTTGCCTCCAATCCGGAATGGCTGCGTCCGCTTGTCGGCGCGGAGCCTGCCTCTGGCCGTTACCTGCATTTTGTCGCCTTCGAGATCGGCCGTGGTCCGGACGGGCGCTGGTGGGTGCTTGGCGACCGCACCCAGGCACCTTCAGGCGCAGGCTACGCGCTCGAAAACCGTGTCGCTTCCATGCGCAGTTTCTCGGCCTATTATCGCAATGCACATGTGGAGCGCCTGGCGGGCTTCTTCCGTGCGTTTCGCGACAGTCTCAACGCGCTGCGTCACGAGGATGGCGGCCGCGTCGGCATCCTGTCGCCGGGGCCGATGACCGATACCTACTACGAGCACGCCTACATTGCCCGGTATCTTGGCATGATGCTGCTAGAGGGAGAAGATCTGAGTGTGGAGAACGGCCGGTTGGTGGTGCGTACCGTCTCGGGCCTCAAGGCGATCAGCGTGCTCTGGCGCAGGCTGGACGCCGCCTGGGCGGACCCGCTGGAATTGGAAGAGCGGTCACAACTGGGTACGCCGGGGCTGCTGTCGGCCGTTCGCGCCAAGCATGTGACGATGATCAACGCGCTTGGCGCAGGCATCCTGGAAAGCCGCGCCTTTCTCGCTTTCATGCCGCGCCTGTCGGAACTTCTGACCGGTCAGAAGCTCCTGATGCCCAATATTGCCACGTGGTGGTGCGGCGGCGCTGAAGAGCGACGGCATGTGCTGGCCAATGCCGGGCGGATGATGATCGCCGCCGCAAATTCAACCCGTCTGCCGCTTGAACTCGATGACCGCACAGCTGTCGCCGGCGTCATGCCGGAAGGGGTTCCGGGCAGCCTTGCTGATTGGCTTGAGGCCGAAGGTCCGAGCCTCGTCGGCCAGGAACTCGTCACGCTGTCGACGACACCCGCCTGGAGCGCTGGCCGTCTGGTGCCACGGCCCATGAGCATCCGTGTTTTTCTGGCGCGTACCCAGACCGGCTGGCAGGTCATGCCGGGTGGCTATGCCAGGCTTGCGGCGGGTGAGGATCCTTCAGCCGTTTCGATCCGTCGCGGCGGCACTGTTGCTGATGTCTGGGTGGTGTCTGATGGCCCGGTGGCCCAGGATTCCATGTTGCCGCACCAGAACGAGACCTTCATCCGGAGGTTGCCGGGCATCCTGCCGAGCCGGGCGGCCGACAACCTGTTCTGGCTCGGACGGTACGTCGAACGCGCCGAAGGCATCATGCGTCTGATCCGCAGTTACAACAGCCGCCTGAGCGATACGCAGGATGCCGACACGCCGCTTCTGGAGCAACTTTCAACCTATCTTGAGCACCGTGATGTTGCGGTGGAGGAGGGCCTGCCGAAGGAACTGGCCGACACGGTCGGCTCGGCGGTTTTCAGCGCCGGCCATATCCGCGACCGGTTCTCTGTGGATGCCTGGGCCTCGTTGTCGGATCTGCAACGCACCATCGGGTCGATGACGCCACGGGTTCAGCCGGGCGACGATGCAGCCTCCGCCATGGGCGTGCTTTTGCGCAAGATCACCGGTTTCTCCGGTCTGGTGCACGACAACATGTACCGGTTTACCGGCTGGCGCTTCCTCACACTTGGCCGCTCGATCGAACGCGCGCTCGCCATGGCAAACCTGCTCACCGTCTTTGCCGACCGCGATGCTCCGGAGGGCGGCTTCGACCTCTGCGTGGAAGTGGGGGACAGCGTCATGAGCCATCGCCGCCGCTATTCGGTCACCACGAGCCGGGAGACGACGGTTGACCTGCTCGCGCTCGATCTTCTCAATCCGCGCTCCATCGCCTATCATATCGACGAAATTCGCAACCAGATCAACCTGCTGCCCGGTGCCGAGGTCAATGGGCAGCTTTCCGCCCTCTCGCGCACGGCGCTCAGGCTTCACACCGATCTCGCCGTACACACGCCACGTACGCTTGACAGAGCGGCGCTCAAAGCCATTTCCAAGGCTATCTACGATCTCACAACCGAGATCGCCGACAGCTACATAAGCTGATTGCCATGCGCTACGACATCACCTCCTTGATCACCTACACCTTCGTCTCGCCGGCCGCAGGCGCACGGCAGATCATGCATCTGATGCCGCTCGAACTGCCGCTGCGCCAGCATCTGGTTGCGGGTCGGGTGTCTTTCGATCCCGAGCCGTCCACGCGGCGCGACCGGGTCGACTTTTTCGGCAATTGCGTCACCGAAGCGGGATTTTCCGAAACCGTGAGCGACATTTCCATCCGCCTCCACGCCCGGGTGAAGGTGGAAAGCGCGGCTCCACCGCGTGAGCAAGGTCTCACGCGCGAGGCGCTCGGAGCGCTGCTTCTCGATTGGAGCGACGTCGGTGCCCAGTCGCCCGCCCACTTCCTCGCGCCATCACCCAAGGTCCCGCTTGAACCGGTGATCGCCGCCTTCGCCCGCCACGCGGCCGCCGGGGCCGAAACCGTTCTCGCCACGGTCGACCGCGTCGGACGCAGGATTCATGCCGACATGAAATTTGATTCCAAGGCCACCACCGTCCGCACGCCCATTCTCGAGGCCTTCGAGAAGAGACGCGGGGTCTGTCAGGATTTCACCCAGATCATGATCTCGGCTCTGCGCAGCCTCGGCATTCCTGCAGGCTACGTGTCGGGATTTCTGCGCACCCTGCCGCCGCCAGGCAAACCTCGGCTCGAAGGTGCCGATGCCATGCATGCCTGGGTGAGGGCATGGTGCGGGCCTGAGACCGGTTGGGTCGAGTTCGATCCCACCAACGACATGTATGCAGGTGCCGACCATGTGGTAGTCGCCTATGGCCGGGACTATTCCGACGTCGTGCCGGTCCGGGGTGCCATGCGCATTTCAGGCGGTCACAAGACCAAGCAGGTGGTCGACGTGGTGCCGCTCGAGGATTGACAGAATGGATCCGTCCTGTGCCGGGCCAACAGATGGATCGCCCGTCTTCGGCTCACTGGAGTGCCGGACATTGCGGCGGGCCCGGCCGTTCAGCTTGATCCGCCGAGGCAGTCGGTCAGCGAGGTGGACAGATTGCGGATCAGTTCGAAATAGAGCTCGGAACCTTGGTTCAGTGAAGCCCCCAGCGGATCGAGCACGCCCGATTTCGCCGACGAGCCTTCCATGACCACCGAGACAAGTTTTGGCTCGAACTGCGGCTCGGCAAAGACGCAGGTTGCGCCAAGGTCGCGCACCTTGTCCCGGACTTCGCCAACGCGCCGCGCGCCCGGCAGCGTCTCCGGGCTCACCGTGATCGAGCCGGAGGCGATGATGCCGAAACGCTTTTCGAAGTATTGGTAGGCATCGTGGAAAACGATGAAGCCCTTGTCCTTGACCGGGTCGACCTCGGCCTGAATATCGGCAACGAGCGCACCGAGCCGCACCTCCAGCGCCTCCGCATTGGCCTGATACCTCGCTGCATTTGTCGGATCTGCGTCCACAAGCGCCGCCTCGATCTCCTGCACCATCACTTTGGCGTTTATGGGATCAAGCCAGATGTGGCCGTCGAAAGCATCGTCATCGTGCCCGTGATCGTCGGCGGCAGCCTCCTTGGCGTGGTCATGGTCATGATCGTGCCCGGCCTTTTCGACGTGATCGTCGTGGCTATCGAAGGCACCCCCCTCCCGGAAGGGCAGGCGAACAAGGCCAGGAGCGTCGATCAGCGAGATCGCCTTTGCATCCGCTCCAATGGACCCGATCGGCTTTTCCAGGAAAGCTTCCATCTCATGGCCGACCCAGAAAATCAGCTTGGCCTCCTGAAGCGCCTCGGCTTGAGACGGCTTGAGGCTGTAGGTATGAGGCGATCCGGTGCCTTCCACGATCAGCCCCGGCGTTCCCACACCGTCCATGACGGCGGCGACCAGCGAATGGATGGGCTTGATCGAAGCCATCACCGCGACCTCAGCCTGAGCGGTGCTGACTGTTGCGGCAATGACGGTTGTGCAAAGAAGGATGGAACGCATCGGTCGCATGGGACACTCCATTTGTCATGTTATAAAATCACATTCTTGCGTAACGGTATAACGTGTGAGATAAAGCAGCGCAAGACCGAAATTCTCAGGATGCCGCCGTGCTCAAACCCGCCGATCCCCTCGTCCAACTGACCGGCGCCGGCGTGAAGCGGGCAGGCCGCTGGCTGGTGCGCGGCGTTGATCTCGCCGTGCGTCCTGGCGAGATCGTCACAATGATCGGCCCCAACGGCTCGGGAAAATCAACCACGGCAAAGATGGCGCTTGGCGTGCTTGCCGCCGACGAAGGCCGTGCCGAGCGCCGCGCTGGCCTGCGTGTGGGCTATGTGCCGCAGAAGCTGGCCATCGACTGGACCCTGCCGCTCTCGGTCGAGCGTCTGATGAGCCTGACGGCGCGGGTTTCGGCCACCGAGGCGGCCCGCGCGCTTGCCGCCACCGGCGTCTCCCATCTCGCCCGCGCCGAGGTCCGGACCTTGTCGGGCGGCGAATTCCAGCGTGCCATGCTCGCCCGCGCGATTGCCCGCAAGCCCGAACTTCTGGTTCTCGACGAACCGGTGCAGGGCGTGGACTTCACCGGCGAGATCGCGCTCTACGATCTCATCAAGCGCATCCGCGATGAAATCGGCTGCGGCGTGCTGCTGATCTCCCACGATCTGCATGTGGTGATGGCTGCCACCGACCGCGTCATCTGCTTCAATGGCCATGTCTGCTGCCAGGGTTCGCCGGTCGCCGTGACCGAGAGCGACGAGTACAAACGCCTTTTCGGCGTCCGCGCGGCCTCCTCGGTCGCTGTCTACGCGCATCACCACGATCACGACCATCTCGCCGACGGGCGTGTGCGCCATGCCGACGGCACCATCACCGACCATTGCCATCCCGGCGACGGCCACCATCATGACCACCATCATGGCCATGACCAGGATGACCAGGACCACCACGTGGGCAAGCCTGGCCCGGGCGAAGGTGCGGCCCGCCAAGGAGACGGCCTGGGCCGCTCAGGTGCCACCGATGCTTGATGATTTCTTCACCCGCGCGCTCCTGGCTGGTCTCGGCACGGCGGCGGTGGCTGGCCCGCTCGGCTGCTTCATCGTCTGGCGCAGGCTGGCCTATTTCGGCGATACGCTGTCGCATGCCGCACTTCTGGGGGTGGCGCTGGCGTTTCTGTTCGAAATCAACATCACACTTGCGGTCTTTGCCATTTCAGCCACGGTCTCGGTGGCGCTGTTGATGCTGCAGCGCCACGCCTCGCTGTCCTCAGATGCGCTGCTTGGCCTCCTGGCCCATTCCTCGCTCGCGCTTGGCCTGGTCGTCCTGTCCTCGATGACCTGGCTGCGCATCGACCTGATGGGCTTTCTCTTCGGCGACATCCTGGCGGTGTCCAGGCTTGATGTGGCCGTTGTCTGGATTGGCGGGCTCGGCGTGCTTGGCGTGCTGGCCATCATCTGGCGGCCGCTGTTTGCGGGTACCGTCAACAGCGAACTGGCTCAGGCCGAGGGCATGAACCCCGAGCGCGCCAACCTCGTCTTCATGCTGCTGATGGCCACCGTCATCGCGATCTCGATGAAGATCGTCGGCGTGCTGTTGATCACCGCCATGCTGATTATTCCGGCCGCGGCCGCCCGCCGGTTCGCCGCCGGGCCGGAACAGATGGCCGTCATCGCTGCGCTCATCGGCATGGTCGCAGTGGCAGGCGGGCTTGCCGCGTCGCTTGAGTGGGACACCCAGTCCGGGCCGTCCATCGTCGTGGCAGCGCTGGCACTGTTCCTGATCAGCCTTTCACCCTTGGCAGGCTGGCTGATGCGTGCCAGAACCGGAGCTGAGGAGACCGAAACGGGCGGACGGGCATGAGCGATCACCACCACCATCAACCCGACCTCGCGGGCCTGACCCGCAACCAGTCGCTGGTCATGAACCAGCTTGCCTGCGCCGTCGGTCCGCTGAGCGCCTACACCATCCTGGACCAACTGCGCGTGCACGGTTTGCGCGCCCCGCTGCAGGTTTACCGGGCGCTCGACAAACTGGTGGAAATCGGCATGGTTCACCGGCTCGAAAGCCTCAATGCCTTCGTCGCCTGCCGCCAGCCCGGCTGCGAGACCAACGAGACGATCGCCTTTGCGATCTGCGATATCTGCGGCCATGTGGCCGAGATCTCCGATCCGAAGATCGCGCGCGACTTGAGCGCCATCGCCGAAGCCGCTCAGTTCGTCCCGCGCAAGACCACAGTCGAGCTGCGCGGCGCCTGCCGCTTGTGCCAGGCTGCGTGAAGCCCGGGGGCGGGCTTTTTCCCGCTTGACCCGAGACAGACCTGCTGACTTCTCCGGATCCCCCCTTTTCTGCGGACCACGAAAAAGGGAGGCGGTTGCCCGCCCCCCTCGTTCCTCACAGTGCGATGCTGTCCGGCCGGAGCCGGAGCCGACCTTACTGCCAGCTCTTGACCAGTTCGTCGTAGTTGACGGTCATGGGCTGTTCTTTTTCGTTCTCGATCTTGAGCTGCGGCGCGAGATTGCCCTTCGAGACGGCATCCGCATTCCACTCTTCAAGCGTCTTCACGTCGGCCAGCTTCGGACCGATGTCGCCCTGCACGCCGGCGCGCTCGATGCGCTCCATCACCTTTTCCTGCTCTTCGCAGAGCGAGTCCATGGCTGCCTGGGCAGTCTTGGCGCCCGACGACGCATCGCCGATCGCCTGCCACCAAAGCTGAGCCAGCTTCGGGTAATCAGGCACGTTGGTGCCGGTCGGCGACCACTGGACGCGGGCCGGAGAGCGATAGAACTCGACCAGACCGCCCAGATCCTTGGCGCGATCGGTGAAGCTCTTGTCCTGGATGGTCGATTCACGCGCGAAGGTGAGACCAACCTGGCTCTTCTTCACATCGACGGTCTTGGAGGTGACGAACTGCGCATAGAGCCATGCGGCCTTTGCGCGGTCGACAGGCGTGGACTTCATCAGCGTCCACGATCCCACGTCCTGGTAGCCGAGCTTCATGCCGTCCTTCCAGTAGACGCCATGCGGCGAGGGTGCCATGCGCCACTTCGGCGTGCCATCCTCGTTGACCACCGGCAGGCCTGGCTTGACCGAGTCTGCGGTAAAGGCCGTGTACCAGAAGATCTGCTGGGCAACGTTGCCCTGCGCGGGAACCGGACCGGCTTCGCCAAAGGTCATGCCCTGGGCTTCCGGCGGTGCATAGGCCTTCAACCAGTCCAGATACTTCTGGATGGCATAAACCGAAGCAGGGCCGTTGGTGTCACCGCCGCGGGCCACGCAGGAGCCGACCGGTTGCGACTTTTCATTGACCTTGATGCCCCATTCGTCGACCGGAAGGCCATTCGGAATGCCCTTGTCGCCATTGCCGGCCATCGAGAGCCAGGCATCGGTGAAGCGCCAGCCGAGTGACGGGTCCTTCTTGCCGTAGTCCATGTGACCATAGACCTTCTTGCCGTCGATTTCACGGCCGGTGAAGAATTCGGCGATGTCCTCGTAGGCTGACCAGTTGACCGGAACGCCAAGATCATAGTTGTATTTGGCTTTGAAGTCGGCCTTGTTCTTCTCGTCGTTGAACCAGTCGTACCGGAACCAGTAAAGGTTGGCGAACTGCTGGTCGGGAAGCTGGTAGAGCTTGCCGTCCGGTGCCGTCGTGAACGAGATTCCGACAAAGTCAGCCAGATCGAGACCCGGATTGGTGACATCCATGCCTTCGCCTGCCATCCAGTCGGTCAGGTTGCGGACCTGCTGGTAGCGCCAATGGGTGCCGATGAGGTCGGAGTCGTTGACATAGGCATCGTAGATGTTCTCGCCGGTCTGCATCTGGGTCTGCAGCTTTTCAACCACGTCGCCTTCGCCGATCAGGTCGTGGGTGACCTTGATGCCGGTGATGGCTGCAAAAGCCGTCGCCAGCGTCTTGGATTCATATTCATGGGTGGTCAGCGTCTCGGATGCGACCTTGATTTCCATGCCTGCGAACGGCTTTGCCGCATCGATGAACCATTGCATTTCGGCTTCCTGGGCCGCGCGGTCGAGCGTCGACATGTCGCCGATTTCGGCATCGAGGAAGGCTTTCGCCTCATCCATGCCGGCCTGCGCCGAAGATGCTCCGAGAACAAGCGCAAGCGCCGCCGTTGAGAGCAGAAGATTTTTTCGCATATGAGTTCCTCCCGATTGCGAAAATGGAAACGGCGGAATTGCCGCTTCCGGCATACTGTACCCTAGACCAGGCGGAACACGCCGATTGCGTAGACCACCGACAGGGCAAGAGCCCACCACAGGTTCGGACCAACAAGTCCGAGCCAGGCGAGATTGATGAACGCCGAACCCAGGAGCGAGACGAAAAGTCGGTCGCCGCGCGTGGTTTCAAAGCGGAGAATGCCAATGCGCGGCGAGCCTCCGGGCCGCGCATATTCCCACACTGCCATCAGCAACAGCAGTGTGGCGATTGTGAGAAAGAACACCGCGCCGGGGAACGACCAGGCCATCCAGCCGCCCGGAATGAGGGGGGCAAACCAGTCGCGCACCCCGTCCTTGACCGGCAGCGACACGAACAGAAGCCCGATTGCAACCACGTAGGTTATCAGCACGGCAGCCAGCGCCAGGGGCCAGCGCGTGTTGCGACGTGCGATGTCGGCCATGTCGTCCTCCCTCAGACCCGGCCCAGGGCAAAGCCCTTGGCGATGTAGTTGCGGACAAACCAGATGACCAGCGCGCCGGGGATGATGGTCAGCACGCCTGCGGCAGCAAGCACGCCCCAGTCAAGTCCGGAGGCCGAGACCGTGCGGGTCATCGTCGCGGCGATTGGCTTGGCGTCGGTGACGGTGAGCGTGCGGGCGATCAACAGTTCCACCCAGGAAAACATGAAGCAGAAGAAGGCGGCGACCCCGATGCCCGATGCGATCAGCGGCATGAAGATCTTGACGAAGAATTTCGGAAACGAGTAGCCGTCGATGTAAGCGGTCTCATCGATTTCCTTGGGCACGCCGGACATGAAGCCTTCGAGGATCCAGATCGCCAGCGGCACATTGAACAGGCAGTGGGCGAGGGCGACCGCGATATGGGTGTCAATCAGCCCGAACGCCGAATAGAGCTGGAAGAAGGGCAGCGCAAAAACTGCGGGCGGTGCCATGCGGTTGGTGAGCAGCCAGAAGAACAGGTGCTTGTCGCCCAAAAACCGGTAACGCGAAAACGCGTAGGCCGCAGGCAGCGCCACGGTGACCGAAATCACCATGTTCATCACCACATATATGATCGAGTTGATGTAGCCGTTGTACCAGGCCGGATCAGTAAAGATGACCTTGTAATTCGCGATCGTCGGGTTCTGTGGCCAGAGCGAGAATGTGCCGAGAATTTCGGTGTTGGTCTTGAAGCTCATGTTGATGAGCCAGTAGATCGGCAGCATCAAGAGGAAGATGTAGAGTGCGGGCACCAGCGGCGACAGCCGCGCGATTGCGTTTGAGCGCCGCGTTCGCCGGGCACGTCTGGCCAGTGCGGCCGACGCCGGATCGGATGCGGAATAGGCTGTCATGTCGGTTGCCATGGTCGCCTCAGCCTTTCGCGTCATAGGTCGTCATGACGGTGTAGAACACCCACGACAACAACAAGATGATCAGGAAGTAGATGAGCGACATCGCCGCAGCCGGTCCGAGGTCGAATTGGCCGATAGCGGTCTTGACCAGATCGATGGACAGAAAGGTGGTGGCGTTGCCGGGTCCGCCGCCGGTGACGACGAAGGGCTCGGTGTAGATCATGAAGCTGTCCATGAAGCGCAGCAGCACCGCAATCAGCAGCACCCGGTTCATCTTCGGCAGCTGGATGTAACGGAACACCGAAAGACGTGAGGCACCGTCGATCTTGGCGGCCTGGTAATAGGCGTCCGGGATCGAGACGAGACCGGCATAACATAAAAGCACCACCAGGCTCGTCCAGTGCCAGACATCCATGACGACGATGGTGACCCAGGCGTCGAAGGGATCGTTGACATAATTGTAGTCGATGCCGATCGCGGCCATCGTATGACCGAGCAGACCGATGTCGACGCGACCGAACACCTGCCAGATGGTGCCGACCACGTTCCACGGAATAAGCAGCGGCAGCGACATCAGCACCAGGCAGACCGGAACGCCCAAGCCCTTGCGCGGCATGTTGAGCGCCACGAAGATTCCAAGCGGTATCTCGATGATGAGAATGATGGCCGAGAAGGCCAAATTGCGCAGGAGTGCGTCATGGAAGCGCGAGGAGCTCAGCACATCTTCAAACCAGGTGGTTCCGGCCCAAAAGAACTGGTTGTTGCCGAAGGTATCGTGGATCGAATAGTTGACCACCGTCATCAACGGCACCACGGCCGAGAAGGCGACCAGCACCAGCATCGGCAGCACCATGAACCAGGCCTTGTTGTTCCAGGGCTTGTCCATGCTCAGCCTCCCGTCCCGATGCGCCAGTCGTCGGCATAGATGTTGATACCCTTCGGATCGAATTCCACGCGCGGATCGGCGGGCACCACGCCGTCCTCGCTGAGCACAATCGCCAGATCGTGGCCTTCAAGCTTGGCGCGGACAATCTTCTGACGGCCGATGTCCTCGACCTTGCTCACCAAAACGGGCATGCCGGTGTTTCCGAGCCGCACATATTCGGGGCGAATGCCAAGTTCGGTCCGCTTGTCCGTGCCCGCCTCCATCGCGCCGGGCAGCGCGATGGCCTGTCCACCGAGATGGGCGACGGCACCTTCGAGCCGCACTGGCAGCACGTTCATGCCTGGCGAGCCGATGAAATAGCCCACGAATGTGTGGCTCGGACGCTCGAACAGTTCCTCCGGCGTGCCGATCTGCACGATTTCGCCGCCATACATGACAACAACCTTGTCGGCGAATGTGAGCGCCTCGGTCTGGTCGTGAGTGACGTAGACCATGGTGTGGCCGAACTGCCGGTGAAGAAGCTTGAGCTGCGAGCGCAACTGCCATTTCATGTGGGGGTCGATCACGGTTAGAGGCTCGTCAAAAAGGATGGCGTTGACATCGGCGCGCACCAGGCCGCGTCCAAGCGAGATCTTCTGCTTGAGGTCGGCCGTGAGTCCCCGCGCCTTGCGGTCGGCGATCCCCACAAGATCGATCATCTCCAGAACTTCGTTCACGCGGGCCCGCACATCGGCTTCGCCGACGCCGCGATTGCGCAACGGGAAGGCGAGATTGTCGTAGACCGTCATGGTGTCGTAGACGACGGGAAACTGGAACACCTGCGCGATGTTGCGCTCTTCGGTGGCCAGATTGGTGACGTCGCGCCCGTCGAACAAGATCTTGCCGTGGGAGGGATGCAACAGCCCCGAGATGATGTTGAGCAACGTCGTCTTGCCGCATCCCGACGGACCAAGCAGGGCATAGGCACCGCCATCGTCCCACTCGTGATGGACCTCGCGCAACGCGAAATCCTCGTCTTTCGAAGGGTTGGCAAGGTAGGAATGGCGGATATGGTCGAGACTGATGCGGGCCATGTGTCCTCAGGCTCCCTTGCCGCGCACGGTCCGTCCGGCGTCGTCAAAGACGAGGAGGTGGCGGGTGTCCAGATGCACGTTGAGTGCGGTCCCCGTGGCGAAATCGTGGATGCCCTTGGTCAGCATCACCCATTTGGCATCGCCATGGGTGAGGTGGACGTAGCTCTCCGAGCCGGTGATCTCGGTCACCACGACCGTTGCCTCCAGAACAACGGTCCCGGGCCCAGCCGCAAGCGACAGATTGTGCGGCCGGAAGCCGAGCGTGCAAGGACCCTCAGTTATCGGCGCAAGTCCCGACGGCACCGGGATACTCGACATGTTGTCGCGAACAAACAGGCTTCCGCGCTTCTCCATCGCAAGCACGTTCATCGGCGGATCGGAGAAGGTCTGCGCGGTGATGAGATCGACCGGGTTACGGAAGACGTCGACAGTCGACCCGAATTGCGTCACGCGGCCCTGGCTGAGCGTGGCGGTTCGCCCACCCAGAAGCAGCGCCTCGGACGGTTCGGTGGTGGCGTAGACGAAGATCGCACCCGATTCGGAGAAGATTTTCGGCAATTCGGCGCGCAGCTCTTCGCGCAACTTGTAGTCGAGATTGGCAAGTGGTTCATCAAGCAGGACGAGGCCCGCCTTCTTGACGATGGCGCGGGCAAGTGCCGTGCGCTGTTGCTGGCCGCCCGACAGGCTGAGCGGCGTGCGCTGAAGATAGGGTCCGAGCCGCAGCAGATCCGCCGCCTGCTTGACTTCGCGGTCGATGCTGGCCTTGTCAGCGCCACGAATCCGGAGCGGCGACGCGATGTTCTCGTACACCGTCAGCGCCGGGTAGTTGATGAATTGCTGGTAGACCATGGCGACATTGCGCTTCTGAACCGGCTCTCCGGTCACGTCGCGCCCGTCGCTCAAAACCCGGCCCGAGGTCGGGCGGTCGAGACCGGCCATGATGCGCATGAGGCTCGTCTTGCCCGACAGCGTCGGTCCAAGAAGCACGTTGAGCGTGCCTTTTTCCAGGCTCAGCGACACATCGGAGATGTGCGCGCTCGCGCCGGAAATCTTGGAGACAGCGTCCAATTGCAACATGTCGGTGAAGCCCTCCCAAGCCCCATCTTCAAGGCACCTCGCGGCTGGCTTGAACAGCCTTTGCCACATGCTCCCATGCGCCGACAATGGGTCCGCGCCCCTGATGATCAACAGGATAAAACGAACCTTTAACGAATGTCAAACGAAAATAACCGAAACTCAAAAATGGAATATTGCGAAACTCCCGATCGGAACACAGGCTGATCAGCACGGAAACGCAGCGCGTTTTGCGATGCCTACAGCGCCGCGCATCCAATCGGATGCGTGAATGCCGCTGCAAAACATTGAATGAATGCATGTACGTTATCGCGCGCATGAATCCACTTGTACGCGACATGCATCAACCTGACAGACGTCAATGGGAACAGGATGCGCCGCAGGCACGCTGAGTGCAAGCGCGCTGTCGGGGCACATCACCGGCCAGACGCTGGAAATCGACGGTGGCCAGCTGATCGCCTGACCGTGGCGTCTCTCCAAAGACCGCAGCCGCATCAGCTGTACCAAGTGTTGTATCTTTATCTTCAGAGCATCTATCAGGGGTATTCTCATTTCTGTAATTTTTTTAAATTGCATCACATTTATAAGAATCTCAAAATAAAATATAAAACGTTTCCGAAAAATAAAATATACATTTTCAAGACTTAATCTACGGTCCTTCTCGGTTCGTACTTTCCGTTGCCGGATCAACTCACCTTGCAGCCTATCCCGATAACTGAAAGGTTTGCCTTCCATGGTGTCTGTTGTTTGCCGGGGTGCTGCTTGGCGTGCGGCGCGGGACCGGGCAAGGGCACCGACACGCTCACCGCAATCGAGTTCCTCGTCTTTGCCGATCAGACCGCGAATGTGCTGGGGCTGTGAAATGGTGACGCACGCAAAGGGAGAGTCTGATCCGCCGAAGCATACCCATTGCAAATGTCACATTGCATCTGCGCGTGCGCCAGTCATCTCGGGGAAACACAAACGCGCCACGACCGCCGCGACGGCCGACCTTATCCGGCGCTGAACAAGGGAAAGCTGACACCGAGCGCCCAGGCGAGGCAAAGCCCAAGCCCGATTCCCGCCGAAAGCGCCCCGCTTCTTTGCGCCGTCCATCGTCCCATCAGACCATGCACCGCGAAGAAAAGCACCATCACCGGCAGGATGATGAACAAAAACATCAGCCGCTCGGGGTCGATCAGCGCCGCTGCTGCGAGTGAAAGCAAGAGTGCCAGGCGGGCCACGATACGCCGCCACACAGGGCCCTGACCAGCACCCGTAACAATGCTGTCGGCGACCATGAACGGGATCGTTCCGACGCACAGGACCGCGATGATCAGCAGCCGTTCCGCATTCGGCAGGAAGCTCGCCACATATCGATCCATGGCGAAACCGAAGACCGCGATTCCCCAGATGGTGAGGAGCAGGACGGCAGCGACCGAAAGCCCGGGGCCGCCACGACGCCACACCAGCATCAGTTGCAACCCGCCATAGGCTGCGAGATGGGCCATCAGATAGTCAGCCACAAGCACCGGCATGAACGGCACATAAAGCGCCGTGCCAACAAGCGGCACCAGAACCGCCGGGAGCAGCACAGCCACCCAGAACCGTCTGACGGGGATGGCAGCAGGCGGCAGCGGCCCGGCCGTCGCCAAGGGAGCCACCTGGCGCGGCAACAGCTGCGTCAGGGGACGCAACAAGGCGACGATGCCGCCCATCATGAGGACGATCCAACCGCCGGGGGCGATGATCGGGCCGGTGCTTGTTCGCTGAAACGATGCATCGAGCCACTCTCGCGACTCCTCAAGTGCCGTGGCGCTGAACAGGACGCCGACATGTTCGACAGAGGGCGCAACGATGGCCCGGCGCGTCACGTCACCCGCGTCGACGCTCGAACCTTCGACAGCGTCGGGCTGCACCAGGCGCAACTTTTGGAGTGCGATCGCCCGCAGCGTGCCTTCCCACTGGCCGGAAATCATCAAAAGCCTGTCGGGCTCGTTTGCGGTGACCGCGTCGGAGAACATGGAAATCGCCACAACCGCGCCGATCCGCCTGCCAGCCTTGTGCTCGGCGATGGCCGCACGCACGATGACGTCGGTTGCCATCGAGTGGCCAAGCAGGGCGATGTCGCCCGAGGCGTTCTGTATCGTTCGGCCAAACTCGATCACGCCGCGCGTCTCGGCAACCAGCAGCGCCGTCGTTCCGTCGATTGAGGTGACATCGCCCGACATCGGGATCGGGTTGCGCCCGTGTCCCTCGAAATCAAACGCAAGGACAGTGTAGCCCGATTGCGCCAGCGTCAGGGAATAGGCCTGCATCAACTGGCGCGAGCCGGCAAAGCCATGGGCGACCACGACAACCGGGCCTCTGGCACCGGGCAGGCGGAAAAGGGTCGCGGGCGTGGTGCCGATCTGCAATTCTTCGATGGTGAGGCCGGATCTTGCGCCTTCCAGTTGGACAACCGACAGGCCGATGGCGGCCAGCGCCAGCAAGCCGAGCAGCCAGTTGAATGGCACCTGAAAAACGGCCCCTCGTGTGTTGGATGGTTTCGGCATCTGCCTGGACGGACCTTCAATCATGCGCTCAACCGTTGGCAAGAAACTTGAAGGCCGGTGCCAGCCGTCCCGGGGCTGCCTTCAGGCAGATTTTCAGGAACGCGGTGTGCTTCATGCCGAAATGCCCTTCCGCCGCAAACGGGTCTCTGAATCAGACCTGACCTTGGTGCTCGACCTTGGTGCTAGCGCACATTTGGCGAAAGCGGAACCGATTTAAGGTCGAAATCAGGCGGCATGTCAGAGTTTCGCCGCGTCCGGTGCGCGGTCTCAACCGCAGAGCCACAATGAGGAAACCACTGGCAGATTTCGGGATCCAGTGAATTTTACCCGTTTGACATTTGGTTTCGGACGCGCTGAAACAGCAGTCCAGGTCTGATATCCGATCCACCGGTCTGCACAACGTTCCCGCATGCATCGAGATACCGCTCGCAATGGCTGACACCCGACCCGAACCTTCAACCGCCGCACCGACCTCTCCGCGTCCGCTCCGCGTGTTTCTTCTTGGCGCCACCGGAACGATCGGCCGGGCCACAGCGCGCGCGCTCGTTGCCCGTGGTCACGAGGTCGTCTGTTTCGTGCGGCAAAAGGCCGGGCCGGATGGCGCGCTTTCGGCCGACCAAACCGCGAAAATCCTCGAGGGCGCAAGCCTCAGATTTGGTGATGTGACCGATAGCGCGTCGATTGCCCGCGACGGGTTTTGCGGTGAGCGGTTCGATGCGCTTGTCTCCTGTCTGGCCTCGCGCACCGGCACGACCAAGGATGCCTGGGCCATTGATCACAAAGCCCACATGCTGGCGCTGGAGGCTGCAAAACAGGTCGGTGTCACGCAGATGGTGCTGCTGTCGGCCATCTGTGTGCAAAAGCCCAAGCTTGCCTTTCAGCAGGCCAAGCTCGCCTTCGAAGAGGCTCTGATCCAGTCCGGGCTCACCTACTCGATCGTGCGGCCAACCGCTTTCTTCAAATCGCTGTCCGGCCAGATTGATCGCGTGAAGCGCGGCAAGCCGTTTCTCATCTTTGGCGATGGGCGGCTGACGGCTTGCAAGCCGATCAGTGATGGCGATCTTGGCACCTACATCGCCGAATGCCTTGACGATGAAAGCCGTTGGAACCGCGTGCTGCCGATTGGCGGGCCGGGACAGGCCATCACGCCCCGACAACAGGGCGAGCACCTGTTCGCGCTGCTTGGCCGCGAACCTGCGTTCACGAAAGTGCCTCCGGCGATGCTTGGCTTTATCCGCCGGGTGCTGGCCGGGCTGGGCCACTTCAGCCCGGCAATTGCCGACAAGGCTGAACTCGCCGGCATCGGACTTTACTACGCCACCGAATCCATGCTCGTGCTGGATCCGCTCACCGGCAAATATGATGCTGACGCTACCCCTTCAGCGGGCACCGAGACCTTGTTTGCCCACTACGGGCGCCTGCTCGACGGCGAGGCAAGCGATGATCGCGGCGATCACGCGGTGTTCTGACCGACGGCAAGCGCCATTTCGTGCGTTCAACACGTCGAGCAATTCCGGCGTTGTCAGAATCGCCGGAATAGCTCTCTCCTCTTGTTTTGACGCAATCCCGGACGCGAAAGCGGTGCCACTTTCGCTGCAATTGCGCAAGCGATGCAAACGTCAGGACTGGACTTGCGATGTTGGGGACGCCGTGCCGATCAGCGCTGCGCTGAGGTCCCACAACAGCGCGGACCGGGCGACATCGGTAGCCTTGGACGACAGGCTTTGCGAAAACGCCTCACGCCCGGTCTTCTGGCGGTTGCCCCAGCTCCAGTGAACGCCGGACTGGGCGAATTCCGGATCGGTGACGACGTCGGCAACACGCTGGCCTGACAGCGGCTGCGAGACGTAGCCTTTGGTGATGGTCTTCTGGAACCACGGGAAGATTTTCTGGAACGTGCGCGGTGCGTTGCGGAACAACGGGGTGTCGGCGACGCAGCCCGGATAGAGCGTGCTGAAGACGATGCCGGTCTGATCATGATACCGGGCGTGCAGCTCGCGGCTCATCATCATGCAACACAGCTTGCTGTCCTTGTAGGCTTTGCCGGGTTTGAACGGCTTGCCGTCGATCATCGCGACGGGATGTTTGAACCCGTCCTTGAGCCCCTGAAAATCGCCAAGGTCGGCGGGTGCGGGAATGGGAACCTTGCCGCCGAATTCCTCGGAATTGGCGGTCACCGTGCCAAGGGTTACCAGACGGGGATGGGGGGATTTCGTGAGATCCTCCAGCATCAGGTTGGCCAGCAGGAAATGGCCCAGATAATTGGTGGCGACGCTGATCTCGAACCCCTCGGGCGAGCGCATCGGATTTTTGAGCTGCGGCAGATAGGTGGCTGCGTTGCAGACCAGCGCATCCAGCGGGCGGCCCCGTGCCCTGAACGCTGTGTGAAAAGCCCGCACGCTTTCAAGCGATCCGAGGTCCAGGTGCATGATCTCGAAATTGTCTGCGGGAAGACCCAGCAACTTGGCGGCCTGAGCGGTCTTCTCGAGGTCGCGACAGGCCATGATGACGTGCCAGCCCTTGTTGATCAGGGCGTGCGTGGTGTGCAGACCGACCCCGGAGGACGCCCCGGTCACGATGCCAAGTGGTTTGTTTGGTGCGTTCATGCAGGGAGGGCCTCGACTGTTGGTCACGTTTAGCTATGTGTAAAGCGGATCGAGCACAACAGGGAATCGGGATTTGGAAAGCAACTGGATCAGACCGGCACTCATTCTGGGGGCTTTGGCGGCGTTGATCACGCTCAACGTCATCGAGTTCAGGGGCAAGCGGCGGCGCGACCTTCAAGCGATGGCCTTGATCGCTGGGTCCGACAAACCGGAAATGATGCTGGCCCACCGGCAATATCTGCAGACCCAGAATATCGAGCAGGTGCTCCATATCGTGAACTCGGTGCTGATTGCGCTTCTGATCGCGGTGCTGACCGCATGAGGGTGGTGGTGTTCGGCGCAACTGGCGGGACAGGCCGTGCGGTGATCGCAAAGGCGCTGGCCGCCGGTCACATGGTCACGGCATTTGCCCGAAACGCAGACCGGATCGCGGCGGCCGACGGGCTGACCGTCATCGAGGGCGACGCCATGGTCGCCTCCGATGTCGCCGCCGCACTCGCCGGACAGGACGCTGTCGTCATCACCTTGGGCAACTCCCAGAACGCGTTTGCACTGCGCCTGGGCGCGCGCCGCACGACACCCCGCGACATCTGCGAAGTCGGGACACGCACCATTCTCGCCGCCCTTCCTCAAGGCACCAAAGTCCCCATCATCGTGGTGGGGGCCTTCGGAACCGGCGACACCCGCAAGGCCCTGCCGGTCATGTTCAAGGTGTTCTATTGGCTTTTCCTCAGTGAGCAGATGGCTGACAAGGAAAAGCAGATCCTGGTGCTCAAGACGGCAAACACTCCCACCATGCTGGTCCAGCCGCTCGCCTTGACCGACACACCCGGCACCGGGACATGGACGACGTCGCGCAATGGCACTTTCGGAAAGTCCGAGGTGTCGCGCAATGACCTGGCGGCGTTCATCGTTTCGGAATTGACGAGTGGCGACCACCCGAGCGGCACCGTCACCTTTTCGGGATGACGGCAAAGGCACAAAGGACATGGCGCGTCCTCATGCCGGTTTGCTTTGGCTGTGCGGAGGGACAGGCACACTTCAACGGGACAGAGACCCCGCGATGGGCATGAATTGCGATTACCGCAGCATGCGGCGGACCTCCAGCACGCGCCGCTCGCCGAAATGGTGCTTCGTCACCGCCCCAAGATGAGCGAAGATTGCAAGATAGAACACCACCGGCAGGACCAGATTGTGCAGGAAAGCCACCACCGCCGCCAATGGCTCATTGGGCGCGATGAGGCCGGTGAGGGACCAGCCAAAGACGTCAAGCGCATCGCCGCGCCATAAAGTGAGCAGAATGCCGGTCACTGGAAACCCGAGCATCAGCCCGTAAAGACCAAGATGCGTCGCCCGCGCCAACTGGCGCTGCCAGGCGCGCAGATCAGCCCGCATCGGCGGCGCGCTGGCTGAGGCTGATGCGGTGACAGACCCGGACGGCTGAAGCCGGCAGGAAAACGCCGTCGGGCGCGGGTGGTGCTGCCGCCGAAAAACCTCGTTTCTGCCTGCGTTATTCGCGAACGCGAAACAATGATCGCTTTTCGCCGGCAGGAAACGGAACAAGAAACCCATCGGCGCGTTATTTAGGCAAAATCGTGACTTCAGCAACTGTATGGGGAACTCTTACCATGAACACTATCGCGAAAGGCATACTCGCCGGTCTTGCGGCAACTGTCGTGCTGTCACTGATGATGTTGGCTAAGGCCGCGATGGGTCTGATGCCCGCGCTGGATCCGGTCGGCATGATCGCGGTGATGATGGGGGTGTCGATGGCACTCGCTTGGGGCATTCATTTCATGATCGGCGCCGTGATCTGGGGCGTCGCCTTCGCGTTGTTGGAACAACACCTGCCGGGCGGGGATTTGTGGGTGAAGGGCGTCGTCCTTGGTGTCGGCGCCTGGCTGATCATGATGGTGGCGATAATGCCGATGGCGGGCGCCGGGTTCTTCGGCATGCAGCTTGGCATCATGGCGCCGGTCCTGACGCTAGTGATGCATCTCGTGTTCGGCGCCGTTCTCGGCGGCGTTTATGGCATGTTGCTGCACCGCGGATCGCTGAACGCGAGATGAGGCGCGGCGCATGTCGCCATCTGGTCAGTGTAGCGGCACCCAGTTACGCCGAGCCGCGGACCCACGGGGAGCGAAAATTCTTCTCCCCGTCGCCTTCTCGCAAATGGGAAAACTTCGGCCCGAAAAAAACGTTCAGCGATGCGCTGGCGAAGATCTGACGCGCCGCGTCCTGCGCATTGATCAAGGAGAAGGCGATGACAGACCAACTCAAATCCGGCGAACGCTTGCGCGATGTGACCGTGACGCGCCCCGACGTGCCGATCGCAACATGCCGCGCGCGCGGCCGCGCGGGCGGCGCGGGCGCAGACTAATACAGGTTAATGCGGTTCTGGCTCGCTCAGCCTATCCTCGGTTCTTAGCGATGGCAGGCGACTATGCGTCCTGCCCGCGCCGAACGTGAGACGCAGGTTGCCTCGATACATGTCGCGCACAAATGGATTCGTTCGCGCGCGACATGCGTTCATTCAATGTTTTACGGCGGCATTCACGCACCCGATTGGATGCGCGGCGCTGCAGGCCGCGCTGACGGCTAGCGTCACTACGGAACTGCCGGGCTTGCAACGGTAACGGAGCCAGAAAAACATGCCGCCATTTCGGATCCATACCACCCGCCGCAGCTTCCTCGCCGGGACCGCCGCCGGTGCGGCGCTCAGCGTCATGGCGCTCCAGGCCCGTGCCCAGGCGGCACAAGAGGTGTCCCTTTTTGCCTACAGGCCCGAATATTTCGGCGCGGTCGAATACGCCTTCGTGATGGCCGCCACGGCCCGCCTGATCCCCTCGGACGGTGACGGTCCCGGCGCGCTGGAGGCCCGCGTACCGGTATTCATCGACCGGCAGTTGGCGGGTGACTTCGGCACCGCCGCCGACCTTTACATGGAAGGGCCGTTCGACCCCGAGGCGGACCCCACCCTCGGCACTCAGACGCCACTGACCCCCGCCGAAATCTACCGTGAGGGCATCGCCGCCTTTGACAAATGGTGCCTCGACACCCACGGCTCCGGGTTCGCCGATCTCGACGCCGACACGCAGGACGCCAGCCTGACCTCGCTTGCAAATGACGAGGTCCCGCTTGACCCGACGCTGCGCGAATTCTGGACGCTGCTTTTGCAGAACACCAAAGAGGGCTACTTTTCGGACCCGCAATACGGCGGCAATGCGGGGATGGAGGCCTGGGTCTATATCGGTTTCCCCGGTGCGAGGGCCAATTTCTACGAATGGGTCGGCAGGGACGAGCCTTATCCGCTCGGCCCGGTCGACATCGCCGGCGAGAGGGCCTGACCCCATGGCGCGCACGGACCCGAAGAAGGACGCCGTCATCATCGGGCTCGGCTGGACCGGCGCGATCCTGGGTATGGAACTGGCGCAGGAAGGGTTCGAGGTCCTCGCCCTCGAACGCGGCCCGGACCGCGAGACGGTGCCGGATTTCCAGTACCCCAAGGTGATCGACGAGCTGAAATACGGCATCCGCCTTGGTTTCATGCAAAAGCCGCGCAACTCGACCCTGACGATCCGGCGCACGCTTGCCGAAGTGGCGCAGCCCTACCGTCGGCTCGGATCGTTTTTGCCCGGCGACGGCGTT
>JBBQJA010000020.1:0-65936 GCA_038325465.1 Hyphomicrobiales bacterium | reverse complement strand
CGGCGATGCGGACGTCTTCGTCTACGGCAACGGCTTTGGCATCGACCTGATCACGGATTTCGAAAACGGGTCCGACCTGTTCGATTTCACAAGTCACTCCGCAATCGCCGACTTCGCCGATCTGACAATCGACACGTCCGGCTTTGATGCGCTGATCCGTGATGGGCTCGGCGGTATCATCCGCGTCGCCAACGCGGCTGGCCAGATCGACGAGACGGATTTCGTCTTCGCCGTCATCTGAGATCTGAGCTCCCTTCCGAGGGAGTCCAGAGCCTCTCCCGCGCAAGCTTTTCTCAAGTTCTGATAAATTGGGATAAAGCGTGCATTCGATGAAAGCCTGTTCATCGAATGCACCGTTTTTTCGAGCATGATTTTGCCGCAAACCATCCCTGCCTTTCAGCGCATTGCACCTGATGCATGTCGCGCACAAATGGATTCGTTTGTGCGATAATGGACGTGCATTCATTCAATGGTTTACAGCAGCCTTTGCGCGTCCGATTGGATGCGCGGCGCTGCATGGTTTGATTCCATTGTTTGCTTGCCATTGACGTCCCCTCCCGGGCCTGCACCGCGAGGCAAAAAACACCCGGGAAGTTTCTGCATCCCGTGATTTTCAGACATCTGACATCTGGTTTCAGACGCACCAGGATGGGGACCGAATGTCAAATCCATTTCCCTGATGCCCGTGGGTTTCATTCAATCGGTCTTGATCGAATAGACCCTGCATGCATTCAGATTATGGGTTACAGCGACCGCTGCGCATCCCAGTGGACGCGCGGCGCTGTCACATGCGTCATGCTTCGGAGACAATTGCGATGGCAAAGACTGAGCGACCCTTCGCCGCCGCGCTGTGGATGATCGGATCCATCCTCTCCTTCTCGGCCATGGCCGTGGCGGCACGCGCGCTCACGGGTCTGCATGACACCTTTGAGATCATGCTGTGGCGCTCGCTGGTTGGCTTTGTAATCGTCGTTGCGGTCGCAGCCACCGTCGGCAGGCTCGGCGAGGTCCGGAGCGACCGGCTCGGCACGCACGCCGTGCGCAACATCTTCCATTTCACCGGACAGAACCTTTGGTTCTACGCGCTTGGGCTTATCCCGCTGGCGCAAGTCTTCGCACTCGAATTCACCTCGCCGGTCTGGGTGATCCTTCTGTCTTTCCTGTTTCTGGCCGAGCGGATCACTTGGCCGCGGGCGCTTGCCGCAGGTCTGGGATTTGCCGGAATCCTTGTGGTGGCACGGCCGGATGTGGGCAATCTCAGTCCCGGCCTCATCGCTGGCGCGGCGGCCGCAATCTTCTTCGCCGCCACCATCATCATGACAAAGGCGCTGACCGGGCGGGAAAGCCTGGTTTCGATCCTGTTCTGGCTGACGCTGATGCAACTCTGCTTCGGGCTCGGCGGCGCCTTCCTTGATGGATCCATGACCTGGCCCACTGCAACCACCCTGCCCTGGCTCGCGCTCATCGGGGTTTGCGGCATCGTCGCCCATGCCTGTCTCACCCAAGCGCTGTCACTTGCCTCGGCGAGCGTGGTGGTGCCGATGGATTTTCTCAGGCTGCCGCTGATCGCCTTTGTCGGCATGCTGCTTTACGGCGAACCGCTTGATGTCTTCGTCTTCATCGGCGGGGCGATCATTCTCTTTGCAAACTGGTTCAACATCCGCGCCGAAAACCGGTCGCGGCGCCAATCTGCCGCCATCGCCATTTCTTCCGAGTGAGACATCGATCTCTGCGCGTTCGGGACGCGCGCGGCTGCACCTGCCAGCAATCCTGCTCAGTCTTCCTCGACGAAGACCTCCTCGCGCTTCTTGCGGATTGACGGCAGCACGGCAAGGATCACCGCCACCGCTGCCAGGCCAAGCAACGTTGCCGAAATCGGCCGCTCGAGAAAAATCATCGGATCGCCGCGCGAGATGATCATCGCCCGACGCAGATGCTCCTCAAGCAGCGGCCCGAGAACGAAGCCCAAGAGCAACGGCGCGGGCTCGCAGCCAAGCTTGACCAGCACATAGCCGAAGAGGCCAAAAACGACGATGGCATAGACATCAAAGACGTTCATGTTGATCGAGTAGCAGCCGATGCAGGCGAACGCGATGATGGCTGGAAACAGCACCTTGTAGGGGATGCTCAGAAGTTTGACCCAAAGCCCGATCAGCGGCAGGTTCAGGAGCACCAGCATCACATTGCCGACCCACATGGACACGATGATGCCCCAGAACAGCTCAGGTTCGTCCTTGATGACGTTTGGCCCCGGCGTGATGCCCTGGATGATGAAGGCGCCGATCATCAACGCCATGACCGGATGGGCGGGAATGCCGAGTGTCAGCAACGGGATGAAGGAGGTCTGCGCGGCAGCATTGTTGGCCGATTCCGGACCGGCGACGCCTTCGATGGCCCCCTTGCCGAATTCCTCCGGGGTCTTCGACAGTCGTTTTTCAAGAGAATAGGAGGCGAAAGATGACAGCACATGCCCGCCGCCGGGCAGCACGCCGAGCACGGACCCCAACACTGTACCGCGCACAACAGGTGCCGCGATGCGCTTGAAGTCGGCCTTGGTGAGCCAGAGATTGGAGATCTTCTTGATCATGACCTGGCGTGAGGTCTCGTTTTCAAGATTGCGGAGGATCTCGGCCACGCCGAAGACCCCGACTGCAACGGAGACGAAGTTGATGCCCGAATAAAGTTCGAAGTAGCCAAAGGTAAAGCGCGGCGTGCCGGTGTAGATGTCTTGGCCGACCATGCCGAGCAGAAGGCCAAGCACGATCATTCCGAGCGCCTTGAGGATCGAGCCGTGGGCGAGCGCGATGGAGGCGAGCAGGCCGAGCACGATGAGCGAGAAATATTCGGGTGCCCCGAAATTGAGCGCGGCGCGGGCGAGCGGCGGGGCGGCGACGGCGAGGATGACCGTGGCGACCGTACCGGCGAAGAACGACCCCAATGCCGCCGTGGCAAGCGCTGGCCCGGCCCGGCCCTGCCTGGCCATCTGGTACCCGTCGATGGCCGTGACGGCGGAGGAGGATTCGCCTGGCAGATTGATCAGAATCGCGGTGGTCGAACCCCCGTACTGGGCACCGTAGTAGATGCCTGCCAGCATGATCAGCGCGGTCACCGGCTCGAAGGAGAATGTGATCGGCAGCAGCATGGCGATGGTGGCTGTTGGCCCGATCCCGGGAAGGACGCCCACGAGCGTTCCGAGCAGCACGCCGACAAAACAGTAAAGCACGTTGTAGGGGTTGAGCGCGGTTTCAAAGCCGAGGGCGAGATTGGCAAGAAGATCCATGGCAGCGCTCCCTCAGAACCGGGTCCAGGGACCAAAAACCGGCACGGTGATTCCGAGACCGTAGGAAAAGATGGCCACGCAGAAGACGGTGAGCGCGAGTGCGATGGCGAGCGCGCCGAGGATCGTATTGTTGCGACTGGCCAGAGCACTGAGAAATGTGGTCACAAGCAGCGCAGGTGCCAGGCCGAGCCCCTTGATGGTGACGCCGAAGAAGACGAGCGAACACAGAATGAGAGCGATGCCGCGCCAGGGGAAAACACCGATCGGATCGCCCGCATGGCCGGCGGTGAAGCCTTTGAAGACGACGCCAACCCCGATCAGGCAAAGCAGGATCGCCAGCACCAATGGAAAGTATCCCGGACCCATCCGCAGCGCAGTCCCGATCGGGTAGTTGGACGCTGCATAGCCGAACGCCAGGCCGCAAACGATGAAGATGACCCCCGACAGGATGTCGTTGAGCGCTTTCTTGTTTTCCATGGCCGCTCTCCCGTTTGCCCAAGGCCGTCACCGGCTGGACCTGCAGCGCTGCGCATCCAATCGGACGCGCGGCGCTGTAGCCGGTGCGGCGCACCGCGTCCACTCGGCAGTTCGGGGACGGCTTTGAGCCATCCCCGCAGACTGTCAGCGGTTCGGCGAGATCACTGAGCCTTGTCGCCCGAGGCCTCGATGATGGGCTTCCAGAGATCGGTCTGTGCCGCGAGATAGGCGCGGTGGGCTTCCGGCGTGGCATCTTCCTTCTTCACCGGTGCGGTGCCGAGCTCCGCGAAGCGGGCAATCACATTCTCGTCTGCAAGCGCCTTCTGCAGCGCATCGGTGAGTTTGGCAACCACCTCCGGTGGCGTCCCCTTGGGTACATAGAGGCCATGCCAGACACCGACCTGGAAGTCGGCCAGACCGGCTTCGGCGGTGGTCGGCAGATCGGGCAGCGTCGCAAGCCGCTCAGGCGTGGTCACCGCATAAGCCTTGACTGCGCCAGCCTTGATCTGGCCCGTGGTGTTGGTGGTCTGATCGCACATGAAATCGACCTGGCCGCCCAGAAGATCGGTCATCGCCGGGCCGGTGCCCTTGTAGGGAACCGTTGTGAGCTTGGTGTCGATGGCGTTCATGAACAGAAGACCGCACAGATGCGACGCCGCCCCGATTCCGGCGTTGGCGTAAGTGACTGTGTCGGCATTGGCTTTGACATAGTCAACGAGTTCGCCAAGCGTGTTCGGCTCGAAGTCCTTGCGGGCGATCAAGGTCATCGGCACGTTGGTGACGAGGCCGATCATCTCGAAACTCTCAAGCGGCTTGTAAGGCAGATCCGGATACAGCGTTGGTGCCGTGGACATGCCGATATGGTGCATCAGCACCACCGAACCGTCGGCAGGTGCATTGGCGACTTGCGTCCCGGCGAGCGTGCCGCCTGCGCCGGCCACGTTCTCGACGACAACCTGCTGGCCCAGCGCCTTGCTCATCGGTTCCGCAATGAGACGGGTGACGGTGTCGGTCGGGCCGCCTGCAGCGAAGGGAACGACCATCGATACCGGGCCGGTCGGGTAGTCGGACTGGGCGAAAGCGGCACCAGCCATCAATGTCATGGCCACAGCGGCCAAGATCGAAATCGATTTCATGTCATCCTCCCAAGATGTCTGTCTTGTGTCTGGCCGAGCGGTCAAGAAACCGCCTCCTCAGCGGCCAAACTTCAAGCAGTGTTCCGTCACGATTGCCCACAAGTCAAGCAAAAGACGGCATTTTCAGCTCATGCGCAGAGCCGTCTCCGGTGCTGGCAATCACTTGCCAGAGCCGATCGGAAATCCGCCCGACCGGGCCCGACCATCCCGCCAATCAGTTGAAGGGCTTAGCCGCAAGAGCCGACAGGAAACAGGGTTTGGCCGAGGTCACCGGGCAAGACTCCGCCAGGACCCAAGGCGCGGCCTCGTCGTGTTTCGGGCGACATGAACACAGCCCGACTGACCCGCCCGCCCGCCCGGCGCACAGATCGCGGTTGGCGCAAGAGCGCCGAGCCTGTATCACCGCAAGCATGAGCGATGCCCTTCCCCTTGTCTCCGTCAGCCAACCTCTCATTCTTGTCGACGCCGACGCCTGCCCCGTCCGCGAGGAGTGCGTGCGGGTGGCCCTGCGCCACCAGATTCCGGTTGCGTTCATCTCCAACAGCCACGTGCGGATCGAGACCGATGCCCTCGTCAGCCGGGAGATCGTGTCGGGTTCCTTCGATGCCGCCGATGACCGCATCGTCGAACGCACCACGTTGGCCTCAGTGGTCGTGACGGCAGATATCCTGTTGGCCGAACGCTGCCTGAAGGCGGGCGCGGCGGCCGTCCTGTCACCCACCGGCAAACCATTTACCGAAGGATCAATCGGGATGGCGGTGGCGACGCGGGCGATCATGTCGGACCTTCGGGCGGGCGGCGCCATCGTCGGCGGACCTGCGCCCTTCGCCAAGGCCGACCGGTCACGGTTCCTGCAGGCCCTCGACCTGGCGCTGGTCCGGCTCGGGCGTGTCGGCTGAAGCCCCCCGGTGCGGTTGCCATCCAGCCTCGGCGGCATTATCAATCTTGACCAGATACTCAAACGCGCCACCAGGCGAAGCCGGGAAATCACCATGGCCTGTGCGTGAGCCGAAGGGATGCAAATGTCGGGTCCAGACCACTTCCATGGTCCGGACCTGACCAGATCGCAAAGGACCCCAGCCTTGAGCACCCATCCCGCCCCCGACCTTCCCGCTTTTGCCCGCAGCACTGTCAACCTCGCCTCCGCGTCGCTGGGTGCCAAAGCGGTGTCGGCGACCGACGATTTCTTTGCGCCCGTGGCGCGCATGCTCGAAGATAAACCGGCGATCTTCATTGCCGACAAATACGATGAAACCGGCAAATGGATGGATGGATGGGAAAGTCGGCGTAAGCGCGTGCTCGGACACGATCATGCCGTCGTTCGGCTGGCGACCAGCGGCGCGATTGACGGCTTCGACATCGACACCTCGCATTTCACCGGCAACTTTCCGCCAGCCGCCCGCATCGAAGCCTGCCTGAGCGAGGGCGATCCGGATGCAGAAACGGTCTGGACCGAGGTGCTGGCCACCTCCCCGCTCGGCCCGAGCGCCCATCATTATTTCGGCTGCACCTGCGATGGAGTGTTCAACCATGTCAGGCTGCACATCTATCCCGATGGCGGCGTGGCGCGGCTGCGCGTCTTCGGTCGGCCCCATCTTGATCCCGCCAAGGTCGGTAGCGGGGAGATCGAGCTTTCGGCTGCCCTCAACGGCGGACGCATCCTCGCCTTTTCCGACGCCCATTATGGCGGCCAGCACGGACTGATCGCGCCTGCGCGCGGCAAGGACATGGGCGATGGCTGGGAAACCCGCCGTCGTCGCGTGCCCGGCAACGAATGGATCATCATTGCGCTCGGCGCGCGCGGCATCGTTGAACGGGCACTCATCGACACCGCGCATTTCAAGGGCAATTTTCCCGACAGTTGTTGCATCCAGGCCGCAGATCTGAGCGATTTCGGGACCGAGGCGGAAGCCGCCATCGTTGCCTCCTCCATGTTCTGGCCGGATCTCGTCGCCCAGACCAAGCTCGGCCCTGACCAGGTTCATGACCTGAGCGACCGGCTGATTTCGGGTGGGCCGGTCACCCATGTGCGGCTCAACGCCATTCCCGACGGTGGCATCAGCCGCATGAAACTCTTCGGCCGCATCGCCTGACCAGCGGCAAAGCCGGTCAAGACTGGGAAAAGACCGCATGGCCCATCCGCCCATCACCCACTCGATTGTCTTCACCTATACCGATGACCTGTCGGCGGCCTCGCGGTTCTTCGGTTCGGTGATGGAGCTCGATCTTGTCGTCGACCAGGGTGCCTGCCACATCTTCCGCCTGTCGCCCTCAAGCTATCTCGGGGTTTGCTGCCTGCCCGGCCGGCCGCGCGAAAAGACCGGCGTGACGATCACGATCGTCTCGCCTGATGTCGACGGCTGGCACCGGTTCCTGACCGGCAAAGGTGTGAGGTACGTGAGCGGGCCTGCCCACAGCGCGGAGTTCGGTGTCTACAGCTCCTTGTTTCACTCGCCTGAGGGCTACAGGATCGAAATCCAGCACTTTCTTGACCCTCAATGGGACAAGGGCCCCATCTGCTGACCCCGCGCCGCGCCGCATTCAGTCGTCCATCAGGTCCGGATCGGCTCACGCGTCATTTCCAGATGCAGCGTTGACCCGGACCAGGGATGGGCGTCGCAGACCGCCTCGTCGAGCTCGACACCCAGGCCGGGCTCGTCGGAAGGAATGACGAAACCATCATCCCAGGCGATCTTTTTCTTCAACACCTCGGCATGGAAGCCGTCCCAGGTCTTGATCGATTCTAGCACCAGAAAGTTGGGCAGCGTGGCGGCAAGCTGGATGTTTGCAGCCGCCACAATCGGCCCGCAATAGCAGTGCGGCGCGATCTGTATGCCCCAGGCTTCCGCCATTCCGGCGATCTTCTTGGTCTCGAGCAAACCTCCCGAGCGGCCGAGATTGGGTTGCAGGATCGCCGCCGCGCGCAGTTCGATGACGCGGGCGAACTCGGTCTTGGTCACCAACCGCTCGCCTGCGGCAATCGGGATCGAGGTTGCGCGCGCAACTTCCGCCATGGCCGCAGGCTGATCGGGCGGCACCGGCTCCTCAAACCAGAGCGGGTCGGCAGCTTCAATCGCCCTGGCCATGCGGATGGCACCGGCGGCGGTGAACTGGCCGTGGGTGCCGAACAGGATGTCGGCCCTGGTTCCCACCGCCTCGCGCACGGCGCGGACCATCCTGGCCGACAGGTCGATGTCGGCAAGCAGCGGCTGGTGACCGCCCTGCACCCGGTAAGGACCCGCAGGATCGAACTTGACTGCGCTAAAGCCCTCGGCCACGCGGGCAAGTGCGGCTTCAGCGGCCATATCGGGATCGTTGTAGACATTGCGCGTGTCGGCGATTTCGGCCGGCACGACGCTGCCCGTCTGCGGATAGAGATAGGTGTAGGTGCGCAGCCCTTCGTGCACGCGGCCGCCCAGGAGCTTGTGGACCGGTTTGCCGGCCGCCTTGCCGATGATGTCCCAAGAGGCCATCTCGAGCGCTGAACAGCAGGCCATCATCGTGGCGTCGGGTCGCTGCGAGAAGCCGGAAGAATAGCACAGCCGAAAAAAGGTCTCCACATCATGGGGATCCCGGCCCGCCAGGTAGCGCCCGGCCACATCCTCGATCAGACGCGCGGTCAGATGTGGATCAAAGGCGGCATCATAGGCTTCACCATAGCCCACGATGCCGTCGTCAGTCACAAGCTTGACAAAGATGAAATAACGTCCGCCGATCTGTGGCGGCGGGTTGCCGACCACCCAGGTCTTCACATCCGCGATCTTCATGTGTCCCGCCCCCGATGATTCCCCGCCGATGGTCATCCGATCAGGTTTGGGTGGCGAAATCCAGCCGCCCAAGGCAAGCATGACACAAGCTTGAAAACCTAGGGTGCAGCCTGACCAGTGCCAACCAAAAGATTCCCCATGGCCAATCTCACCATCTGCCTGCCGACCCGGAACCGGCAATCCTATTGCATCCAGACGATCCAGGCGATCGCGGACTGCGACACGCAGGATTTCGAGGTGATCGTCGCCGACAATTCGGATGACGGGTCTGTGCTGAGGGATTTCTTTTCAAAAACCTTCTCCGATCCCCGGTTTCGGCTGCTCGCACCTCGAACCGAGGTGCTGTCGATGGTGGACAACTGGGAGCGCACGCTTGCGGAGGCGAAGGGTCGGTGGGTCAGCTTCATCGGCGACGACGATTTCATCGATCCGCATGTCACCAGCCTGATCGGCCGCTACGAGCGGCTGCATTCAGAGGTCGACGCCATTGGCTGGGGCCGGATGAGCTTCAACTGGCCCGACAACCGCCCGGCACCAACGCTCGCGTCGATCCCGACCACGTTCCAGACCACCATTCCGGTCAAGTCCGATCTGCAGAACCGGCTGTATCGCTGGTCGGAAGGCAAGCGCCGCCCGGCGGCAGGGTTTGGCATCTATCACGGTGCCATCAAACGGTCTCTGATGGAGCGCATCCGGCGCAAATATGGTGGCCGTCACTTCGAGCATCCGATCGTCGACTACGAGAACTCCTGCAAGGTCATCCGCGAAGCCAGGATGCTGGTGCATTGCCAACGTCCCTTTTCGGTGCTCGGTGCCTGCGCCGCCTCCAATTCGGCCGGGACCCAATCGCAGACGACGATGACGGCGCGTGTGGCCACCTTCAAGCAGGAGACCGCCAAGGGCGTGCAGATGGAGCGGCCCGATTTTCCGTTTTCCCGGCTGGAAAAAGGAGCGTCGATCACCATGAGCATCGCCTCCACGACCTGGTGGTTCTCCAAGACCTACGGCATCGATCTCACGGGGTTTCCCGAGAATTTCGCCCGTGCCGCCATGCATGAATGTCGCCATCTGCGCAGCCAGGAAGACTACGACCTCACGGTCGCCTGTTTCCAGGCCGGCTTTGCGGAGTGGGACGGGGGTCGCTGGGCCGGGCTGTTTGAGCCGCCGCCCTTTGGTGGCATAAAATCGGTCAACGAAATCAGCGGTGTGGTCATGGACACGATCTATCTCAGCGAAAGCAAGCTCAAGGTCCGCACGCCGGGTGAATTCTACAAATTCGGCGAACATGCGGTGGCACCGGTCAGCAATGTGGTTTCGGGAACCAGGGTGTTCTCGCGATGACGGTGCTGTCGATCTGCATCCCCACCCGCAACCGCCAGACCTTTGCCATGGATGCGGTGCGCCACATGCTGCGCTCGACGCGGCAGGATTTCGAGGTGCTGGTCGCCGACAATTCCGACAATCCCGAACCGCTCCGCCTTTTCGCCGCAGATGTGGCCGATAGCCGCCTGAGAGTGCTGCCGCCCGAGCCGCAGCCCCTGTCCATGCGCGCAAACTGGGACCGGCTCATTCCGCAGACCCGCGGCGAATGGCTCATCATCATTGGCGACGATGATTATGCCGATCCCGAGATCTGCGAAGTCATCCGCGTTGCGACCGCGGCCGTGCGGTTGGTGGACGCCATCGCCTGGGGCAGATCCTACTTCAGCTGGCCGGACGCCCGCGCCGCCCGCGAAGTGACAGTGATCCCGACCGGCAGCCATCTCGTCAATGTCGAAAAGAAGGACATGATGCGCAAGATGTTCTTCTGGGAAGAGGCCAAGGACCGGCCCGGTTGCCCCTTCGGCATCTATCACGGCGCGGTGCGGCGCGAACTCATGGAGCGCATCCGCTCGGCGTTTTCCAACACCTACTTCGAACACGGAAATGTCGACTACGACAACATCTGCAAGACCGTGATGATGGCCGACGCCTTCGTGTTCTGGGAACGGCCGATGAGCGTGTTCGGGGCCTGCCGGGCCTCCAACTCCATGGGCCTGCGCGATCAGGAGATCGGCCGCCAGCGCAACGCCACCTTTTTTGCCGAGAACCCGGACAAGTTCGAAGCCGACAACTTCCCGTTCCCCATCGCGCTCGGGGTGACCGCATCTATTGGCCATACCATCGAAAGTTTCAAGCAGCGCTATGGCATCGAGCTCAAGGGTTGGGAGGAAAATTTCATCTCCGCCTGCGCCAAAGACTGCGAGACCTGTGTCGACCGGGCGCAGTTTGAAACCCGCAAGGCTGGCTATGCCAAAGCGATCAAGGCTTGGCGCGGAGCGGCTGCGCTCTCCCGATTCAAACCCGAATTCAAATGGCGCCCGGGCGTGCCGAAATTTCTCGGCACCGCCGAAAACCTCCTCTTCTTCGACATGGCGATGGGGGACGCCCGTTCGGCGGCAGAATTCTATGACGTTCTGGACGCCATGCTGTTTCCCGTTCACCTGCTTGAGACACGGCTGACACAGCCGTTGCGCACCGCTGAGGCAGCCTGACGATAGGAGGACATGACCATGTACCTGACCGACGAACAGAGAGCGGATTTCGCTGAAACAGGGATCCTGGTTCTTGCCGACTTCTACGCCAGCGAGGACATCGCGGCCATCAAGGCGGGGATCCATGAGGTCATCGGCGCGGTGATGCAGCGCCACGGCCTGCCTGATACGCGGCCGCTTCTTGCGCCCGATCGTTTTGACGCGGGCTATCTCGATCTCATCAAGCAAAATCGCGGCTGGGGCGGCGAGATCTATGATCTGGTCAAGGAAATACCGGCGTTCAGCCGGCTGATCTCCCATCCGGCCCACAGCGACCTGATGCGGGAACTCCGCCCTGGCTCAATCCCGGCAATCACGGCCGGTGGTGCCGGAATCCGCATCGACAATCCGGGAGAAGACCGGTTCCGCGCCATGTGGCACCAGGAATATCCGGCCCAGCTCAAGAGCCCCGATGGTCTCGTATTCTGGTCGCCACTCGTCACCGTAACCGAGGATCTGGGTCCGGTGATGGTGTGCCCGGGAAGCCAAAAGCTCGGACCCCTGCCCGTCTACACCGCCGATCCGGAAGGTGCCGGCCGCACTGGTGCCTATGCCCTCAAGCTCGTCAATGAGGAAAAACTGCTTGCCGGTGGCGGGCTGCTTGCGCCCCTGACCAAGCCGCGCGATCTCGTCATTCTCGATTTTCTCGTCTTGCACGCTTCCGGCTACAACCGTTCCGCCAGGTCGCGCTGGTCTATGCAGTTCCGCTACTACAACCTCGCCAATGCCGTCGGGCGAAGCCATGGATGGACCGGCTCGTTTGCTGCCGGTCGGGATTTTCGCACGATCCATCCCGAGTTGTTTGCGGAAACCGCCGATGGCTAGAGACGCGGCCGGCGAGATCTGTGGCGGCGATACCGGTGCCCGGACCGGCACCGGAGCGGAGCGATGCACCCTGTGTGGCGCTGCCGGTTTTGCCGAAATCTACCGGTCCGCCTCTGCCCGCAGCCTCACATCGCTGTGCCAGATCGTGGAGGGCGTGGTGAGCGTCCGCTTCTGTCGGGATTGCGGACATGTCGGCAGCAACGAACTGCCCGACGTGGCAGGCTTTTACGAGACCGACTACAAGATCCTCATCAACGACCCGGACGAAGACCAGGTCTACGAGGTGGCGGACGACCGGATCGTCTACCGCACGGACCATCAGCTCAAGGTTCTGCGGGACAGGATCGCGCTTGATGATGGCATGGCGGTCCTTGATTACGGCTGCGCGAAAGCACAGATGTCGGTGCGGCTGAAGACCGCCCTGCCCGGCCTCGCCGTCCATCTCTTCGACGTCAGCCGACTGTATCTGTCATTCTGGGAGCAGTCGCTGCCGGGGGTGGAATACGCCACGCACACCACACCCGCCGACTGGGCCGCCCGGTTCGATCTGGTGACCTCCTATTTCGCCTTCGAGCATATTCCCGATCCCGCCAGCGCCGCGCGCCACGTGGCAAGCCTTCTCAAGCCGGGCGGCAGGTTTTACGGCATCGTTCCGGACATGTTTGGAAATATCGCCGACTTCATCGTCGCCGACCACGTCAACCATTTCACGCGCGCTTCGCTGCTGCGGCTTCTTTGCGATGCCGGATTTGACGAGATCGTCATTGATGCTGAGGCCCACCGTGGCGCGCTGGTCTTTTCAGCAGTCCGGTCCGAAAAGCCTGGCCTTTTGGTGCCCGCCGATCCGGCGGAAATCGCCGATCTCACACGGCGGGTGGCCGATGTCGCAAGGTTCTGGACCAAAGCCGACCGGGCCGTGACGCAGCCCGAAGACGGGGAGAGAGTGGCGATCTATGGCGCGGGCTTTTATGGCGCGTTCATCTATTCACGGCTTGACCATCCTGAAACCGTCGTCTGTTTCGTCGACCGGAACCCTTACCAGCAGGGACGACGGCTGTTCAACGTCGACATCGTCGCGCCTGAACTCATGCCCCGCGACATTCGGGTGCTCTATGTCGGCCTCAATCCGGCCATTGCCCGCCATGTGATGGATGGGCAACCGGATCTGGTGCCGCCGGGCACAAGAACCGTTTTTCTCGCATGAGCCCGTCTGCACCCCCGCTCGGGCTCGCGCTCGGGCTCGCGCTCAGGCCCGCGCTCGGGCTCGCGCTCAGGCCATGGCAGAAGACCGATCTCGGGTTTCTTTTGACCTTGCGCAACGACGTTGCGCTGCAGGCTTTGCTGCTGTCGGAGGCGCGCGGCAGCCGCAAGGCCGACGTCATCGCCTGGCTCGCGCGCCGCGCGGAGAGCGACACCGGATTGTTTCGCGTCATCGAATTCACCGGCGCACCGGTCGGCTATCTGCAGGCCGAACGGGAAGACGGTTCAGGGCAGGCAGCTACGCCGGACCGATGGCGCCTGGGCATCTGCCTCGCCCCGGCTTTCCAGGGGCGCGGACTGGGCGGGGCGGCGCTCGGTCTTCTGGAAGCAGAGTTGCAGTCCATCCACACCGCTCGCCTCTTGACGCTACAGGTGGACGCTGCAAACGCACGCGCCCTGGCGCTGTACCGGCGGCACGGCTTTCAGGAGACCGCACGGATCGAGAGGCATGTGCAGGTGGGCGGAGTCTGGCGCAATGTGGTGGTGATGACCAAGGCGCTCGGCCCCACCCCGCAGAGGGAGAGGAAGACCGAGACGGAGACGGCAACGTGAAGGTCGTCATCAGCCAGTCGATGTATTTTCCCTGGGTCGGCATGCTTGAACAGATCCGGCAATCCGACGTCTTCATTCATTATGACGACGTGCAGTTTTCCAAAGGTAGCTTCACCAACCGCGTTCAGGTCAAGATCCCGGGCGGCGCGACCGCCTGGATGACCGTGCCACTGGCGCGCCTGCATTTGGGACAGACTATCGACGCGGTCGCAGTGCTGCCGCATGCAGACTGGGCGCACCGCCACCTCGCACTGCTGCAGCAGAGCTTTGAAGGCACCCCGTTTGCAACCGACGCAGTCCGTCTCGCCGAGGAGGTCCTGGCCGCGTCGAACATGTCGCTGGCCGGTCTCGCCCGGGCCAGCATGATGGCGCTGTGCCGCTATTTCGGGCTCGACAAAGGGCGATTGTTTCTCGATGCCGCCACCATGGGCATTGGCGGAGCGGGCAGCGTCCGGGTACGTGATCTCGTCAGCGCGGTGGGCGGCGATACCTATGTTACGGGACATGGCGCTCGCAATTATCTTGATCACACGCTGCTTGAGGCCTCCGGGATCGGTACAAGATACATGGATTACCAGCACCTGCCCTATTCGCAGAGCCATGGTGCCTTCACGCCCTTTGTCACCGGCCTTGATCTTGTCGCCCACTGCGGCCGGGATGGCATCGATATCATCGCATCTCAAACGCGCGACTGGAAGGAATTCATCCATGGGACCTGAAGAGGCATTCCGCGCCGAAGTGGACCGCAATATCGACGGACTGGCCGCCGACCACGACCTGCAGGCCCTGTCGCGAATCTGGGTCCGGGAGATCGCACCTTACAACTGGGCCTACAATTTTACCTGGATGGGACGGCCCGCGATCCAGTTTCCGAACGATGCTTGGGCGCTGCAGGAACTCATCTTCTCGGTCAGACCCGACCTGATCATCGAAACCGGTATCGCGCATGGAGGCTCGCTCATCTTCAGCGCGTCCATGCTGGCGTTGCTGGATCTGGCGGAGGCGACCGAACGCGGCGAGATGCTTGACCCGCGCACGCCCCGGCGGAAGGTGCTCGGCATCGACATCGACATCCGCGCCCACAACCGGAAAGCCATCGAGGCCCATCCGCTCGCGCCGCGCATCGAGATGATCGAGGGGTCAAGCATCGACGCCGATGTGATTGCGGCTGTGCGCCTGCGCGCCACTCATGCCGAACGGGTGATGGTTTGCCTGGACAGCAACCACACCCACGACCATGTGCTGGCGGAGCTCGAAGCCTACGGGCGGCTCACAAGCATCGGAAGCTACTGCATCGTCTTTGACACGCTGATCGAGGACATGCCCGCCCGGATGTTTCCCGACCGGCCCTGGGGACCCGGCAACAGCCCGAAATCGGCCGTTCAAACTTTCCTTCCCGATCATCCGGAGTTCGAGATCGACAAACGGATTGACAGCAAGCTTCTGATCACCGTGGCACCGGACGGCTTCCTGCACCGGATTGCCTGAAAAAACAGCACGTGCCTGGCAAATAAGCGTGTTTTTCGCCGAATGCACGGCCGTGGCAGGCGGTCAACGGCGATATTCCCTAGCAATTCAGATTTAAATCGATTGAAAAACTGAATCTCTCACGGCCTTCGAAATTTATTGTTCCGGGGCCAAAAAAACACGCTATAGAGGCGTTAGGGGAAGGGATTGCGCCAAAAGTAATCCCTCAAAAAAGCAAAAAAGCAGGGAACGGTTGCATCATGGAATATTTGTTCCAGCAGCTCGTCAACGGGCTGACTCTCGGGTCCATCTATGGGCTCATCGCCATCGGATACACGATGGTTTATGGCATTATCGGCATGATCAATTTCGCCCATGGCGACATCTTCATGCTCGGCGGATTTGCTGCCCTCATCACGTTTCTGGTGCTCACGGGCTTGTTTGCCGGGCTTCCGGTCGCTGTGGCTCTCCTGATCATGATGGTTGTGGCCATGCTCACAGTGTCGCTTTGGAACTGGACCATCGAGCGGGTCGCCTACCGGCCGCTGCGTGGTTCGTTCAGGCTCGCGCCGCTCATCACAGCCATTGGCATGTCGATCGCCCTGTCCAATTTCATCCAGGTGACCCAGGGTCCGCGCAACAAGCCGATCCCGCCGCTTGTCACGACAACCTATGAGGTCTTCGGCGTCACGATCTCGCTCAAGCAGATCGTCATCGTGGTCATCACTGCGGTGCTGCTCAGCGTGTTCTGGTATATCGTCAACAAGACGCCCCTCGGTCGGGCTCAGCGCGCCTGCGAGCAGGATCGCAAGATGGCCGCCCTGCTCGGCGTTGACGTCGACCGCACGATCTCGATCACCTTCGTGATGGGCGCGGCGCTGGCTGCCGTCGCAGGCACCATGTACTTGATGTATTATGGGGTGGCGGTGTTTACCGATGGGTTCATTCCGGGGGTCAAGGCCTTTACCGCAGCCGTGCTCGGCGGCATCGGCTCGCTGCCGGGTGCGGTGATCGGCGGGCTGATGATCGGGCTCATCGAGTCCGTCTGGTCGGCCTATTTCTCGATCGACTACAAGGACGTGGCGACGTTCTCCATCCTTGCGATCGTGCTGATTTTCAAGCCGAGCGGTATCCTGGGCCGGCCCGAAGTGGAAAAGGTCTAATCCATGTCAAACCAAGCCAACGCGGCAGCCAAAGGCGATAATCTCATCGCCAGGGCGGCGCGGGAATCCGTGTTCGCAGGGGTCGTCTCCTTCGGCCTGTTCTTTTTGTTCATCGGCCTTGAGACCACACAGAACATCCGCAACGAACTGATCCTGAACCAGCGCTGGGGTCTTCTCGCCATCATTGTCGTGCTGGTGATGGTGGTTCGGTTTCTGTCTGTCGCCTTCATCAAGCCCTATTTCGCCGAACGCAAGGCAGCGTCTTCGCGCGCTTCAAGCGTCGAGGTGGAAGAGAGCTATTTCAAGAAGAATTTCGTCCGTATCGCCATTGTCTTTCTGTTCCTTTTTCCGATCATCGTGGTGTCGACGAGCGGCGTGCAGGGATCGCTCAAATGGGTGGACAATTTTGGCATTCAGATCCTCATCTACGTCATGCTCGCCTGGGGACTGAACATCGTCGTCGGACTGGCAGGCCTGCTTGACCTCGGCTACGTGGCTTTTTATGCGGTGGGGGCCTATTCCTACGCTCTGCTGTCGGATTATTTCGGCTGGTCGTTCTGGGTGCTGCTGCCGGTGGCAGGCATCCTCGCCGCGTTCTGGGGCGTTATCCTGGGCTTCCCGGTGCTGCGCCTGCGCGGCGACTATCTCGCCATCGTGACACTCGCCTTCGGTGAGATCATCCGCCTCGTGCTGATCAACTGGACCGAAGTGACCAAAGGCACATTCGGCATCTCCGGCATCCAGAAGGCGACGCTGTTCGGCATTCCCTTCGATGCCTCGCCCGACGGATTTGCGGCCATGTTCGGACTGCCGATGTCGTCGGCCTATTACAAGATCTTTCTCTACTATCTCATCTTGCTGCTGGCGCTGCTGACCGCCTTCGTGACGATCCGGCTTCGACGGATGCCCATTGGCCGCGCCTGGGAAGCCTTGCGCGAGGACGAGATTGCCTGCCGGTCGCTCGGCATCAACACGGTCACCACCAAGCTCACGGCCTTCTCCATCGGTGCGATGTTCGGCGGGTTCGCAGGCTCCTTCTTCGCCGTGCGCCAGGGCTTCGTGTCGCCTGAATCCTTCGTGTTCCTGGAATCGGCCGTCATCCTCGCCATTGTCGTTCTCGGTGGCATGGGCTCGCTGATCGGCATCGCAATTGCCGCAGTCGCGATGGTCGGAGGCACCGAAATCCTGCGCGAAATGCAATTCCTCAAGCAAATCTTCGGGCCCGAATTCACACCTGAACTCTACCGCATGCTGATCTTTGGCCTGGCGATGGTGGTGATCATGGTGTGGAAGCCGCGCGGCTTCGTGGGGAACCGGACGCCAACGGCGTTTCTCTTCGAGAAAAAGACCATCTCGGGCAGCTTTACCAAGGAAGGTCACGGGTGATGCAGTCACAGCCTCATACCGGACAGGACGACATTCTCGCAGTTGAACGCCTGTCCATGCGCTTTGGTGGCCTGCTGGCCATCGACACGCTGTCTTTTTCGGCCAAACGGGGTGAGATCACGGCGCTGATCGGACCCAACGGTGCGGGCAAGACCACCGTGTTCAACTGCATCACCGGTTTCTACAAGCCCACAAGCGGCCGGATCAGCCTGCACCGAAAGGCCGGCAAGACCTTTCTGCTGGAGCGCATGCCGGATTTCGAGATCACCCGTGACGCCAAGGTTGCGCGTACGTTCCAGAACATCCGGCTGTTTTCGGGCATGACGGTGCTCGAAAACCTGCTGGTGGCCCAACACAACAAGCTGATGCTTGCTTCCGGCTACACCATTCTCGGTCTCCTTGGTTTCAAGACCTACAAGGACGCTTCGGCCAAGTCCATTGAACTGGCGCGCTACTGGCTCGAAAAGGCCGATCTCATGGAGCGCGCCGACGATCCGGCGGGCGACCTTCCCTACGGCGCGCAGCGGCGGCTCGAGATCGCGCGCGCCATGTGTACGGAACCCGAGCTTCTGTGCCTGGACGAACCGGCGGCAGGCCTCAATCCACGGGAATCATCGGCGCTCAACGCGTTGCTGATCGATATCAAGAGCCAAACCGGAACGTCCATCCTGCTCATCGAACACGACATGAGCGTGGTAATGGAGATCTCCGACCACGTGGTTGTTCTGGAATACGGGAAAAAGATCTCCGATGGCACGCCCGACCATGTGAAGAACGATCCCAAGGTTATCGCCGCCTATCTTGGCGTCGATGACGAGGAGGTCGAAAGTCTCATCGCCGACGGCCAGCCGCTGGCCGCAGATGCGATCACGGAAAAGTTCGTGGAAGACAAAGTCGGCCCGAAGACGAGCATGGATGGGACTGCGGGGCAGTCGGTGCCGCTGATGGCTCCCACACCGCAAGGCGTTGCAGAGCCCGTGGCAACCGTCCCGGCTGACGAGACGGGAAACGCCAGCGCTGAACCCGCAGCCAAGGCCAAAGGCAAGACGGAAAGTCCGGCGGATAAAGCTTTAGCGTCTGGCACCGTCTCCGAGGCGGCCGGAACCGGGCTCAGCAACGCGCTTGAAGCCGCGCGCGATGGCAAGGCTGACGACCTCACCCTGATCAAGGGCATCGGCAAGGTCAACGAAGCCAAGCTGAATGCCCACGGAATCTATCATTTCGACCAGATCGCCGACTGGAACACATCCGACATCAAGGCAGCCGAAGCCTATCTCGCTTTTGACGGCCGGATTGCCCGCGAGGACTGGGTAAGACAGGCCAGGTACTTGTCCATTGGCGAAAAGTTCACATTCTCGGAGCGCGCCGGAAGCGGCAAGGTTGCATCGTCACGACCCGGACCGGGCAAGAGCCCCAAGGGAGGGCGCAAGTAATGGCCGACCGTCAACCGCTCCTCTCGGTCGAGAATGTCGAGACCTACTACGGCAGCATCCGGGCGCTGAGCGGCGTCACCGTGAGCGTCAATCCCGGCGAGATCGTCGCGCTGATCGGCGCCAACGGGGCGGGCAAGTCGACGCTGATGATGACGATCTTCGGCAATCCCAAGGCGCGAAGCGGGCGCATCGTTTTCGACGGGCGCGACATCACGGAACTGCCCACCCATGAGATCGCGCGACTGCGGATCGCCCAGTCGCCGGAAGGGCGGCGGATCTTTCCGCGCATGACCGTGGTTGAAAACCTGCAGATGGGCGCGAGCCTCGACAAGCTGACCTATTACGACCAGGACGTGGAAAAGGTGTTTGCGCTGTTCCCCCGGCTCAAGGAGCGGCGCAACCAGCGCGGCGGCACGCTTTCGGGCGGCGAGCAGCAGATGCTCTCGATCGGCCGTGCGCTGATGGCAAGGCCGCGGCTTCTGCTGCTTGACGAACCGTCGCTCGGGCTTGCGCCGCTGATCATCAAGCAGATCTTCGAGGCCATCAAGGTGCTCAACCAGACCGAGGGGCTGACCGTGTTCCTGGTCGAACAGAACGCTTTCGGAGCGCTCCGGCTCGCCGCGCGCGGCTATGTGATGGTCAACGGCGCGGTGACCATGAGCGGTTCGGGAGCGGAACTTCTGGCCAATCCGCAGGTGCGCGCGGCCTATCTCGAAGGCGGACGACACTAACCTAGGAGACAAGGGCATGCAGGGCATCCTGTACGAAGAACCGTCAATCTGGCAGTTTCTGTTCATCACGCTGGTCCTCGGCGGATGGGCCGCCTGGATGACTGGCAAGGCCTGCGCGGAAACCTGGCGCGGCTACCCGATGCTCGCAGTTTACATTCTGCTTCTTGGCGTCGGCGTCCGCTTCATTCACCACGCGCTGTTTGACGGAACGATGATCACTGCGCAATTCTATCTGGTCGACACGATCATTCTGACCGCTGTCGCGTTTTTAGGCTATCGGTATACGCGCACCAATCAGATGGTGACACAGTATGACTGGCTCTACGAGAAGGTTTCGCCGTTGTCCTGGAAGGCACGCAGTTGACGTTTCCAGGCGGAAAGGCCACGATATCTCACCGAGACGACCTCCACTGAAAGGTCGCGAGATACCTGGGTGATCGAGGTGGGTGTCGCACCAGGTTTGTTTTTTACCCTCCAGAGTTCAAGGGAGAACTAAATATGAAGAAATCACTTCTGTCCGCCGTCGCGCTGACCGCCATGGTTGCGTTCAGCGGCTCTGCATGGGCCGACATTCTGGTTGGCGTTGCCGGCCCGCTCACCGGCCCGAACGCTGCCTTCGGAGCCCAGCTCCAGAAGGGTGCCGAACAGGCTGCCGCCGACATCAATGCTGCTGGCGGTGTCAACGGCGAAATGATCAAGATCGTTCTGGGCGATGACGTCTCGGACCCGAAGCAGGGCATTTCGGTCGCCAACAAGTTCGTTGCTGACGGTGTCAAGTTCGTCGTCGGCCACTTCAACTCGGGCGTGTCGATCCCGGCTTCCGAAGTCTATGCCGAAAATGGCGTGTTGCAGATCACACCGGCTTCGACCAACCCGACCTTCACCGAGCGCGGCCTGTGGAACACGTTCCGCACCTGCGGTCGCGACGACCAGCAGGGCGCAGTTGCCGGCAAGTACATCGCCGACAACTTCAAGGATGGCAAGGTCGCCGTTGTCCATGACAAGACCCCCTATGGACAGGGCCTCGCCACCGAAACCCAGAAGGCCATGAATGGTCTGGGCGTGACGGAAGTCATGTTCGAAGGCATCAACACCGGAGACAAGGACTTCTCGGCTCTCATCGCCAAGATGAAGGAAGCCGGCGTGACCCTCGTCTATTTCGGTGGTCTGCACACTGAAGCCGGCCTGATCATGCGCCAGTTGGCCGACCAGGGCCTGAAGGCAACTGTCATGTCGGGTGACGGCATCGTCTCCAACGAGCTTGCCGCGATCGCCGGCGACGCCGTCGACGGAACGCTGATGACCTTCGCTCCCGATCCCCGCAAGAACCCGAACGCCACTGAACTCGTCGAAAAGTTCCGTGCCGCCGGCTTCGAGCCTGAAGCCTACACGCTCTATTCCTACGCAGGCCTCCAGGTCATCGTGGCCGCCGCAATTGCTGCCGGATCGAATGACCCGCAGGCCGTTGCCGAAGCCATCAAGGCCAAGGGTCCGTTCACCACGGCCATCGGCGACCTGAGCTTTGACGCCAAGGGCGACATCACCCGCCCGGACTACGTCATCTACACCTGGAAGAAGGGCGACGACGGCAAGTATACTTACATCGAGAATTGATCTCTCGTTTTTGCTCTGGCTTGCGCCAGTGCAATCAAACCCCGGTGCGTCAAGCGCCGGGGTTTTTTCATGGCCAGAAGCGTGAGCCCCATGGCCTGAACCGGCATCAGGTCAGGTAGGTGGTGTCGGCCGGACGTGATGCACGCATGACCAACTCCGCGTTGGGAAGGTCGTTGTCGGACGCACGCGCTTGCGCAGAGGCCCGGTCGTGCCCGTGGCCGGTCCAGCGTCCGACAAGCCGCTCGCGCAACAGATCGACATCGCAGGCGACCATCACTGTCATGTCGAACAGCGGTGCCAGACCCGACCAGGGTCGCTCTTCGAGCAGGAGATAGTTGCCTTCGGTGATGATGACCCGGTGCGAGCGCGTCACCAACCGTGCGCCCGCCCGCGACAGCTCGAGATCGCGGTCAAACACGGGTATCGCGATCTCGTCGCCGGACGTGTCGCGGATCCTGCGCAGCAGAGCCGCATAGCCGCCAGCGTCGAAGGTGTGGGGAGCGCCCTTGCGCGGCAGGTCCCCTCGCGGCCCCAGAAGCGCGTCATCGAAGTGAAACCCGTCCATCGGCACGATGACCGGCGTCTCACCCCGCTCGATGAACTCCCGTTGCAGAGCCGACGCCAGCGTCGACTTGCCTGCTCCGGGCGGACCCGCCAGGGCGACCACGAAGCGCGAGCGCCCCGCCGAGGCCGTCGCCACCCTGTCGGCAAGGGCACCGACGGAGGTGATCGCTGGTGGTTGTGCCATCAGGCGGCGGCCAGCATGGTTTCGGGCGGCGGTTCGGTGGCACCGGTCATGAAGGCCACGGCGTCGGCCATGGTAAAATCCTTCGGATTGATAACGCAGAGACGACGCCCGAGACGATGGATGTGGATACGGTCGGCAACCTCGAAGACATGGGGCATGTTGTGGCTGATGAGCACGATGGGCAGGCCGCGGCTGCGGACATCAAGGATCAGCTCGAGCACCCGGCGGCTTTCCTTGACGCCGAGCGCTGCGGTCGGCTCGTCCATGATCACCACCTTCGAACCGAAGGCGGCGGCGCGGGCCACGGCGACGCCCTGGCGCTGGCCGCCCGAAAGCGTCTCGACCGCCTGGCTGATGTTCTGGATGGTCATCAGCCCGAGTTCGGTGAGTTTGTCGCGCGCCCGCTTTTCCATGGTCGGCCGATCCAGCATGCGGAACACGGAGCCCAGCACGCCCTTGCGCCGGATCTCGCGGCCGAGGAACATGTTGTCGGCGATCGAGAGCGCCGGCGACAAGGCAAGGTTCTGGTAGACGGTCTCGATGCCAGCGGCGCGGGCTTCCAGGGGCGACTTGAAATTGATCGGCTCGCCGTCGAGCCGGATCTCGCCCTCGTCGGGGATGGTTGCACCGGAGATCGCCTTGATGAGCGAGGACTTGCCCGCTCCGTTGTCGCCGATCACGGCCAGGATTTCGTTCTGGTAGAGATCGAAGTCAGCCTTGTCCAAGGCGGTCACCCGCCCGTAGCGCTTGACGAGGCCGCGTGTGGTCAGCACCGCCTTGGCGGCCGGGAGAGCGGGGGTGTCGGTCTTGTCGGCTGTCTCGGTCATGGCGATCACCTTGCAACCTTTCTGATCCACTGGTCGGCACCCACGGCACCAATGATGAGAACGCCGGTCAGGAGCACTTTCCATTGCGGGTCGGCACCGAGCATGTTGAGACCCATGGAGACGACCCCGACGATGAGGGCGCCAAAGAGCGTGCCGAGAATCGAGCCGCGCCCGCCAAACAGCGAGATGCCGCCGATCACGGCGGCGGTGATGCACTGCAGATTGTAGTCGGTCACTGCGGCAGACGGCGAGATGGAGCCGTTGCGTCCGATGGAAACCCAGGCGGCGATGGCAGCGATGAAGCCCGCCGCCGCGTAGACGCTGATGAGCGTCCTGTCGACGCGGATACCGGAGAGTTCAGCGGCTTCCGGGTCGTCGCCTGCGGCATAGACATGGCGGCCCCAGGCGGTGTGGTTGAGGACATACCAGAGGATCAGGACCAGCAGCACCATGGCAATCACGCCAAGGGTGAAGACGGCTGAGCCGATCTTGAAGCTGATGCCGAAGAAGGCGAGGAACGGCGCATTGGCCTCGACATCCGTCTGACGGATGGTCGCATTGTCGGAATAGATGAAATTCAACGCCATCACGATGTTCCAGGTTCCGAGCGTGACGATGAAGGGCGGGAGGTTCATCTTTGCGACGAGGATCCCGTTGATCATGCCGAACATGGTTCCGAATGCCATGCCGATGGCGATGGCAATGGGTGCGGGCAGGCCATACGTGACGGCGCAATTGCCCATGATGACGGCTGAGATCACCATGATGACGCCGATCGACAGATCGATGCCTTTGGTCAGGATGACCAGGGTCTGGGCGGCACCGAGGATTCCCACCACGGCGACCTGCTGCAGGATCAGCGTCAAGGTGTATTGCGAGAAGAACTTGCCGCCGATGGCAAGGCCGAAGGCGATAATGGAAGCGATGAGCACGATCAACGGAACGGCGGCAGGTGTCGAATGCAGAAAATGCTGGAGCTTCTGAAGCGCTGAACGATCCTCGAAGTGGGCAACCGTGCCGTTGCTCTGATCGATCACCTTTTCATAGTCCGGAATGGTGGCCATCTGGGTCTCTCCTCCCCACAAACATCGGTTTCCAAGACCGATCCATAAAAAAGGGCGGCCGAAACCGCCCTTTTGCAGGCATTCATTCACTCATGAATGGAGGGGGGGATCAACCCCAGCATTTCTCCGTTCCGACCTTGGTGTCGATGGACTCGACGTCGGCGACTGGCTTGTCGGTGACGAGCGCAACACCGGTGTCGAAGAAATCCTTGCCTTCAGTCGGAGCGGGCTTCTCGCCCGTGTCGGCGAACTTCCTGATCGCCTCGATGCCAAGTGCAGCCATCAGCAGCGGATACTGCTGGGACGTCGCCCCAATGACGCCTTCGGCGACCGATTTCACGCCGGGGCAGCCGCCGTCGACGGAGACGATGAGCACGTCGCCTTCCTTGCCGATGGCCTTGAGCGCCTGGTAAGCGCCAACAGCGGCCGGCTCGTTGATGGTGTGGATGACGTTGATACCAGGATCGCGCTGCAGGAGGTTCTCCATGGCCTTGCGGCCGCCTTCCTCGTTGCCGTTGGTCACGTCATGTCCGACGATCCGGGGGTCATCCTCGTCGCCGATCTTGGTCGGGTCCTTGGGGTCGATGCCGAAGCCCATCATGAAGCCCTGGTTGCGCAGCACGTCCACGGTCGGCTGGGAAGGGGTCAAGTTGAGAAAGCCGATCTTGGCGTCTTTCGCCTTGTCGCCGAGGGTGGCAGCGGCCCACTGGCCGATCAGTTTGCCAGCGAGCAGATTGTCGGTGGCAAATGTCGCATCGGCTGAGTCTGCCGGATCGAGCGGCGTGTCAAGCGCGATGACGATGAGGCCAGCCGCCTGGGCCTTCTTGACCTGGTCAACAATCGCCTTGGTGTCGGAGGCTGCGATCAGGATGCCCTTTGCGCCGTCGGCAATGCAGGATTCAATGGCTGCGACCTGGCTGTCATGGTCGCCGTCGACCTTGCCCGCAAAGGATTTCAGGCTGACGCCGAGTTCCGCAGCCTTGGCGGTGGCACCTTCCTTCATCTTGACGAAGAATGGATTGGTATCGGTTTTGGTGATGAGGCAGGCACCGATCGCTTCGCCGGCGGCATGGGCCGGAGCAACGGCGGCGACAAGGCCAAGGGCGGCCGCGCCCAAAAGTGCAGTCTTCAGAGCAGAGATACGCATCATTTTTTTCCTCCCGGGTAATTTTTTTTTGCAGACAAGTCTGCATGCGCGACGACCTTGAAAACCTCTCTCCCGGTCTCCGCGTCGTCAGACAGACAATACCATCACCCACGGCTTGTCAATAAATAAATCAATCTTATTTAATTATTGACGACCCGGAATGCTTGCGGCATCATCGCCGTGGTGATCAAGCTGGTCTGTGTCGCCGATGGAGCGGGCGGGCGGTAAAACGGCGGCCGCAGACCAGTTTGATGACCATTGGATCTGGCCTCGGTACGGTCTTCGGACAGGCTTTATCTGCGGCGGTGGGCGGATGCCCGGGAGAAATGCCGTGACGCTAGAAACCGGAGGAACCGGCAGGTCTGTCCTGCCGATCCAGTCCCTCAAGGGCTCGAACCAGAGCGGCATGCGCGCCTACAACCAGCGGCTTGTGCTCAGTCTCGTCTATGCACACCGCAGCCTCGCCAAGACCGACATCGCGCGGATGACCGGGCTATCGGCGCAGACCGTTTCCGTGATCATGCGCGAGCTTGAATCAGAAGATCTGCTGGTGCGCGGCGAGCCGATCCGCGGCAAGGTTGGCCAGCCTTCCGTGCCGCTCTCGATCAATCCGGAAGGTGCCTATTTCATCGGCCTGAAAGTCGGCCGCCGCAGCGCCGAACTCATTCTGCTCGATTTCGTCGGCACGGCGATCGCTTCGGTGCGTCGCAGCTACCCTTGGCCGACACCTGCCATGGTGGTGGCTTTCGCCCGGAGCGGACTTGCCGACATCATCGGCCTCCTGCCTGCAGACCGGCGAAGCCGCATTGCCGGGATTGGCATCGCGATCCCCTTCGAGCTGTGGAACTGGACCGACCAGGCCGGTGCCCCTTCAGACGAGATGGACCAGTGGCGCAGCTGCGACCTGCGCGCCGAAATTGCGGCGATCACCGACTATCCGGTCTATCTGCAGAACGATGCGACCGCCGCCTGCACCGCCGAACTGGTCTATGGCCGGCACGCAAGCATGCGCGACTACCTTTATGTCTATATCGGAACCTTCGTGGGGGGCGGCGTGGTTCTCAACGGCAGCATCTTCACCGGCCGGACCGGCTATGCCGGCGCGCTCGCTCCCCTGCCCGTGCCGGGGCCGGGCGGGCGGACGGTGCAGCTCATCGAGCGCGCCTCGATCATGGTGCTCGAGCGGATGATGCGGGCGGCGGGACGCGACCCGGCACCGCTGTGGAACAGCCCTGACACATGGGAGGGCTTTGAGGACCTGGTCGAGGACTGGATCGGCATCGTCAGCCGTGCGCTCGCCCATGCAATCGTGTCGGCGTCTTCGGTCATCGATTTCGAACATGTCATCATTGATGGCGGCCTCCCGGTGGATATCCGCGCCCGGATCGTCTCAAGGGTGAGAGAGCAGATCCTGAGTTTCGATCTCCAGGGTCTGGTGCTGCCCGACATCCTGCCGGGAACCGTCGGCGCGAACGCCCGCGCCATCGGGGGTGCCAGCCTGCCGCTGGTCGACAAGTATCTCATCGACCGCAATATGCTGCTGGGGGAAACCTGACATGCTGATCGGAGTGCCGCCGCTACTCGGCCCGGATCTGTTGTCAGTGCTGCGCACAATGGGCCACGGCGACGAGATCGCCATCGTCGACGGAAACTATGCGGCCGACGATCATGGTCGCCGGGTGGTGCGCGCCGACGGCGTTGGACTCATTGCGATGCTGGAGGCCATCCTGAAAGTGCTTCCGGCGGATGATTTCGTTCCCGCCGCCCTGTTCCGCTCCTGCCATGGCGCAAATCCGGATGTGCTCGATCCGGTCCACATGGACATGGTGGACGCATGTGCGCGCAACGCACCCGGCCACAGCCTCGTGCCGCTGGCTGGAGAGGCTTTCTATGAGCGGGCACGAGCCGCCTATTGCATTGCCGCCACCAGCGAGCCCCGGCTCTACGGAAACATGATTGTCCGCAAAGGCGTGATCCGGCCCTGAGGCCCGCTCAGTCGTAGCGCAGATCGGTCGCCTTGCCGCCAAACACGCGGTAGGCGTAAATCGAATAGCCGACGATGACCGGCAGCACGAACAAGGTTCCAGCCAGGATGATGGCGAGGCTTTCGGTGGCGCTGGCGGCTTCGGCAATGGTGATCCGGCCTGGCACGATATAGGGATAGAAAGACCAGGCGAGGCCTGCAAAACCAAGCGTGAAAATCGCCGCCAGGGTGAAGAACGGCGCGAGGTTCATGCGGTCGCCTTCGAGCGGCATGCGGCCTGCCAGCCGCCAGAGCCAGACGAACAGAAGAACGCTCGCCACTGGCAGGGGCGACAGGATCAGGGTTTGCGGATAGCCGAGCCATCGGTCGAGAATGCGCTCGCTGGCGAGCGGCGTGGCCAGCGATATGGCCGCCATGCCGAGCGCGGTGAACACCATCGCGCCCCGGAGCCAGGCAACTGCCTTGACCTGAAGCGCGCCTTCGGCCTTGTGGATGATCCAGGCTGCGCCCATGGCCGCATAGGCCGCACCCAGGCAGACGGCAACCAGCAGCCCGAACATGGCCGTGTACCAGGTCTGATCGAGGCCGAGAACATAGATGCCGAGCATGTATCCTTGCGACAGCGCCGCCATCAGCGAACCGGTGAAGAACAACCGGTTCCAGAGCGGCTTGGCGGCGACACTCACCTTGGCGCGGAACTCGAAGGCGACGCCGCGCAGGATGAGGCCGATGAGCAGAATGGCGACTGGAAAATACAGCTCCGTCAGGATGACGCCGTGGGCGATCGGAAAGGCCACCAGCAGGAGCCCCACCGCCAGCACCAACCAGGTTTCGTTGGCGTCCCAGAACGGCCCGATCGCCGCGACCATCCTGTCCTTCTCCGTGTCATCGGCCAGCACCGAGAGGATGCCGATGCCAAGATCAAAGCCGTCAAGAATGACATAGACAAGGATCGCCACACCCATCAATCCAGCGAAGACAAGTGGCAGAAGCACCACCCAATCGATCTCAGGCATGGCGTGGTTCTCCTCCCCTGGGGGTGAGGCTGAGGACAGGATCGGGATCCATTCCGGGATCCTTGACCGACGGCGGCGTCTCGTGGTCGGTGCGGGCTGCCTTCAGCGTGAGTGCGACAACCACCGAGATATAGGCGACGATGAGGGCGGCGTAGACAGCGAGATAGGCAAACAGCGTTATGCCGACCGAAACAGGCGGCAGGTCGGCCACCGCGTCGGCGGTGTTGAGCACACCTGAGACGAGCCAGGGTTGGCGGCCGATCTCGGTCGTATACCAGCCTGCCAATGTCGCCACCCAACCCGAGAGTGCCATCGGAACGAGCATGCAGGCCAGCGGTCGCGGCAGCCTGTCGCGGCGATGGAGATACCAGGCACCGGCCCAGGACATGACCAGCATGGCAAGGCCCATGCCGACCATGATGCGGAAAGCAAAGAACACCGGTGCCACCGGCGGATGCAGCGGGGTCCCGTCTTCGGCCACAAAGTCATTGAGCCCCGGAATGACCCCCTCAGAATGATGCTTGAGGATGAGGCTTGCGCCGTTCGGAATTGCAATCTCGAAGCGGTTTTTGCGGGCTTCCTGGTCGGGCCACGCAAACAGCAGCAGCGGCACGTTGGCGCGGGTCTCCCAGTTGCCCTCCATGGCCGCAATCTTCTGCGGCTGATGCTCGAGCGTGTTGAGACCGTGCAGGTCACCCGCCAGGATCTGCAGCGGGATCAGCACCGCGGCCACCGTGATGCCAGTCTTGAGCGCAAGCCACATCGGGCGCGACCGATCACCGAAGAGGTAGCGCAGCGCCGACAGGCCGGCGATCAGGAAGGCTGCGGTCAGGCCGGAGGCGAGGAGAACATGGACCAGGCGGTAGGGCAGTGACGGGTTGAAGACGATGGCAAACCAGTCGGTGGCGTAGGCCACGCCGTCGCGCATCTCAAAACCCTGGGGCGTGTGCATCCAGGAATTCAGGACCAGGATCCAGAATGCCGACATGGTGGTACCAAATGCGACGAGGAAGGTGGCCAGCGTGTGCACCCGGGCGGAGACGCGGCGGTAGCCGAACAGCATGATCCCCAGGAACACGGCCTCAAGGAAAAACGCGGTCAGCACCTCGTAGGCGAGCAGCGGCCCGGCAATGTTTCCGACCGTTTCCATGAAGCCCGGCCAATTCGTGCCGAACTGGAAACTCATGGTGATGCCCGACACCACACCCATCGCAAACGAGAGGGCAAAAACCTTCACCCAGAAGAAGTAGGCGTCCATCCAGGCCTGGTCACCCGTGCGGTTGAACCGCATGCGGAACCAGAGCAGGAACCAGCCCAATGCAATGGTGATGGTGGGAAACAGGATGTGAAACGAGATGTTGGCGGCAAACTGGATGCGTGACAGCAGAAGTGCGTCCATGGCGGTTTCCTTTTCTCACCTGCGATGTATTCACGCCTTGGCCCGTCTGTCAGATGACATTCCGCCGCATGGCAACACGCGCCCTGCGGTCTTTCGGAAAAGATCCCATCTCAGAACACGACCCGCGCGCCACTTGCAAATCATTTGCAGCTGGGTTGACAGTCTCCGCCCGATGCCTCATCTACACTTGCAAATCATTCGCAACTAGGCCATCACTCGGATCATGGAACTTCCAATGCGTTTTCTGCTCGCCTTTTTTTGTGCCTGGACTGCGGTTCTCGGCGTGTCCACTCCCGCTTTTGCCCAGATCAAGGTGCTGACCAGCTTCACGGTTTTCGCCGACATGGCGCGCAATGTCGCAGGCGACCACGCGGAGGTGGTTTCGATCACCCGGGAAGGTGCCGAAATCCACACCTTCCGTCCCACGCCCGGCGATATCCGTCGTGGCCTTGATGCAGATGTGGCGCTGTGGAACGGCATGGGGCTTGAAGCCTGGTTCGAGCGTTATCTCGAAAATCTGGGCGATGTGCCGTCCTATGTTCTGTCTCAGGGCGTGATACCGATCGCGATCGGCGAAGGGCCCTATCAAGGCAACCCCAATCCGCACGCCTGGATGTCGCCCGACAACGGGGCGATCTATGTCGACAACATCGTGCGCGCCCTCTCGGAGGTCGATCCGGAGAATGCCGAAGCTTACAAAGCCAATGGCGAAGCCTACAAGATCGAGATCGCCGCCACTGTCGCTCCGGTGCGCGCCGCCTTGTCCGCCATTCCGGAAGACCGGCGCTGGCTGGTGTCCAGCGAAGGGGCGTTCAGCTACCTTGCGCGCGACTTCGGGCTCAAGGAAGCCTATATCTGGGCGATCAACGCCGATCAGCAGGGAACGCCGCAACAGGTGCGCCGGGTGATCGACCTCATCCGCGCCCAATCCGTCCCCGCTATCTTCAGCGAAAGCACGGTGTCGCCCGATCCCGCGCAACAGGTGGCCCGGGAAACCGGCATCGCCTATGGCGGCGTGCTTTACGTGGATTCCCTGAGCCCCGCTGATGGCCCGGTCCCCACCTATCTCGACCTGATCCGGGTCACTTCGGAAACCGTCGCCCGAGGCCTGGCCGGCCAGTCATGACACTGCTGGCACATCCGCACCCGGCCTTTTCCGCCCACGATGGACTTCGCGTCGAAAGCGTGTCGGTGATCTACCGGAACGGCAACCGCGCGCTCGACAGAGCCAGCTTTTCGGTGCCGCGCGGATCGATCACCGCGCTGGTGGGCATCAACGGCAGCGGCAAGTCAACGCTGTTCAAAGCCCTGATGGGCTTCGTTCCGCTGTCGGAAGGAGACATCCGGATCCTCGACCATCCGGTTGCCGAAGCGCTCAGGCGCAATCTGGTGGCCTATGTGCCGCAGAGCGAGGACGTCGACTGGAGCTTTCCGGTGCTGGTCGAGGACGTGGTGATGATGGGACGCTATGGCCGCATGAACTGGCTCCGCATGACCCGCGCCGTTGATCGCACCCGGGTCGATGACGCGCTTGAACGGGTCGGCATGAGCGACTTCCGCAAGCGGCAGATCGGTGAATTGTCTGGCGGACAGAAAAAACGGGTTTTCCTCGCCCGGGCGCTCGCACAGGAAGGCGAGGTCGTCCTGCTCGACGAGCCCTTCACCGGGGTTGACGTGACCACCGAAAGCCAGATCATCGCGCTGCTTCGCGCCATGCGCGACGAGGGAAAGGTGATGCTCGTGTCCACCCACAATCTCGGCTCCGTGCCGGAGTTCTGCGACCGGGTCATCCTCATCAACAAGACCATTCTTGCAGAAGGATCGACTGAAACCACCTTCACACATTCAAATCTCCAGAAAGCCTTCGGCGGCGTGCTGCGGCATTTCGTGCTCGGCGGCAATGCGCTCCACGACGACGACGACAGGCGGCAGGTGACCGTACTTACCGATGATGAACGCCCCTTCGTCATCTATGGCGACGGCGACAAACCCAAACCCGGCCGACCGGGATCCCAATGATCGAGCTCGCCGAACCTTTCAGCTACGGCTACATGGTCAACGCAATGTGGGTGTCGGCGCTGACCGGCGCCATCTGCGGCTTTCTGTCGGCCTATCTGATGCTCAAGGGCTGGTCGCTGATCGGTGATGCGCTCTCCCACTCCATCGTGCCGGGAGTGGCTGGTGCCTACATGCTCGGCCTGCCCTTTTCGGTCGGCGCGTTTCTTGCGGGCGGGCTTGCCGCCGGCGCGATGCTGCTCATCCGCAGCCGCACCCGGCTGCGTGAGGATGCCGTGATCGGAATGATCTTCATTTCCTTCTTCGCACTGGGGCTGTTCATGGTGTCGGTGTCACCCACGCCGATCAATGTGCAGACCATCGTTCTCGGCAATGTGCTCGCCATCACACCGGCCGACACGGTTCAACTCGCCGTCATCGGCCTGGTAACCCTGGTTACACTCAGCCTGATCTGGAAAGATTTGATGGTGGTGTTCTTCGATGAAAGCCACGCGCGTGCCATCGGGCTACGCGTCACGGCGCTCAAGGTGGTCTTCTTTGCGCTGCTCAGCGCCTCGACGGTGGCAGCCATGCAAACGGTCGGCGCATTCCTCGTCATCGCCATGGTGGTCACACCCGGCGCAACCGCATATCTGCTGACCGACCGGTTCCCGGTGCTGATCCTGCTTGCGGTGGCGTTCGGTGCCATCACGTCCTTTGTCGGGGTCTATCTGAGCTATTTCCTGGACGGTGCCACAGGCGGCGTCGTGATCGTGCTTCAGACGCTCCTGTTTCTCACAGCCTTCGTTTTTGCGCCACGTCACGGCATGCTCGCCGCCCGCAGGCGACGCCTTGAGGAGCGCAAAGCATGAGCGAGACGGCGATCGCCTTTCTTCTCGATCCCTTCAGCTACGCCTATATGCAGAAGGCCTTTCTCATCACACTGATTGTCGCCTTGCCGATGGCGATGATGAGTTGCCTGTTGGTGCTCAAGGGCTGGTCGCTGATGGGTGACGCCATGGCGCATGCGGTGCTGCCCGGCATCGTGATCGCCTATGTCATCGGCCTGCCTTTGGCAGTGGGGGCTTTTGCAGCCGGCCTGTTCTGCGCGGTGGCCACCGGTTTTCTCGCCGCCAACAGCCGGGTCAAGGGAGACACGGTTCTGGGTGTGGTCTTCTCGGGCATGTTCGGTCTGGGACTTGTGCTGTTTACGGCGATCAATACGGGGCTGCATCTCGATCACATCCTGTTTGGCGACATGCTCGGTGTCGCCTGGGGCGATATCGGCACGACCGGCCTGCTTGCCGCACTCTGCGGCGGTTTCCTCCTCGCCAAACGGCGTGATCTCGTTGCCCATGCCTTCGACGCGTTGCATGCCCGCGCCATCGGGCTGCAGACAGGCCTGCTCCACTACGGTCTTTTGACGGCCGTGGCGCTGATGATCGTGGCAAGCCTGCAGGCTGTCGGCATCATCCTGTCGATCGCGCTTCTGGTCGCACCGGGTGCCACGGCGTTTCTCGCGGCGCGGACGTTTACCGGCATGGTGTGGGTTGCGGTCGTCTCGGTGTCGATCTCCACAATTACCGGGATCTTCCTGAGCTTCCATGTCAACAGCGAACCGGCACCGACCATGGTGCTGGTGATGACGGCGCTGTTCCTTGTTGCCATGGCGCGCGCGCTTCTCGCCGATCGCGCCTTGCGGCGGGCGGCGCGCGACCAAGCTGGCGACGGCGACGCCCACCCGACACGCAACGTCGCTCGCAGCAGACCATGAAAGACTTGCGCAATTCTGCGCAAGCCGGGAATGCCGCTTGCAACGCAGGCTCAAATCGGCGTAGGTAAAAGTCCACGTTGGGAGAAACCGGAGCGATCCGGTGCCGAAGGAGCAACCGCCCCGGAAACTCTCAGGCAAAAGGACCAGCGGGACGGACGGACTCTGGAGAGTGGCGCCACATGCGCCCGCCGACGGGATAATAATCTCAGGCCAAAAGACAGAGGGGGCAATTGAAACGGGCGGACTCCGCCCTGACGATTGGCCCTGTGCGGGTTATCCGCATATTCGCAAGGAGACTGCCGCTTGGACGACAGTGCGCCGACCTTGAAGACCCCGCTTCACGCCCTGCATCTGGACCTCGGTGCGCGCATGGTGCCTTTCGCAGGCTACGACATGCCCGTGCAGTATCCTGCAGGTGTGCTCAAGGAACATCTGCAAACCCGCGCCAGCGCCGGACTGTTCGATGTCTCGCACATGGGGCAGATCCTCATCAGACCCAGAAGCGGTGTGCTCGCCGATGCCGCGCTCGCGCTCGAGACGGTTACGCCGGTGGATGTCGCAGGCCTTGCCGAAGGCCGCCAGCGCTACGGGCTTTTCACCAATGCTGCGGGCGGGCTCGAAGATGACTTCATGGTCGCCAACCGCGGCGATCACCTCTATCTGGTCGTCAACGCCGCCTGTAAACATGCCGATCTCGCGCTGATCATGGCAGCGGTCGGCGAAAGCTGCCATGTGGAGCCCAGGTTCGAGCGCGGCCTGATCGCGCTGCAGGGGCCGATGGCCGAGAGCGTGCTTGCGGAGCTGGATCCGGCGGCAGCTGCAATGCGGTTCATGGATGTGCGCGAACTCACTCTCGCAGGCATCCCGGCGGTCGTGTCCCGGTCAGGTTACACCGGTGAGGACGGTTTCGAGATCTCGGTTGCCGCTGAGGACGCCGACCGTTTGGCGCGCCTGCTGCTGGCCAATCAGCGCGTCAATCCGATCGGTCTGGGCGCACGCGATTCGCTGCGGCTGGAAGCCGGGCTTTGTCTCTATGGCAACGACATCGGCCCGGACACGACACCGGTGGAAGCGGGTCTCACCTGGGCGATCCAGAAAGTGCGCCGAAACGGCGGTGGACGCGCCGGCGGCTTCCCGGGTGCCGATGTGATCCTGCGACAGTTCGAAACCGGTCCGGAGCGCCTTCGCGTCGGCCTCGTGCCAGAGGGCAAGGCACCTGTGCGTGGCGGTGCAGCACTTTTTGCCGACGAGACATCCGGCGAAGCGATCGGCATCGTGACGTCGGGCGGCTTCGGCCCCAGCCTCGGCGGCCCGGTCGCCATGGGCTATGTGCCGGTTTCACGGTCCACCCCAGGAACCCGGCTTTTCGCCGATGTGCGCGGCAAGCGCCTGCCCGTCACTGTTGCTGCCATGCCTTTTGTCCCCACCACCTACAAGCGCTGACCAGAGGGAACCACGTCATGCTGAAATTCACTCAAGATCACGAATGGCTCAAGATCGAGGGCGATGTCGCCACCGTCGGCATCACCGAACATGCCGCCGAGCAACTGGGCGATCTCGTCTTCGTTGAGCTGCCTGAAGTGGGTGCCGCCTTTGGCAAGGGCAACGGTGCCGCCACGGTCGAATCGGTCAAGGCGGCATCCGATGTCTATTGCCCGCTTGATGGCGAGATCGTCGCCGTCAACGAGGCAATCGTCGCCGATCCGTCGCTCGTCAATTCCGATCCGGCCGGTGCCGGCTGGTTCTTCAAGCTCAAGCTTGCCGATCCCGCCGCGGCGAACGCACTGCTGGACGAAGCCGCCTACAAGACCCTGATTGGTTGAGGTTCCCCTGATGTCCGTGAAACTGTCCACCTACAATCCCTATGATTTTGCCAACCGCCGACACATCGGCCCTTCGCCATCGGAGATCGCAGCAATGCTCGAGACGGTCGGTGCGGCCTCGCTGGAGGCGCTCATCGACGACACCGTCCCGGGTTCCATTCGCCAGACAGCGCCACTCGACTGGGGCGACCCGATGGGCGAGCGCGACGTGCTCGACCATCTGAGGTTGACGGCAAAGCGCAACAAGGTCATGACCTCGATGATCGGCCAGGGCTATCACGGCACCTTCATGCCGCCGGTGATCCAGCGCACAATTCTCGAAAACCCGGCCTGGTACACGGCCTATACCCCCTACCAGCCCGAGATCAGCCAAGGCCGACTCGAGGCCCTCATCAATTATCAGACCATGGTCGCCGATCTCACCGGTCTCGACATCGCCAACGCCTCGCTGCTTGACGAAGCCACGGCGGCAGCCGAAGCCATGGCCATGGCGCAGCGGGTGTCGAAGTCGAAAAGCACCACCTTCTTCGTCGACCATCACTGCCATCCGCAGACAATCGACGTCGTCCGCACCCGGGCCGAGCCGCTCGGCTGGACGGTCACGGTCGGCGATCCCTTCGCCCATCTCGATCCGACAGCGGTCTTCGGCGCGGTGTTCCAGTACCCGGGCACCCATGGCCATGTGCACGATTTCACCGACGTCATCGCCAGGCTGCACATGAACAACGCAATCGCGGTGGTGGCGGCTGATCCGCTCGCGCTGACGCTCTTGAAGTCGCCGGGCGAAATGGGGGCGGACATTGCTGTCGGCTCGACGCAACGCTTCGGCGTGCCGGTGGGGTATGGCGGCCCGCATGCGGCCTACATGGCGGTGCGTGACGCCTGGAAGCGATCAATGCCGGGGCGGCTCGTGGGCGTGACCATCGATGCGCGCGGCAATCGGGCCTACCGGCTCGCACTGCAGACCCGCGAACAGCACATCCGCCGCGAAAAGGCGACGTCCAACATCTGCACCGCCCAGGTGCTGCTTGCTGTCATCGCCTCCATGTATGCGGTTTTCCATGGCCCTGAAGGTCTGCGCGCCATTGCCGGCCGCATTCACATGCATACCGCACGGCTGGCCAAAGGTCTGGCCCGCCTCGGCTTCACACTCGAGCCGGACGAATTCTTCGACACGCTCACCGTCCATGTCGGGCGTCGGCAGAACGCCATCATGGGGGCCGCTCTCGGCGAGGGCATCAATCTGAGGCGCGTGGGCGCGGACCGGATCGGCATCTGTGTCGACGAAGTGACGCGTCCTTCCACCATCGAGGCACTCTGGCGGGCTTTCGGCGGCACCATCCATTACCACGAGATCGATGCCGAACCATCGATCTCCGACGCCATGGCACGGCGGTCGACCTTCCTTGATCATCCGATCTTCCACATGAACCGGGCGGAGACGGAGATGACGCGCTACATCCGCCGGTTATCGGACAAGGACCTGGCGCTCGACCGGGCGATGATCCCGCTCGGCTCCTGCACCATGAAGCTCAACGCGACAGCGGAAATGCTTGCCATCACCTGGCCGGAATTCGCCGACATCCATCCCTTCGCGCCGACTGACCAGGCTGAGGGCTACAAGTTCATGATCGACGACCTGTCAGCCAAGCTCTGCCAGGTGACCGGCTATGACGCGATTTCCATGCAACCCAATTCGGGCGCGCAGGGCGAATATGCGGGGCTTCTGACCATCCGCGCCTGGCACATCGCCCGTGGCGAGAGCCAGCGCACGGTCTGTCTGATCCCGACATCGGCGCACGGCACAAATCCGGCGTCTGCGCAGATGGCGGGAATGACCGTGGTCCCGGTCGGCACCCGGCCCAATGGCGACGTGGACCTGGACGATTTCCGGGCGAAAGCGCAGACCCATTCGGCCAATCTCGCCGCCTGCATGATCACCTACCCCTCCACCCACGGCGTTTTTGAGGAAACCGCAACCGAGATCTGCGCGATCACCCATGAGCACGGCGGGCAGGTCTATCTGGATGGGGCCAATCTCAACGCGCTCGTCGGGCTCGCCCGTCCCGGCGACATCGGCGCGGACGTGAGCCATCTCAACCTGCACAAGACCTTCTGCATCCCCCATGGCGGAGGTGGCCCCGGCATGGGCCCGATCGGCGTGAAGGCGCATCTCGCACCCTATCTGCCCGGCCACCACGCCACCGACGGCCGGCCCGGTGCGGTGTCGGCGGCGCCCTACGGATCGGCCTCGATCCTGCCGATCTCCTGGGCCTATTGCCTGATGATGGGCGGGGAAGGCCTCACCCAGGCAACCCGGATCGCGATCCTGAACGCCAATTACATCGCCGCCCGGCTCAAGGGTGCCTATGACGTTCTCTACACGTCGTCCCGGGGACGGGTGGCCCATGAATGCATTCTGGACACGCGTCCTTTGGCCGAAAGCGCAGGCGTGAGCGTCGACGACGTCGCCAAGCGGCTTATCGATTGCGGGTTTCATGCCCCGACCATGAGTTGGCCGGTCGCGGGCACTCTGATGATCGAGCCCACGGAATCGGAGACGAAGGCGGAACTCGACCGTTTTTGCGCAGCCATGCTCGCCATCCGGGCGGAAGCCCAGGCGATAGAGGACGGACGGATGGACCGGACCAACAATCCGCTCAAGAATGCGCCGCACACCATCGAGGATCTGGTCGGCCCCTGGGACCGGCCTTACGACCGTGAGGCCGCCTGCTTTCCGCCCGGCAGTTTCCGGACCACGAAGTATTTTGCTCCGGTCAACCGGGTCGACAACGTCTATGGCGACCGCAACCTCGTCTGCTCCTGCCCGCCGATGACCGAGTATCTGGAGGTCGCCGAATAGGGCGCTGCTGAACGAGGACCGCAGCTGGATCCTAAAAAGGTTCCGCGGCGCGAAGCTCCTTCCTGAGGGACGTCGGTGTGGGAACGGGGGGAGTTGCGATGCGGCTTGCCACCGGCAGCGGCAAGACCTCCATAGTGGCCGTCCCCGGCTTTCCGGTCACTTCCGCCGGAAGTCGCACGCGCGGAGCGGAAGCCCGAGGTGCCTGCAGGATGGAGGCTTCAGCGGATGTGGATGCCTCAATCGCCGTGATGGCGCTCCTGGGTGCCCGGAATGCGGGCTCGACAGCGGGACCCTCGACAACGGCACCAGATGCTTGCATCACAGGGTCCGGCGCAATCCGGCCCTGGTCGGGCTGCCTCAAACCCTGCGGCGCACTGTCTGTCACCACCGGCGCGAAGCCAGCTTCGCGGATTGGGGCGGCTGCGGGCGTCTGGCGCTCTGCCGCGCCCGATCCTTCCGCAAAGCGGAGCATCTCCAGGGTTGACGCCGTTACCTCGCGGACCCTGAGGCCCCGCATCAGGCTCACGAGCGCGTCCTCCGACATCGTCCGGTCACAGAAGCGCACGCGGACCCGGGCCGCATAGCGAGAGGCATAGAAGCGGGACATGCCGGTGGCATCGCCTCTGCTGACGTCCTTGATCGTCTGCCAGCCATAGATGCAATTGCCTTCGGCTTCCGAGCGACCGAGCGCATAGCCGAAAACGCCGTAGAGATTTTCGCCCGGTGCCGTGTTCACGTTCAGCGCCGTGCCCGGCAGCGCGCGCCGCATGTCTGCCTGCAGCTCGCGCAGGCTCGGTGCCTGATAATAGGCCACGCCGGCAGAGGGTCTCGCAATGGAGATCTGCACCACGTTCTCGCCTGCGCCGTAATCACGGTTGGGATAGACAATAGTCTGGTCAATCCGCTCGGGTCCGGAGGTCTGGCGGATGCCTTCAACGCCGCCCGCGGCCGTGGGCAGGAAAGCGGCCGCATAGTGGGGTGCCACATCGGCAACCAGACTGGGTGCCACCACAGGGCGGGTGGACCCGGTTATCAGGCTGCTATCGTGGCCGGTGGACGAGCAGCCTGCCAGCGCCAACGCGAAAAACGCCGGGCCGAATATGCGGATCTTCATGGAGATCATCTCCTAGTTGGTGCCGGATGCGTTGATGATGGCCGCGACACCAGTGTCGCGAATATGCAGGTTGAGCTGGTTGAAGACGGCCGTAGCCCGCTCCGACTGGCCCAGGTGAGAATAAGCCCAGCCGCGAAGCTGGGTGAGATCACGGGTTTCGGTGACGAGCGTCGCCCGGGCGTCGAGCGCATCGAGCACCCGCTGGTACTGCTTGCGGTCGAACGCCGAGCGCGCACGCTGGAAGTAGATTTCCGCCCGCAGCTCTCGGTCGCGAGCCGCCGACAGGGGCATGGACGTGACAAGCGATTCCGCTTCGTCGGTCAGCCGTGCGCGAAGCAACGCCAGAGCGTTGCCGTAGATCGCGTCGGCGCGAACCTGTCCGCTGCCGGTCATGGCGGTCTCGAAGGCGGCGCGGGCGGCGTTGGCGCGGCCCTGACCCAGTTCGCACCAGCCCTTTACGAGTTGGACAGACGGCTGGCTTGACGCCTGCCCGAGGCGGTCGATCTCGCGCAGGCAGGAGGCGTAATTCTTGCTTTCGAAGTGGCGGGCATAGCTGGTCGGCGCGCCGCTTGCAGGCTGGCTCACAGAAACAGCTCCGGTCTTGCGCCGCTTGGGCGCGGCAGCGGCGGCAACTTCTGGCCAGATGTCGGGATAAACCCCGGCGAATTCCTTCCTCAGCGCCGCATAATCACGCGTCTTGTCCCGGCGCAGGAACGTCAGCGCAAGCCCCTTCAGCCGGTCGGCGGACGCTTCCCATCCGTAGGACTGGCGAAACCAGGCCTCGGCCGCCTCGAACTGGCGGGAATTGTAGGCGTACCAGCCCAGAATTTCGGCGTGATCGGCGGCACCCGTTTCCATGATGGCTGTCGAATAGGCCATCAGCGCGTCCTCGGCGATGACGCCGTTGTCGGGATCGCCGAAACGGGGCGAGAGCACATTCATCAGGAAGACCGGGTCTTCGGACAGGTCTTTGAGGTGGATGGTCGCGAAATCAAAGGCCTTGTCGTCGAGCTTCTGGCGGGAAAGGCTCAGATACAGGCCTTTGGCGGCGTCGGGATCCGGCGCGACCTCCATTGCGGCTTCAAACAACGGCAGCGCAAGATCGGGCTTCTCGAGCTTGAGATTGTACCAGCCGAGAAGCGACAGATCGGCTGGGGTGCGGGACTTGGCCGTGAGCATGGACAGCAGGCGCACATCCTCAGGCGCCACCGGCGGCGCATCGGGCGCCGTGTTGAAGTCTGCGATCTCCTTGCGGATGAGATCAGCTCTGAGCGATGTGGCAATTGTTGCCGGTGCGCCATTTGGCCAGAGCGTGCCGATCAGCATGCGGATTTCGGTGGCGGGAAAATCCTTGAGCGCTTTCTGCAGGGTGACCACCAGTTCCGCGTCGGCAAGACGGGCATCGCCTGTGCGCGCAAGAAGGCCGCGCAGCACGCTCGCGAGCCCCTCGATGTCGCCGGTCACCGAGTGGGCGTCCGCCATCAGCCAGACGAGGTCGATGTCCTTCTCGGAAGCGGGGTTAAGACCCTCTGCATGGGCAAGCACCCCCAGCCAATCCTCGGCCTTGGTGCGTTCGGCCATCTGCAGGCGCTGCGTCTTGCGCGCAAGTTTGGCGGAAAAATCGGCGGTGGGGCTCCAGTCAGGCTCAGCGCCCTTGCGGCGGATGATTTCAGCTTCGACACCGGCAAGGTTTTCGGCCGCATACAGCGCCCAGAGCGCGGTCTCTTCCGGCGCCGGCGCGACCCCGGCGCTGTAGAGATCGGCGGGGGCGACGAAGCCGGGATGCAGCGCCTGCAGGCGACGCAGTTCGGCTTCAACCCTGCCCGATTGCCGCTCTTTGGCATAATAATAGAGGGCGGCGGTGACCACTGGGTCGAGGGTGGCGGCGGCGGGCGCGGCATCGGCAGACGGTGGGGCGGCCAATGCGGCCCTGGCCTCGGCTGCGAGGTCGACCGGAAAGGCCTGGTTTCCGGCAGCCGCGATGATCAGCCGGGCACCGTCATCGGCGAAGCTCGGCAAGACCAGGTGCGATGAGACCATCGCCGATCCGGCGAGCGCCAGCACGCAACTTCCGGCCAGAAGCCGGAGATTGGCACCCCGGCCGAATGAGCGGGGCGCGGGGCCTGCGGGGCCACGCTTTGGAGATGTCATTGGTCGGTCCTCACGCCTGCCTTCGGCACGATTGTTCCGAGCCAGATGGCGAACACCGCCATCAGCCCCAGAACCACCGCAACATAGATGCGGAAATGGTCGGAGAACCAGGCAGCAGTGATGCGGCGCAGGTTGCCCGGCGAGTAGTCGGTCAGGTCATGGGCGAAGTAACCTTCTGCCTGCACGGTCGTCACAGACCGGTTGTCAAGGTCGAGCGTGGCCGTTTCCCCGTCCAGCGCATTCCAGATCGCGGGATCGGCCAGCAGGGCGGCGGCTTCCGACAGGTCTGTCGGCGAATTGGCGGTGAGCCAGGTGACAACGCCTTCAGACCCGACGGCGGCACGCTGGGAGAGCGTTGCGATGCGTCCCGGCTTGCGGAGTTCGGCAGCTTGCGGGGCGGGGAGATAATTGAGCCAGCGGCGAAATCTGTCGAAGGTCAAGGACAGGTTGGTCTCCAGGCTTGAGAAAAAGCCCGCGTCCTCACGGAGCTTGCTGGTGGTTTGGCGGAAGGCCTCAAGCATGGCCGCCGGATCGGGTGTCAGCGCCAGCGACGCCCCGAACTCGATGCCGATGGACCCTGTCGCGATCGGGTCGGCCTCGTCCCAGACTTCGGCGAACTCGATGACCTTTGGCATATCGACAAAGGCCTGGGCACCGAGGCGGGAATACTCATCGAGCGCGCGCCTGGATGCGACCACAAGCGCATTGCCGGGGGAGCGCGTTTCCGGCGGACCGAAAATCAGGGACGCCTTGACCGGGCGCCCGGCGACAAACCCCATCTTTGCTATCAGCGTAAGAGCGGCCGAAACCGTATGGGCATCGGCGCGCAAGGCGCTGACGGTCATGCCGTCGTTGTGACCATAGGGATAAGCGGAGCCCGCCAGAGCGGCCAGTTCCGGCAGGCGGGCCACGCGGGCCAGCGCCGGAATGCGGATCTCGGTGGTGTCGAGGAGGATAAAGCGGGGTGCCGCTTCGTCGCGTTCGAGGTAGACGCAAGTGTCATCGCGCGCGGCCTCGAGTTCGGCCAGAACCTCGATCTGGTTGCGGCCCGGATGGAAGGCACGCAAGGGCAACTCCATCCGTCGCCCGGCAAAGACTTCGCCGTTGGTGTCCCTTATCGGCAGGCTCTTGACGATCTGGCCATTGACGCGGACGAGGAGCTGCGAGGTGGGCTTGAGGCCCGGCGACGACGCCGCGTGCAGGGCCAGATCAATGGTGGCATATTCGGCGGGATAGAAATCGACCGGTAAAACCAGATCGAAACCGGTGCGGAACAGCCGACCGGAGAAGGGTTCTGCCCTGTAGCCAATGTCAGCGAGTGTCGAGCTGCGGGAGTCCTCAGCCCGCATTTCGCCGGGGCGTCCGGCGTTGACTGCGGCATTGAGGCTTTCGCGCAACGGCCCTTCCACAGCTGCCATCAGCGCCTGGCCGAGCTCTGCCTCGGAGCCAGCGCGCAGCACGACGCGGGCACGGTCGGTTTGTTGCGCCGCAAAGACTGAAAGCCCGTGCGGGGCATCCGCAGGTGCAAGGCGCAGAGAAGCGGGATTGTCTGCGGTCGCGATGACGAGATCGATGCCGGGACCGGTGCCTGGGGTGTCGGACAGCGTGACGACGAGATCATCGCGGTTGAGCGCGATGGCCATGACCTGAAGGAGGGGCAAGGCAGCGTTGACTGCCTCGGAGCCCGAGCCGGCGGGGACGATGAGCCGCAGGTCGGTCAGGCCCTGGTTGGTGCGGCCGATGCCTCGAAGCTGGGAAAAACTGGTGAAGGTCGACGGGCTGCGCGGGCGGAAGCCCGACGCGGCATGATCGATGTCGGTCCAGAGTTCATAGGTCGCCTCCATGGAACAGTCAACGCGGTGGCGCTGGATGGCGCGAAGCTCCATCTGGTTGGTGCCAACGCGCAGAAACGCGGGCGAAACGGGAAAACTCTGCGCTTCGGGATCGGACGGCGAGCGGATGGCGAAATCGCCAACGGCGACACCGTTGACGCTCACCGCGATCCGCGAAGCCTCCGGCATGATCGAGACTGCATTCTTGTAGGAGACCACCAGGTCGCCGCCGCCCGCAATGGCGGAGGCGTCGAGCGCAAAGGTCAGGCGCATGGTGTCAGCTTCGCCCTCGAGCCGGTAGCCGCTCGCAGCCTGTTCGAAGGCGATCAGCCGGGCGGATCGGTCCTCCTCAGGTGCAGCGGTCTGCGCGGCCGCCGGTGCGGATACAGGACGTGCGCCGAGGATCACGCTTTCAGCCTCCGCCGGTGCGGGAGCCGCAATCACGGCCAGCGGGCCGGGCGGAAGCAGGCTCTGAGCACCGGCACCTCCGCATCCGGCAACGGATGCTGCCAGGAGGATGGCGAGCGTCTTGGTGATATCACGCACTTGAGCGTACTCCCCCTATGGATACCGGCATCGTGGAGACCTTGCCCGGGATCTGTGCGTTGTTGGATTTGACGACAATGGGCGCGTCGGCATGGGAGTCCACCTTCTCGACCTTGCCGAAGCCGAAGAGGTAGCTCACGGCGCGGAAGGACTCCACGATGCTCCAGCGGGCGAAACGGAAGGTGCCGCGCACGATGTCGAGCCGGACCTGTCGGCGGGTGATGCGCTCCTGCAGGACCGCCTGGTCGGAATACATGATCTCGGCGATCGCCAGGAACGTCTCGGGCAGGCGCTCGGGATAGGCGAACCCGTAGACATTCGTGCCGTCGAATTCGCGCACGGAGCGGATGGTGACGGGGAAACACACCGGCCGGCCCGCCCGGCGCACTTCGATCTCGCCGCGCCATTCGGAGTCCGGATCGATATCGGGCTCCTGATCGGCGAACTGGATCGAAACGCCGCCACTTGATGCATCGAGCAGAATGATGGTCCAGGTGGCATGGCCGCGGCGCAGGAGCCCATGGCGATGCACCGGCAGACGCTGGTTGCGGCGCAGTTCTCGACGTTCGGCGATGACGCCGAGGCCCGCACCGGCAACCCCCAGGTTGATGAGATTCCAGATCGCCACGATGGTCAGCAGGTCGGAGGCAACAGGCTCCATGGCAAGCCGCCACAGCGAATAGACCGCCGCCGCCAAAAGCACAAAGAAGATGACGAAGTAAGGCGTCGAGATCGCTGAGAGCGAATTGGTATGGAGGGTCTGGCCCTTGGCGGTGACGTTGAACGTCGGCTTGCGCGGATTTCTGATGACCGAAAAGATCGAGCCGACGAGCATGACCGCCTGCACATATTCGTAAAGCTCGGAAACCCAGGGCCAGCGGACCTTGCCATAGAGATAGCTCTGCATGCCGAAAGAGGCGATCAGGTAGGTGAGCGCATAGGCCCCGAACTCCTGGATGTTGGCCTGATAGATCTCGAGTGAGAAGAAGATGTAAAGCAGCGGCGAAAACATGAAGGCGAGCCGCGACAGCGGGAACAGCCAGAACAGGTTGATTCCCGCATAACAGATACGCTGCGACATCGTGAGACCCTTGGCGAGGAAGGGACGGTTCAGGATGAGGATCTGCAACATGCCCTGGCACCAGCGGGCGCGCTGGCCGATGAAGGCGACGAAAGTTTCAGGCTGCAGGCCCGCGATCAGCGGCTTGTCGACATAGATCGAGTGCCAGCCCTTGGAATGCAGGCTGAGCGCGGTCTCGCAGTCCTCGGTAATCGATTGGCCCTGGAAGCCGCCTTCGCTCATCAGCGCCTTGCGGCTGAGCACCGCGGCCGAGCCGCAGAAGAAGGACGCGTTCCACTTGTCCAGCCCCCGCTGGAGCACGGAGTAGAACATTTCGTTCTCGGACGGCATCGAGCGAAAAGTGCGCAGGTTCTTCTCAAGCGGGTCGGGATTGAGAAAATAGTGCGGGGTCTGCACGAGGAAGAGCTTGGGATCGTCCTTGAAGAAGCTCACGGTCTCCTTGAGGAATTCGCGCACCGGGGCGTGGTCGGCATCAAACACCACCACCAGCTCCGAACTGGACACGCGCAGGCCGTCGTTGAGATTGCCGGCCTTGGCATGGTCGTTCTTCTTTCGGGCATGGTAGTTCGCGCCCATGGCGTTGCACAGCGCTTTGAGCTGCTCGTGCCGGCGCGTGGCGGCGAGCGCCAACTGTGGAGTCTTGTGGGTGCGCTTGGCCTCGGTGCCGCCATCGTCAAGCAGCCAGATGGTGAGCTTGTCGCGCGGGTAGAGCATTGACTTGACGGCGGCCAGGGTGCCGGCCAGGAGCTCTGGATCCTCGTTGTAGGTTGGGATGAAGACATCGACCGTCGGCAGGTCCTCGATCGACTTGATCTTCGGGGCGACGCGCTTGAGCGGATCGGCCAACATGAAAAAGCTGATGGCGAGCATCACCAGGCAATACATTTCTGCCACGTAAAGCAGAAGGCCCGGGACGAAATTCATCGGCTCGCTGATGACAGGTAGTGTTTCGGTCGTCCGCCAATAGGCGTAGCGCAGGGCCAGCACGCCACAGAAGATGAAAGTCAGGAGCCTGAACACCGTGTTGTCCGGCCGTGACATACCAAAAAACATCACACCAAGCGCCGCAAAGCTCAACACCAACTGCGCTTGAAGGCTCAGTGGCAGCCAGAGCACGGCAAGGCCCAGCAAACCGGCACCGAGTGCCAGCCATTTTGTGCACATCATGTGCATGGTATCCCCACAATCGTTCATTCAGCTCCGCCTCATGCGGAGCGGCCCCCTTGTCGAGCAGGCCAAACGTAGGGATGGAATGGTTCACGGACTCCTAAACTGGTTCATTTCCGTCCGCAGTTCCGCCCGATTGGTTATCATCGGGTTAACGCCCTGCCCTTGCGATCGCCGAGCGCGGATCGGCTTGCCAAACCGATCGCACCTGGGCCGTTTTGCTAAAATAAAGCGGATGGCCCGTTGATGAATGAATATTCATTCACTATATGTCAGCGCAATGCCGGAATGCACGGTGGTCGTGTATACCCCTTGCATGCAATGCAAATGCCCCCTGATCAGGACCAACCGATGGACCAACCCACCGTCGACAGCGCAACCCAGCGCAGCGCAGAAATTCTCGACAGCGTGAAGTCGGTCTTCGCGCTCAAGGGATTTGATGGCGCGTCCATGCAGGATCTGGCGCTCGCCGCCCAGATGAGTGTGGGCAATTTTTACCGGTATTTCCCGTCCAAGAACGCCATCATCACTGCCCTGGTGGAGCGTGACATGCGCGAGATCGAGGAGACGTTTCAGGCGGTGCGGATCGCCGAGGATCGCCAGAGCGTCTTCGTCCAGAAGCTGCGCGAGCGCATCGAGAAGCTGCCTATCGAGGACGCAGCCCTGTGGACCGAGATGCAGGCGGCCTCCTTCCGGGTTCCCGAAATCGCGGCACTCAAGCGCGCGATGGAAGCGACCGTGGTGGGCAATGTCGTCAGCGCGCTCGCCCTCATCCACGGCGGTGGCGACGATCCCGAGATGATGGAGCGCTACGCCACACGCGCCCATTTCCTGATGCTGATGATTCACGGCTATGCCCAATGCAAATACTGCTCGCACGACAAAGCCGACACGTCGCAGACGGTCGCTCTCGGCGAACTGCTGCTGAGCGCTATCGAGCAGACCCTGTTCGCCCCCGATTCCAATCCCAAGTCCTGACCGGAAGCCTTATGCGCACCTCCACCCTGTTCGCTCTCCTTCTCACGCCGGTCTTTGCAGGCGCGGGGGCGGCCCTTGCCGCTGACGCGGCCATCGCGCCTGCAGCACCTGCCGCCCAGACGTCCCAAGCACCCTCCATCATCGCAGTCCGAGCCAGAACCGGCATCATTGTGGACCGCGTGCTCGCCAGTGGCGTCATAAGCGCTGTGGAAGAAGTGCTCGTGCAGCCGCAGCTCGAAGGTCTCGCAGTCAACAGTCTTAATGCCGATGTCGGCGACCGCGTCGAAGCTGGCCAGGTGGTGGCGAAGCTCGCCGACGACCAGCTCATCCTGCAGCGGAGCCAGCTCAACGCCAGCCGCGCGAAGGCGCAAGCCTCCATTGCCCAACTCGAGGCGCAGATGGCAGAAGCCACGGCGAATGCGGGGGAAGCGGTCAAGACCGCCGAACGCGCCCGGACGCTTGCCGCGAACGGGACCTTCACCACCGTGCAGGCTGAACAGGCCGAGGCGCAGGCCACTGCAGCAAAAGCTCGCGTCCGCTCGGCGGAAGCCGGCATCAACGTTGCCCGCACCGATGTGGCGCTTGTCGACGCCCAGATCGAGGACGTCGCACTGAGGCTCGCGCGCACGGACGTCAAGACACCTGTGGGCGGCATCGTCACAGTCCGTGGGGCCCGGATCGGCGCCATCGCAAGTGCCAGTGCCGGGCCTTTGTTCACCATTATCCGCGACGGCGCTCTGGAATTGCGCGCCGATGTGGCGGAAATCGACATGCTCCGGCTCAAGGAAGGCCAGAAGGTTGAGGTGACAGTCGCCGGAGCCACCGAACCGCGCAAAGGCGAGATCCGGCTCATCGAGCCTGTCTTGAGCACCACCACCCGCCTCGGCATGGTTCGCATCGCGCTGACTGAACCCGATGGTTTGCGGGCCGGTATGTTCGGCGAAGCGGGGATCATCGTCACCGAGCGCTCGGGCATTCTTGTTCCGGTCACCTCGGTCAACATTTCGCCCAAGGGTTCGGACGTGCTGCGGATTTCAGACGGCCGCGCCGAGACAGTTCCAGTAAAGACCGGTATCCGGTCAGGTGGAGTGATCGAAATTCTTGACGGGCTCCAGGACGGCGACATGATCGTCGCAAAGGCAGGCGCCTTCGTCCGCAACGGTGACCGGGTCAATCCGGTCGAGGAAACGCCGGGCGGATCGACCGCCGCCGTTTCGGAATAGAGGCAGCGTCATGAATTTCTCGGCTTGGTCCATTCGCAATCCGATTGCACCGATACTGGTCTTTGTATTGCTGACGATTGTCGGCCTGCAATCCTTTTTCGCGCTGCCGATCACCCGCTTTCCCAATATCGACGTGCCGCTGGTGGCCATCTCCATTTCCCAGCCTGGCGCCGCACCATCAGAACTGGAATCCCAGGTCACCAAGGAGATCGAGGATGCGGTGGCGGGCATCACGGGGGTGGACAATATCCTATCGACGGTCGCCGACGGCCTGTCCACGACCACTGTCCAGTTTGTGATGGAAGTGCCGACCGACCAGGCAGTCCAGGACGTCAAGGACGCCATCGACCGGGTGCGCGGCGATCTTCCGGCGTCTGTGGAAGAACCCATCGTCACCCGCATCGACGTCGAAGGCCAGGCGATCATGACGTTTGCGGTCAATGCGCCGAACATGACGCTTGAGGAGATCTCCTGGTTTGTCGACGACACGGTCAAGCGCGAGCTGCAGGGTCAGCCCGGCGTTGGCCGGATCGACCGTTACGGCGGCGCCGACCGGGAAATCCGCATCGAACTGGATCCGTTACGGCTCGATTCCTTCGGCATCAGCGCGGCAGACGTGAACCGGCAGCTGCGCGCCACCAATGCAAATCTTGGCGGCGGGCGCGGGGAAATAGGCAACCGCGAGCAGGCGATCCGCACGCTTGGCGACGCTCAGGACGCCAAGGCGCTCGAAAGCACCACGATCGCGCTGCCAAACGGCCGGTTCGTGCGTCTGGGTGAACTGGGCACCGTGCACGACAGCTACGAGGAACTTCGCTCCTTCGCCCGTTACAACGGCGACCAGGTGGTCTCGTTTGCGGTGTTCCGCGCCAAGGGTGCGAGCGAAGTCTCGGTGGCCGAAGTGGTCACATCGACATTGGACTCAATCCGCAGCCGTCATCCGGACGTGGCGCTGGTGCCGGTCGACGACACGGTTTTCTTCACTTACGGAAACTATGAGTCAGCCCTGCACACGCTGGTGGAAGGCTCCATCCTCGCCGTGTTCGTGGTGCTGCTGTTTCTGAGGAACTGGCGCGCCACGCTGATTGCCGCCATCGCTTTGCCACTGTCAGCCATCCCGACCTTCTATGTCATGGACCTTTTGGGTTTCTCGCTCAACCTGGTCAGTCTGCTGGCCATCACGCTGGCGACAGGCATCCTCGTCGATGATGCCATCGTGGAGGTGGAAAACATCTCCCGGCACATCAAGATGGGCAAGACGCCCTACCGCGCCGCCATCGAAGCGGCCGACGAGATCGGCCTGGCGGTCATTGCGACCACTTTCACCATCATCGCAGTCTTCGTGCCGGTGTCGCTGATGCCGGGCATCCCGGGGCAGTATTTCCGGCAGTTCGGGATGACAGTCGCTGTGGCGGTGGCCTTCTCGCTTCTGGTCGCGCGCCTGATAACCCCGATGATGGCCGCCTATCTGATGCGCGCGTCTGACGCCCATGCGGGCGGCGAAGAGGACGGCCCGATCATGCGGGCCTACACCGGCCTCATCAGATTCACTTTGCGCTGGCGCTATACCACGCTGCTGGGCGCCATTGCCTCACTGGTGGTCGCCATCTACTTCATGGCCCAGATTCCGGGATCGTTCCTGCCGCCGGACGACGTTTCGCGGGTGAGCGTGTCGGTCGAGCTGCCGCCGGGGTCCACTCTCGCCGACACCGACCGGACGACGGAAGAAATGCGCCGCCTGATCGAGCCCGTCGACGGGGTCGAGAACGTGTTCATTCTGGGCGGAACTTCGCCCAAGGGCGAACTCGACATCCGGCGTGCCTCGGTCGCCGTCCTCCTGACCCGGATCGAGCATTCGATGGTCAAGAAGGTCGTCAACGGAGTGGTCGATCTCATTCCCTACGGGGACGCCTTCCTGCCCAAGATCCAGGTCAACGGACGCACTCGGTCGCAAGCCGAGATCGAGACCGAGATCTTTGCAAGGCTGGCCTCCGTTCCAGACATCCGCGCCTACAAGCTCAACGACCGCGGCGAGCGCGACCTCTCCTACAACGTGATCGCCGAGGACGAGGCGGCCATCGACGAGGCCGTGGCGCTTCTCGAGCCCAGACTGCGGGCCGATCCGCTGCTGCAAAGCGTGAGCGTCTCAGGTGCCCTGCCGCGTCCGGAAGTGCAGATCCGACCGCGCATGGACGAAGCGGCGAGGCTGGGCGTGACCACCTCTCAGATCGCGGAGACCGTCCGGGTGGCGACCATCGGCGACAATGGCGCAGCACTTGCCAAGATCGCCATCGACGACCGCCTGATCCCGATCCGCGTGCAGCTTGCGCCGATCTACCGCACCGACATCGACCGCATCGCCAATCTGCGGGTGACGACGGCTCGCGGCGACAGCGTGCCATTGAAAACAGTGGCCGACATCGAGATCACACAAGGGCCGAGCACCATCAACCGCTTCAACCGCGAACGCCAGGCGACCATCGGCGCCAGCCTGCCGATCGGTGTGGCACTCAACACCTCCAAGGATCGCTTCGCCGAAATCGTCGCTTCCACGGAAATCCCGCCTTCAGTCCAGGTTCTGGAATCAGGGGACGCGGAAGTCCAGGCCGAGCTGATGGTCAGCTTCCAGAACGCGATGCTGCTTGGCCTGCTCTTGGTGCTGACGGTGCTGATCCTCCTGTTCAAGGATGTGATCCAGCCTTTCACCATCCTGTTCTCGCTGCCACTTGCCATCGGCGGCGTGGCCGCAGGCCTGATCCTGACCGGCAACGCGGTGTCGATGCCTGTGCTGATCGGCATCCTGATGCTGATGGGCATCGTGACCAAGAACGCGATCCTGCTCGTCGACTTCGCGGTGGAACTGGTGCGGACAGGGCGCGACCGGGTCGAGGCGATGATCGAGGCCGGGCAGAAGCGTGCGCGGCCCATCGTCATGACCTCGATCGCCATGTCGGCCGGAATGCTGCCGTCCGCGCTCGGTGTTGGCGAAGGTGGCTCCTTCCGCGCGCCGATGGCGATCGCGGTGATCGGCGGCATCATCGTCTCCACCGTGCTCAGCCTCGTGGTGGTGCCATCCTTCTTCCTGATCATGGATGATCTGTCGCGGCTTTTGTCACGCCTGTTCAGCCGCATGGTCGGGCCGAAGGAGAAGGAGCCCGAGGCGCTGCCACCCGAGGTGCTGACCGGTCAGTTGCAGGCAAACCAGATCGAGATCGGCGCACTCAAGGACAGGCTTTCCCGGCTGGAGGCTGGCGCACGGCCCGCACCGAAACTGGTGGTTACGCGCGAAGCGGCCGAATAGGCCGCTTCAGACCCCGAGCAGCCGGGTTTCGATGTCGGCGGTGAGATCGGCCGGACGGCCGGTCCATTCGGTCCTGCCCCGGGCGAGGATGACGGCGCGGTCGGCGCCTGCGCGCAATTCGGAAAAGGCCTTGTCGACAACCAGGATCGACAGGCCCGACTGTTTGAGGCGGGCAATCGCGGCCCAGATTTCCTGACGCACAACTGGTGCCAGGCCTTCCGTTGCCTCGTCCAGGATCAAGAGGCGCGGATTGGTCATCAGTGCCCGCCCGATGGCGAGCATCTGCTGTTCTCCGCCCGACAACGTGGCCGCGGTCTGCCCGAGACGTTCGCCGAGCCGCGGAAACAATTCGGTGACGCGGGCGATTGTCCAGTCGCCCGAACGGGCCGCAGCAAGAAGATTTTCCCTGACTGTCAGCGTCGCAAAACACCGCCGACCTTCGGGCGCCAGTCCGATCCCGAGGCGGGCAGCCCGGAAGGACGGGAGCGGCGAGATATCGATGCCGCGGAAGCTCAGCTGACCGCGCGTCGTGCGCAACATGCGGGTGATGGCGCGGATCGTCGTGGTCTTGCCCATGCCGTTGCGCCCCATCAGCGCCACCAGCTCGCCCTCACTGATCACAAGATCGACCCCGAACAACGCCTGGGAGGGTCCGTAGAATGCCTCGAGCCCTGCGATGGTCAAAAGCGCCATGGCTCAGGTCTCTCCCAGATAGGCAGCCCGCACATGGCGGTCGGCGCGGATCACCTCCGGCGCGCCGCGCGCGATCACCCGCCCGCCGACCAGGACGGAAATCCGGTCGGCAAGTGCGAAGACCGCATCCATGTCATGTTCGACGAGCAGGATTGGTGCCTCTCGGCGCAGACCGTCGAGAAACCCCACCAGAAGACGGGAGCCTTCGGCGCCAAGGCCTGCCATTGGCTCGTCCATCAGGAAAACGCGCGGTTCAAGCGCGATGGCGATGGCTATTTCAAGCAGCCGCTTTTCGCCGTGCGACAGTTCGGCGGCGCGGATGTCGCCGCGGTCACTGAGGCCCACCCGGTCGAGCGCCGCATCGGCTGCATCCATCAGACGGCGGTCATGGCGCACCTGCCGGAAGAAACCCATGGTGCCGGATTGGCGCGCCTGTACGGCAAGCATGACATTGCGGCGGGCGCTGAAGTCGCCGATGAGCGAGGAGACCTGAAACGTCCGTGACAGGCCGAGGCGAATACGCCCGGGCGGTGCAATCCCGGCCATGTCGCGCCCGGCAAACCGGATCGAACCCGTATCGGGGGCAAGGTCGCCGGCGATCAGCTTGATGAGCGTGGACTTGCCCGCACCGTTGGGGCCGATGAGCGCATGGATCTCGCCGGGCACCAGGGTGAGATCGATGCCGTCGGCGACCTTGAGCGCGCCGAAGGACTTGCCCACGCCGGCCAGATCGAGAACCGGATCAGTCATGGCGCGGCCTCCCGGCCACAAGGCCGATGACGCCGCCACGGGCAAAAAGAACCACGGCAAGCAGAACGGAACCGAGGAAGAACTGCCAATGTTCGGTCATGCCGCCGAAGACATGCTCAAACAACACATAGATCGCGGCGCCGACGACAGGCCCCATCAGCCGGCCAGCGCCTCCGAGGATCACCAGAACCATGATTTCACCAGACATGTGCCAGGACAACATGGACGGACTGACGAAGCGGTTAAGATCGGCATAGAGCGCGCCGGCAAGCCCGGTGACCATGCCCGAAATCACAAAGGCCGCCAGCCGAATGCGGGTGGGCGACAAGCCCAGCGCCTCGACGCGGGCGGGGTTCTGGCGCACGGCTTGCAGCATCGCGCCGAAACGGGCGCCTGACATGACATGGACCGCCCCGAGCACCGCAACCAGCAAGCCATAGGCCAGCAGGAAAAACTGAAGCGGATCCAGCGTATTGACGCCCGGGAACTGGTTGCGAACATATATCGACAAGCCATCCTCGCCGCCATAGGCAGGCCAGGAGACGGCGAAATAGTAGACCATCTGCGCAAACGCCAGCGTGATCATGATGAAATAGACGCCCGAAGTCCGCAGACTCAAGGCACCTATGACAAGCGCGGCCAAGCCGGTCACGGCGAGTGCCACCAGCCACAGCAGCGGCATGAACGTCGAACCGGGGACCTCGACCGACCAGATGGCCAGAGGCTCGAGGGTCTGCGCATGGCTTGCAAGAATGCCCACCGCATAGCCGCCGAGACCGAAAAAAGCGGCGTGGCCCAGAGACACAAGGCCACCCAGGCCGAGCGCGATGTTCAGCCCGGCACCGGCCAGCGCCAGGATGGCCACACGGGTCAGAAGCGAGATGTAGAAGGGCTCGCCTGCGGCCTCAGCCGCCAGCGCTGCACCGAGCAGCACCAGCGCAATGACGATGGTGAGGCGCTGCTCGCCGATCATGGCGCACCCGGGGCGGGGAAGAGCCCCTTCGGCCGAACAATGAGGACAAGCGCCATCAACACATAGATGAGCATGGAGGCGAGAGCGGCCCCGGTTCCGCGGGCGGATGCGGGCTCCATGACCCCCAACAGCAGCAGCGGCAGGAGAAACCGTCCCATGGTGTCGACGAGCCCGACAAGGACGGCGGCCAGCAGCGCGCCGCGGATCGAGCCGATGCCTCCGATGACAATGACGACAAAGGCAAGAATGAGCACCGGCTCACCCATTCCGACCTGCACGGACTGGATTGCGCCGACCATCGCGCCCGCAAGCCCCGCAAGCCCCGCGCCGAGCGCGAAGACCAGCGTGTAGAGCATGCGGATGTCGACGCCGAGCGCTGCGATCATCTCGCGGTCAGCTTCGCCGGCGCGGATCTGGATGCCTATTCGCGTGTGGGCGATGAGAAGCCAGAGAAAAGCCCCCACGGCAAGACCCGCCACGATGATGGCCAGACGATAGGCGGAATAGGCAATCCCGCCGGGGAGCATGACCGGGCCCGCGAGTGCGGCGGGTGGGTCAAGATAGAGCGGAAAAGAGCCGAAGACGTAGCGGGTCGCCTCCGAAAACATGAGGACAAGCGCGAATGTGGCAAGCACCTGGTCGAGATGGTCGCGATCGTAGAGCCTTCGGATCACGGCCACCTCGACAAGCGCGCCGGCGGCGGCGGCGGCGGCGAGGGCTGCGGCAAGTCCGAGCCAGAAAGAGCCGGTCCAGGCCGCCACCGCTGCACAGACGAAACCGCCGACCATGAACAGCGAGCCATGGGCAAGGTTGATCAAGCCCATGACCCCGAAGATGAGCGTGAGGCCGGCGGCCATGAGAAACAGCATGATGCCGAGTTGCAGCCCGTTGAGGATCTGCTCGATGAAGAGGGTGAGGGTCATGAAGGCCGTTCAGCGCCGCAACAGGACCCGGTGCTGCGGCCCGTGGCCGGAACGCCGGGTCCCGTTGGTCTCACATCTTGCACTCGGCCGCGTAAGCGTCAGCATGATCTTCAAGCGCCATGCCGACGATCTTGTTGGTGTAGATGTCGCCTTCCTTGACCACTTCCCGGACGTAGATGTCCTGGATCGGGTGGTGGTTGGGTCCGAACTTGAAGTCGCCACGCACCGATTTGAAGTTGGCGGCTTCAAGCGCCGCCTGGAAAGCGGGCGCGTCGCTCACCGGCGCAGTGGAGAGCGCGGACAGCAGCAAGTTGGCGGTATCGTAGCCTTGGGCGGCATAGATGGAGGGCAAGCGGCCATATTCCGCTTGATACGCGGTGACGAAGGCCTTGTTGGCCTCGTTGTCGAGGTCTTTCGACCAGGTTGAGGTGTTCTTGACCCCAAGCGCCGCATCGCCCATGGCCTGGATAATGTTCTGGTCGAAGGAGAAGGCCGGACCCACCAACGGAATGTCGACACCGGCACCGGCATATTGCTTGACGAAAGAAATGCCCATGCCGCCGGGAAGGAAGAAGAACACGCCATCGGCACCTGAAGCGCGGATCTGGGCGATTTCACTGGCATAGTCGGTGGCACCGAGCTGGGTATAGACTTCGGAAACCACCTCGCCCTTGAAGAAGCGCTTGAAGCCGGCAAGCGAATCTTTTCCGGCCGGATAATTCGGCGCCAGGATGAAGACCTTCTTCATGCCGGCGGTGCTGGCATAGGCGCCGGCGGCTTCGTGCAGATTGTCGTTCTGGTAGGACACGCTGAAATAGCGGGGATTGCAGTTGGCACCGGCCAACTGCGACGGGGCAGCATTGGTCGACAGATAGAACTTGTTCTGGCCGACCGCAGAGGGAACCACCGCCATGGCAAGGTTGGACCAGACAATCCCGGTCAGGATGTCGACCTTGTCAGACTGGATAAGCTTGTCGGCAAGCTGAACTGCGAGATCGGGCTTCTGCGCGTCGTCCTCGACCAGGACATCCACTTCAGCCGATCCCGACTGCTTGATGGCGAGCAGAAAGCCGTCGCGGGTGTCAATACCCAGAGAAGCGCCGCCGCCCGACAAGGTCGTGATCATCCCCACCTTGACCGGTTCGGCCTGGGCCAGGCCCGTGCAGGCGAAAAACGCGGCCAAGGCGGTGGCCCGCAAACGTGGTGTGCTCATGAAAAAACTCCCTTTTCCCGTTTTTTGCAGGTGCTTGCGGCAATCGCCGACAATCCCCCCCTGCAGATCAATGCCTGTTCGCCGTGTTTTCAAATCCGGCTTGCGGGAGAACCATATCAGCCGAATCGAGCTGGGCCAGTCCTTTTTGGAGGAAGACGGACAACCGGCTTCGGAAAAGAGACTTGCATCGACCCGGCAAAGCATGTTTCCAAGAGGCAGCGCCGCTCGCCCCACCGTCGGTCCGGCGCAAGGAGCCCGCCATGCAATGCTTTTTTGTCGAATTCCAGTGCAAGCTCGGCCAGGCCTATGGCGTTGCCGACGAACTGGCCAACCGCGAGATCGCCTCCGAAATCTATTCGGTAAGCGGAAAATTCGACCTTATGGCCAAGTTCTACGTGGAGAACGACGTCGATATCGGCCATTTCGTGGCGGAAAACATCCACACCATCTCAGGCGTTGAACGGACGCACACACTCCTGACCTTCAAGGCCTTCTGAGCGCCAGCCCCGCACCAGGTGGCCTTCGACCAACTCACGTGACTCTCTGATCAAGGACGTCATGGGGCGCTCGGATATCGACCCCTGACACAATGAGATACCGGAGGTGTCGCCCGCTTTCACGATTTTCCCTTCGTGATCAGGCGCTCCAGAAACAGCAGCACCTGATACAGCCCGATCGAAACAAGGACCGAGACAAGCGCCACGGACCAGATCATGCCGTAATCGAGATATCCACGCGATTGGTTGAGCAGGTTTCCCAAGCCTTTGCCGGTTGCGAGCCATTCGGCGATCATCACGCCCAGAAGCGCGCGTGGGACGGCAAGTCGAGCGGCAGCAAACAGCCACTGGCGGCCCGCGGGGAGCGAAATCAGCCTCAACTCCCGCAGGCGCGAGGCACCATAGGCGCGCACCAGCTCGTACGCCGCTTTTGGCACCAGGGCGAGGCCATGCGAGATCACCACGAAAGAGGGGAAGAATGTGACTGAAACGGTGATGGCAAGTGTGACGGCTGTTCCGCGCCCGAAGATGAGCACCAGAAGCGGCGTCAGCGCGACCAGCGGCATGGTCTGCGTTACCAGAGCGACAGGCAGCAATGCCTGCGCCAGCGCGGGCTTGACGGAACCCAGCATGGCCAAAAGGAGCGCCAGGAGCAGACCTGCGGCCATTCCCAACAGTGTCAAAGGCAAGGTTTGGGCGAAGGCGGCGAGGATGCGCGCCTGCGCTTTTGGCGATCCGGGCGATATCAGAACCGAGGTCTTCGAAGCCGCCACGGGCCGCCGCAAAGAGGCGTGGACGCGGCATCGGCAAGCTCGCCGAGCGGCTGATCGTCGAGCATCCGGACTGGACCTACCGGCGCATCGCCGAGGAGGCCGACGCCCGGATCGAGGGCGCGACGTCCGGTGAGAAGTCCGTCAGGTGGTATGCAAGCCAGATGCGAAAGCGCGGCGGCGTGATACCAAGCCGGAAGCGGGTTAGGAAGTGAGAAGGCAGGTGTTGTCGTCAGCCGTTCCTGACGTACGCCTGACATCCTTCCTTTGATCGACACAGCCTACAGCGCCGCGCGTCTTTTCAAACGCGTGAATGCCGCTGTAAATCTCAGAATGAATGCGTGTCCGTTGTCGCAGAAATGAACTCATTTGTGCGCTACATGCATTCGTGTGCGGACTGATGACCGCCCTGGCGCCAGACCCGGTCATATATCAGGCCGCGCCGTGTGGTGGTGTGGGGCGGCGCTTTGATATGCGCTGGCCAGCGCGAAGATCGAGGCTTCGTCGTGGCTCGATGCGACAATCTGCAAGCCGACCGGCAGGCCGTCCCGCGTGAGGCCCACCGGCAGGGATGCTGCTGGTTGACCGGTCAGGTTGAACGGATAGGTGAATGTCGCCCAGGAGACGATGCTCATGTCCTGGTAGCCCGGCGGCACGTCGAGGCCAACATCGAAGGCTGCAACCGGCAGGGTCGGCGTCAACAGGATATCGTAGTCCTCGAAGAAGACGCGCATGCGCTCTCGAAAGGCGTAGCGCTCGAACACTTTGCCGTAATAGCCCTGCATATCCTGGGCAAGCGCCAGCCGGAGCACATCGCACACGGCGGGATCAAGCATGTCGGGGGAATTGAGCACGACGGAGCGCAGCCGGGTGCCGACGCCGGCATAGAACTCGGCGGTCCACAGCTCGATCGGGTCCTCCATGACATGCTCGACCAGATCCACATCGAGCCCCATGCCGGCGATTGTCCTGACTGCCTGCTCGGTCAGTTCGCGGACTTCGGGATCGATCCGGCCGTAGCCAAGGGTGGGACTGAAAGCAACGCGCATCTTGCGATAGCTGCGCCCGGCTCCGATGAAATCCGGCGTCTGGCCATTGACCGTCGCCGGATCACGCCGGTCGTAACCCGAGATGGCGCCAAGGACGGTCGCCGCATCCGCAACCGTGCGCGTCAGCGGACCGACATGGGCCAGCGTCGGGGTGGCCGACGTCGGATAGACCGGAACACGTCCGAACTGCGCCTTGATGCCGAACAGTCCGCACAAGGCCGCAGGAATGCGCAGCGAGCCGCCGCCATCGGTGCCGATCGAATAGGGAACGATCCCGGCTGCGACCATGGCGGCGGCCCCGCAACTCGAGCCACCGGGCGTCTTGTCGGTGTTCCACGGATTGCGCGTGATGCCGGTCAGCGGACTGTCGCCAACGGCCTTGCAGCCGAATTCGCTGGTGGTCGACTTGCCGAGGATCACCGCGCCGGCATTGCGCAGGCGGTCAACCGATGGCGCGTCCAGCCCGGACGGATCCGTGGAACTGGCGCGCGAGCCGAAGCGCTGCGGCATCCCCTTGACCGCGATGAGGTCCTTGATGGATGTCGGAATGCCGTCGAGTTCGCCGCGTTTTTCCCCGCGCAGGATCCGGCCTTCCGCCTCCCTGGCGCTCGCCCGCGCGGCCGCGAAATCGGTATGGCTAAACATGTTGAGACGCGGCTCCAGCGTCTCGATCCGTGCGATGGTGGCGTCAAGCAGGTCGACGGGCGAAAACTCTTTCCGCGACAGTCCGGCGCTCAACTCGCCGATGGTCTTGAAGCTGAAATCCGACATGCTGGATAAATTCCTTTGTGCGAAAGATGCACGGAGCGGCAGACATGGACCGCCGCCCCGTGCGTCAGCAGGCGTATTTAGTCGTTGACGATGGCGACCGCACGAACCGGAGAGCCAGAGCCGCCCTTGAATTTGATCGGCAGGCCGATGAATTCGAACTCGCCCCTGCCAACAACGCTCTCAAGGTTTACCAACCATTCGAAATGGGAAATTCCAAGATCGCGGCAGAGCCGATGCTGGGCGAAGATGTTGTCGCTCGGCTTGTCGGTGGAAGGGCCTTCGACACCATGCATTTTCGAGCCGCGGTCGTAAAGCCACCGCGTCGCTTCAACCGTGAGACCGGGATTTCCCCAGACAAGCTTCTTGGCATCGCCCTTGTTGCGCTCGTGAAAGCCCGTGCACAACAGCACGATGTGGCCGTCCACCTTGACGCCCGACTTGTCCTCAGCCGTCTGCATGTCCTCGGCGCTGATGTCTTCGAGGTCGCCGATATGGCGAAGATCAAGACAGACCGCCTTGCCCATGAACAGATCGAGTGGCATTTCATCAATTGGCGCGCCCTTTGGATTGACGTGCAGGAACGCATCGACATGGGTGCCGACGTGGTCGAGCATGCCGATATAGTTGGTCTGAAAGGTCATCGGGTCGCCGTCAACGCCAAGGCCGAATGACAGTGTCGATTCATGCGACAGCGCCTTTAGGTAAACCGGGCTCTGGAACAGCTTGTGCGACGGCATGTTGTCCTGGACGGTCAGAGAGAGATCGATGATGTGTCGTGCCATGGGAGGGTCTCCTTTGAGGCGAGGGTCAGATTTGGGAGGGCAACCAGGTCGCCAGACCCGGAAATGTGGCGATGATCGCGACGAGCAGCAGCAGAATGATCCAATAGGGGATCGACCCCATGAAGATCTTCGCCAACGTGGCGTCGGGATCGGCCACGCAACTCTTGACTGTGTAGACGCAGAGCCCCAGCGGCGGGGTGAGCAATCCCGCCTCGATGGCGACAATGCCGATGATCGCGAATGCGATGGGGTCATAGCCGATGGTGATGGCGAGCGGCGCGAAAATCGGGACGGTAAGCAGGATGATGCTGACCGAGTCGATGAACATGCCGAGCACAAACCAGACCAGCACCATCAGCGCCAGGATCAGCACCGGTGAATCGCCGATGCCGAGCAGCATGGCCTGGATGGCGTCGATGATGCCTCCGAGCGCCAGCAGCCGGGTGTACATTTGTGCAGTGATAAGCAGAAACAGCAGTGGCGCCGAGATTCGTCCGGTCTCCAGGATCGCCTCGCGGATGCCGCGAAAGTCCACGCCCTTCATCAGCGCGAGCGCAAGCGACAGAAGCACGCCGATGCCAGCGGCCTCGGTCGGAGTGAAGACGCCAAACCAGATCCCGCCCAGCACCGTCAGGATCAGGATCGCCACGCCGAAGGCACCGGCCAGTTCGCTGCGGGTTGCCAGACAGTCGAGGTCGGCTTCGATCGTGGTCAACGCTGAACCCCCGATCCCGAACAGGTGGGGCTTGAGCCAGGCATAGCCGACGATGAAGGTGAAGAACATCGCCGTCAGCAGCAGGCCGGGGATGACGCCGGCCACAAACAGCTTGCCGATCGACTGCTCGGACATGACGCCCCACACAATCATCAGGATGCTGGGCGGAATAAGCATGCCGAGCGACGCGCTGCCCGCGATGGACCCGAGGGCCACTGACTTGTCGTACCCGTGCCTTACCATCTGTGGATAGGCGATCCGCGAGAACGCAGCCGCAGAGGCGATGCTGACGCCTGTGACGGCCCCGAAGACGGCATTGCCGCCCACCGTGGCCAGCGCCAGTCGGCCTGGAAGCCGCTTCATCGACTTGTTGATGACGGAATAGACATCGGCCGCAGCACCGGATTTGGAAATGAATTCGCCCATCAGCACGAAGAGGGGAATGACCGCAAAGACATAGTCCCTGACCGCCTCATAGGTGGTGTTGGCCAGCAGCGAGCCTGCGATCGACCAATTGCCGGTGAGATAGGCGATGCCGAAAAAGCTGCACAGGCCGAGCGCCAGCACGATGGGCACGCTCAGAAGGATGAGAGCGATCAGAATCGAAACAATTGCGATCGCGAATTCAGGTCCGCCCATGGTCGGTCGTCCTTCGTTGATGAGTGTCGGAAAGCCTGCGATGAGGTCTCGACCGCAGCCGCTACATCGGTGCGCCGCGACCGACATGATCAAGCCGCCCGAACAGGAGAGCCTTGGCGACGATCATCAGGTAGTTGAGCACGGCGAGAACCGAACAGCCGACAATCGCCACGCGCACTGGCCAGGTGGGGATCGGGAACGAGACATGACCCTCAAACTCTTGCACCACGATGGCGCGAACCATGGAATCCCACGATGCAAAGGCAATCAGCCCGAACAGAAGCGCTCCGAGCAGCGCTGCACCGCATTCGAACACAACCTTGGGCCGACCACTGAGCCTGGCGACCATGAGTTCCGAGCGCAGCATGCCGTCGATCCGCACCGCATACGACACTTGCAGAAAGGCCACGATCAGAATGCCGTTGGCAACGATTTCCGCCACGCCGAGAATGGGGGCGTTGAACAAGACCCGCATCCCCACATCCAGCGCGATAAGACCTGCGACGAGCACCAGGAGACATGCGGCCAGGTATTTCAACATCTGGGAAAGGGCTTCCAGAAGCCTGTCGATTGTCAGCATGTCCGCATTCTCCGGGTGATGGCGCAGCAGGGGTGCCTCACTTGACTACGTAGCGATGCGCCCATTGGTGCCCGAGGCTCTCGATCTTCTCCATGTAGAAATTCATGACTGCGCTGCCGGGCTGGCCGGCTGCGTTGACTTTCTGAGCCATGCGGTCGGGAAAGGCGCTGAGCGCATTGGCCCAATCGGTCTTTGCGGTTGCCGAGATCTCGGTAACCTCGACGCCGAGCTCCTTGAGTTTGGCAAGTCCCTCTGCATCGTTGCGCGCGCAGATTTTCTCAGTGACGCCCGCCCATTCCTCGCCAAGTTCATGCAGAATCACCCGGACGTCCTCGGGAAGAGCGTCGTACTTGGCCTTGTTGATGGTGACGGCGTTGAGATACTGCGCGCCGAAGTCTGTCTTGGTGAAATGCGGCGCAACCTCGTTGAGCTTGAAAGCGTGCCACCAGGAAGCCGCACTGATATAGCCTTCATAAACGCCGGACTGGATCGACTGGTAGGCTTCGTTGAGATTGGACGCCACAGCCGTCGCGCCCGAGATCCAGTCGAGATTGACGCCAGCGCCGGCGATCTTGTGGCCTTCGAGGTCTGCGAAGTTCTGCCAGGCGAAGTCGGTGCCCAGACCATAATTCTCAAGGCATGCACCCCCGAGGTAAACCTGGCTGAAATCGCGTTCAAACGGCGCGGTCAGTTCTGGAAACTGCGCATAGGTGGCGCGCGCCGCCTCGGTCACCTTGACGGCATCTGGAGAATTGAACGGCAGATAGAGTGTGAAATTTTGCAGCGCGAGGTTCGAGGGCTCGAAGATCATGCTGACGAAGCCGATGTCGAGAATGCCGTCCCGCGTGGATTCCAACACCTCCGTCACCTTGGCGACCTGGCCCGCATGGAACTCCTGGATCGTCACGGTGTGATCGGTCCGCGCCTCGATGCGCTTTTTGAGTTCAGGCGCAAACCATTCATGGGCGCTTTCGGTATAGGCTAGAAGGCCGATGGGATGACCGGAGCCGAGCCGCAGTGAAATGTCCTCTGCATTGGAAAGATTTGTTCCACACAGCAAAAATACTGCCAAGCCGGCCACAATATTGAGTTGTCTTGTCATGATCTCACCTATTGGTTGTTCGTTTTCGGATTGAATTTGCAGTTATCTTTGGTATCTTCGAACCACGACGTTACCTTTGCCATGAAGCTTGACAAGTCTTGAATTTTATATATTAGATATAAATGAAATTTATGGCTTATTTTTTGGCATATATCCTATTGAAGAGGCACTACTCCAATGATTGAGTTTCGCGATCTGCGATGCTTGGCGGCTGTAGCGGAGACCGGCAGCGTGTCGGCGGCGTCACGAAAGCTCAATGTGACCCAGCCGGCGACGAGTGCGGCAATCAAACGGCTGGAGACGGACCTGAAAGTGCGCCTCATCGATCGGCATTCGCGCGGGGTAAGTTTGACGGAGGAAGGAAAATTTGTGCTCCTGAAATCCTACGGCATCTTTCGCGAGATGGCGGAGATCAGTTCGGTGGTGCACAATTTCGCACAAGCTCCGATGGGAACCGTGAGACTGGGGCTGCCGACCACCGTGGCGGGGGGATTGATCCCGGCATTTGTGCCGCAACTCAATGCGCGTTATCCGCTCGTCAAACTGCACATTGTGGAAGCCATGAGTGGTGCGCTGGCCGAGATGTTGCAGTTGGGTCGCCTTGATCTTGCGGTGCTGTTTGACGTGCAGCCAATGCCCGGCCTGCAAAGTCAGCCTATCCTGAGAGAGCCGATCCGGCTTCTGGTGAACGCCGGGCATCCTTTGGCCGACCGGAATTTGGTCCGTCTCGAGGAGATCACCCGTCTGCGACTGGTGATGCCGAGCGATGCCAACACAATTCGAAAGTATGTCAACGCCGTGTGCCAGGCGGAAGGCCTGACGCTCGACGTGAAGGCGGATGTGGATTCGCTGCCGGGAATAGCCAGTCTCGTGCGGCTTGGCTATTGCTCGGTTCTCCCCGTTTTCCTGTTCGGCGACGACATCCGCGCAGGCCGGATCAAGGCCATCGAAATCACGCGGCCCGATCTCAGCTGGACGCTGCATCTCGCTTCGCGCGACGACGCCATCCGCCCGCGCGCGAGCCTGGCGACAGGTCGGCTGCTGACCGATATCTGCAAGGAACTGGTGGAGAGCGGTGCCTGGCCTGCGGAGTTGGACACGCGCTGAGCGCTTGGCCCTCATGGAGCCTCACGGCATCGTGTGCCGCGTGCCGTGCCCGATTGACTGACTGTAACCCGCCCCCCGGGAGAGATCCGGTTCCGAGTTCATTTCCAGAGTGAGTGCAGAGAACGCCGATCCGACCTTTCGTTCATGCTCGATCAGCAGACATCCAACCTCTTGCGCTGGTATCGTCAGGAAGTGTTGAAGGCCCTTGATGCCGACCCCAATGGGGATCTCTTCGCGCTTCCGGGTGGACAGCGCCGTGGTTCACCCAGTCTGAGTGAAGGCATCAGGGGCGCAATCCGGCACCACGTTGGCATCCACATGACCCCGCATCAGTTCCGCCACCTTGCGGCAAAACTCTCTCTTGATGTGCATCCGGAGGACTTCGAAACCGTCCGTCAGCTGCTCGGTCATTCGTTTGGAAAGACGACGCTGATGTACGCCGGATTGTCAGGCGAGCGGGCAAGCAAGGCCTGTGGCGCGATCGTTCTCGAGACGCGAGCATCCTTGAAGAGGCCACCGAACAAGCTCGCCGGGTCGTCGAAGGCCAAGTCGGCCACGTCACGTACCCAGCCTGAGGGGCATTCAAAGCCAGACAATCAGGCGAGATCGCTGTTCACCAGCGAGGAGGAGGACTGAGATGGCTCACAACCCTGACACCCGCCGAGCGATCAAGCACCTGACACGCGACCGCTGGCCGAAAGCCGACATTCCGGCATTTGACGCCGTCTTCGCGCCCGGCGATCCGTTTGATGACAACTGTCCGCCCGGTTCCCACCTTGCACCCGGGACCCGAACCCATATCGAGACCGCCTACAGGCGCTGGCTCGCCTACCTCAGCGATCACCACAGCGACGATCTGGAGAGGGATCCCACGGACCGGATCACAAACGTTCGCGTGGCAGGCTTCATTCATCATCAGGAAGGGGAAGTCCGCGACACGACTATTGCCTCGGTGCTTGACGGTTTGCACTGCGCGGCGCGCCTTATGGCACCGGAATCGGACTGGGCCTGGCTTGCATCCGTCCAGAAGCGAGTTCTCGCCCGATCCATGCAGCTGGATCGCCTCGCCAACCTGCAGGCCCCCTGGGCGACGCTGGAACTGGGGATCGCCCTGATGGACACCGCAAAGGCCCAGCTTGCCACGGCATCGTTGGCACCGGCAGAAATCAAAACCCTGTTCCCTCTCCGATCGCTGCGAAAGATCGTTGATCCACATTGGCTCTGGACCATCCGGTTCCGCGACGGTCTCGTCCTCGCCAACCTGAGCCTTCGGCCAATCCGTCGCCGCAGCATTGCGGCGCTGACCGTGGATCGACATGTGAGCCGCTCCGGCGAGGCCCTTCGGCTTCAACTGTTCGAGGAGGACACCAAGGCAAAGCGGTCGGAGACATTCACCGACCCTCCGGAAATCCGCAGCTATGTCGACTATTATCTCAAGGTGCTCCGCCCGAACCTCGTTCGATTCCAACTACACGAAGCTTTCCGGGTCTCTCAACGTGGCACTGGGCTTACCGCAGATGCGATTTATCAACTGGTCAGGCGTCACACCGGCGCAGCTTTCGGACTGCCAATGGGACTCCACGACTTCCGACGCGCCGCAGGAACACACCTCGCAATCCACGCCCCGAAGATGATCGGCATCCTGCCCGGCGTCTTGCAGCACTCTGGCCCGGAC
>JBBQJA010000019.1:0-66621 GCA_038325465.1 Hyphomicrobiales bacterium | reverse complement strand
CAGTTGCCCGACGAAACGGACCGCGGCGGCACCCCGCTGCCAGGGTTGTCCTGTGTGGTCGCCCGGTGACCTGCCGCCAAAGGGCGAACCTGAGCTTTTTGATTGCCGCGCCAAGGGAATTCGGTCTCTTATCAAGCCGGTGATTTGCAGCTTTTTGCGGGGTTCATGGCCATGGTGCATCTGTCAAAACGCGACTGGGTTCCGCCGACAAGCGAAGACCGGGTGCTTTTGATCGCCGCCCGCACGGCCGACGCAGGCTCCGACGAGGTCGCCGCGCGGCTCGACCGGCTAATCGATCTCAACCGTGATATCTACGACCGTGACTGCTTCAACCTCAATCCCGCCGCCAATGTGATGAACCCGCGCGCCGAGGCCATGCTTTCCGCAGGTCTCGGCTCCCGCCCCTCGCTCGGCTATCCCGGCGACAAGGACGAGATGGGGCTGGAGGCAATCGAGGAGATCGAAGTCATCGCCGCCGAACTCGCCGCAGAAGTTTTCGGGGCAACTTTCGCCGAAGTAAGGGTCGCCTCGGGTGCCATGGCCAATCTCATTGCCTTCATGGCGACCTGCAAGCCCGGAGACGCCATCATCGCGCCGCCGTCCTCCATCGGCGGCCACATCACCCACCACCTCGCAGGCTGTGCGGGACTTTATGGCCTTGTCACCCATTCCGCGCCAGTCGATGCTGACGGCTACACCGTCAACCTTGAAGGCCTCGAGGCCTTGGCGCTGGCCGTCCGGCCGAAACTCATGACCCTGGGTGGCAGCCTCAATCTTGCTCCCCATCCCGTTCGCGCGGTCCGCGCCATTGCCGACCGTGTTGAAGCCTGGCTGATGGTTGACGCCGCCCACCAATGCGGGCTGTTTGCCGGTCGCGTCTGGCCCAATCCCTTGGCCGAAGGTGCCCACCTGATGACGATGACCACCGACAAGAGCCTCGGTGGACCGGCAGGCGGCCTCATTGTGGGCACGAACGCCGAACTGGCCCGGCGGCTCGATGCCATCGTCTGTCCGGGCATGACCGCCAATTTCGATGCCGGCAAGACCGCAGCCCTGGCACTCACCCTTCTCGACTGGCGGGACCATGGTAGCGCCTATGCGGCCATGATGGTCTCGGTGGCGCAGGCCCTGGCCATCGGGCTGGCCGTGCGCGGCATTCCCGTTCACGGCGAGAGCCGGGGGTTCACGCGCTCGCACCAGTTCGCTGTAGAAGCCGAAAGCTTTGGCGGCGGCCACCGGCTCGCCCTCCGCATGGCCCGCGCAGGCCTGCTGGCAAGCGGCATCGGGCTTCCGCTGCCCGAGGTCCCGGGCGACACGAATGGCCTGAGAATCGGCACGCCGGAAATCGTTCGGCGCGGCGTCACCGTCGAACACGCTGACATGCTGGCCGACCTGATCGCACGCGCCATGCAGGCCGACGATCCGGCAAGCCTTGCCGCCGAGACCGCCTGGCGCCGCGGCCAGTTCCAGGGGTTGCATTTTGTCAGGTGGTGAGCGGTGCGTGGCGAACGGTGAATGGTTTTTTCAAATTGGAGACGTGCCGATGGTCATGAAAATTCATGATAATTGATGCCTGATCACCAGTGGTCTGACCGAAACAGATGGTTCCAATCCGTTTCGAAAAGTCAGCCCACAAGCTATTGATCTGGTGGGGCGATTTGTCCTGACAGATGGGAACTATCTGTCAGGATCGCACCACCAGCAACCATTCACTCCTCACCCTTCCTCCTGAACTCCCAATTCCCGTCCGCCCCCAGCACGGCTGCGAGATCGTCGGCCGGATAGTTCACGGTGTCATCCGGGCTGCGGTCGCCGATCTCGAGATAGACGACATCGTTATGCGTCCTGTTGGCAAGCATGTGGGCATGCCCGCCTTTTGGAAAACCGGCGCACATCCCGGTTGTGAGCGCGACTTCGCCCAAGTCTGTCACAAGTACAGCTTCGCCTTCCAGAACATAGACGAACTCGTCCTGTTTGGTGTGGCTATGAAGAAGCGCCGACTGCGCCCCGGGCACGAGCCGCGTCAGGTTGACGCCAAAATTGGTGAGACCGAAATGATTGCCGAGCGCCCGATTTTCGCGTCCCGCCATTTGTGACGCATAGGGTTCGGGATAATTGGATTTCTTGGTGCGCGGAGCGACATCCCAGCCCATTGTCGCCAACGATACTGTGTCCATGATGGATCCTCCTTGACCCCTTGCGGCACGGTCAGGGTCGCTCGCCGCCGTGAATTCTTCAAACGTGAGGCGCAAGCGCGCCGGCAGGTTTCAGATGGCCCACCGTGATCCCGTTCCAGTTCGAAAGCCGCTTCGTCGCAAGGCTTGAAAGCCGCTGCTCGACTGCATCATCGCCCGTAAACAGGTGCGCCAACACTGCCGCCACCATTGTCTCGGCGCCGCGGGTCGATCCGTCGTCGCACTTGACGGCGATGCCAAGTCCCTGTTCGGGCACCGCTGCGCAGAACACGCCCTCTGCCCCGGTCTTGGCAAAGATCCGCCCCGGCGCTGCGTCCATGAGCGCCGTGCAGGCGCGCCCGGTGCCTGCGACATAGAACGGCTCGGCTATGCAGGCGTCGATCAGCCGACGGGCCGCCTTGGCGCGCTCGGGCCCGAGACCGACGCCGGTCGTCATACGCGCAAAACCATGCGCCAGGCCAATGAGCGGGCTCGCATAGGTCGGGATCGAGCAGCCGTCTGTGCCGCAAGTGTCCATCCCCATCGGATCGCCGGTCAGCGCGCTCACCGTGTCGCGGATCATCTGTTGCACGCCATGATCATAGCGAGTGTAGCCGCGATGATCGACACCTGCATGGCAGGCCAGGCAGAGAAATCCCGCATGTTTTCCCGAACAGTTGTTGTGCAACTGGTTGGGCTTTTCGCCTTTGCGCGCCTGGTCGATCAGCACCGATTGGTCAAACGCCCAGTGCGACCCGCATTCGAAATCGACCTCCGAGAGCCCGGCTCGCGCTGCCATCGCTTCGGCCAGCGCCACATGGGCGGGTTCGGCGGAATGGGACGCGCAGGCGAGCGCCAGTTCGCGGTTGCCAAAGCCATAGGCGTCCGCCGCCCCGCTTTCCACAAGTGCCAGCGCCTGCATGGCTTTTGACGCCGAGCGCGGAAACACTGGCCGGTCGATGTCTCCCAGGCGCATGACAACGCTGCCATCCCCGTCAACAACCGCGACAGCGCCGCGGTGCCTGCTTTCAACGACCGGGCCGCGGGTGACTTCGACCAGAACGGGATTTTCCATGGCTGTGCCTTGTTGCGATTTCTTCGCGTCCCTGATCGCAGAATGAGGGGCCGGATTCAATGAGGATTTCCGAGGGCAAGCAGACCTTGCGGGCTTATGCGCTTGGCAACTTCAGGCTACCTATTTCGAAAATACAATTGAGAAACGTTCTCGATGAACTCGTTTTACGTGCAAACTCAATGAGTTACATTTTTTATTTGACTACTTTAGCGGGTTGCACAATATTCTGTTCAACTGAAAAAATAGGAGGCTGGCATGGCGCGCTATGACGACATCATGGAAGTCGTATTCAAATGGGAAGGCGGCTATGTAAACAACATTCATGACAATGGCGGCCCGACCAATTGGGGCATAACGCACAAGGTTCTGGCGCAGTGGCGCGGGGTTGCTGGCGTTACCAGTAATGAAGTTAAAAATCTTTCCAAATCCGAAGCAGCCGAAATCTATTCCGACAGATATTGGAAGCGTATACGCGGCGCCTCCCTTTTCGCTCCTATAGACATGATCATGATGGACGGAGCGGTAAACCATGGTGTGTCAGGCATGTCTCGTATTCTGCAGAAATGCCTTGGTATTGAAGAAGACGGACGAATTGGACAACAGACTATTACGGCTCTCGAAGCCATGGCTGCAACCCCGGACGCTGCCGACCGGCTTGCCATCTTGCTCGCTGAGGCGCGCAAGACCAGATATGTCAATCATGAGGATTACCTAAACTTCAAAAACGGGTGGCGCAATCGTTTGAACGATGTGATGGCCAACGCCATGGAGGGACGGAGCATGGGTTGGTCCTTCAAGGACGGCCAGACACCGTCAGGATCAAGCGGGCCGTCTACTGAACCGGCACCGATGTCGAGTTTCCCTCGCCCGGTCATCGAGGATGTTGATCTTCAATCGATGCTGATGACTGTCGGGCTCTACAGCGGAGATATCGACGGGATGTTCGGACTGAAATCTGCAGCAGCCCTTGAACAATATCTTTCGCGCAAAGCAGCAACTATTTCAGGCAATTTTGCGGAGTGGTCCCTCGAACGGAAAAAGATTGCACTTGGGCAACTTCTTTGTCTTGATCTCGATATAAATCCTGGTCGCATTGACGGACTGGTCGGGCAACAGACCACTATAGCCTTTGAAGAGTTCAATCGCCGCAAGCTCCGCCTCCCACCCGACATCTGGCGCGACGAGATTGACCAACTCCCGCCAACCGGACCCATTCAGAGCAATACCACATGGCCCAAGGAGACCGATGTACCGGCATTCTACGGACAACTCGGCAAGGATTGCGTACTCGTGCCGCTCAAACGGCTCAACCTTCCCTATCCTATGAAATTGGCATGGAAACTTGGCACGCAGATTGACGGTATTCGGGTTCATGAAAAGGTGTATGACAGCGCTGCAAGGGTATTCGACAAATTTTATGCGCACTATCGCGATGATGGTGTCGAGGACCTCGGACTGAACTTGTTTGGCGGCACAACCAATTGTCGCCGGAAGAAAGGTGGCACCAGCTGGTCGATGCACTCCTGGTCGATCGCCATCGACTTCGACCCTGCGAGAAACGATTTTAAATGGAGTCATGTGAAAGCCCGATTGGCCAAACCGGACGCAGTCAAGTTCTGGGAATTCTGGGAAGCTGAAGGCTGGGTAAGCTTGGGACGCGCCAAGGATTTCGACTGGATGCATGTGCAGGCAGCACGGATCTGATTAGCAGATTCTGAGAAGGCGACTGAACCAGCCTCCCGCCCTCCACTCGCTGCCGCGCTTCGAGGCAGGCGATGCGCTCGGCACCTGCCGCTTGAAGGGGACGTGGGATGCGGACATCTTGAATGCCGGTCGCCGGGATGCGGACGAAGGGTCCCGGCTGCACCGTTCGTTCCGCACATCAGCGGCAGCGCTCCCCGGCACGTCGCCCCATCATCCGCCGATCCGGGTCAAAAGCGCAACGAGCGTTTCGCGTTCGCCGATGCTGAGAGGCGTGAGAAGATCGTCTTCCACGCGGACATGCGTTTCAACAGCCGCGTCGGCCAGCGCGAGTCCACTGGCGGTCAGCGCGATCCGCGTCACCCGCCGGTCGTCGCGGTCGGCGGTCCGCGCCACCAGCTCGCGCGCCTCCAGCCGGTCGAGCCGGTTGGTCATGGCGGCCGGCGACAGCATCATGTCGGCGGCAAGTTCACCCGGCGTCACTGCCCTCAAGCCGGGTTGGCGCCGCAGCGTCAAAAGCACGTCAAAGCCCGGAAAGTCGAGATCGTAACGCTTGAGGTTGGCTTCCACAGTGCGCATCATCAGCGCCGAGGTGCGCCAGACCTGGCCGAAAACTGCCATCGGACCGCAGTCAAGATCCGGGCGTGCGGTGCGCCATTGCGCGAGAATATCAGTGACCGGCGGGCGCCGAGGCGGCGTTGAAGGCTCATCCCTGGACACAGATCGCTTCTCGTCCGGGGCATCATCCGGAACGGGACGCGGTGTCGGCCCCCCCGCACGCCGATCAGGCGCAGCTGCTTCGGGCGAAACTGGTTGGGGCGCGATCACGCCCCCCATCTCGGAGTTCGCCTTGCCGCCGCCGCGCCTCTGTGACCTTGGCCGTAGCCGTAGCCGTAGCCGTGACCGTGACCGTAGCCGTGACCGGGTCTTTTTCACCATCGTCGACAAGCTCCCTTGACGTCGCCACACGTGAGGAGCAAAATATCTTTCGACGTCAAAATATTCAACATCAAAAGAATATCATGCTCCGCACCATCCTCATCACGCTCATGGGCCCCGTCCTGTGGGGCACCACCTATGCGGTCTTCACCGAGACCCTGCCTTCAGATCACCCCCTGTTCGTGGGTGCAACGCGGGCGCTGCCGGCAGGTTTGTTGCTGCTTGCACTCAACCCGCATCTGCCGGACCGGGCAACCCTGATGCGCCACGGTGCCATCGGTTTTGCCAATATCGGCTTTTTCTTCGCTTTGCTCTTCATCGCCGCCGCCCGGCTGCCCGGCGGATTGGCTGCCACGCTCGGTGCCATCCAGCCGCTGATCGTCATCCTGGCCTCGGCCGCGCTCGCCCGCCGCGCGCCCCATCCCCTGCAGGTGCTGGCCGGCATCGCGGGATTTGTCGGGGTTGGTCTTCTGGTCCTCACCCCCGCCGTTCGGCCCGACACCATTGGCGTTGCCGCAGCCCTCATCGGCGCCCTCTCGATGGCCAGCGGAACGCTGCTCATCAACCGGTGGGGGCGGGCCGGGAATGCGCTGGAAATGACCACATGGCAGCTCATCCTCGGCGGTGCCATGCTCCTGCCTGTCGCCCTCCTGGTGGAAGGCCTGCCGCCCGCACCGACCCTGCGCATGACGCTCGGCTACGCCTGGCTGGTCCTGCTCGGCACTGCCTTCGCCTATTTCGTCTGGACCCGCGGCATCCCGAAGATCGGCCCGGGTGCTGCATATCTCGCACTCGCAAGCCCCGTCGTCGCCACGTTCATCGGCGCGGGCCTTCTCGGCGAAACCTTCGACATGGTCCAGTGGATCGGCATCGTCACGGTGCTCGGTGCCACCGCACTCGGGGTGAGCATACGGCGGCCGTCCTGATCCCTCAGGTCCCGGAGATGATCCCCGCTGAGCTGAAACCTCCGTCGACGGTCAGCACATGGCCGGTAATATAACTCGCCTCATCCGACAAAAGAAACCGGATCGCTCTGGCCACTTCGTCGGGGCGCCCGTAGCGCCTGAGCGGGGTGTGCGCCGTCCAGCTCCGGCGGTCGTCGCTGCTGTGCAGCTTTGCCACCAGCGGGCTGTCGATCGGGCCGGGTGCCACCACGTTGACCCGAACGCCCGATGCCCCCCATTCATTGGCCAACACCTGGCTCAGCATGATCACACCGGCCTTGGAAGCGCCATAGGCAGCCCGGCCCGCATTGGCCTTCAGGCCGGAAACCGAGGCCAGATTGACGATCGACAGCCGGTCGCCCATCTGGTCAAGCGCTGCCTTGCACAGAATGAAGGTGCCAGTGAGATTGACGTCGACGATCTGCCGAAAAAGCTCGATCGAGGTTTTCTCGGCGGCAATCGACCGGGCGATGCCCGCACAGTTGACCAGTCCCGTGATCGGCCCGAAGCTGTTGACCGCATCGCGCAACGCTTCGGCGACCTCGTCTTCGTCCGTCACGTCGGCGGCAAGCGCCAAAACCTCCTCACCCCCATGATCGGCCGCCGCACGGGCAACGGCCGCACCATCGGCGTCCAGAATGGTCACGCTCGCACCATCGTCAAGCAATGCGAGCACCGTAGCCTCGCCAATTCCGGACGCTCCACCGGTGACCAGAACATGGCCGGTTACCGGCGATCCGGCGGGGCCAGCAGGCCTCACCGGATCCGCTCGAGGATCGAGACATAATTGGCCACCGCCGCCCCGCCCATGTTGAAGATGCCGCCGAGTTCGGCGCCGTCGACCTGGATTCCGCCTGCCTCGCCGGTGAGCTGCATGGCGCTCAGCGCATGCATCGACACGCCGGTGGCACCGATCGGGTGCCCCTTGGCCTTCAATCCGCCAGAGGGGTTGACCGGAAGTCGGCCATCCTTCGCCGTCTCCCCGCTCATCGCCACCGCTCCCCCCTGCCCTGGCCTGGCGAGCCCCATCGCCTCGTATTCGATGAGCTCGGCAATGGTGAAACAGTCGTGCGTCTCGACAAAAGACAGATCATCGAGCGACGTTCCGGAATGGGCAAAGGCGCGTTTCCAGGCTTCGGCGCAGCCTTCGAAGGTCAGAATGTCGCGTTTGCTCATCGGCAGGAAGTCCTGCACATGCTCGGCGGCACGGAACAGGACCGCGCGCTTGGACTGCATGGCGGTGGTGACATCGGCAAGCACGATCGCCGCCGCGCCGTCCGACACCAGCGAACAGTCGGTGCGCTTGAGCGGCCCCGCCACGAAAGGGTTCTTGTCGCTCTCGGTGCGGCAGAAATCATAGCCGAAATCCTTGCGTATCTGGGCGTAAGGGTTGTCGACGCCGTTCTTGTGGTTCTTGGCGGCAATTGTGGCAAGCGCGTCGGACTGGTCGCCGTGGCGCTGGAAATAGCCCGCCGCAATCTTGCCAAACACGCCTGCGAAACCGCCCGGCGTGGCGCCGTCCTCCGGCAGGTAGGAGGCCTTGAGCAGGTTCGCTCCGATCTCCGGTCCGGGCGTGGTCGTCATTTGCTCCACGCCGACCACCAGCACGCGGCGAGCAGCCCCGGCGCGGATTGCCTTGATGCCCTGGTGCACCGCCGCCGATCCGGTGGCGCAGGCATTTTCCACCCGCGTTGTCGGTTTGAAGCGGAACCCGTCATCGGCTTGCAGCACCAGGCTTGCGGTGAAGTCCTGGGGCGAGAAACCGGCGTTGTAATGCCCCAGATAGATCTCGTCGATGTCGGCGGCTTCGAGCCCCGCATGGACGAGCGCCTCGCGGGTTACGCGGATCACCAGGCTTTCCACGGTTTCGTCGCCGTGCTTGCCGAAAGGCGTATGGGCCCAGCCAATGATGCATGCGGTCATGTTCGGTCTCCAGGATTCTCGGATTCTCAGGTTTTCGCAGTTTTTGTCGTGGCTTGCCGTTTGTAAAGGCTGCCTCGGTCCAATCGGTGGACGCGAGGCACCCAATCAACGATAAAATCGATTGCATGTCCGCGCCTGGATAAGCATGCGCCCGTCGTCATGCCCGGGGTGCACCCACGCATCGCCGAGCAGGCCGCTGAAACACCGAACCCGGGGCTTGACTGCGAACCGTACCGTACGGTACAGACAAGGCCATGAACAGAATGTCCCGCCCCGCAGACGCAGCCCCCGCGCCGCTGGATACAGACCTGGAGGACGCGTTCTCGCCGCGCCAGATCGAGGTGCTTGACGCCGTGCTCAGGCTGATGGTGGCGGAGGGCGACCGCTTTTCCGTTGCTTCCGTGGCGCGTGCGGCGAGTTGCTCGAAGGAGACGCTCTACAAATGGTTTGGCGACCGCGACGGCCTGTTGAGCGCCACTGTGCGCTGGCAGGCCTCCAAGGTGCGGATGCCGCGGATGCCGAGTGAAGGGCTCACCCACGCAGGCCTTGAGGCTGCGCTCTCGGGGTTTGCCGCAAGCTGGCTCACCGTGATCAGCGGCGATCTGTCGATCGCGCTCAACCGCGCCGCCGTCAACCACTCCGGTAGCGGGCGGTTGGGCGAGATTGTGCTGACCTATGGCCCGTCAGGGATGGCGCGTCGGCTCGAGCCGCTGTTTTTGGCCGGGCGCAAGGCTGGCCTGCTGAATTTCGACGGCGTCGAGGAGGTGTTTTCCACCTTTTTCGGCCTCGTCATCGGCGACACGCAGATCCGGGTTCTGCTCGGCGGGGCGGCACGGCCGGATCAGGCCGAAATCGGCCGACGGGCGGAAACCGCCACACGCAGATTTCTGGCGTTGTTCGGCTGACCTTCGGGAAAGCCCGCGCATCGCCCGGATGACAGACTGGCGGGGGATCAACCCCCGCTAAAAAGACATGGAAACGCACAGCAACAGGAGTCTCCCATGCGCGTTTATTACGATCGCGACGCCGATCTCAATCTCATCAAGTCCAAGAAGGTGGCTATCATCGGCTATGGCAGCCAGGGCCGCGCGCATGCGCTCAACCTCAAGGATTCCGGCTCGACCAACGTCGCCGTGGCTCTGAAGACAGGCTCCGCCACCACCAAGAAAGCGGAGGCCGACGGCTTCGAGGTGATGACCGTCGCCGAAGCCGCCGCCTGGGCCGACCTGATGATGATGGCCACACCGGACGAGCTGCAGGCCGACATCTACAAGGCCGATATCGCCCCCAACATCCGCGACGGTGCGGCCATCGCATTCGCCCACGGCCTCAATGTCCATTTCGGCCTCATCGAGCCCAAGTCGACCGTCGATGTTCTCATGATTGCGCCCAAGGGTCCCGGCCACACCGTGCGCAGCGAGTACCAGAAGGGCGGTGGCGTGCCGTGCCTCATCGCCATCCATCACGACGCATCCGGCAACGCCCATGATCTGGCGCTGTCTTATGCCTGCGGCGTCGGCGGCGGCCGGTCCGGCATCATCGAGACCAATTTCCGCGAAGAATGCGAGACCGACCTGTTCGGTGAGCAGGTGGTGCTCTGCGGTGGTCTGGTCGAATTGATCCGGGCCGGATTCGAGACGCTGGTGGAAGGTGGCTACGCCCCGGAGATGGCCTATTTCGAATGCCTGCACGAAGTGAAGCTGATCGTCGATCTGATTTATGAAGGCGGCATCGCCAACATGAACTATTCGATCTCCAACACGGCCGAATGGGGCGAATATGTCTCCGGTCCCCGCATCATCACCGCCGAGACCAAGGCCGAGATGAAGCGCGTGCTCAAGGACATCCAGACCGGCAAGTTCACCTCCGAATGGATGCAGGAGTACCGCTCAGGCTCTGCCCGGTTCAAGGGCATCCGCCGCGTCAACGACAGCCACCAGATCGAGGAAGTCGGCGCAAAGCTGCGCGCCATGATGCCGTGGATCGCCAAGAACCAGTTGGTGGACAAGGCCAAGAACTGAGCGGCAGACACCTCTTCGCAGCGCGGAGGTGGCTATGGGGATTTTGAGGCGACACAAGGCCGCGGAGCAATCCGCGGTCTTGTTTTTTGCAAAGCTCAGAGCCGACTGCGGGCTTACTGCCCCGATACCAGTGTCAACTCCGCAACGCCGACGGCGACGTTGACGCCGTCCTGCGCCTGAATGCTGACGGGCTGCAAGGCGAACGACTGGTCAAGTCCGCCGACCAGCACGTTGGCACCGACGCCGACAGCAACAGAGGCTGAGGCCTGCGCACCGACATAGGTTCCGGCCAGACCGCCGGTTGCGTAGATTGAACCGGTCGGCGAAACGACTGCCCAGCGGATCAGCGTCGTGCCGGTGACGCCGATGTCCAGCCCGTATTTGGTGATCGTGCCGACATACGTTTCGGGCGCAATTGCCTGGTCAATCGAGGTGAAGGTGCAGACGAGGTCGCGGCTCGAGCCGAAGATGAACCCGATACCGCCCTCGACCATGCAATCGAGCACTCCGGTCTCGATGCGATCTTGCGCGGAGGCCATTGTCAGGGCCGGAACGGCGAGCCCGGTAGCAAGAACTGCGCTGAGCGCGAGGGAATGGACAATTTTCATGGCTGGATCCTTTGTGAAGCGCACCGCATGTGCGGCGGCTGGTGCGCGGCACCGATCATCGGCGCCGCCTTTGAGCCTGAAGTCCAGGCTGAACTCCACCCCACAACGCTCCCCGCGCGTGCGAGTTCCCCCGCTGGCAACGGGCATCCTGTTTTAGGTCAGTAATGTTGACATAAATGCCGTGCCGTGGTGATGCTGAACCCTTAAATTCAGGGAGGAATTCATGGCAATCACCACAGCACCGGGAGGCGATGCCGCGCACCACAACGCCCAGCAGACCACACAGAAGGCTGCGCGCACGCTCAGCGATCCGGACTGGCCGCATCTGTTCGCCTCGCGCCAGTCGCGCATGAAGGCCTCCGAGATCCGCGAACTTCTCAAGCTGCTCGACCAGCCCGACGTGATTTCGTTTGCCGGCGGCATCCCCGACCCGGCGCTGTTTCCCGCCGACGAATTCGCCGCAGCCTTCGCCGCCGCGCTGACCGGCCCGGGTCGCGGTGCAGCGCTGCAATATTCGGTGTCGGAAGGCTACAAGCCGCTGCGGGTCTGGCTGGCGGAGCGCATGGGCGACCTCGGCGCACCCTGCAGCGCCGACAACATTCTCATCACCTCCGGCTCCCAGCAGGCGCTCGACTATCTCGGCAAGCTGTTTCTGTCGCCGGGTGACACCGCGCTCATTGGCTGGCCGACCTATCTCGGCGCGCTGCAGGCCCTCAACGCCTATGAGCCCAGCTATGAGCGGCTGACCCCCTTCTCCAACCGCACCCGAGCCGACTACCATGCTACAGCCGTTGCGGCCGGCGGAGAGGTAAAATTTGCCTATATGTCGGCCGATTTCGCCAACCCCACAGGCGAGACGCTGGACCGCGCCACCCGCGAGCGGGTGCTTGATCTCGCCACCGAACTCGATATCGCCGTCATCGAGGACGCGGCCTATCAGTCGCTGCGCTACGATGGCGAGGAGATAGCGCCGATCATCGCCCTCGATATTGCCCGCTCGGGCTCCATCGAGGCCACTCGGACCATTTATTGCGGCTCCTTCTCCAAGACGCTCGCACCCGGTCTGCGAGTGGGCTGGGTGTGCGCCGCGACCCCGGTTATCGCCCGGCTGGTGCTGATGAAGCAGGCAGCCGACCTGCATTCGGCGACGCTCAACCAGATGGCCGTCCACACGGTGGCGGCAAACGGGTTTGAAGCCCAGGTCGACAAGATCTGCAAGGTTTACTGCGCTCGTCGCGATCACATGCTCGCCGCCCTCGCCCGCCACATGCCCGAGGGCGTGCGCTGGACCCGGCCCGATGGCGGCATGTTCATCTGGGTCACCCTGCCCGCAGGCATGGACGGCACCAGCCTGCTTGCAGAAAGCCTCGCATCGGCGCGCGTAGCCTTTGTGCCCGGCCGCGCCTTCTTCGCCGACGGCTCGGGCGCCAACACTCTCCGCCTGTCGTTTTCCTGCGCTTCAGAAACAATGATCGAGGAAGGCGTGAGCCGCCTCGCACAGGTAATCAAAGGCTGACCTTGTCTGATTGCCTGTCCTGAAACGGTTACTGAGGCGCGCCGGGGATCATCGCCACCTGGCCGCCGGCTTTCGTCGACCAAAACCGGATCGAGTGATCCTCGCCGCCCGTGATCACCGTGCCGTCAGGCGCATAGGCCACCGACCAGACCGGTCCGATATGGCCAGAGAACTGGGTGCGTTCCGCTCCGCTCGCCACATCCCATATCCGCGCCGTGCCATCGGTGGAGGCGCTGGCGATGCTGGTCCCGTCAGGCGAGATCGCCACCGCATAGACGATGTTGGAATGCCCGGTGTATCGCTTGAGTTCCGCACCGCTTTCGACATCCCACAGCTTGAGCGTCCGGTCGGCGCTGGCGGTGAAGACGCCCTTGCCATCGGCGGTGAAGACCGCACCGTATGTTCCGCGCTCGTGACCACCCCAGCTGCGGACCAGATCGCCGGTTGCAATGTCCCAGAGCTTGAGAGTGCCTTCGATGCTGCCGGTGATCGCCGTGCGGCTGTCGGGTGCCACTGCCACACCGTTGATCGACCAGCTATGGCCCGTCATCACCCGCTCTACGGTGCGGCTGGCCAGATCCCAGACGATCACGGTCGCTGCCTCATGGACGCTTACCGCGCGTCGGCCATCAGGCGAAATCGCCACGCCATTCGCCCGGCCGTGCTCAGGTGCGGCAAAAACATGCAGCACCGCGCCATCAGCAATGTCCCACATCACCAGCTCGCCGTCGTCGCCCGCCGACATGACAGATGTTCCATCAGGGGTGAACTGGGCGGCGCGGGCCATGTCCTTGTGCGCGCCCAGATCGCGCACGAGCTTTTGCGTGCCAGTGTCCCAAAGCTTGATGGCATGGTCGATGCCCGAACTCACAAAGCTCTTGCCGTCCGGTGCCATCGAGAGGTGGACGACGGCACCGCGGTGGCCACTCTCGCCCACCGGCAAGACTGGTGCAGCTGGAAGCGGTGCGGTCGTGCGGCCCGGTTCGGCTGGCGCGGACAGGGCGACCGGCGTACCCGGAGCGCCAATCGGCGGCGGCGCGGCAAGGCTCGGCCCGGCGGCCAGCTCCGGCAGCGCCGTCTCGCCCAAAGGCATGAAGGAGGGTGCGGACGGCGGCGACATTTGCGGGACGCTTGGGCCAGTTTCTTCCGTGGAGACTGTGGCGACGAGCTCCGGGCTTGCGCGCGGCCAGATCCCGGAGTGATCGACAGCAAGGAGCATCAGCGCAGCAAATGGAAAGAGCAACAGCCCGTAGCGCGACGGCGAGCGACGGTTCGGACCCTCAATGCTCGTCCGGCCAAATGACGGCGCTGTTGAGCGTGTCGCCTTGCGATCGGCAAAACCGCGGCCGGTCCAGAGGGAGAGCGCGCCGACGAAACTGCCGATGCCGCCCACAAAAAAAGCACAGGCGCGAAGCACGAACGACGGCGCGTCATCCGCCAGGCTGACAGCTTCCGAGCCAGGCAACCCGCTTTCGATCCCGGCACCGCGCAGTGCGGGAAGAAGAAAGCCCAGTGCTGCGATCCCGATGCCGAGAAGCACAATCGCCAGCACCCGGTCAACCAAGGACACCTGCGTCATGAGGGTCTCCCGCCAAAGTCGATGCGTGCACCATGCCAAGCCGGGTTGGACGTCGTCAAGGACATATCCGGGACATGTCCGGAACATTTCGGGGATATATCCGGGACATGGCCGGACGCCGACTGCCATCTGCAGGGCTTGCGACGCGTTCTGCCTCAGAGAGTGGCAACGGTCACCAGGGCACCATCGAAGACCACGACCCTGATCGCCGCCAACCCGCCTGCCGCTTCGCCAACGGGTCGGACGTTTTCGCCAGACGTTGGCCTCTTTTGTGCGCTGTCAAATGCCCGACCCTGCGCTGACCGCTGCCGGGTCTCCGGGTGCCGGATCGAGTGGTTTTCCGCCGACAGGTTTTGTGTTGACCGTCGTGACAGTGGTCAGGTCATCGGACTGCTGATTGTCCGAAAGGCGACGGTCGCCGCCGTTCTCGTCATCTCGACCATTTCCATTCCCCGGATTGATGCCGAAATAGGCGTAGGCCGCCGAGACTGCGAGGCCGAGCCAGGTGGTCCCGATGTCCGACAGCGTCGAACTGCCGGCAGGATAAGCCATCACGCCGACCACCAACGCGATGACCCCGCACAAGATCCAGGCGACGAGATAAACCGAGACGACGATGTTGGTGTTGCGCACGCCCGTCACTGTCTCGGGCTCAAAGCGGCCTATGGTTGGCGAATGGCCCGGCCGCGTCACGCTCAATTGCGCAATCACCAGTGCCGAGACCAGGCCCCCCACGGTGGTCACGACATAAATGAACCCGTCGGTGAAGGCGACCCCCGTACAGGCCGGCTGTCTGCAGGCCATCACGACTTTTGCCGCCATCACAACGATGGATGTGCTGTAGATGGTCAACAGAACTCCAGCGATCAACCCGCCGAAAATGGCTCCGAATGTCTTGCCCATGGTATCCCCCTTTCCATGCCGGACCCGATGATTTCAGGGTGCAGCGACGGAGTTACACAATTTACCACGAGGCAGGTTGTTGGGCAATGAGCGGATACAACCGGTTTAGGGCGAAATCTGGAAGCCCTATCTGTGTGCTTTCCGCCAACCTGAATGTCTTGCAGCTTCTTCCGAGCAAAACCACTGCTCGCCATATCGCGGTGATATCTTTGTCTCCTGATAAAATTCCTGGCCCTTCACGTGATAAATGCGCTCCCCAGAATTGGTGGAAATATTGCCCTTTATGTCACATGACGGATCGTACCATTCGCGGGGTGCGAGTGTGTAACCCCCTGATGCAATAAGGGTTGCGGTTGAAGCGGCGATGACGAGAGTTATGAAATTACTCGTTGCTCCCGAATATCCGATGACGCTTTAAATTTAATGATATGAATATCTAAAGTTGTAAAAAAGTCACATTCTTACCGGCATGAAAAATGTTACGAGCATGATCCCAGCCTCAGCCGCAGGCCTTCACAAACCGGCGCACGGTTTCCGCCATGCCGAATTCGAGTGCATCGGCGGTCAGTCCATGTCCGATCGAAACTTCGAGCAGGCCGGGGACCGCCTTTGCAAGCGGTGGCAGGTTGACCACCGTCAGATCATGGCCGGCATTGATGCCGAGGCCGATCTCGCGCGCGATGCGGGCCGATTGCACGATCTTGGCGAGTTCGGCGGCGGCGCGCTGCGGATCATCGTGACAGCTGCCGTAGGGACCGGTGTAGAACTCGACACGGTCAGCACCTGTGGCCTTTGCCGCATCGAGCGCCGCCCGGTCGGCATCCGGATCGGAAAACAGCGACACGCGCGCGCCGCCACGCTTGATGCGCGCAATGCAATCGCGGAGGAAGTCCGCCTGACCGATGAAATCCCAGCCACGGTCGGACGTCGCCTGGGTGGGATCGTCGGGCACCAGCGTGACCTGTTCGGGCTGGTTGGCGGCCACCAACGCCAGAAACTCCTCCGTTGGATAGCCTTCGATATTGAACTCCGCAGCGGGAAACAGATCGTCGATCAGCGCCCTGATTTCGGGAAGATCGGAAAAACGGATGTGGCGCTGATCCGGGCGGGGATGCACCGTCAGTCCATGTGCGCCGTTTTCGAGCGCGATGCGGCCAAGTCCGGTCACGCTGGGCCAAGGCAGATCGCGGCGGTTGCGCAACATGGCGACGGCATTGAGATTGACGGAGAGTTCTGCAGGCATGGGGGATAATCCGCTTGGGGAACGATCCCCGCAATCTACAGCATCGGCCGGTAAATCGGAATCTGTTTTCCCACGGACCATCGAGAAATAAGGCCGTTCGGCAACACCAGCGTTGCTGCCGATTACCGGTTGCCGCCGCGACGCAACTTGGCGGAGTAGTCGGCAAGTTCGGTGTCATACCGGGCAATCAGACGCGCCTGGCGGCGCTTGCCGATCCGCAACGCGATCCAGAAAACAAGTCCACCGACCGCGCCGATGGCCGCGAAGATCGGTCCGCCAAGTTCCTTCAGGTCATTGGTCCCGAAGACAGCCTTGACGACGGCACCCAGATCGGCGGCTGCCGCCGGTTCCGCAAGCGCAGCCGACAGGGCGAGCACGACTGCGGTTGTTGCGAAGGGCTTCATGGCTTGGCTCCCGACCGTTTGAACGAATTGCAAGGACCATACCCCACAGTCCTTAAGCTTCGGTTGAGCTTGAAGGATGCACCGCGCCCGCTGGCTTTCCAGCCGCTTGCCGATGGCCTCCCACACGCTTATTGTCTGAGTGGCAAGGGAGACGGTCAGATGATTTTTGCCACCAGCAAATCCGACGGCAGCCGCGTCGAGTACCGCGATTCCAAGCGGTGGCTCTGGATCTGTTCAGTGCTGGCTCCCGGATTGCCCGGAATCTTTGCCGTTCTCATGCTTGCCACCGGCCACGCCTGGTACGCCATCGTTCCCTTCGTCTTCTACTATGGCGTCTTCATTCTGCTTGATCATCTGGTGGGCACCGATCCCGACAATCCACCCGAAGAAGTGGTCGAGCAGATGGCGGCAGACCCCTATTACCGGGTGCTCCTGTTTATCTCGGTGCCGGTGTTCTGGTTTTCCTTCCTTGCCTCAGCCGTTGCCGCGGGCCAACCCGACACACCGCTTTGGGCCTACGTGATGCTGATGCTCAGCACCGCGATTTCCTCAGGCACCGCCATCACCGTGGGTCACGAACTCGGTCACAAGATGAACCGCCTGGATCAATGGGGCGCAAAATTCGCCAATGCAGTTTCGGGTTACGCGCATTTTTGCATCGAGCACAATCGCGGCCATCACGTCCATGTGGCGACGCCCGAAGATCCCGCTTCGGCCCGGATGGGCGAAAGCCTCTGGCGCTTTGCGGCCAGGGAAATTCCTGGCACGGCGCGCCGCGGTTGGGCGATGGAGCGGGCGCGGCTTGCCCGCAAGGGCTTGCCTTTCTGGCACTGGCGCAACGATATCCTGCAGGGCTATGCGATCACGTTGAGCGCTGACCTTGCCATTCTTGCAGCTTACGGCCTCAAGATGGTCCCCTTCATCCTCGCCCACAACGCGATTGCGTGGTTCCACCTGACCATGGCCAATTATGTCGAGCACTATGGCCTCAAGCGCGACCTCAAGCCCGACGGCCGCTACGGCCCGTGTGAACCGCGGCACTCCTGGAACACCAACCACATCGTCACCAATCTGATGCTGTTCCACTTGCAGCGCCATTCCGACCACCACGCCAATCCGCTGCGGCCCTACCAGGCACTCCGCTCGTTCCAGCATCTGCCGACGCTGCCGAGCGGATATTCAGGAACGTTCGTGCTCGCCCAGGTGCCGTCAATCTGGTTCCGGGTGATGGACAAAAAGGTCATGGACTGGGCCGGCGGCGACATCGACAAGGTCAATCTCGATCCCGCACGCGCGGAAGACTACCGCCGCCGCTATCGAAAGTTGCTGGGGGTCGCAGCTTGAGGGGATCTGGTTATCCTCTCCGCGCCCGCGCCCGCTGCCTCGAACGCTACAGCGCCATCAAACGCGCTATCGGACAATGGTCAGCCGTTCCGCAGCCCGCGTGATCGCGGTGTAGAGCCAGCGTTCGCGGGTGTCGCGGAAGGCCCAGCTTTCGTCAAACAGCACCACATTGTTCCACTGCGAGCCCTGCGCCTTGTGCACGGTCAGCGCGTAGCCGAAATCGAAGTCGTCATAGCGCTTCTTGGTCATCCACGGAATTTCAGCGTCGGGATTTTCAAACACGCTTTTGAGAAGCTTGATCTTGGCCGCGCCGCGGTCGATATCGTCTTCCTCCGGCCGTATCATCAGGTTGATGCCCGGCTTGACCGTCTCGCGCGACGAGGTCATCACTTGCCAGAGCGAGCCGTTGAGCAGCCCCTTGGAAGGATCATTCCTAAGACAGACGAGCTTGTCGCCGGCCTGTGGAAAATCCTGGGTGAAGCCCTTGAGCTCGCGCAGGCGCTGATTGTAGCGGCGGCGGGTCCGGTTGGTGCCAACCAGCACCTGATCAGCCTCGAGCACCATGTCACGGTCGACCGCATTCTTGCCGATCACTCTCGCCGCGCCATAGTCACCATGCATGATCTCGCGGCCTTCGCGGACCTGCATCGCCAGATCGATGATCGGGTTGTCGCGTGCCTGCCGGTGGATCTCGGTGAGCAGGATGTCGGGCTCTTGCTCGGTGAAGAAACCGCCGCCCGAGATCGGTGGCAGCTGACCGGGGTCGCCCAGCACAAGAATCGGCGTGCCGAAGCTCATCAAATCGCGACCGAGTGCCTCGTCCACCATCGAACATTCGTCAACCACGATCAGCTTGGCCTGGGACAACGGGCTTTGACGGTTGATGGCGAAAGTCGGCGACACGGTGGTCTTGCCGGTCTCCTGGTTGGCCACCTCTTCCTCCCCGCGCGGGCGGTAAATCAGGGAATGGATGGTGCGGGCGTTCTTCGCCCCCTTGCCGCGCAGCACCTGGGCGGCCTTGCCCGTGAAGGCAGCAAACAGAACATCCCCCTCCACATGCTCGGCGAAGTGGCGCGCCAGCGTGGTCTTGCCGGTCCCGGCATAACCGAACAACCGGAACACCGGCTTGCGGCCATCCTTGAGCCAGCGCGAAACCGCCTTCAGCGCGGCATCCTGTTGCGGAGAGAAATCCATCCCCTGTCGGTCGCAGGATTCGCATGGGGCATCAAGCAAAATGTCGGCTGGTTGGCATCGCCATCGACAGGGGGTTGCCAGACGCTCCTGTTCAACCAATACTTCCGGCGACCGACAGCGCGTCAGACAAAAAATGGACCCGACCATGGCAAGTTCGCCGACAAGCGCCACACAATACATCGCACTGGGGACCGGCGATCCTGCTCCGACCTTCCGGCAATTGGCGACGGGCAATCCGAGTTACAATTTCGAGACGCTCGGCGGACGCTACGTGCTGTTGTGCTTTTTTGGCTCTCTGACGTCGCATGGAACCACCGCCGCGCTCGGCCTGCGCAGGACGGCGGCTGCCACTTTCGATGACGAGCATCTCGTCATGTTCGGCGTTACCCACGACAGAAGTGACCACGAAACCGGGATTCTGCAATCGACCTGGCCGGAGCTGCGCTTCTTCTACGATCTTGATGGCAAGGTCGGTCAGCTCTATGGTGCACTGCCGTTGGAGATCGGCTCTGGCGGCGGCGTCCAGGTGCGGCGCCAATGGGTGCTGGTGGACCCGATGCTCCGCATTCGAGCCATCATTCCCTTCGAGGCGGACGGTGCGGAAATCGCCCACGTGAAAGCGCTGGTGGAAACGCTGCCCGTTGTCGACCGCCACGCCGGCTTCGAGATCCACCCGCCCGTCATCATCCTGCCCCATGTGTTCGAACCCGGCTTCTGCCGCAAGCTGATCGACCTCTATGAGGCTGATGGCGGTCAGGAGAGCGGCTTCATGACCGAGGAGAACGGCAGGACCGTCATGAAGCTCGACGCCTCCCACAAGCGGCGCGATGACTTCCTGGTGACCGAGGAGGGCTTGCGGCTCGACCTGCAGAAGCGGATTCGCCGGCGCATCGGTCCGGAAATCGCCAAGGTCCACCAATTCCATGTGACCCGCATGGAGCGCTACCTGGTCGGATGCTATTCTGCAGACACCGGCGGGCATTTCCGCGCCCACCGCGACAACACCACCAAGGGAACGGCCCATCGTCGCTTCGCCGTTTCGATCAATCTCAACGAGGATTTCGACGGCGGACGGCTGAGCTTCCCCGAATACGGCACCCGCCAAATCAACCTACCGGCAGGAGCGGCCTGCGTTTTCTCCTGTTCGCTCCTGCACCAGGTCAGCCAGGTCACCCGCGGCAGGCGCTATGCGTTCCTGCCTTTCCTCTATGACGATGCGGCTGCCAGGATCCGCGAGCAGAACAACGTCTATCTCGACGAGACTGTCGGCGCCTATGTCGGTGTCGGGACAGCCTGAGACCCGGCCACATCGGAGAACAGATAGTCCACATCGCCGAAGGATCGGGTCGGAAACACATAATAGAATCGGCACGGCTCATAGCCGTCGTTGCGCATGCCGTGTTCGCACATGGACGGGATGAAAACCGTCCCGCCTGCGCCAACCACATGGTCAACACCCGCAAGTGTGACCACCGCCACCCCTTCGGTGACAAAGTAAAGCTCAGCCGGCGCATGGCGGTGGAGTGCCAGAAAACCACCCGGCTCCACAGTGGCGATACCCGCCGTCAACCCGTCCGATGGCGTCTGGTCGCCTGACACCAGCGTCTGCCAGCCGATGATGCCGCGCCCATGCGGCTCGGTCCACCCCTCTGATGGGACGCGGCTGTCGAAGGCGACGAAGGGATGCTGAACCATGGTAAGCTCCGAAGTTGAACAGAGCCACAAGATTGACCGGCGAATGCCCGCACCGCAAGCAGCTCTTCACCCACACAAAAAATTTCAGCGGTGCCCCGTCAGACGCATCGGGTCGTTCTCCAATCGCACAGGCTCTCCATGCGGCGTGGCGCGGGCTGCCCTCTGCCAGGCCAATGTCATCGCCTCCACCTCGCCGGATGTGGCGATCCCTTTGTCTGCACAGATCTTTTCAAGCGCCGCAAGCCAGCGCAGATAGCCATCACTGCCATCGGCCAAAGCATCCGGTGCGGCGAGTTCGGCCGACAGCGCCGCCGCCCACTCGGACCAGGTGAAGACCCCGCGCGCGTGAAGCGCCACCACCAGCGCAAAAACCTGCGCCTGCCAGGGGTGGGCGAAAACCGGGGTTTGCTCGCCGGGTGGACGCGGCAGACCTGGTTCCAAGTCATGCGGGGTCAAGATAGCTCTCCCAGGCGTCCACCGAGACCTCGAGCGTCGGATCGGCACCCTCGCCCCAGATGTCGGCAGCACTGAATACCACCGTATAGAGATGGTCCGGCGCCTCGCCCGCGCCATGGGCGTGGGTGTCGGGAAATACAAACGCGCCGCGCGCCGCCTCGATGCGACCGGCCCGGCCCCGCGCATACCGCGGCAGACGGGTATGGCCTTCCGGATGGATGAGCCGCGTGCGCACCTTGTCGCCCGCGACAAAGCGCGGCGCATGTGACACGGTGCGATCAGCGGGGGTTCCGCGCGCCAGCGCCGCGGCCACGTCATCGGCTTTCAACACCCGCTTGGGCCGCGCCCCGTCCCGCAGCTTCTGGCCAGTGGAAAGTTCATCGCGATCAACAAAACCATGGCGCAGCAGAAGCCGCTCGATCGCCTTGGTCCAGATCTCATAGTAACTCGAGCCATAATAGTCGAGCGGGTGCAGGCTCTCGCGCGTGAAGCGGCTTTCGTCGATCGACCACGCACCCATCGCGCCACAGGCAATGGTGATCCCGAGCGCCCGCTTTTCCCAAGCCGCATGAAACAGCGGTTCGTCCGCCTCGGGTGCCACCGGTCCGAAGCCCATCTGCCCGCCCAGATCCTGCGGCCCGTTCACGCGTCATCCCCCGGCGAATGCACCAGGCCTGCGCCGATCATCGAATCCCGCGTGACCAGCGGCGCGAGCGCGTCGGCATCCCAGCCCTCGGTGCCGGAAGGCCGCATCGGCACGACGAGATAGCGGAGTTCGGCGGTGGAATCCCAGACCCGGATTTTCCGGTCGGCCGCCAGCACGACGCCGAATTCGGCCAGCACGCCGCGCGGATCGATAACGGCCCGGGACCGGTAAGGCGGCGATTTGTACCACACCGGCGGCAGCCCAAGCACCGACCAGGGATAACACGAACAGAGCGTGCAGACGACAAGGTTATGGGTCTCTGGCGTGTTGAACACAGCCTGCATATGCTCACCCTGGCGGCCCGAATAGCCCAGTGCGTCGATTGCTGCGGTGGCGTCCTGTTTGAGCCAGTCGGCATAGGCCGGATCGCTCCAGGCCTTGGCGACCACCCGGGCGCCATTGCGTGGCCCCACGCGCGTCTCGTAGGTTTCGATGATGGCATCGACCGCTGCCGGATCAATCAGACCCTTGTCGGTCAGGATCGTCTCGAGCGCCTTGACCCGCGCCGCCATTCCATCAAGCTCGTTGTCGGAATGACCGTGGTTGCCGTGGTCGCCGGCATGGCCATGGGAATGGGGATCGTGGGGCATGTGGAGAGCCTACATCGGAGCCCGCGTTACCGCAACATCGGCCAGAGGCTTGCCACCAGTGCGACCGCCATGGCGATGTTGAACCACTTGAGCCGCCGGGGATTGGAAAGCCAGTTTCGCAAGGCCGAGCCGAAGCCCGCCCAGGTGGACGCGGTCGGCAGGTTGGTGAGCGCAAAAGCAACGCCGACAAGGAGCACTGTGGCTGCATGATTGGTCGGATCGGAATAAAGCGCTATCGAGGTGACCGCCATCATCCAGCTTTTCGGGTTGACCCATTGAAAGGCGGCTGCTTCGGTGAAAGTCATCGGCCGTGCCCCCGACCTGCTGTCAGGAAGGCTGCGCGACAGGCCGATCCGCACGGCGATGTAGATGAGATAGGCCCCGCCCGCGACCTTGAGCGCTGTATGCAACGACGGCCAAGCGGCCAGAAGCGCCCCGAGGCCAAAGCCGACCCCAAGAAGCAACGTAAAGAAGCCGAAGCCAATTCCGAACATATGCGGCAATGTGCGACGAAAGCCGAAGTTCACGCCCGAGGCAAACAGCATCATGTTGTTTGGCCCCGGCGTTACCGAGGTCACGAATGCAAAACCGATCAGCGACAGGAAGGTTTCGATTGGCATGGAACACCCTGAAAGAGCGTCAGTATTCCTGACCTATTTCGCGGGGTCCAATGACATTTCGGAATGGTCACATTCATGATCGGTGCAAAAAGTCAGTCGGTTACATCCCTTGCGGCCCGCGGTTCATGGCGGCAATGCCGGTACGGCAGATCTCCACCAGCCCGAGCGGTTTCATGATGGCGATGAACTGCTCGATCTTGGAGACCCGGCCGGTGATCTCGAAGATGAAATGCTCGGTGTTGGCGTCAATCACCTGGGCGCGGAAGGCGTCCGCCAGCCGCAGCGCTTCAACCCGGTTCTCGCCCGCCCCGGTGACCTTGACCAGCGCGAGCTCCCGCTCGATCGGCTTGTCATGGCCAAGCTCGGCGGCGCGGACCGTGAGGTCAACCACGCGGTGGACCGGAATGATGCGCTCGAGTTGCGATTTCATCTGCTCGAGCACCTGCGGGGTGGCGCGGGTGACGATGGTGATGCGCGACAGATGCGCCTCGTGTTCGGTCTCCGACACCGTCAGGCTTTCGATGTTGTAGCCGCGCCCGGAAAACAGGCCGATGACCCGGGCGAGCACGCCCGGTTCGTTGTCGACAAGCACCGCAAGCGTGTGCGTTTCCGGACGTGCGGTTTCGGCTGTGATGAAATAGGCCGAACCGGTCGGCTGATGCTGGGCGTTCATGAAAATGTCCTGTCCTGTCAATGCGCGTCAGACGAGCGCGCGGCCCTTGGCGTCGATGGCGTTGGCGACGGCTTCGTCGGTGGCTTCGTCCGGCAGGAGCATCTCGTTGTGCGCCTTGCCCGACGGAATCATCGGGAAGCAATTGGCGAGCGAGGCGACGCGACAATCGAAGATCACCGGCTGCGGGGTGTCGATCATCTCGAGGATCGCCGCATCAAGATCCTTGGGTTTGTCGCAGCGGATGCCTACGCCGCCATAGGCTTTCGCCAGCATCACGAAATCCGGCATGGATTCGGTGTAGGAATGGGAGAGCCGGTTGCCGTGCAGGAGCTGCTGCCACTGGCGCACCATGCCCATGTACTGGTTGTTGAGAATGAAGATCTTGACCGGAAGCTGGTACTGCACCGCGCAGGACATTTCCTGGATGCACATCTGGATCGAGGCATCGCCGGCGATGTCGATGACCAGGCTGTCGCGGTGGGCGACCTGGACGCCGATGGCGGCCGGGAAACCATACCCCATGGTGCCGAGCCCGCCCGAAGTCATCCAGCGATTGGGCTCCTCGAAACCGTAGAACTGCGCCGCCCACATCTGGTGCTGGCCAACTTCGGTGGTGATGTAGGTGTCGCGGTCCTTGGTAAGTTCGTAAAGCCGCTGGACGGCGTATTGCGGCATGATGACATCAGCATTGTGAGGATAGGCGAGCGACTTGCGCGCCCTCCAGCGCTCGATCTGCTGCCACCAGTCAGACAACTGACTCTTTTCGCTCTTCTTGGAGGCACGCCACAGCCGCACCATGTCTTCAAGCACATGGCCGATGTCACCGATGACCGGAATGTCGACGCGAACGTTCTTGTTGATCGACGATGGATCAATGTCGATGTGGATCTTCTTGGAATTGGGCGAGAATGCTGTGAGCCGACCCGTGATACGGTCGTCAAAACGCGCCCCGATGCAGATCATCACGTCGCAGTCATGCATGGCCATGTTGGCTTCATAGGTGCCGTGCATGCCGAGCATCCCGAGCCAGTTCTTGCCCGACGCCGGATAGGCGCCGAGCCCCATCAGGGTCGAGGTGATGGGAAAGCCGCTCAGTTCAACCAGTTCGCGCAGCAGGTGGCTCGCCTCGCGGCCGGAATTGATGACGCCGCCGCCCGAATAGATGATCGGCCGCTTGGCGCTCGCCATCAGATCGATCGCCGCGCGGATCCGGTCGATGTCGCCGGTGAGTTTGGGCTGGTAGCTGCGCTGCGTGATCACCGGCGACGGCGGCGTGTAGGTGCCGGTGGCAAATTGCACGTCTTTGGGGATGTCAACCACCACCGGACCTGGCCTGCCGGAGGTGGCGATGCGGAACGCCTCATGGATGATGCGCGAGAGCTGGTTGACATCCTTGACCAGCCAGTTGTGCTTGGTGCAGGGCCGGGTGATGCCGACGGTGTCGCATTCCTGGAACGCGTCCGAGCCGATGAGCGAGGTCGGGACCTGACCGGTGATGCAGACGATCGGGATCGAATCCATCAGTGCGTCCTGAAGCGCGGTGACCACGTTGGTGGCGCCGGGGCCGGAGGTGACGAGAATGACACCGGGCTTGCCGGTCGAGCGGGCATAGCCTTCGGCCATGTGGCCGGCACCCTGCTCGTGGCGAACCAGGATGTGCTCGATATCGTCCTGCTGGTGCAATTCGTCATAGATCGGCAGAACCGCCCCGCCGGGGTAGCCGAAGATGTGCTTGACGCCATTGTCGCGCAACGCCTGCAGAACCATCTCTGCGCCCGTCATAGTCATGTCCTTGCCATTCATCGTATCTGTCCCGTGTCCGTCCTAAAGGCTGCCAGCGCCCGCCTCAAGCCATAAAAAAAGGCTCCGTCAGGAGCCTGTCTGTGCGCATGGGTGCTTTCGCCGGATGGTTAAACCATCCTGCCCATGCGCGTCCCTACCACAAGAATGTTTTTCGAATTTCTCATACCTGAAACCTCTAATCTCTGTTCCGGCTCCGGTCAATGGATTTTTATGGTTGAATGCGGCGAAGGGCCCCGCCCACAACGCGATGTTAACCCGATTTGGCTAACACTGAACTCCAAATCGCGAGGATGCCGATCTTGGACGACACGACAGCAGAGGAAACGAGGCGCCAGCAGGAGGAGAAGGACCGGCGCGACGTGCTCACGCCGGGAAACCGCTTTCTGGGCCGCGTCGTCGCCTGCAGTGGCTCCAAGGCCCTTGTCAGCGCCATAGCAGTCAATGGCGATACCGCTCTGTCCGAGCTCTGGTCAGTCGGTCGCCTGATTTCCATCAGCGTCGGCCAGAACCGCGTTGTCGCCCTTGTCTGCTCGATGAAGACACAGATGCAGGAATGGGCCGAGTCGGTCGACAACACCATGCAGATCGAGGTTGAGCTGGTCGGCGAGATCCGTCCGGGAGTAACTGGCAGGACCGAATTCAGCGCCGGCGTCAGCCAGTATCCCTATCTGGGTGCCATCGTGCACCGGATGCGGTCCTCCGATCTCCAGATCATCTACGATCCCAGGGCCGACAACGTTGTCAAGATCGGGACGCTGACCCAAGACAGATCGCTGGCCGCTCTCATCCACATTCCGTCGCTCCTGTCGCGCCATTTCGCCGTCGTTGGCACCACCGGCGTGGGCAAGTCGACCGCCGTCACGCTGCTTCTGCACAAGGCGCTGCAATGCGAACCCTCGCTCCGGATTCTCATCCTCGACCCGCACAACGAGTTTGCCGCAGCCTTCCCCGACCACGCAGTCGTCATCGACACCGACACGCTGGACCTGCCTTTCTGGCTGTTCCGGCTGGATGAATTTTCAGAAGTCATCTTCCGTGGCCGCCCTGCGGTGCCTGAGGAAGTGGACGCGCTGCGTGATCTCATCCCCGAAGCCAAGCGCATGTTCAAAGGCTCATCCGACCCCGCCCTGATACGCCGCGCGCCGGAGAAATCCTCGCTGACCGCCGATACGCCGGTGCCCTACCGCGTGGCGGACCTGCTCGCCCTCATCGACGAGCGCATCGGAAAGCTCGACGGCCGATCGGAAAAGCCGCACCTGCGCTCGCTCAAGGCGCGCATCCAGTCCGTCGTCAATGATCCGCGCTATGAGTTCATGTTCTTGTCGAACACGATCCACGACACACTCATCCAGACCATCAGTCATATCTTTCGGATTCCCGGCGACGGCAAGCCGGTAACGACGTTTCAGCTCGCAGGCATTCCGTCGGAGGTTGTCAATTCGGTCGCCTCCATCCTCTGCCGAATGGCCTTCGAGATCGCGCTGTGGAGCAGCGGTGCCGTTCGCATCCTCGTGGTCTGCGAGGAAGCCCACCGCTATGTGCCGGCCGACCAGAAGCTCGGCTTCTTCCCCACCCGGCAGGCAATATCGCGCATCGCCAAGGAAGGCCGCAAATATGGCGTCAGTCTCGGCGTCATCACCCAGCGTCCCGGCGAACTCGATCCCACCATCCTGTCCCAATGCTCCACCGTCTTCGCCATGCGCCTGTCCAATGACCACGACCAGGAAATCATCCGCTCTGCGATCCCCGATTCCTCCGCATCCACCATCAGTTTCCTGTCCTCCATCGGCAACGGAGAGGCCATCGCCTTCGGTGAAGCGGTCGCAGTCCCCATGCGGATGCTCTTCGAGCGGGTCCCCGAGAACATCCTGCCGCGAGCCAATTCCACGCTTGCCCCGGTGACCAATGCCGCTTCAAGCACTGTCGACCTGCGCAAGATCGTCCAGCGCATGCGCCACGTGAATGCCATCGACGGCCTTTCAGGCGGCAATGAGGAACCGTCAGGCGTGCGCCAGCAGCTTCCGTCCATCGATGCCGCCGACATCATGACCGGTTCACGCCCGCCGCGTCAGGCCCTGCCGCACCATGCTTACGAGCCGCTGGCAGCACGCGGCACGGACGCCGGAGCTCGACCGGATCTCACCTCGGTGCGCGCAAGCCTGCTCAAGCGTCCGTTGGGTTCGATTCTGAAGAGCTGACAGCCGCCCGCCATCCCCGATCAAACCACCTCCAAGCCGCCGTCGGGCCACACGGGCGAGCCGGACTGTGCAAAACAGCACAGACCGGCGCAGCGAAAGGACCTAAAAACCGTTCATGGGGCATAACCAGGACCGGACACGATCCGGATGGAGTTCAGTCATGAAAATTCTCTCTCTCGCAATCCTTGCCGTCGCAGCATCGCTCTCGTTGTCCGCCGGTGCCCACGCAGACGTCCTGCCGGACGGAAATGGCGGCGCAAACTGCAAGAACACCGCCCAGCATCCCGGGTCGTGCACGCTTCTCGCGGCAACCTGCGCCGGCACCTATACCGATGCGGGCGGCGGCTACGGCAAATGCTCGAAAGTGAAAATCAACCGGACAAGCCAGTCTATCAAGGCGAAGATAAACTGACATCCGCAAGCCATACAGCGCCGCGCATCCAATCGGATGCGCGGCGCTGCAACTCTTTGAACGGATGCATGTGCGTTCCGTTCAATCGACTCCGATTGAACGCGCCATGCAATAGGCCAGGCGTTGCCTCCGTCGGCGCCCGGTCTGCGGGTGCGAACACTCTGGACGGTTTTCGGGTAAGGCCTCGCTCAAAAGGAGACGTTGGAAGCGCAATCGGTGCCCCGGATCTGCATCCGGTGCGGTCGGGCGGCAGGTCAGGCAGCACTGACGCGGTTTCGTCCGAGCCGTTTGGCCTGATAAAGCTGCCGGTCGGCGCGCCGGTAAAGATCTTCGCCCCTCTCGATGCCGTCCCAGATCGCCACGCCCGCGCTCATGGTGACCCGCAGCGTCACATTGCCGGTTGTGATGTTGACCTGGGAAACCGCGAGCCGGATCCGGTCGGCAAGATTGAACAGTTGTTCTTCCGTGATATTGGGCGAAAGGATGGCAAACTCTTCACCGCCCAGGCGCGCAAGCACATCGTGATAGCGTGTGAATTCCTGCAGGCACGCGGCGACCTGGCGCAACACCTCGTCGCCCATATCGTGACCATGGGTGTCGTTGACACGTTTAAAATGGTCGAGATCGAAGATGACCATGCCGACCGGCTTGTTGATCAGCTTGAAGGCAGAAAGATACTCCGACAGGGCGTCATCGAAGTACCGCCTGTTGTGCATGCCGGTCAAACCGTCGGTGACCGCGGCATGTTCGAGTGTCTTGGACCGCACCGACAGGGTCTCGGTCATCTGCTTGAACTTGCCACGTTCGCGCAAGCCGAGCGACAACGAAGGCAGGATGAGCAGCAGCCCGCACGTGAAAGCAAGTCCGGCAAATGTCATGCTCAGGAAAGCGAACCGGCCTGAAGCCTCCGCCCCGCCTACGATAACGTCCGGATTGACGACCGCCTGCCACGCTGCCCAGGAGGACGCACCGCCGAATGCGACGAGTGCCATCATGAACCCAAAAAAGATCTCGGCTTTGTGGAAACGCATGGTGTGACGTTCAGTCCCCGGTGTCAGGAGCTATTTTAGCCATGACACGTTAGGGCTTGTTTAATGCTCGAAAAATCGGATCAACCTGCAGTAAACTTTAGCAAGCGGGCATAGTCCAGTCTGTATCCAGCTGGTTCCGGAACCAGGTCATCTGACGCTTGGCATATTGGCGGGTGGCGGCCGTTGCCTTGTCAATGGCCTCCTCGATCGGCATTTTTCCGGCGAGAACGGCGCTCAGCTGTGCAACCCCGATCGCCTTCATGGCCGGAGAGTGAGGCGGAATTCCTTTGGAATTCAGAGATTTGACTTCTTCCAAAGCCCCTTCTTCAACCATCCTGGCAAATCGCACGTTGATCCGCCGGTGCAACTCGGCCCGATCAGGCAGCAGAAGCAGCCGTTGCGCACGGGCGAAGTCGACGACCGGGCTACCCTGTCGGGCCTGAAACTTAGCGATGGAACGCCCGGTTGCATCCATGACCTCAAGCGACCGCACAATACGCTGGCGATCGGCTGGCTTGAGCCGGGCTGCCATGTCGGGATCGCGCCGGGCAAGGTGAGCGTGCAGGGCCGGGGCACCATCGATTTCCAGACGGTCGCGCCAATGGGCGCGGATAGCGTCGGGAATGGCGGGTATATCTGACAGACCACCCGCGAGCGCCCGGAAGTAGAGGCCGGTTCCACCGACCACCACCGGAAGTCGGCCACGGGCGCGCACGTCGGCGATGGCAGCCTGCGCCTCAGCGAGCCAGATGCCGGTGGAAAAAGCAGTGCCCGGCTGAACGTGACCATAGAGATGGTGCGGCGCGGCGGCGAGATCGGCAACCTCGGGCCGCGCTGTCAGGACGTTGAGAATCGCGTAAACCTGCATGGAATCGGCATTGATCACTTCGCCGCCGGCGCGGATCGCAAGGTCCAGCGCAAGCCGTGACTTGCCGCTGGCTGTCGGCCCGGCTATCAGGATGGCCTCGTCCGTTTCGATCCGGAGTTTGTTCGTCATGGCTCTCGTTGCCACGCTTGTCGCCAATCCGTCAAATCCGCAGGTAAGCGACCGGCTCGCAAGAGCCGCCTCGGCGACATTGGGAGGTGCCGAGGTTACCTGGCTTGCTCCCGGCATCGCCTGTGACATCAGTGTGCGGGAAGGTTATGACGCCGACGCGGTTCGCCGCGCGCTCAAGACCCTGATCGGCGGCACGCCAGTGGATGTCGTTGTCCAGGAGGCCTTGAACCGACGCAAGAAGCTGTTGATCGCCGACATGGATTCCACCATGATCGGGCAAGAATGCATCGACGAGCTTGCCGCCGAAGTGGGAGTCAAGGACAGGGTGGCCGAAATCACCGTCCGCGCCATGAATGGCGAGATCGAATTTGAGCCGGCGCTGCGCGAGCGTGTGGCGCTGCTGGCAGGTCTTCCGGTATCCGCGGTCGAGAACGTCATCACAAACCGCATCACGCTGTCGGCGGGCGGTCGCCAACTGGTGGCGACCATGCGTGCCAATGGCGCCTGGACGGCGCTCGTGTCCGGCGGCTTCACACTTTTTACGGGGCCGATTGCGGCAAGACTGGGGTTCGACGAGCACCGGGCCAACAGTCTCGACACTGTGGGCGACCGCTTCTCTGGCACGGTCACAGAACCCATCCTCGGCCGCCAGGCCAAAATCGATGCCCTGGACGAAATCGCCGCCCGGCTCGGCCTGACGACAGCCGACGCAATTGCCGTGGGCGACGGTGCCAATGATCTCGGCATGATTGGCCGCGCTGGTGCCGGTGTGGCGCTGCACGCCAAACCGTCCGTCTCCGCAAAGGCGGGCATCCGCATCGACCATGGCGATCTCACCGCTCTCCTTTACCTGCAGGGCTACAGCCAGGCCGATTTCGTTGCGTCATGAAGGTTGGAACCGAGATCCGCACGGCCCGCCAACGTCTCCGCCATTTCCGCAATGATGAAATCGACCGGGCTTTCTTTCACCGCATGAACAGCGACGAGCGGATTGCCAGATTTTTCGCCCAGCGCTGGACCCGTGGGCCTCACCGGCATCGCCCGCGCCCGCATCGTCCAAACGGTTGGTCCGGGAATTGAACTACAGCGCCGCGCATCCAATCGGATGCGTGATGCCGCTGTAAAACATTGAAAGACTGCATGCACGTTATCGCACAAATGAATCCATTTATGCGCGACATGCATTAGGCTGGCGCTATATTCGGGAAGTCTGGAGACAAGGTCTGGCAACCGAGACCCACCCCCACACAAGGCGGCATGCCTTCCACGAAATGCGCACCCGCGACCGCGTGGGCGATTGACGGCACCAACACACCGGTCGGTCGCCAAACCCGGTGGCGTGCCGAACCCTGGTGGCGCAAATCCCTGATCGCCACCCCATGCGCTCAATCGGTCCTTACAGTGACAAAGCGCAATTCGCCGGTCTTGTTGGCGACCATCAGCAAAGCATTGCGGCGGCCATCCGACTTCAGCTCCTCAAGTCGCGAGACCACATCCTGCGGGGTGGTCACGGTCTCCTGGGCTATTTCAACGATGACATCGCCTGCAGCAATGCGCTTCTCGGAGGCCGCAGAATCGCCCTCGACCTCGGTGATCAGCACGCCCTTGACGCTTTCGGCAATCTCAAATTCGGCACGGCCCTCCTCGGTCAACTCGGAGAAAGTCATGCCGAGGGCGGACAGCAGGGCAGGCTTTTCTGGCGTTCCCGCCTCGCCGGTCGTCTCGGCGGACGCTTGCTGCTCACTGTCCTCAAGGCGGCCAAGCGTGACCTTCACGGTCTCCTCCTTGCCCTTGCGGATCACCACCACATCAACCGCCTTGCCCACCGGACTTTCGGCAACCACGCGCGGCAGATCGCGCACGTTTTCCACGTCGCGGCCGTCGAATTTCAGGATCACATCACCAGCCAGGATGGAGCCATCGTCCACCGGTCCGCCGCGGATGACGCCAGCCACCAACGCACCTTTTGCTTCGTCCATGCCAAGGCTCTCGGCGATCTCGTCAGTCACCGGCTGGATCCGCACGCCGAGCCAGCCGCGCCGCGTTTCGCCGAACTCCCGCAATTGGCTGATCACATTGGCTGCAAGTTCCGTCGGCACGGCAAACCCGATGCCGATTGAACCGCCCGATGGTGAAATGATGGCGGTGTTGATCCCGATCACCTCGCCGTTCATGTTGAACAGCGGCCCGCCCGAATTGCCGCGATTGATGGCGGCATCGGTCTGGATGAAATTGTCATAGGGACCGGAATTGATGTCGCGGCCGCGCGCCGAAATGATCCCCACCGTGACCGTGCCACCAAGACCGAAGGGATTTCCGATCGCCATGACCCAGTCACCGATGCGCATCCGGTCGGAATTTCCGAACGGCACCTGCGTCAGCGGCTTGACTGGCGTCACCTTGAGAACGGCAAGATCGGTCTTTTCGTCCGCCCCCACCAACTCGGCCTTGAGCTTGGAGCCGTCGGCAAAATTGATCTCGATCTCGTCAGCGTTTTCGATGACATGGTTGTTGGTGACAATGATGCCTTCCTTGGCATCGATGACGAAGCCGGAGCCGAGGGAAGAGACGCTGCGATTGCGCGGGCCATTGTCTTCGCCGCCCTTGTCGGAAAAGAACTCATCAAAGAAATCCTGAAACGGCGAACCTTCCGGCGCCCGGAGTTGCGGGGCCGATTCCCGGCGGCTTCCGCCGACATTCTGGGTGGTCGAGATGTTGACGACGGCGTCTAGCAGCCCTTCGGCGAGATCGGCCACCGACGCAGGGCCGGCGGCCAGGTTGGGCATGACCGTCGAAGGTGCCGCCGTCTGGGCCAATGCGTGTTGGGGGACGAGCGCCGTCCCGGATGCCAGCACCGCCGTTGCGGCGAATGTGAGAAGGGCGGAACGGAGTACGGCATTGGCCTTCACGGTCGGTCTCCTTGGACGGTTCGTCTTTCGAGCTTTATGGTATGGGATCAGATAAGGCGGAATTCGGGAAGGTCCAATCATCTTTTCCAAAGCCATCCGCCAATCTTTTGGGGATCCACACGCCCGCTCAGGCAACGCGCGGCGTCGACGAGCCCGGTTTCGCCCGCCAGTGCCACCAAAACCGACGAAGAGAAGTGGCTCCGCATTGCACCTTTTCAGAGCCCAACACACGCTTGCAGCGCCGCGCGTCTCATAAGACGCGCAAGTGTCACTGTAACCCTTTGAAAGAATGCGTGTGCGTTTCGCTCGATCGAACCCGATTGAACGCGACATGCATGGAATGGAGAAGGGGGCCAGCTCTTGGGCCAGCCCCTCACTACCATGATCGCCGGACCGCCACCCGAAGGGTGTCAGCGATTGTCAGACAAGATCGGTTCGAAGCAGACCAAAGGTGAATTGAATTTGACATTTGGTCCCCATTTTCACGTCGCATTTGATGCCAAATGTCAAATTCGTAAAACCCGCTACAGCGCCGCGCGTCCAATGGGATGCGCGGCGCTGTAAAACATTGAGTGAATGCATGTGCGTTCCGTTCAATCGACTCCGATTGAACGCGACATGCATTAGAATCAGACACTTGCTCGTGGTTTTTCTAAGTCCAACATGTGCTTGAGAGCACGCGGCAGCGGGATGCAAATGCTGGATGGAAACCATTCGTCTGTCATCAGTTGGCAGGCACCGCCGCAGGGGCTTCTGCCGCAGGCTCTTCTTCCGCTGGCGCTTCTGCCGCAGGCGCTTCTTCCGCTGGCGCTGCTGCCGCAGGCGCTTCTTCTGCTGGCGCTGTTGCCACTGGCTCGACCACAGGAGGGGTCACCGAAGACGTCACCGGCGTTCCCGGAGCTGCACGCGCACCCACAGGGGCCATACCACTTGCATCCTTGAAGAAGCGGAAGAACTCCGACGTCGGCGAGAGCACCATCGTCGTGCCGGAATTCGACAAGGAGGTCGAATAGGCGTTCATCGACCGATAGAACTCGAAGAACGCCGGATCTCGGCTGAAAGCCCCAGCGAAGATGCCGTTTCTCTCTCCATCGCCCTCACCGCGGATGATTTCAGCGTCGCGAGAGGCTTCCGACACAATCTCCACCACCTGGCGGTCGGCAATGGCGCGGATGCGCTGGCCTGCCTCGTTGCCGCGGGCTCGGATCAGCTCCGCCTCAGCGAGACGTTCGGCCTTCATGCGCTCGTATGTCTGTTGCGACACTTCCTGCGTCAGGTCGGTTCGGCGGATCCGGACGTCGTTGAGGGCGATACCGAGCGATTCGGCTTCCGGACGCAGCTGGTCGCGCACTTCGCGCATCATCGACGTGCGTTCCTCCGACAATGCAGATTCAAAGCCGCGCAGACCGTAGACTGTGCGCAACGCCGAATTCAGGCGGGTGCGCAACCGGGATTCCGCAGCCTGAATGTCGGCTGACACTGTCTGCCTGAACCGGCGGGCGTCAATAATCTCGTAAATCACAAAGGCGTCGACTTCATAGAACTTGCCGCCCGACACTTGGACGCGAATATCGTCGAGGTCGAAGCGCAAGGCCCGGTTTTCGACAAACTGCACCGTGTCGATGAACGGCACCTTGAAGAACAGCCCGGGCTCTGTTCGCACGTCCTGGATCTCGCCGAAGCGGACGATGATGGCCTGTTCGCGGGCGTTGACCACGTAAGACGCCTGATAGACGACGAACAGGATGGCGGCAATGACAATACCGATGATGGAAAGACGATTGCTCATTACTGGGTTCCTCCGGCGTTCTTCCGGATCTCGGGCAACGGCAGATAAGGCACTACGCCGCTGCCGCCGTCATCCTGACCGATGATGACCTTGTCCGATCCGCGGAGAACTTGCTCCATGGTCTCGAGATAGATGCGTGAGCGTGTGACTTCCGGCGCCTTGACGTATTGCTCGTAGATCGAGAGGAAGCGCTGGGCCTCACCGGTTGCCTCATTGACGACGCGGTCCTTGTATGCGGAGGCTTCTTCGCGTTCCTGCGCAGCCTGGCCTCGGGCCTGGCCGAGTTTCTGGTTGGCATACTGGTTGGCTTCCTCGACGAAGCGATCCTCGTCCTGCTCGGCGCGCTGCACCTCGTCGAAGGCATCGGCCACCTCGCGCGGTGGCGCGGCGTCTTCGATGGAGACCGCATTGATCGACAACCCAGCGCCAACGTCGTTCATGGCCGTCTGGATGGTGCTCTGCACTTCCGCAGCGATCGCCTCACGGTTGTCGCGGAAAATGTCCTGGGCAGGCCTGCGGCCAACGACTTCGCGCATGGCGCTTTCCGAAACCTGCCTCAGCGTGTCCTCGGGATTGGCCACATTAAACAAAAACGCCTTCGGGTCTTCCACCGCGTAAAGCACCTTGAACTGCACATCGACGATGTTCTGGTCACCTGACAGCATCAGGCCACCTTCGGTTCCGGTGCGGACGTTTCCGCCCGTATCCATTTCCCGCTCGACAATCGTGGCAAATTCGACGGTCTCGAAAGGCCAGAAGATCACATGCAGACCGGGCTGGGAGATCTCCTCCTTGGGGTCGCCGAATCGCAATTCCACGCCACGCTCATCGGGCTGCACTGTATAGATCGACTGAAACAGCCAGAAACCCACCAGTCCGACGCCGATGAGGACAGCCATGAGCCTGGTGTTGCCTGCGCCCGGTCCGCTGCCTAAGCCGCCTGGCAAGGCACGACGAAGCCGCTCCTGGCCACGCCGGATCAGCTCCTCAAGGTCGGGCGGGTTGCCGTTGCTTCTGGGAGGTTGGGGACCTTTGCCACCTCCGCCGCCGCCCCACGGGCCTTGATTGTTGCCTCCGCCGCCACCCCAAGGGCCGCCGCCACCATTTTGATTACTCCAGGGCATCAAGTCCTCTTTTCAATTGCTCCTCCGACCCCCGCAGGCTGGCCGACCGGGCGTTCCGCTCATGCTGTTTATAGGTATCGATGCAAGCGCTTTCAACGCAGCAGCGACACCAAAGCGACGAAATGCTGGCTGGTGCGACGTTTCTTCACCCAATCCGGCGGTAGTCGGCGAATTCCATGGCGTGACTGTCGCGCAGGCCGGCCGGAACGCTCGCAAGTGACACAAGCCGCCAGTGCCGCAAATCGATGGTGGGAAAGCGTGTGTCGCCCTCGATCTCGGCCAGCACGCGCGTGATCCGCAGCTCATCCGCCAAACCGATCGCCTGGGCATAGATCTCCCCGCCGCCGATGATCGAAATCCGCGACACGCCGTCGCGCGCGGCCGCATTCCGGCCGACAGCGATCGCCTCTGCGAGCGATCCCACCGTCTGAGCCCCCACGAGCGCGGCTGTGCTGCGGGTAACAACGATATTGGTCCGTCCCGGCAGCGGCCGCCCGAGCGAATCCCAGGTCTTGCGTCCCATGACGACCGGAGTTCCCAGCGTGATGGTTTTGAAACGGGCGAGATCGGTCGGCAAGCGCCAGGGCATTCCCCCGTCACGCCCGATTACGCCGGTACCGCTGACAGCGGCTACAAGAGCGATTTCGGCGGGCCGGACCGCACCAGTGTCAACAACCTCCGCGCTCATATGGCGATCGGCGCTGAGATATGCGGATGCGGGTCGTAATTCTCGAGCCGGAAATCGGAATAGGCAAATCCAGACAGATCCGTGACAGCGGGGTTGATCCACAGGTCTGGCAGCGGCCGCAGGCTGCGCGTGAGTTGCAGGCGCGCCTGATCGAAATGATTGGAATAAAGATGAGCGTCGCCAAGCGTGTGGATGAAATCTCCCGGCTTCAACCCCGTCACCTGCGCAACCATGATGGTCAGAAGCGCGTAGGATGCGATGTTGAAAGGTACGCCCAGGAAGATGTCGGCCGACCGCTGATAGAGCTGGCAGGACAGCCGACCATCGGCGACGTGAAACTGGAAGAGACAATGGCAGGGGGGCAACGCCATGTCGTCGACTTCCGCCGGGTTCCAGGCGCTCACGATATGGCGCCGCGAATTCGGATTGGTCCTGATCTGCGCCACCACATTGGCAATCTGGTCGATGCCGCCGCCGCCCGGCACCGGCCAGGAGCGCCACTGCGCGCCATAGACCGGACCGAGGTCGCCGTTTTCATCCGCCCAGGCATCCCAGATCGACACGCCGTTGGCCTTCAGATAGGCGATATTGGTGTCGCCCTTGAGGAACCAGAGAAGCTCATGGATGATGGATTTCAAATGCAGCTTCTTGGTTGTCAGCGCCGGGAAGCCAGCTTGGAGATCAAAGCGCATCTGATAGCCGAACACGCCGCGTGTTCCGGTGCCGGTCCGGTCGCTGCGGTCAAGGCCGTGCGTCAGAACATGGTCGAGAAGGTCGAGATACTGCTGCATGGGCGGTCTTTCCGAATCGCTTCGATGCCATCTTACAGCGCCGCGCATCCAACCGGATGCGTGAATGCCGCTGTAAAACAACGAATGAATGCATGTCCGTTATCGCGTGCACACTCCCTCAGAGCGCGTCGAGTTTGCCCAGTTCCTTGGCCACAAGGTAGTAGAACGTCACGCGGGCCTTGGTCCGGTCGGCTTTCATGGCCGCGCAGACGGCCATCACTGCCGCATCTGCCGCATCCCCGGTGACGCCCAGCTTCTTGCCACACCATTTCTCCTTGACCCGGTTGAGTTCTGCGGGATCAGAACAGGAGACGAGCGAAGCGTCACGGCTGCGCAGCGCGATGCCCAGATGCTTGACGATCTTCATGATGGTCTCGTCGGAGGCATCAGCATCGTATGTCTTCACGTCGGCTGCATAATCGGTCATCACAGTCTCCCCGGCTGTGGCAGGCCCGCCCGATTGGACGGAAAACAACCCGGCCCTTCCCCAACGCAGCCATGTTTGGCACTGCGTCCGAGGCTGTCAAGAGTTGGGTCTCCGAAGAGGCCTTTTCATTGCCGCGCGCAAACCCTATATTGGGTTTGCTGCGCAAGCAGCTATGGCAATAAACGGGCGATGCAATAAACCATTCGGACCCGGGGGCGGTACCCGGCGCCTCCACCACAATCCGGCGAAACGGCCGACTAGGTCGGCACGCGTGCGGCCCGATTGTGATGGGGGCGAAACAGGATCGACGAGGGCGTAAAGATCAACTTTTTGCTCGGCATTGTACCACCGTTATCGGGCTAAACTTGTAGTTGCAAATGACAACTATGCGGAAGTTCGTCTCGCTGCCTAATGGCGGTGTGACACTTCAAACAAAGCCCTTCCGGTTCGCACCGTAAGGCGGGGTTCGGAGGTACCTGGCAACAGAAACCTCCACTTTCCTGCCTCAAACCAGACCTTTGATTTTCTTCCCGGGATCGCATAGGCGCACCGGCCTTCCTGCATGCCCTGTTTGCGTCTATACAGGCTTGAGGTCTGACTCGTCGCCACCTGGCGACATGGCGGTCCAAAGGGTCCGGTCCGGGAGCGGATTGTGTCAGCATGGGCGGTGCATTTTTTGCGCCCCACAGCAAGGAAAGAGCGATTGCATGCCGCAGGACCATATCCGATACGACATTCTGGCTCAGGATGCGTTGCGCGGCGTGATCCGCAAGGTTCTGGGCGAGGTCGCGGTGACCGGGTATCTCCCCGGAGAGCATCATTTCTTCATCACCTTCATGACCGAAGCGCCCGGGGTGCGGATTTCGACCCATCTCAAGGAGCGGTATCCCGAGCAGATGACCATCGTCGTCCAGCACCAGTTCTGGGACATGAAGGTGAGCGAGAGCCAGTTCGAAATCAGCCTGTCCTTTTCCGACAAGCCTGAAAAGCTCGTGGTTCCCTTCGCCGCCATTCGCGGATTCTACGATCCCTCGGTCAATTTCGAACTTGAATTCGACACCGCGCTCGAGGATGCCGCCAATGACGAAGGCACAGCCGAGGTCCTTGGCGAGGTCCTTGGCGAGGTCCTTGGCGAGGACCTTGGCGAGGGCCTTGCCGAAGACGTTGCCGAAGACGAGGAGATCGCTGCCGTTCTCGAAGACCTGATCGAGAAGCCGGGTACAACGCCAGCAGCCGTGGGCGCTGACGGTGGGGGGAAGAAGCCGGGCGCGGACGTGGTGTCACTCGACGCTTTCCGCAAGAAGAGCTGAGCCTCGCAATGACCGGCGAGGTCATCAATCTCCGCCAGGCCCGAAAGCGCCGCGACCGCAAGACCCGAGAGACAAAGGCCGAAATCAGCCGGTACGAACACGGCCGCAGCAAAGGCGAGCGCGTTCTCGCAGGCGCCATAAATCTCAAGGCCGTCCGTATCCATGACGCAGGCCGTCTTGAGGCGGAGGCGAGCGGTGCCGGGTCTTCTGCAGGGTCGGGACATACCCCCGTTCCCCGTAAGCCGGATCAGGAAAGTAGCGACCGGGGAAATGTGGGCGACAAGGAAGATGGAGCGTGACCGGCGCACCCGACACCGGCAACCGCAAACGATCCGTGTCGATCCGCGGCCACCGCACATCCTTTACCCTTGAAGAGCTGTTCTGGCGCTGCCTCGCCGCGATGGCTGCCGAACGGTCCATGCCCGTGGCCGCACTCGTCGCCGAGATCGACACATCTGGCCAGGGCGCGGGGAGCCAGGACGTGGGAAACCTCAGTTCGCGCATCCGCCTGCGGGTTCTGGATTGGTCGCTTGATGGTGGCCGCCTGCCCGACACCCTGCTTGCGACTGCAAAGCCAGAGAGCCGGTGAGAGCGGCAAAGCGGAAAGATACAGGAATTACAGCGACCATTGAATAAATGCCTGTGCGCAAGGCTATTGCGCCGGCGCAGGCGCTGCCGGAAAGCCGAGCGGATCAATGACGCCTGGCAGGGCGCGAAAATCAAGCTCAGCTGGCTGGGAAGGCGAACCTGACGATGGCTCGGAGAGCGGCAAGGATGGCGGATCCACCGGGGGGGACCCACCGGCGCCGTCCTCGGCATCGGGCACCGGCACTGGCTCCGACAGGCTTTCCGCCGCAGCCCGCGCCGCCGCTTCCCGGGCTTGCTGGGCTTGCAGGGCGCGGGCTGCATCCTCCTCTGCAGCCACACGCGCTGCCTCCGCTTCAGCTGCCTCTTCGGCACGGACCCGCGCCTCCTCTGCCGCCGCAGCCGCGCGCGCGGCGTCCTCGCGCCGCGCGATCCGCTCGGCCAAAAGTGCGATTTCCCGGCGCAGCCGCTGCTTTTCAAGAACACCGGCCTGAAGCAACTCGACCTTGCGCCGCTCCCGCTCGAAAGCGCGGACCGACAGGTAGTTGGCAAGCGCTGCGGCATCTATGGTCTGGCCCGGATCCGACACCAGCCCGGCAATGCCGATGGTGACCGACGGATCGGTCCCCGCCAACGCCTCAACGCCCGGGTCAAAGGTAAGCCTGAAAGCACTCTCAGTGCGCAGCGTGGCAAGATCGATGCGCCCTTCCGCCATCAGCGTCGCCTGATCGTCACCCACAGAAACCGGCGCGAAGCGTTGCACGCCGTTGGTGAGGGTGAAGGGCAGCACCGCCCGGTCTGCGCCGATCACGCCGCCTTCCAGGGCATCGGCCGCCAGCGCGGAAACCGAATCTGCGCTGATCTCAAAGCCCTCCCGGTCGGCCGCGCCGAGTATTCGCCCAAAAGCCCCGGTATGGAAACCCGCGATTGTCAGATCGTTGATGACGAATTCGCCGCCGCCCGACAGCGCACCGGCCAAGGCCCGTGGCGACGGGCCGCTGCCTTCGACCCGCGCCTTGAGCGATGCCTTGCCCTTCGCCGGGGACTGACCGGCGGCCAGCGCCACAAAGCGTTCAAGGTCAACATCGGAGAGCGACAGTTCCGCCGACAGGTAGGCCGTACCGTCAGGATTGGAGAGGCTGAACCCGCCGCCGACCTTGCCACTGAGCCAGCCAGCCTCTACGCCGCTCATGGCCAGGCTTCCCGCGCCAACCGTCACATCGGCCGAAAAATCGGCAAGTTTCTGCCCGTCCCAAAGCCCGAACTCGGACGCAGCCAGGCGAATGCGGCCTGTCGGTCCGCCAGGAACGGGCGGCAGAAAAGCAGCGTCCGTGAAGGTGGCACCGTCGGATTGGCCATCGCCCGGCCCCAGTGCGAGTTCCGTGAACCATCCAAGGTCGGCCCGGTCAACCGCAAGCGCTCCCTCTGCCGACAGCTCGCCGCGCGCGCGGTCGAAAGACAGCTTGCCGGCAAAGCGGTTGCCAGCGACACTTCCTGCAAGATCCGTCAGAAGGACACTGTCGGCGTTCATGCCCACCGTCGCGGTCATGTCAGTGGCGAGCGCCCCGCCGGTCTGGGGCAGAGCCTGGCCGAAAATGGTCACGAGCGGCTCGATGTCTCCCGCTGTCACCCCAAGGCTGAACAGCCCGGTCATGGGACCATCTGCCGGAATGCGGCCGGTGCCATCCGCTGATATCACAGTGTCGCCTGCCGTCAGCGTGGCGTCGATGGCGAGGTCGCCGCCAGGCGCGCCGCCCGTCAGCGTCAGTGCCAGTTCAGATGGACCCGCATCATCGAGCGGCAGAACGGCAAACCCCGCCTGCTCGAGCACCCGCCAGGCTTCCGGGTTGCGCAGCCGGACGCGCAGGGTGCGGGGTCCGTCCCCGCCGGGCAGCAGCCCGGTGCCCGATCCATTGAGCGTGATTTCGCTTCCGCCTGCCGTGCCCTTCACCGCGATCGCCGGTCCGTCGACCGGATCGAATCTGGCGTTGACACTGGCTGTCAGGTCATCAAAGGCGGTGGCGTTGCGCGCCAGCCGGGCAAGCGCTGCATGCCCGCCGGTCAGCTGCGCACCGAGCAAGAACAGCCCTTCGGCCCGGTCGGCGGTCAACGTCCCGGAAAGGTTGCCCTGCGGGGCTGAAGGCGATCCGGCGAGATCGGCTGAAAACCGCCCCGACGCGCCGCCGAAATCGGCAAAATCCAGCCGCTCGACGGTGAGCCTTCCATCTTTGACGCGGAAAGCCGTGTCCAGCCCGCCGATCGACAGGTCTCCCATCGTGAGCCGTTCCGCCCGGACCAGGCCTGAGAGGTTGCCGATGGCGGAAAACCGGCCATCAGCGCCTGCAGCCCCCGTCATCAGCGCCAGCGCCCGGATCGCATCCACATCGAAGGCATCGCCCGAAAGCTCCAGCGACACCGACGGAACGCCGCCGTCTGGCGACTGGCGCTCGATCCGGCCTTTCAGGATCGCCGGACCGACGGCCACTTCCAGGGTCTCGAAACGCTGCAGCGCTGGCGACAGATCGACATTTGCCGAAAAGCCTGCAGCGCCAAGCCGCCGGATCACCGGATCGACCGACCCGGCCAGCCAGGTGGAGAGCCCCGACGGTTGGCTTGACGCCACCACGAGAGACCCGGCGAATGCGGCCTGAGGCAGAAGCGCGAGACGTCCGCGGGCTTCCACGGTGGTCCGTCCAGGAAGGCTCGCCGTCAGTTTGTCGATCTCCCAACCGCCTGCCTCAGGGCGCGCGTCGATGGCGATATCGCGCAGCGTCGTGTCTCCGGCGATGATGGCTGGCAACGTGATCGACAGCCGGCCCGGCAAGGGCGGTGGCGGCAGGCGCGCGATGAGACCGCTCACGAACGCAATCCGCTCGGAAAGCGGAACCGCCGGTCCAGTCCCCTGCCCCGTGCCGGGCTCGGCTCCCGCCAGCACATCCATGTCCACCTGCTGGCCCTCGGCGACAAGCAGAAAATCCGGGTCGGGGCCGGTGTCGACTGTCGCTTCGCCTGTGACGACATAGGGATCTTCGCCGCCGCCAAGTTCCATGCGGTAAACCGGAATGCGCAGCCGGGCATTGTCGGCCTCAAATCTGCCTTTTGCGGCAAGGATCGGTGCCCGCGCCGTGTCCGGCGCCTGCGGCGATGCAGCGTGTTGGGCGGAAAGCACCTGCAGGGTGAACTCGCCATTGTAACGAGGCTTGCCGTCGGCGATGGCCGCTTCGCCTTCGAGCTCGACGAGAACCGGTTGCGCGTCTGGCATGATCCGCGCCCGCAGCCGCACCGATCCGCCCGGCAGCAGCTCTCCGGTGGACAGTGAGAAAGCGCCACGTCGGCCGGCGATGGTCGCGCTGCCGTCCATCAGCCATGGACCCGACAGCGACCGGGCCGACAGGATCGCGTCAACATCGTCGATGCCATGGACACGGCTGTTCTGGTCATCAACGATCGTGACAGCGGCGTCGCTGACGGTCACTTTTTCAAGCACCACCGTTTCCCCCGGCGCGGATGGCCGACGGCTCAATGCCCAGTCGAGACTCCCGTCCGGCAGGATCCGAACCACTGCCGACGGCCGCTCGACCCGCATGTCGAAGATCAGCACTTCCCCGCGCAGGAACGGAGCGAGCTCGGCATCCATCGAGAACCGCTCCACCGTCATCATCGGCGCGCCGCCGGTCCCTTCGCCGACCGCAACGTCGGAAAACGTCACCGAGGGAAAGGGCAACAGGCGCGCATCCGCTTCGCCGCGCACCTTGACCGGCTGGCCGAGCACGCGGCTCGCTTCCGCCTCGAAGGCGGTGCGGTAGCTGGTCCAGTCGATGAAATAGGGGCCGATGAGCGCCGCAAACAGCGTCAGCACCAGCAATCCCCCGAGGAACACGAATAGGCGAAGCAGTGACCGATCCTCCGTTTGACGTTGGGCCCATGCTGAGGGGCTAATGCATGCCGCGCACAAATGGTTACATTTGTGCGATAACGTACATGCATTCATTCAATGTTTTACAGCGGCATTCACGCATCCGATTGGATGCGCGGCGCTGCAGGCTGGCACAAACATGGCGCCGGACGCTCGCCAGACACTCCGGCCGCTTCTACCCCCGGAAGGAAAAGATTTTTCCGGGATTCATGATGTCGTTCGGATCGAGTGCCTGCTTGATGGCCCGCATCAGATCGACGCTGCCACCCAACTCGCTCAACAGGAAGGCCTGCTTGCCCTGGCCAATGCCGTGCTCGCCCGTGCAGGTGCCTTCCATCGACAACGCCCGGGCGTTGAGCCGCGACACAAACGCCTCCGCCCGCATCACCTCTGACGGATCGGATGGATCAAGCAGAACCAGAACGTGAAAGTTGCCGTCTCCCGCATGGCCGACGATGGGTGCCAGCAGGCCTGCCTCGGCGATGTCGGCCTGGGTTTCGCGCATGCAGTCCGCCAGCCGTGAGATCGGCACGCAGACATCGGTGGAAATCCCCTTGGCCCCGGGTCGCAGTTGCAGCGCCGCCCAGTAGGCGTTGTGCCGCGCCTTCCAGAGCTGGGTTCGCCGCTCGGGCTCCGTGGTCCAGAGGAACTCCCCGCCGCCGCATTCGGCTGCTATCTCTGCAAATGTCTCCGCCTGCTCGGCCACACTTGCCTCGCTGCCGTGAAACTCAAGAAACAGCGCCGGACTTTCGGGATAATCGAGATTGGAATAGGCGTTGCAGGCTTTCATCTGCAGCGCGTCCAGAAGCTCGATCCGCGCCACCGGGATCCCCATCTGGATGGTCGCGATGACTGCGTTGCAGGCCGCCTCCACGCTCGGAAACGGGCAGACGCCGCCCGAGATCGCCTGCGGTATGCCCTGCAGGCGCAGCGTGATCGAGGTGATGACGCCGAGCGTGCCTTCCGACCCGATGAAAAGGCGCGTGAGATCGTACCCGGCCGAGGACTTGCGCGCCCGCCGCGCGGTCCGGATCTCCTCGCCTGACGCAGTGACCACCGTCAGCGCGATGACATTGTCGCGCATGGTGCCATAGCGCACCGCATTGGTGCCCGAGGCCCGCGTTGCCGCCATGCCTCCGAGCGAGGCATTGGCACCCGGGTCAATGGGAAAGAACAATCCGGTCGCCCGCAGATGGGTGTTGAGCGCCTCTCGCGTGACACCCGGCTCGACGGTGCAATCGAGATCCTCGGAATTGACTTCAAGAACGCGGTTCATGAGCGATGTGTCGATGGAAATTCCGCCCTGGGGCGCGTTCACATGGCCTTCAAGCGACGTGCCTGTGCCAAAAGCGATGATCGGAACCCGGTGGTCGGCGCAAGCGCGCACAACCATGATCACATCCTGAGATGAATGAACGAAAACCACCGCATCGGGGAGTTCCGACGGGATGTATGTCGTTGTGTGGGCGTGCTGCGCCCTGAGCGCCTCACCGGTCTGCACCTTGTCGCCGAGCCGCTGCTTGAGGACCGCGATCACGGAGACGATCCCGGCTTCGTTGCGCACACCGCGCCGCATGTCGCCAAGTCCCATGGTCCTGTACCCTTGCGCCTTGAGTGCAAATCACCGGCGCTTGCCGCACCGCTCCGAAAGCGTAGTGTGCAAACCACGGCCCGCTTGTCCAGCCCGGATGCAGTGCGGCCGCGCCGAACCGGTTCGCGAGGGGTCCGCAAAAGCCGCCTCTCCCAGAGTGCACAGGACCAAAAGAAGGATCGACGATGACGCAAACCGAAGCTCCTCTGCGCACGCCGTTGCGTGATCTTGATGCGGCCTGGTTCGACTACAACGGCCATCTCAACATGGCCTATTACAACGTTCTGTTTGATCAGGCGCTCGACCATGTCTTTGACCAGATCGGCTGCGGCGCCGATTACCGCGCAAGTCGCGACATGAGCTTTTTCACCGCCGAAGCTCATGTCTGCTACGTCCGCGAACTGCGCCCGGGATCGAAAGTCCACGCGACAGTGCAGCTGATGGACCATGACGCCAAGCGACTGCACGTTTACGAGGAGCTTTTTCATGCCGATGGATGGCTGGCTGCGACGTCGGAAACGCTGCTTTTGCACATCGCCATGGCCGGACCAAAAGTGGTCGCTATGCCCGATGATATCGCCGCCGCCATCTCGGCCCTGGCGCACACCCATGCAAACCTGCCGCGCCCCGAACGGGTGGGCCGCTCCGTAGCCATCCCGCACAGGTCGTGACGCAAAAAAGGGCGACCCGCCAACCTGTTCTCATGCGGCGAGCTTCTCCTAGACGAAGGCTGCGGTCCGCGACCAGGCAAGTTCGGCGGCCGGCTTGTCATGGCGGGCGGCGGAGGTGTCGTTGTTGAAGGCGTGGTTGACTGCCTCGTACATGTGGAGCGTGAACGCTTTGTTGTTGGCTTCCAGCGCCGCCGTGTAGGCGTCGATGCCCGCGTTGATGCGCTCGTCGGTAAAGATTCTGACGCCAGGTTGTCGACACTTTCTGGAAGGCACCTGCTCTGTGGTGCGACCGCAGCGCTCTCCTTCCGGCATGTTTTCGACCCGCATGCGCGCGCGCCATCACCCCCTCGCCTCCGTCGCACCCCCATGCTAGCCTCGCTTCGTACCGGTGTCACAATCACCGGAAGGGACCGGCAATTCGCCAGCAAGGATGGGAACAATGTGTGACATATGCGTGATGGAATCTGTCAAGCGTCGGATGCTTTCCCGGCGTGATCTGTTCAAGTTCGCCGCCGCCGGTGCCGCCGCGGCCGCTGCGATCACCGTGTCTCCGGCGGTCATGCCGGGAACGGCGGCGATGGCTCAGGGGCACGGTTCGGTAGCCGACATGACCCATGAACTGCACGAGGACTTTCCAACCTACTTCGGCGAGCAGCAGTTTTTCCGCGAGCAGAAGTTCAACTACGCCGAACACAAGTTCAATCTGTTTGAAATGCGGATCAACGAACACACCGGCACCCATATCGACGCGCCGCTGCATTTCACCGCCGACGGGCTGTCGGTGGCCGAGATCCCGGTGGGCAATCTCGTCGTGCCGCTCTGCGTCATCGACATCCGCGAGCGTGCGGCCGCCGACGCCGACACGCAGCTCACACCCGACGATCTGAAAGCCTGGATTTCCGCCAACGGCCCGATCCCGGACAATGCCTGTGTCGCGATGAACTCGGGCTGGGACGCCCACGTGGCGACCGACAAGTTCCGCAACGCCGATGCCGAGAAGAAGATGCATTTCCCCGGCTTCCACATCGAGGCGATCCAGATGCTGTTGGCGGAAACCACGGCTGCAGGGATCGCAGTCGACACGCTGTCGCATGACTACGGCATCTCGCCGGATTTTGCTGTTCACTATGCCTGGTTGCCGGCTGGCAAATGGGGCGTCGAATGCATCGCCAACCTTTCGGCTCTGCCCTCCAAAGGCGCCACGCTGGTGGTCGGCGCGCCCAAGAACCGCGGTGGCACCGGCGGCCCGTCGCGCGTCTTCGCGATGATCTGAGCCGGTCCGCCTTGCCCGACCGAGGCGGCCGGGGGTTCCGGCCGCCGATTTTTCCACTGAGGAGACTGCCATGACCACACATCTGCCCGCCCCGGATGTCGAGGCCGATCCGCGCGTCCGTGCCGTCTTCGACGACATCCGCGCCACGCGAAACAGCGATTTCGTCAACAACATGTGGCGCTGGATCGCCTTCGACCCGGCGTTGCTGGAGCGCACCTGGGCAGAGGTGAAGGAGGTCATGGCGCGGCCGTCCTCCATCGATCCGCTGACCAAGGAGATGATCTACATTGCCGTCTCGGTGGCAAACGGCTGCAGCTACTGCGTCCACTCCCACACCGCCGCCGCCCGCTCAAAAGGCATGAGCGCCGAACAGTATGGCGAACTGCTGACCATCATCGGGCTGGCAGGCAAGACCAACCAGCTTGCGACCGCGCTGCAGATTCCCATTGACCCCGTCTTTGACCTGAGCCATCCCGGAGCCTGATCCCTCGCTTGACGGAGTTCCTGCATGCTGCGCGTCTTTGATCACAACGGTCGCGAAGTCGTGCTCGCGGCCGACGAGGCTTTCCCCGCCGATGCCAATATTGCCTGGTTTGACCTCGACACACCGACGCAGGCGGAGGAACTGGCGGTGGAGGCGGCAATCGGCACGAGCATTCCAAGCCGCGACGAACTGCGCGATATCGAGCCCTCGAGCCGGCTCTACACCGAGAACGGCGCGCTCTATCTGACCGCCAGCATCCCCTACAAGACCGACACGCCGGTGCCCGAACTCACGGATGTCGGCTTCATCATCGCCAAGGGCACCCTCGTCACCATCCGCTACGCCGAGCCGCACGCTTTCCGCCTGTTTTCCGCAAGCCTTGGCAAGCAGGAGGACTGTGCCGGCGGCTACGATATCCTCACCCGCCTCATCGAGACCATCGTCGACCGAAATGCCGAGATTCTGGAAAACATCTCGCGCACCGCCGACGGGCTGTCAGCGCGGGTGTTCATGACAAGCAACGCCTCAAGACCGGAGCGCGTCACACGCGACCTTGAAGCCACCCTCGTGGAAATCGCCGGCATCCAGCGCCTGCTCGCCAAGACCCGGGAAAGCCTGATGTCGATGTCGCGCGTGGCGAGTTTCCTGCAAGGCCAGAGCACCATCCGTGACGACCCAAAGCTTGATGAACGCAGCCAGTCGACGACCCGCGACATCCTTTCGCTCGCCCAGCACGCCGATTTCATCTCCGGCAATGTCATTTTTCTGCTCGACGCTTCGCTCGGGCTGATCTCCGTGCAACAGAACCAGATTATCAAGATCTTTTCGATCGCTGCCGTCGTGCTGCTGCCGCCGACCTTCATTGCCAGCATCTACGGCATGAATTTCCAATCCATGCCGGAACTTGACTGGCAATATGGCTACCCGATGGCGCTGACCGCAATGGTCGCCGCTGCCCTGGTTCCATATCTGTGGTTCCGCCGGAAGGGTTGGATGTGAGCCTGACCTCCACAAGGCCAGGGGTCTCAAGTTCGAAGCTCGGATTGCCACCGGTACAGGTCTGCGGCCAGAGAATCGATTGAGCCAACCGGGTTCGTGGTGCCGCCGTGCGCACAGTGATTTCGCGTTTCATAGGTTTGTCTGATCTTGCCAAAAGACGGCGAGCGGCTGTCGAGAACCATAGCGAGCTTTGTTTCGAAGGGAACCCTGTTCCCGCTGATAAATGGGCAATCCCCGCCACGGCGTTGCGTCCAGTCGGGATTGGCAATTCTCGTTGCGACAGCTCTCTGAAATCTGGAATCAACTTCCTTCTCGAACTGTCCAAACATGAGAACGAAAATTCCGCGCTCCATGACGTCGCGCCTCGCTTCCAATCGATCAATGCCTGGGAGGTCATTCTGTCTCGTTCGATTTTCAATTTCGGCTTGATAATGGTTGAAGAACCATTCGTATGTCGCCTTGATCTCCGGTAGTTTCTGCATGTCACACCAGACCAGAAATCAATTCGGCCATGAAGGGTTCTCCTGCAGGCTTCTGAGTGGTTCTAAAAATCGTCCATCTGGGCGCTTGGCCATACTCCGCCAGGTCGAGGATCGTATATGCGCCCTTCGATGTGTAGAGATCGATACGCCCGTTTGCGCCGATCACCCAGAGGCCCTTTGGCTTGAACAATGCATAGCCTCGGTCGCCGTCCAAACGAAGAACCGGCTGTGTGGTGGGCGGCACATCGAATTGACGCATCATCGGCTCATGCATGGAGACGCTTGCGCTGGCGTCAACTCGCACGCCGATTCCCCCCGCCCCATCCCCGCGACATTCATTAGTCAGGCTGGTCTCGACGCCGATCTTCGAGGGAGGTCATTTCTCGCACAGCCGGCGGCTTCCCCCATAGGGTTGATAGGTGCAATCAGAGGCACGGAATGAGCGAAACGAGCGCGAGCACGCCCGCACATTGCAAGAGATCACAGGCTCGACGTCACTATCGGGCGCTGCCACCGTCTGGTTGATCTCGTCATTCCGAGCGTTATCCTGGGCGCCGTCCCGAGTGCTGACCTGATCGCCGTTCTGCCCTGAAGCAGCCCCGGCCATGAAATTGCGCCAGATGGTCGCCGGAAGCTTGCCGCCGGTGACATTGTTCATCGGCGCAGCATCGTCGTTTCCGACCCAGACGCCGACCACGAACGGCTCGGAAAAGCCCACAAACCAGGCATCGCGAAAATTCTGGCTGGTTCCGGTCTTGCCAGCCGCAAAACCGCCGTAGGCAGCACCTCGGCCAGTGCCACGCTCCACCGCCAGTTGCAGAAGATCGACCATCGGACCCTGCACATTGCTGATGTCGATGCTCGCCTGCTTGGTCGGCCCGAGCCGGAACGAGCGCGGTTGGCCATCGGCGCGAAACGACACCAGGCCCCACGGTTCGACCGGGGCGACGCCGGCGCGGATCGAGGCGTAAGCACCGGTCAAGTCGAGCAGGCTGACCTCTGACGCACCAAGCGCCAGCGCCGGGGTTTCCGTCAGTTCGGCGTCGATACCGAGTTCCCGCGCCGCCGCGACCACCTTGTCAAGGCCGACCTCCATAGCCAGCGCCACCGTCGCCGCATTCAGCGACAGCGCGAACGCTTCAGCGATCGAGACCCGACCCCTGTAGCGGCCGCTGTAATTTTCAGGTGTCCAGCCATCGATTTCGATCGGTCCATCCACGATCCGGTCTCGCGGATTGATGCCCGCCTTCAGCGCCGCGTAATAGACGAATGTCTTGAAGGTCGAGCCGGGCTGGCGCAGCGCTGTGACCGCCCGGTTGAATTGGCTGTCGCCATAGTCGCGGCCGCCGACCATCGCCACCACCGCCCCGTCCGGCGTCATGGCGACCAGCGCCGCCTGACTTGCACCGCCTTCGCCACCTTGCAGCTCAAGCGCTTCGTCGACCACTGTTTCCGCCAGAGCCTGCAACTGCGGCGAAAGCGTCGTCCTGACTTTGATGGTCCCGCGAAACGGGCCGGCGATTTCGCGGGCTTCTTCGATGACCCAGTCAGAGAACCAGCTTCCCGATCTTGGCACCGGCATGGCCGGGTTGAGGGTGGCGAATTCCGACTTCTCCGCCTCGGCGCGGGCCGGATCGAGAACGCCGCTCTCCGCCATCGCCTGGAGCACCACATCGGCGCGGGTCTTGGCTTCCTCGGGATTGGCGATCGGGTTGAGCTGCGACGGTGCGCGGATCAGTCCGGCGATCGTCGCACTTTCGCGCAGGGTCAGCGCGCCGGGGCTCTTGTTGAAATAGACAAGAGCTGCTGCCGGCACGCCGGTCGCGCCCGCGCCGAGATAGATGGTGTTGAGATACCGCGTCAGGATCTCGTCCTTGCCGAGTTTGTTTTCGAGCCACAGCGCGATGACAACCTCCTGGATCTTGCGTTTGAATGTGCGGTCGCTTTCAAGGTAAAGAATCTTGATCAACTGCTGGGTAATGGTGGATCCGCCCTGCACCACCTCGCCTGCCTGAAAGTTGCGAAACGCCGCGCGCGCAATGCCGCGAAGATCGATGCCGAAATGATCGTGGAAGCGTCGGTCTTCAATGGCGATGACCGCGTTGACCAGGTGGTCGGGAAAATCCGCCCGCACCGCATAGGCGGCGCGCAGCGCGCCCAGGCCCACCAGCGGCTCGCCATCTGCGGTTTCGAGCACGACAACTGGCTCCAACGTTCCATCGGCAATCGTCTGCCATGGCACCTCGCGCAGCGCCCAGATCATCAATCCGGCAAACAGAAGGAACGCCCCCAGCGACAGGCCGCCGAGCACCCGCCACAGCCGTCCGCGCTTTTCCGTCCGCGTCGGGGCTTGATGGGTCTCAGGTCTGGCCAGCATCGTTCCGACCTTGCCCGGCAGAGTCGAGAACCAGGATGCAGCACCCGGCAGGACAGGCCGCGGCATGCCCGGGTGGGTGCGCCCAAGTCTGCGGCGAAGGCGGCGCAAACCCACTGCGGCGCGACGGTTTGCGTGGACAGAGGCGGTTTTCAGCTCATCGCGCAATGCGCTGACGAGAGCGCCCAGCGCCGTCTTTGACCGGGCGAAGCGTCCCGCGCCCGCACCGGGTTCACGCACGGCGTCCGCAAGCACCGGGGGCTCAGTCGGGACCGTCTGTTCAATCGGGACTGTCTGTTCAATCGGGACTGTCTGTTCAATCGGGGCTGTCTGTTCAATCGGGGCCAGCGTCTTAGTCGGGGTCAGCGTCTCAATCGGAGCCTCCGTTGTTTCGGTCGCCACTGTCGGGTCATGCCGGACCGCCCGCTCGATCGGTGTCGCGGGCACCGCCATCGGCTCGGTTGTCTGCGCTGGCACCGCCGTCGGCTCAGTCGGCTTTTTCGCTTTGACTTTCCTGGAACCACGCCCCGTCTCGGCCATTCGTCGCCTTTCGCAGGTTTCATCACCTGCATGGTTGTGGGGCGGTCGGCGCATCCGTGTACCGCCTGCCTCCCGATCACGCCGCAGTCCCGCCTACCGCGTTCATGCACAGCGCCACGGCGACCCTCGCTCGCCCGGATGGAACCGTAGCGCCCCTGACCATTGCAACGGACAACCCTGTCCGTTTGTTGCATTCTGTTTGATCGGGAAGGTAATGTTTTTTGCCATCGGTGAGTTTGCAACCCACCGCGATGGAAGTTGCCGGGATGCAGCCGACAGCTTGCTTTTCCCGCTTTGCGGGTCTGAAACCAACTGTCTCCGCCGTGAAGACCATTGCGGAGTCACTCAGGAATAAACCGCGAACGCTGGCCTTTCCGCGCCGAATCACTACATTGACCGGGTATGACCGGACCAGACGACAACATCCCGTTTTTCGGCGACGACGACGCTCAGCCGCCCGCTCCCGCGCGTGAACCCGCCGGAGGCGGCATCGCCGCGCGCGCCATGGCCGCACGGGCCGGGTCCGCGCCGCAGCCGCCGTATATGGAAGGTCTCAATCCCGAGCAGGCCGAGGCTGTGCAGTCGATCGAAGGCCCGGTGCTGGTGCTTGCCGGTGCGGGAACCGGCAAGACCCGCGTGCTGACCACCCGCATCGCCCACATTCTCAATCTGGGCCTCGCCTGGCCCTCGCAGATACTGGCCGTAACCTTCACCAACAAGGCGGCGCGCGCGATGAAGGAGCGCATCGCCGTTCTGGTCGGCGGGACGGTCGAGGGCATGCCGTGGCTCGGCACCTTCCATTCCATCGGCGTCAAGGTGCTGCGCCGCCACGCCGAGCTCGCAGGTCTCCGGTCTGACTTCACCATCCTCGACACCGACGACGTCGTCCGGTTGGTCAAGCAGCTGATCCAGGCGGAAGGCATCGACGACAAACGCTGGCCGGCGCGCCAGTTCGCCCAGATGATCGACGGGTGGAAGAACAAGGGGCTCGCCCCGCACGAAATCCCCGAGGGCGACAGCCGCGGCTTTGCCAACGGCAAGGGCCGCATGCTCTACACCGCCTATCAGGCCCGGCTGCAGACGCTCAACGCCTGCGACTTCGGTGATTTGCTGTGCCACCCGATCCGCATCTTCCGCGCCCATACGGACGTGCTGAGCGAGTATCAGCGGAAATTCCGCTTCATCCTGGTGGACGAGTACCAGGACACCAATACGGCCCAGTACATGTGGCTGCGGCTCTTGGCGCAACGTCCGGCACCAGAACGGCCCAACATCTGCTGCGTGGGCGACGACGACCAGTCGATCTATGGCTGGCGTGGCGCGGAAGTCGAGAACATCCTGCGCTTCGACAAGGACTTCCCGGGTGCCAAGGTAATCCGGCTCGAACGCAATTACCGCTCGACCGAACACATTCTGGGCGCGGCCTCCCACCTGATCGCCCACAATGAGGACCGGCTCGGCAAGACGCTGTTCACCGAGAAATCCGATCCCGCGCATGCCAAGGTGCAGGTCCATGCCGGCTGGGATTCCGAGGAAGAGGCACGCGCCATCGGCGAAACCATCGAACAGCTGCAGCGGCCCGATGGCGACGGCCGCCGCCATGCGCTCAACGACATGGCGATCCTGGTGCGCGCCTCCTTCCAGATGCGCGAATTCGAAGACCGCTTCGTCACGCTCGGGCTCAACTATCGCGTCATCGGCGGCCCGCGCTTCTACGAGCGCCAGGAGATCCGCGACGCCATGGCCTTCTTCCGGGTTGTCTGCCAACCGGCCGACGATCTTGCCTTCGAGCGCATCGTCAATGTCCCCAAGCGCGGTCTGGGCGACGCCGCCATTCGCCAGCTGCACGACCATGCCCGCGCTGCGGGCAAGCCGATGCTCGCCACCGCCGCCGAACTCATCGCCACCGACGAGCTCAAGGCCAAGCCGCGCAAATCGCTCACCGATGTCGTCGACATGTTCACCCGCTGGCAGACGCTGATGGAAACCACTCCCGGACACGAACTGGCCGAGATCATTCTCGATGAATCCGGCTACACCGAAATGTGGCAGAACGACCGCTCGGCAGACGGCCCGTCGCGGCTCGAAAACCTGAAGGAATTGATCGAAACCATCTCGGGCTTTGAATCGCTGCGGGCTTTCCTCGAGCATGTGGCACTGGTGATGGACACCGAAAACAATCCGGACCTTGATGCCGTCTCCATCATGACGCTGCATTCCGCCAAGGGGCTGGAGTTCGAAACCGTGTTCCTGCCGGGCTGGGAGGAAGGGCTGTTTCCCCACCAGCGCGCGCTGGATGAAGGCGGCCGTTCCGGACTTGAGGAAGAGCGGCGGCTGGCCTATGTCGGCCTCACCCGCGCCAAGCGCAATTGCCACATCTGGTTTGTGTCCAACCGGCGCATTCACGGCCTGTGGCAGTCAACCCTGCCCTCGCGCTTTCTCGACGAATTGCCCGAAGCCCATGTCGAGGTGGCGGAAGCCGATGGTGCCAGCGGCTTCGGCGGATATGGTCGCGGCCAGGGGTTCGGCCAATCAGGCGGGCCTTATGGCGCGTCGCGCTTTGACCGGGCCGAGCCTTTCCAGGGCAATTACCAGACGCCGGGCTGGAAGCGCGCCCAGCAGAACGCCACCCAGGCCACAAGGGACAACTGGGGAACCCGGTCCGGACCCTCGGTCGAGCGCATCGCCTATGGCGAATCCGGTCCACGGGCACGCACAATCGACGGCGAGCTCGTCGCCCGCTCGGCCACCGATCAGCCCTCGGCTTATTCGGTGGGCGACCGCGTCTTCCACATCAAGTTCGGCAATGGCGATATCGCCGCCATCGAGGGCAACAAGCTGACCATCGATTTTGACCGCGCAGGCCAGAAGCGGGTGCTCGACGGGTTTGTGCAAAGAGTTTGAGAGGGCTTGGCCTACTAAAGCGCCGCGCATCCAATCGGATGCGCAAAGGCCGCTGTAACTCTTTGAATGGATGGATGTGCGTTCCGCCCAATCGACTCCGATTGAACGCGACATGCATTAGCCCGGTTCACACGCCGCGCTTCCCCTACTCCCTACTCCCTACCCCCCCAAACCGATCCCATGGCCGATCAGGCCAACGACCATCAGCACCTGAGCGAGGAAGCTCAGCAGGAAGCCGGTACCGCGTTGCCAGCGGGGCGCGTCTTCCTGGATAAAATGCCAGGCGTGCAGCACGCGGCCGAGGGTGAAGCCGACGCCGAACGCGTGAATGGCGACCATCGGCATGCCGGCGAGAACCGCCAGAATGAACATGACAAAGAACATGGGAATGTTTTCGGCCGCGTTGGCATGCCCGCGCATGATGCGGGTGAGATGGGGCACCCCGCCATCGCCGATGGCGACCTTGTGCCTGCCCCGGAGCCGCCCGGTGGCGAGTCCGATCCAGATCAGGATCGCCATGTTGAGCGCTGCGTAGATGCCGGTTGCGGCAAATGCGGGGGACAGATCTGGCATCGGTGGTCTCCGGGATGGGCCGCCAACGCGGCAGAACTGGAAGAGCGGATATAGCCGGGATTCGTCGCAGCGCAAATGGCAGTTCGGGGGCCTGGTGGTCTGACAAAAACAGATGGTTCCCGTCTGTTTCGAAAAGTCAGCCCACAAGCTATTGATCTGGTGGGGCGATTTTTCCTGACAGACGGGAACTGTCTGTCAGGATCGCACCACTAGTGGTCTGACAAAAACAGATGGTTCCCATCCGTTTCGAAAAGTCAGCCCACAAGCTATTGATCTGGTGGGGCGATTTGTCCTGACAGACGGGAACTGTCTGTCAGGATCGCACCACTAGTGCAACGGTGCGCGGCGCTGTCAGGCATATCGCGTTTGATCGGGTTCGATTGAACGGAACGCACAAGCATTCACGAGAAAGCGTGACAGCGACATTCACGCGCCCTGATGGACGTGCCGCAGTGCAGCGCAGCAATGCCCGCACAAAAAGTCGCGTCCGTGGTGCGTCAGGAATGCCCTGTCGCCTGACGGCCTCAGGTGTCGCCTTCCGTTTCGGGTTTCGCTGCCGCGCGCGCACCCAAGTGCGAACAGGCGCCCTTGGCCTTCTGTCAAAATCCATGCACTACTCACCCCTCACCACGCACCACGCACCACCGGGCGTCACGCGCCTGCCGCTTGACCGCATCTGCGCACAGTGATCTCATGGAGCAACCACGGCAGGAGGACCGCCATCGTGTCAACAGTCTCAGGTGTCTGGCGCATTCTCGTGCTGGCCGTGTCTGCGGTCATCCTGTCTTCCTGCGTCGAGGAGGGGCCGGGCAGGCCCAGCCCCGTCGGCCCCGGCCAGCTTTGCCCGCAGATCTACGCGCCGGTCTGCGCCGAACGCTATGGGCGCCAACAGACGTTCGGCAATGCCTGCCAGGCAAGCAGCGGAGGCTGGCGGGTGCAATATGACGGCCAGTGCGAGCGGCAGCGTCCGGGCCGCCCCGACCCGCAGGCCTGCCCGCGCTTCTATGCCCCGGTCTGCGCCGAGCGCCGTGGCCGCGAGCAGACGTTCTCCAATGCCTGCGAAGCGCAGGTCGAAGGCTGGCGGGTGCAGTATGAAGGCCAGTGCGAGCGGCAGCGTCCTGGCCGCCCCGACCCGCAGGCCTGCCCGCGCATCTATGCCCCGGTCTGCGCCGAGCGCCGTGGCCGCGAGCAGACGTTCTCCAATGCCTGCGAAGCGCAGGTCGAGGGCTGGCGGGTGCAATATGACGGCCAGTGCGAGCGGCAGCGTCCGGGCCGTCCTGATCGCCCGCCAATTGTCCAACCGCCTGTGGTCCAACCGCCTGTCGTCCGGCCGCCCGTAATCCAGCCCCCGCGACCTCCCGTGATAGAGCCTCCGGTCAACCCGGGCGTCTGCCCGCAGGTCTATGAACCGGTCTGCGGCCGTGGCCCGGGCGGCAACCGGCAGTTCAACAATCTCTGCGAAGCGCAGGCGTCAGGGTTCCAGCAGGTTCCCGACCGTTTCTGCCAGATCTTCCGAGGCGGCAGCAACTGAGCCGAGGCAAAGGCGTTTTGCATGCGAACCAGGGGCTTCCTGAACCCCGCAGGTGGCCTGTCGGCTACCCGCCGTTGACGAGCCGCAGGATCAGCTGATGGACATTGCCGCCATTGCCCATTTCGTCGCGGTCAAAATCGCGCCCGCGCTGGCGCTGGATGTTGGACAATTCCCCAAGCCGCTGCTGCAGCACGGCGCGCACCTTCTGGCAGTCAGGGTCGGATGGGGCGCTCAGGCCCACGGAGAAGGCTTCGATATCGCGCACCATTTCGATGATGTGCTGGCCGTGGACCCTCTCATGGGCGGCAAGACCATCTATAAAGTGTTTCCAGGCGGCTGCCACCGGGGCGGGCAACGGCCCTGATGGCTTGGGCAGCGTGTAGGTGATGATGAGCTTCGGCCGCGCCACGGCCAGCACGCAGGCGCCACCCGGCTTTGGCTGGTAATCGCGCGTCCAGGTCAGCTTGAAGGTGGTGTGAGCGATGGTGCGACGGCCGCCGGCGATCTCTGGTCCGCGCGCGCCGATGGATTGATACAGTTCGGCACCGGATGCGCCGCTGACGGCATAGGTCTTGACCTGCTCCACCGGCTCGAAGGCGATGGCAACACCTACAGGCCATAAGAACGAGGAGACGAGGAGGGTGAACATCGTGGTCAGGCGGCACAGCGTCATGGGACATCCGGAATCAGTGAAAAAGTACAGGCATCCTACTTCGCAGCCGATCGGTTTGAAATGAAGGCACGCCGCCGAAATTTCTACCGGTCGTGACCTGTGGAACACCCCGTTGCCTGAGAAGCCCCCGAGGGGCTTTGGCCAGGGGGGCGCTCCGGTCGTTCAACCGCGAAAGATCAGTGCCGCCGCGGCGGCGATCAGGGCGAAGCCGCCCAGATGGTTCCAACCCAGCGGCTCATTGAGCACAACCACCGAAAAGCCGGCAAAGACAATCAGCGTGATCACCTCCTGCATGGTCTTGAGTTCGGCCGCCGACCAGACCTGATGACCGATGCGGTTGGCAGGCACGGCGAGACAGTATTCGAACAAGGCGATCCCCCAACTGACCAGAATGACGATCGTCAGCGGCGTCGACTTGACCTTCAGATGCCGTACCAGGCAATCGTCATGAACACGTTGGAGAGCGCGAGAAGCAGGACGGGAAGCCACTTGATGGCGCAGGGCGAAAGCGTCATGGGAGAAGATTTGGGATCAAGAAAGAGAAACTGTCACCCGTCTACGACGCAGTGCGATGGATTGACAATATCCTAGCTTCCAGGACCCGTGCGCCGCAGCTCGGCGTCAAGCTCCTCCCCAGGCTTCACCTTGGAGCGATGGCTAATGCTTCGAGCGCGACTCGACCTGTGGCTTGCACCGTCACATGTACGCCGGTTTCATCGTGCCAGAGCGCGCCCAACGCGATTGAGTCGAGCATGGCTTCGGACGCCCTGGTCGGCCCGGATTGTGTCCGCAGCGCCTCCGCCGCCTTGTTCACGTCACCGCGAAGTTTTTCGATTTCAGGCTTGAGGTCAAAAGAAACGGCGGCGATTCTCGCCTCGATCGCGGGGCCGAGCAGGCTGGAAAGGGCAGCGGCCACTTTCAAGAGCGCCTCGCGCGATTCGACGTGGAGCGTGGCCCCCCTGAGGGTGACGGTCTGCTCGGTCTCGTCAAGTTCCGGACTGACCGCAAGATAGAGCGTTCCATTGGCGCCCGCGCCGAAAAAGCGGGTCTCGGCGAAGCGCCCTTCGACAGTCACGAGCAGGCTTGACCCGAGAGGCGATAAAGTCACCCGCGACAGCTGGGCCTCCACGCCCGGGGCTGAAACCACCGGATTGGCCGCCCGCACTTTCTCCAGCGCCGTGTTGATTGAGCGATAGTCGAGTTTGGCCTGCAAGGAAATTGTGACGCCGCCATCTGGCGCGGCGGCCAGCGCGAGCGTTTCGTTGAATGGCGGACATTCGCCGGAAGCCTCGCCCGCACTTGTCAGTCGCACGAAAGCTTCCAAGCCGAGTTCCACGCTGACGCCTCCTGCATTGATCACCGGCTGCGTAGCCGCGAATACTTTTGGCTCGATGCGAAGGGAGAGGTCGGGCAGGCCATCGCCCACCACCACCGGTATAGGACGACACAGCTCTGTCCAGGCCTTCATCGCCTCATTCCTCAGCGATTGGTCGCTACGAATGAGCTCCGACAGTTTGTCTCTTTCCTTGGTCACCGCTTCGTCCAGAGGTCCCTGCAATTCGCTACGAAAGCTGATATCGAACAAACCCATGATGCGGGCGGAAGCTTCATGCACGTTTGCGCTCGCTTGCAGATTGGGTTCGATGCTCCAATCGGTATGCAATTCAGGCGCCGCGCTGACGGTCAGCGACGCGCCGACGTCAGCGGTCTGACTGTAGGGTTGCGATGGATTGGCGCGCCCGAGTAATTTTCCGATGTCCCCCCGTATCGGCTTGATCGAGCCGGCGACGGTCACGGATCCATTGACGGCGGTTGAAACGGTCAACCGTCCGTCGGCCCCAGAGACGGCGATTGGGGTGCGGCTCAGGCTCCACCTGATGCTGTTTCCAGACGCCGGGCCGAAATTTCCCAATTGATTGCCCCCTTGGACCGACGTTTCAACGGAGACGTTGGCGAAGCCGGCGAGCGTCTCGTGAGCGATCGTGATCGGGATGCGGATTGAGGAAACAGATGGCTCAGGGGCCGATGACGCAGGCTTATCGTCAGCCATGTCAGGTTTCGTCGGATTTAAACTCTCACTTTCGGAGCACGAAACCAGAAAAAAAACGGAAATTATCGATAAAGATCTCAAAAAAACAGGCATCCTATTGCGCAGATTGTTCATCGTATTACTTTCTTTCCTTGAGTTCCAGGATTTGCGCTGCACACATATATAAGCACAAATTTGTCTCCTTCATGTTCCGGAAGATTGCGAGAAAATACGTATTCTTGTTTATAGCCGCTCTCACATTCAGTCTTACTCACAAAAACAAGGCTTGACGGTATGAGACCCTGAACAGCATCATTTAATTCACTTTTGACCGCTTCAGGTATCTCTTCAATTTTACCAGTAATCAGGAAGTTTATTTGCTCTTGAAATGATTTCAGATAATTTACGCTTTTAATCGCAACATCAAGCTGTTGTTCAATATTTAATAATTTTTTATCTGTTTCTTCTTTCAGATTTCCAAGATTTTTAAGGTAGTCGAATAAATCTTCGTTTGTACCCAGCTTTACTCTCAAATCAATAATAATTTCGCTTATAGTCTTTGAATCGGTGTTGAATTCCTCAATTTTTTCCGTAATTGAGACGTCCGCCTCGGCCAATTTTTTCGCAAGAGGCGTATCAGAGTTTCCTGATGAAAGTAAATATACAATCTCCTGCGCAATCTTATCATGCTGTGTCCATTTAAAGGCTATCAAGCATAAAAAACCCAATACTGAAATGATTGCCCCAAATCCAATAAATGATATTTTTGACCTGACAGAATTATATATAGATTTATATACTTCAGATCGAGCATCCTCAACCTTAATATTTACTTCGTTCTTGATCTCTTCAAGCAACAATTTGTTTTTCGAGGATATTTTTGCATCCAATATCGTAGAAAAAGCGAGCGAGTATACATCCTTTTTGTCAACCAGTCTCGCGACGATCTGGTCCAATAAGTCTTTATCGGAATTGGCGGGATTGGCAGGTTCGGGCGCGTCATCACTCATGGGCATCGATCCCTTTTCGAAACGTGCGTGCCCAAGGCAGCGCCAATTCATACAGAAGCAGCCATAGCAGCATTCCCCAAGCCGCCACGCTCGCCACGATCATCCCCCAGGGCGAAAGGACCGAGAGCCATTCCACCCCCCGGCAACTTCGCAACTCCTCGGCGCAGAGGACGCTTCGGTCATTCGCGCTCGCGCAAAAATCAAACTGCATCGCTCCATTTTCGTCCTTGCCGGCGGCCCTCCTTTCGGCGGAAGCCACGAGCTTGGTGTGCACATCGTCCGGTAAGTCCAAGTTGCGCAACGTCTCGATGGTCGCCGCCTCGGCGGCGGACAACGTTGGCTCGCCTTTCCCTAAGCGTTCGAAGATTTGCGGCCCGGCGATGCCCCGCGCCCAAGCGATATCGCAATACTTGTTGGCCAGCCAGAGCGTGGCGCCGTCACCCTTGTCCCGTCCGTCGACAACCGCTTCAGCCTTGACGAGTTGATCGAAAGAGACGGGCGCATATTTGCACTCACGGAACGCCCAGAAGGCGGGGACGGCGCATGCGACCGGCATCGCCGCCGCAAGTGGCAGATCGGCGTTCCACACCACGCCGTCTTTCTGCATATTGTCATTAAGTTGAAAGATTGAGAAGGCTGGTAGAAGCAAGAGCGCGACAATCAGGAATGCAACATAAAGACGCGCGGATCGACTGCTCGGGCGGTCTAGTCGTGTGTCGCCGAGACCAACGATGGGAAAGCGCCAGCCATGGGCGCCAACCGGGCGGCGCACGTGGACGATGGCGATGAGGCACGCGACACTCATCCCGAGACCGACGATAATGATAGCGAAATAGGCGCTTTGCACTGGCGCGCGCGGCTCAAGCCCGGGAATGACCGACAAGGCGGTCCCACCTTGGCTGATGCTCAAGACCGAGAGCGAATAGAGGCACAGAAAGCCGCTGACGATTCCGAATAGACGGGCAAGCGCCTCACTGCTCATTTGCACGTCTCTTGATTGCGGAACCACAAGGAGCAAAATTAAGAAGAGGCGTGTAAGAGATGCCTAGTCTTGAGGTTGAGCAAACCATTTGGTTCCCGCTGAGTCAATCGCCCCCGCGCGAAGGAAAACCAGTTTTTTCCGGTGAACGGCATGAAAAAAGGATTTCCCGGGAGGTCTGCGATCAAGACCGACCTCCCTGCGGATAAGCAGTCAACCCGGTCAGGGAGCCGGAAGCGAAAATCGCAAACCGATCGGGCCGCCTTCGATCAGTCCGCGCCGAAACGCGCGCCTCACCTGCCAATGGAAGGAAGGCTGCCCGCACGCCGGTGTAGCGGGGTTCTTGTGCCCGCATCCCGCCCGCCCGGCGGAGCCTTTCCGGGAAAGTTCGCGCCAATCTCGACAGAGACGGGCGGCCGACCCATGTATTGGAGGCCAACGTCGTCCAACGGAACGGAGACCGCCATACCTATTCTCGCGCTTCTCGCCTTCAGCCTGGTGCTCGCACTGATCTATGCGCCACAATTCTGGATCCGCCACACCTTGCGAAAGCACTCCGCCGACCGGCCTGATTTCCGAGGCACTGGCGGCGAGATGGCGCAGCATCTGGTTGAGCGGTTCGAACTGGACGGGGTGCAAGTCGAGGCGACTGACGCCGGCGACCACTATGACCCGGTGTCGCGCACCGTTCGTCTGTCCGAGGCCAATTTCAAGGGGTCGAGCCTCACTGCGGTGGCGGTGGCGGCGCACGAAGTCGGCCACGCCCTGCAGCATCATCGCGGCGAACGGGGGTTGGCGCTACGCCAGTCGCTGGTCAAAATAGCTATGGTGACAGACCGGATTGCGTCGATCTTCTTCATTGCCGCGCCGGTGCTGGCGCTGGCGTTGCGCACCCCGGCAGCATTGCTCGGCATGGCCATCATCGGCATCGGCCTGCTGGGCATAAGGGTTGTCGTGCATCTGGTGACGCTGCCGGTCGAGTATGATGCGAGCTTCAACAAAGCGCTGCCGATCCTGCGCGAAGGCGGCTATCTCGACGATCGGGATCTCGCCGGCGCCCGCAGTGTTCTGAAGGCTGCCGCCTTGACCTATGTCGCCGGCGCCCTGATGAGTCTGCTCAATCTCGTCCGCTGGTTCCGCATCCTTCGGTGAAAGCAGTGCTGCCCGGTTTGCTGCGCGGCGGACTTCGGGTCAGCAGTCTCTGCTGACCCACGTGATGCATGTGAAGGATTTCGACCGCCAATCATCCCTCCGCCCCTCTTTCTTTCGCCATCGACTCCGCCCATATTGCTGACATGGCAAAATCCCCTGCAAAATCCTCCCGGTCCGCCCCGGACGCCCATCCTGACGGGTTCGGCGAAGTGCCGCAGCCGTCGCTGTCGGGCGCGCCGATCTCAGGCTCGATCTCCGATTGGGCCGCCGATATGGCTCGCGAGGCCGAGCGCGACGGGGTCAAGGCCCGCCGTGCCGAGGAAACCCGGGCGATCAGATCAACCGCGGGCAAGCATCGGCTGAAAGCCGGCAAGCCGGATGCCCCGCAGCCCGCCCCGGAAACCACATCCTCGCGAAAATCGGCGCGTGGAACATCCCTCGGCGGCAGTTCGGACCCGCGCGCCCGCTCCGCCGCCGGCATGAACGCCGTGGCCGGGCTCGACATGTCGATGGAGGAAGCGGAGAAGTCGCTCGCCACCGGGGCCAACACCGCCACTGTGCAGGCGCTGGCCGACCTCATCGAGAGCGGCAACCCGCTGTTCAAGAACGGCAAGCTGTGGACGCCGCACCGGCCGGCGCGGCCGGAGAAATCCGAAGGCGGCATCACCTTCCGCATGGCGACCGGGTACAAACCGGCCGGCGACCAGCCCACCGCCATCGCCGATCTCGTCGCCGGCGCGGCAGAGAACGAGCGCACCCAGGTGCTGCTCGGCGTCACCGGATCCGGCAAGACCTTCACCATGGCCAAGGTGATCGAGGAAACCCAGCGCCCGGCGATCATCCTGGCGCCCAACAAGACGCTGGCTGCCCAGCTCTATTCGGAGTTCAAGAACTTCTTCCCCGACAACGCGGTTGAATATTTCGTCTCCTACTATGATTATTACCAGCCCGAGGCCTATGTTCCGCGCACCGATACTTTCATCGAGAAGGAATCGACCATCAATGAGCAGATCGACCGCATGCGCCATTCCGCCACCCGATCGCTGATGGAGCGTGATGACGTCATCATCGTCGCCTCGGTCTCCTGCATTTACGGCATCGGCTCGGTGGAAACCTACACCGCCATGACCTTCCAGATGCAGGTCGGAGACCGCATCGACCAGCGCCAGTTGCTCGCCGACCTGGTGGCGCAGCAATACAAGCGCCGCGACATGGATTTTCAGCGCGGCTCGTTCCGGGTGCGCGGCGACACCATCGAGCTGTTCCCGGCCCACCTTGAGGACGCCGCCTGGCGCATCACGCTGTTCGGCGACGAGATCGAGAGCATCACCGAGTTCGATCCGCTGACCGGCCAGAAGACCGGCGACCTCAAAAGCGTCAAGGTCTACGCCAATTCGCACTATGTCACCCCGCGCCCGACCCTGAACCAGGCGACCCGGCACATCCGCGAGGAGTTGAAACAGCGGCTTGGTGAGCTGGAGCGCGCAGGCCGACTGCTGGAAGCCCAGCGGCTGGAACAGCGCACCCGCTTCGACCTCGAGATGCTGGAGGCCACCGGCGTCTGCCAGGGCATCGAGAACTATTCGCGCTATCTCACCGGCCGTGCGCCGGGAGAGCCGCCGCCGACGCTGTTCGAATATGTCCCTGACAACGCGCTGCTGTTCATTGACGAGAGCCACGTCACCGTCCCGCAGATCGGCGGCATGTACCGGGGCGACTTTCGCCGAAAGGCGACGCTGGCCGAATATGGCTTCCGGCTGCCGTCCTGCCTCGACAACCGCCCGCTGCGCTTTGAGGAGTGGGACGCCATGCGCCCGTCCACGGTCGCTGTTTCGGCCACCCCCTCGCAATGGGAGATGGAGCAGGCCGGCGGCGTTTTCGCCGAGCAGGTGATCCGCCCCACCGGCCTCATCGACCCGCCGGTCGAGATCCGGCCGGCCCGCGCCCAGGTCGACGACGTGCTCGGCGAGATCCGCGCCACCGCCCAGGCCGGCTACCGCACGCTCTGCACGGTGCTGACCAAGCGAATGGCCGAAGATCTCACCGAATATCTGCACGAGCAGGGCGTGCGGGTGCGCTACATGCATTCCGACATCGACACGCTCGAGCGCATCGAGATCATCCGTGACTTGAGGCTCGGCGCGTTCGACGTGCTGGTCGGCATCAACCTCTTGCGCGAAGGCCTCGACATTCCGGAATGCGCTCTGGTGGCGATCCTTGATGCCGACAAGGAAGGCTTCCTGCGCTCGGAAACCTCGCTGATCCAGACAATTGGTCGAGCGGCGCGCAATATTGACGGCAGGGTCATCCTCTATGCCGACAAGATCACCGGCTCGATGAGCCGCGCGATGGACGAGACCAGCCGCCGCCGCGCCAGGCAGGAAGACTACAACCAGCTTCACGGCATCACGCCGGAATCGGTCAAAGCCCATATCTCCGACATTCTCGACAGCGTCTACGAGCGCGACCACGTCCGCGCCTCCATCTCGGCGCCGGGCGGCAAGGGCATGGCGGCGGGGGAAGGCGCGATGGTGGGTGCCAATCTCAAGGCCCATCTCGATGCGCTGGAAAAGCAGATGCGCGATTCCGCCGCCGATCTTAATTTCGAAACCGCCGCGCGCCTGCGCGACGAGATCAAGCGGCTGAAGGCAGTCGAACTCGACCTGATGGATGACCCGACCGACCGCAACGCCGGGGTCGAGAACACCCGCGCCAGCCGCAAGGCAGCCGCCACCGGCAAGCCCGCACGCGGATCGGAAAACAAGACCCGAGCGCAGCGCAGCGGACAAGTGTCGGCCGTGCCCGATGGCGCGCCCCTGCGGAGCGAGCCGCAAAGCGGCGACAGCGCGAGCCAAAGCAACTCTTACTTCCGCAAGAACGACCTCGACGAGATGACCGTCGGCCGCACCGAAAAGCCGCTTGCCAAAGGCCCGCTGCCGGTCAAACCGGGTGCTACCGACGAAGGCATCCGCACGCGCGGCCGCATCGGCACCGGCTCCTACGAAGACCCGGCCGAGGCCGCCCGCCAAAAACGCCGCCCGGGCAAGACGGGAAGACCGGGGCGGTGA
>JBBQJA010000018.1:0-67807 GCA_038325465.1 Hyphomicrobiales bacterium | reverse complement strand
CTTTTTCGGCCCATACACCGCCGCGCAATCCGCCCAGCGGCCGCCACAACGCAGCGCATGGACAATCCCGCTCAGAACGAGGGCGATCATCAACGCGTCGTTTGCCGCGCTGTCCAGTTGGCAAAAGCGGTTCGATCCGAGCCCATTGCGCATCGGAAAACCAAAAGAAATCAGACATGCCACCATCTCCTCACCGAAGCAGTGAATCATAATCTGATCGCCGTGGGAATCCTGTTATTGGGTCCGGACCCCAGTCGGTTCATCCCCGCGCATGCGGGGAACAGCGGGTTTTCCTGGGTCCGTAAAACTCTCTCGTCGGTTCATCCCCGCGCATGCGGGGAACAGATAAAACAGGGGCTTAGGTGGTGTACCCAGCCCGGTTCATCCCCGCGCATGCGGGGAACAGGCTGTGGCGAGATTGACGGAATAGCCGCGACTCGGTTCATCCCCGCGCATGCGGGGAACAGGTCGCGTTGCGACCAAGAATGGTCGGGTTTGCCGGTTCATCCCCGCGCATGCGGGGAACAGCGAGTGAACCGCTTGGCGCGCTCCTGAGCCGTCGGTTCATCCCCGCGCATGCGGGGAACAGTATGACTGCCCCCGTCAGACACCAGCGTACGGCGGTTCATCCCCGCGCATGCGGGGAACAGTCCAGGTGTCCGGTCCTCCATAGGACCGGCATCGGTTCATCCCCGCGCATGCGGGGAACAGCGCGTAGTGCAGCGGCCTTGCTTCTTTGCAGCCGGTTCATCCCCGCGCATGCGGGGAACAGACCGATATCGTTCCCCCATCTGAGGATCATGACGGTTCATCCCCGCGCATGCGGGGAACAGAAAGAATGTCAACTTGTGTTCCCTTACCATCCCGGTTCATCCCCGCGCATGCGGGGAACAGGTTCAACGACAATATTGCCCGGATCAAGGGGACGGTTCATCCCCGCGCATGCGGGGAACAGGAATTCCAAAATGATAACCCACAAAAAAATAAAGGTTCATCCCCGCGCATGCGGGGAACAGAGCGCTGGACGGATTTGGCGAGGCTACCGAGGCGGTTCATCCCCGCGCATGCGGGGAACAGGTCGCGTGGCGCTTGGTGGCTGTCGCGTGGCGCGGTTCATCCCCGCGCATGCGGGGAACAGATGCGGGGGCTGCATATCCCTCCTCAGACACTCGGTTCATCCCCGCGCATGCGGGGAACAGGGGTTGTGTTGTTGTTGCATCGGACCTTGGTGCGGTTCATCCCCGCGCATGCGGGGAACAGCGGCGGCGACCGTGATCGTCAACGGATCGGTGCGGTTCATCCCCGCGCATGCGGGGAACAGCGCACTACCTCGTCCTCTAGTTTGTCAGCCGGCGGTTCATCCCCGCGCATGCGGGGAACAGAGATCGACACGCACGGTGGCGCTGCGGCAAAACGGTTCATCCCCGCGCATGCGGGGAACAGCGGAATTCAACAACGAGGGTTCGAGTCCCTCACGGTTCATCCCCGCGCATGCGGGGAACAGGTGTCCACGTCAGGGGATATGAGGCTCGCATCCGGTTCATCCCCGCGCATGCGGGGAACAGCAGCATCTAAACGTCTTGCAAATACACCCGGTCGGTTCATCCCCGCGCATGCGGGGAACAGATTTTAACGGCATTTATGAGATTGCTGCGCCTCGGTTCATCCCCGCGCATGCGGGGAACAGGAAGTCATTACCTAGATGGTCTACAAATTCTACGGTTCATCCCCGCGCATGCGGGGAACAGGCAATTGTTTTGGGGCGGCGCGCGGCCTCTGGGGGTTCATCCCCGCGCATGCGGGGAACAGATCGGTTCGGCCGGTGCGGTGGCAATCTCATTCGGTTCATCCCCGCGCATGCGGGGAACAGAAACGGTCGTTTGGCAGTTGGCAGCAGCATGTCGGTTCATCCCCGCGCATGCGGGGAACAGGTCGGCATGGTCGAGGCTCCTTACGCCAGGGTCGGTTCATCCCCGCGCATGCGGGGAACAGAACTCAGCCCCCGCGCTGCGCTGCGTGCTCTGCGGTTCATCCCCGCGCATGCGGGGAACAGAAATCATTTGGCGGCGGCAACCGTGAGGACGGCGGTTCATCCCCGCGCATGTGGGGAACAGATCAGCCTGCCAACAACGAGTCTGTGGCGACGCGGTTCATCCCCGCGCATGCGGGGAACAGTCTGTCACCACGCCCAACATGGCTGTTGCCAGCGGTTCATCCCCGCGCATGCGGGGAACAGCGGTTAACGCGGTTCATGGAATTCGTGAATTGCGGTTCATCCCCGCGCATGCGGGGAACAGCTCACCGGCACTCTTTGCCGCGTCCAGTCGTTCGGTTCATCCCCGCGCATGCGGGGAACAGCCGCGCAACTCAACGGCAACTGCAGCGCCACACGGTTCATCCCCGCGCATGCGGGGAACAGCATACAAGCGCGACCCGTCACGGTTTCTGGACCGGTTCATCCCCGCGCATGCGGGGAACAGATGCCGCAATTTCAGGATCGGCAATCAGGTCGCGGTTCATCCCCGCGCATGCGGGGAACAGCAACTTCAAGGCCGTCGCGCGTTTCTGGGAGGCGGTTCATCCCCGCGCATGCGGGGAACAGACAACTAAATGCGATTTCGCATATTATTCGGCCGGTTCATCCCCGCGCATGCGGGGAACAGGTCGTCCTGGTGTAGGTTGTGATGCAGACCGTCGGTTCATCCCCGCGCATGCGGGGAACAGCGCTTATCGGAGCCGCGCGGTCCGTCCGCGTGCGGTTCATCCCCGCGCATGCGGGGAACAGCGGTCCAGATAGATGTCGCGATATTGATTTTGCGGTTCATCCCCGCGCATGCGGGGAACAGCAACGTGAGTGTCATGGAGGCATTAGAGTATGCGGTTCATCCCCGCGCATGCGGGGAACAGGACACGGCTCCGGCCCTGATTGATGTTTTTCGCGGTTCATCCCCGCGCATGCGGGGAACAGCGGTACCGACGACGCTACGGAGCCCAGCGACACGGTTCATCCCCGCGCATGCGGGGAACAGATGCCGCAATTTCAGGATCGGCAATCAGGTCGCGGTTCATCCCCGCGCATGCGGGGACCAGGCCGTGCCGAGTAGCCCCCGCTCGGCTGCCATCGGTTCATCCCCGCGCATGCGGGGAACAGTCAAGCGCGGTTTGCGCTGCAGTTGAGACTGGCGGTTCATCCCCGCGCATGCGGGGAACAGAAAAATAGTAGGGGTTGGCGTCTACGGCACCGCGGTTCATCCCCGCGCATGCGGGGAACAGAATCTCAACTGATTTCCAGTTGTCCGGTCCTCCGGTTCATCCCCGCGCATGCGGGGAACAGTTTTGCCGCAAGGGTCAGGTTGCGAAACGATGCGGTTCATCCCCGCGCATGCGGGGAACAGTTTTTTCTCGCGGGCGCGCTGCAGGATGTTCTCGGTTCATCCCCGCGCATGCGGGGAACAGATGAGGGCAAGAGTGATCGCGAATCGATGAGTCGGTTCATCCCCGCGCATGCGGGGAACAGCCCACAGGCGCACGAGGATCGTGATACCAGGCCGGTTCATCCCCGCGCATGCGGGGAACAGCCCTGACGTCCTGCCCGTGCCAGTATGTGAGTCGGTTCATCCCCGCGCATGCGGGGAACAGGAATTGTTTCTGGCCGACGTGGATGTCCGTGACGGTTCATCCCCGCGCATGCGGGGAACAGCTCAGGGTCGCCTGTGCCGGCGGCCACGCGGCCGGTTCATCCCCGCGCATGCGGGGAACAGTTGTCGAGATTGCCGTTGAGCTGGTATGTCGCCGGTTCATCCCCGCGCATGCGGGGAACAGCCTACAAATCAGTGAGCGCCGTTTGGAAGCGCCGGTTCATCCCCGCGCATGCGGGGAACAGTTGATCGACGAAACATGCATCGTGTCGTTTGCCGGTTCATCCCCGCGCATGCGGGGAACAGTTGACAGGGTTTATCGTCAAACACGGCGTGACCGGTTCATCCCCGCGCATGCGGGGAACAGGGCCTGAACCAGGCCAATGTTGGAATGAAGGTCGGTTCATCCCCGCGCATGCGGGGAACAGGAGCCTCAGCACGGCATGCCAGGAATGCGGGTCGGTTCATCCCCGCGCATGCGGGGAACAGGAGCGGATGAAATGGCCATGATCACAGCAACTCGGTTCATCCCCGCGCATGCGGGGAACAGATTGGCTTCATGATGCCGCCGCCGCGAACCATCGGTTCATCCCCGCGCATGCGGGGAACAGATCCCGTCAATTCGACGTGTGCGGTCTTTGGGCGGTTCATCCCCGCGCATGCGGGGAACAGTCGGAATCGACACAGCAGCTTTCAGCGACGGGCGGTTCATCCCCGCGCATGCGGGGAACAGGCAGTCTGCCTTTGCGGTTCATGATGCCTATGCGGTTCATCCCCGCGCATGCGGGGAACAGCGCTCGTCGGCCCAATAGCTGGAGACTGTGGGCGGTTCATCCCCGCGCATGCGGGGAACAGAGCAGCGTCGGCCGGCGCGGCGCCGCCGTCCGCGGTTCATCCCCGCGCATGCGGGGAACAGGGATCAATTGGTGTTATCTCGCTGCATGCAAGCGGTTCATCCCCGCGCATGCGGGGAACAGAGCGGCCAGACGGCAGGCCAGCGAATACCGCCCGGTTCATCCCCGCGCATGCGGGGAACAGGCCGCCGGAAACGGCTTGCACTTTGAAAGCGCCGGTTCATCCCCGCGCATGCGGGGAACAGTGGCCGCAGGATTTGCTGCACTTGCTATCCCGCGGTTCATCCCCGCGCATGCGGGGAACAGCCCTACGACGGCGATTCCGAGCTGATAGCTGCCGGTTCATCCCCGCGCATGCGGGGAACAGATTACCCCCGTACAGTCCCCGACCACGTTTTTCGGTTCATCCCCGCGCATGCGGGGAACAGGTATGCGGGGATCGACGTGGTCATTCGATAGGCGGTTCATCCCCGCGCATGCGGGGAACAGTCTTCCTGCAGATCATTGATCTACCAACATTATTCACTTGTCAAAGAACCTACCGAAAAAAACGCCTCTCAAGCGAGGTCAGCGCTTTCCGGAAATCGCCGCAAAATGAACCAGGGTAAGCCCGTCGAAATCCACCGGGCTACGGCGGTTTTTGCCGCAGGTGGCGAAGCTGAAGCCTTGGTCCGTGGGCGCGGTCCAGGCGACCACCGCGTCACCCTCGCCGATGGCAGCTTCCACCTGTTGCCAGATCATCTCGCGGACCCGCCTGGAATAATCGCCCACATAGACCCCGGCGCGGATCTCGAGCAGCCAGACCGCAAGACGGCCGCGCAGGCGCGGCGGCGCGCCTTCAACCACGATGACCATCATCGGCCAAACCCTCCGGGTCGTCAAATGCCGGGCCAAGCGCCTCGGGCGGCGGCACCGGGCGGGGCAGGTCGCCCGCCTCCAGCACCTCTTCAATGCGCGGAATGAGCCGCGAGAGCAACCCCGAGCGGCGGAACACGTCACGGCAAGCCTGCCGGACGGCGCGTTCAACCGGAATGTCCAATTTTCCCTTCTGCGCCAGACCGGCGACGCGGAAAGCCTCCGGCGCCACGATGTCGATCTTGTAAAGATCGGCGATGTCATAGACGAAACTCAACGGCTTGCCGGTATGCAGAAATCCGATCGCGGGGGCGTAGCCTGCGGCCAGAACCGCGGCTTCAGTCAGGCCATGCAGGCAGGAGGTCGCCGCCGACAGGCATCGGTTGGGAATGTCGGCGGCCTCCCAATCGCCCGGATCATAGGCGCGGCGCTTCCAGTCCACCCCGTGCTGCTGGGCAAGCAGGCCATAGCTGTGACGCACGCGCGCGCCCTCGATCCCGCGCAACTGGTCAATGGAGCGGCGCTGCGGAGCGTCTTCGCCAAAGCGAAGCGCATACATCTTGCGCACCACGCGAAGCCGCGCCGCATCATCCAACGCCAGACTGGCCTGCCACAGCAGCTTGTCCGAACGCGCGCCACCGGGCTGGCCAGCGGAGTAGAGCCGCACGCCCCCTTCCCCCACCCAGGTGATCAGTGTGCCCGCCCGTGCCGCCAAGGCAATGGCTGCATGGCTGATGCGCGCGCCGGGTTCCAGCATCAGGCAGGCCAGCCCGCCAATCGGCAGATGGGTGCGCCCGCCCTCGGCATCGACCACCACAAACGCGCCATCCAGCACATCGATCTGCGCCCGCTCTATGAAGACCAGCGAGGCCCGCTCCTTGAGCGGAATGGGGCGCGGCGGCGGCAGGCCGGGGATCTCCACGGGTCAGGCCCGCCTGATCAGCATCAACCCGCAGCCAAAGGCGCGGGCGCGGCCAAAGCCCTGGCCAAGGCGGGCGACAAAGGCCGCAGGATCGGTGACCCGCACGGTGCCCGACAAATCGAGTATGCCAAATTTTGCGTGCGCCGCCCGGCGACCTGTCTCGCGCGGCAGGCTGATTGCGGAATAGTCATTGACAATCAGCTGATCGCTCGCAAAGCCATGTTGAGCCCCCTGGCGCGCAAACCACTCTTCCGCCGCCTGCCTCGCCAGATCCTGCCGGGCATCAGCCCTGCCGCCCGGGGGGACAGCGCGCAAAAGATCCATCACCAGATCGACCCGACGCGATTTTTGCTCCTCCTTCGGCAGACGGCTGATGGCGGCGCGGTCCTTGGTGGCATTGGCGCGCAGCACGAAGGTCAACCGGTCGCCCACGGCCAGTGCCGGGGCAAACTCTTTCACCTCCGGCGGGGCGAACAGCGGATGCGGCTGCGGCGGGCGGTGGGACAGGGTGAAAAACCGCCCCTGCCCCTCGGCCCGCCAGATAAAATCGCGGACGCGCTCCGGGCCATCGGCAAACAGCGTCCACAAAAGGCGGTGATGGGCGGTCTTCGCTTCGCCCGGATCGGCGGGGTCAAGAAGGCTGCTGAGAGCTGCGTTGGGAGCATCGCGTGCCAGGGTCAGGCGCGAGAGATACAGGCTCATGTCTCGGCCTCCGGCGTCAGATGTGTGACGGCGCGCGGGGCGAAATGCCAGGCGGCGCGGTCGCGCGGCTGGTCCCAGCGGGTTTCAATCCGCCCATGCTGACCGGGAAAGGGATCAGAGGCGATGTGCAGGGGCCTCGCCTTTGGAAGCCACGGCGGCGGGGCCGCAAGTGTCAGCGCTTGCTCAGGCGTCTCGGCGGTGATGCGGCGCGGGGCCATCGGCATCGACAGCGGGCAGGATTTGCGGCCCAGACAGGGGGTGAACACCGGAGTTTTCAAGGCCTGCTCGACCACTTCCGCGTCCCCGCCCCACAGCGCGACTGCAAAAGCGCAGTCGGTCAGATAGTCGCGGGTGGTCAGCACCGGGTTGTCCTCCGGGCGAAGGGCCGCCAAGGCCTGCCGCCGGGAATTGGGGCGTTTGATGCGGGAAGTCGGCACCGCCTGGGCGGTGTGGAAATCCCGCAGCGGTGTGCCGGACGCCAGCGTCGCCACCGCGATCTGCCAGACATCGAGCGCCGCCTGGCCTGCATTATCGGCCCGCCGCACCCCCAGGGCCGCGCCGATCAGCCCTAGAATGGCCGACCGCCCCGGCCAAAGTTGCGAGCCGCGCCGCTCGTGCCCGGCGACATCGCCGAAGGCGCCCATCGGGGCGGCAAGTGTGAAGACCAGAAACTCAGGCATCGGGCAGGCTCGCTTCGATGAACGCGACAATCTCGGCAAGCGAGCCTTCGCCAGACGCCAGATCCATCACTTTATGGCCGTCGAAAGCCGCGCCATAGGCTTTGTCCATCTGCATGGCCATATTCTCCATGGCTTGCACCGAAGCAGGCATCAGATCCGTCCCCTCGACCGCCTTGAAGAACGCGCCGGCCAAGGACCTGGGTTGCTGATTGCCGAACTCCGCCCGGATGTGGCCGGCGCGGGGCCGGTGCGCATAGCTGTTCTGTTTGCCTGAAGGCGAGGTTGTGGCCAAAGCCTCCACCAAAGCCGCCGCTGCCACCCGCGCCAGCGCCGTGTCACCTGCAAGGTTTTCCACCAGCAGATCACAGTCCACGCAGGCGGAAAGGTAATAAACGCCCGAGCCGAACCCCGCGTCGCCGACAAAGCCAGCGCCGGCATCCTCAGCCGAGGTCTTGAGATCATCAACGGCGGTGTAGAAGTCATCTTCGACCAAGGCGCGGTGGGTGGTCAGTGCATGGCTGACCTGCACCGCGGCCTCGCGGTTGTAGTCGGGATCATCGGCCAGCATCCGCCCGAACATCGCGATATCGGCAGCCCCGTCGGCACGGCGCAGCACGGCAGATTTCAGCGCCTTGTCCTTCGGCAAATCCTCCCCTGCCAAGGCCTTGCGCGCCAGATCGAGCGCCAGCGCCCGCTCATCGGGCGAGATGAAGGCCAGTTGCCGGGTCAGGATCGCACCTTTCTTTTCAGCTTCCGCGTCAATCTTGCCGAAAATCCCTGCGATCTCCGTCACGATCTTCGACACTTTCGGCTCCACAGCCCCTTCTTGAAGCAAAACCGCCCGGATCGCCTCGCCCAGACGCTGCGTCCTATCCCCCATATGGCCAGAAAGCTTGCGCTCCATCACCTCGGACGTGCGCACCGCGCGCTTGATCGACTGGCTGGACAGGCGCAGGCGCGGCGCGCCGCCGAAGCTGGCGGATTTCGGGCGACCCTGATCGTCGCGGTTGGGGTTGGAGGGTGGGTAGACGGTCAGGAAATGCAGTTGCAGAAAGCGGCTCATTCTTCGGCCTCCGATACAGTAAGGGTCGGGATATCAGGGATTTGGGCGGCAGCGCCGTAATAGGCAAAGCACCAGTCATTGCGGGTCTTGTCGGACCAATAGTAAAGATCGCTTGCCAACCGCCCGACATTGGCGGTGCGGTCGATCTGCACCAAGCCTCGGCGCAGCGGCCGCATCAACGCGGCGGCATCAGAGCGGATCAGCGTCTGAAACCGCAGCGCGGACAGGGTTTCCCCCATTCGCGCGGCCGCAGATTGCGGGCTTGTGACACGGATATTGGCCAGAGCGACCGCGATCAGCGCCAAGGTGTCCGCCCGGTTTTGCAACTTGCCGCCCAGCGCCACGTGCAGCGCATGGGTGGCGTCAATTGCCAAAGCATCGGCGGGGGTGTCGCAGCGCCGCAGTCTGGCGCGCGCCATCCGCCCCGCGCCATCGTCGCCCAGACTGTATTTCCACCAGCCGTAAGCTGCATTGCCAATGTCGGGTGCCTCGCTCATGCCTTGGCCTTTCGCTTTTCGGGTTCGGGCGGGGTCAGCCCCAGCGCCTCGTGTATTTTCTTGCCATGCAGATTGCCGCGCAACTGCCCCCGCGTCGCAATGATCCGCTGCGCCGTCGGTCGGCGGCTGAAGCCGGGCGTGTCGCGCGGGGTGATGTCACGTTCGGCCAGGCCGTTGAGTGCAATGGCGTCAAACTGCGACAGTGCCTGACGGCGCAGAGTTGCCAGCCATGCGGCGCGGATTCCTTCCGCTGCCTTCCCCAGCGCCAAAGCGTTGACGGCTGCGACAAACCCGGCTTGCGTGGCCAGATAAAACGCCTCGCGTTCCGGGTCCAACCTTGTCCCCTCGGTCACATCCATCGCCTGCACATCGCGTAGCGCCATCACCAGCGCACGGGAGGCCAGATCGGCACCTGACACCAGCACCGCCGCGTGATCGGCTGCCTCCGGCGTCAGGGTGAACAGCGGCTGTTCCGACCAGATGAAATCCAGCGGGCTCATGTTCGACATCGCCCAGCCTGCGACCAGGACCGAAGCCTTGGGATTTTTCGCCCGCCGCCCATAATCGCTTACCGTCTGCGCCCGATACGTCAGGCTAGCTTTGCCCGGCGGGGCTTCCATCAGGATCCCCAGCCAGTTGCGATAGGCAAAGGCACCCGGCTTGGGATGCTTGGGCAGAATATCCGCCCCCTCTTTCAGCGCGTAATAGGGGGTCAGCGGGTGCCGCCACAGACCGTAATTGGTGCCCCAGGGCTTCTGGATCACCCCGGTGACGCGCCCGTCGGTCTCTACCAGCCGCAAGCGGCGCGGCATGCCGAAAAACACCTCCGGCGGGATATGGTCGCTTTGCGGCTGCTGCACCACGGCCCCAGTTTCCGAAGTCAGTGTCGCCCGCTTCCACGGCAGCTTGTGCAACCGATCCGGCCCCAGTGCCACCCCTTCGGGCACATTCGCCCAGATCAGCGACCACAGCGGGCAGGCCCCTGTTTCAGCCGGGCACACCAGCGTCACCATCGGCCCGCCGCCGCGCATCGAGGTGCGGTTGCCCGCCCCGCCCGAAGGCGCATGGGCCTGCAACGTGTAAAGTGCCATTGCCGCCAAAGGCAGATCAAGGCTTGGATAATGGTCACGCTTGACCATCAGATCGGCATTCTTGCCTGCAGTCGACGCCCCAGCCGAATCAATGAACAGCATGTCCGGCGCGTTCGGCTCGCCTTGCAGCGGCTCCATGTCCTGCAGGAACAGCGGGCCGTCACCGGTCAGATTGAACGCCGGGGCCAGCGGTGCCAATGCAGCTCGCAACGCTTCGGCATCGGGCTTGCGCGCCCGCCAGTCGGTGGTGTCGCGTGGCGGGGCGGCGATATAGACGAGGCCGATCAGCAGTTCCATGCAGGCAAGGTTCAAATCCGGACGCGGCCAGTTCAAAGCCCTCACGCCGGGCTCGGCAATCTGGTCGGGCCGGATGACGTCCGCGCCGTTGTCGCGAAGCACAGGAATCCAAGGGTCAGCAAGAAGGTTCAGGGGCATGGAAATCGCTCAAAATGCGAGGGAACAAAGAGGCGCCAATGAAGGCGCCTCTTGCTTGCTCCACTCCCCAGTGCTAATGACCAAGGAGAGAAGAATGATGTCAGGGTAAGGCATTCATTTAACTCTACACTCTCTATATCTTGATCTAGTTTCGGACCGTGGGTTGCGCCCCACGGTCTCTCCTATGCACGTCAAAATGAGATGTGTCAAGCCCATACGCATAACAAACTACTGCTTGGCTTTCCGGCAATAGCAAAGACGGCTGCCGTGCGAACCTGGCTCAGTTGCTGGCAACTCCAGCTGTTATCCCCGCGCGTGCGGGGAACGTGAGGACGCTGTGGTCCGCATAACCAATTACTGTGGTTCATACCCTTGAGGGTTCGATGCTTAGACCGCTTTCCCGGTCATAGCGCAAGCCCTCGCAAATCGTCCCATCCTCGCCCACCACTGCCACGGCGCGGGTAAAGTGTTCCCAGTCCTTCCAGCCGTCAGTGAACGCCGCGATCTCGGGTGCTCCCTTCGCGGCCTCCAACCCGGTCTTTTTATACTTCACGAAGGACATCTGCACCTCTGACAGCGCCTGCGCCCGCAGCGGCCAGGGATCCTCCGCCCAAGGCATTAACCCCACCGGGCCGCGACGGACCAGGATCAGGGTCATCTGTTTTTCACCCAACCGGGTCGGAAAGCGTTCATCCGAAAAGATGTTCTCCACCACAGCAAAACCGTTCAGCGGGTTTAGGATATGGTGATGCGCCTGACCAGCCTCGGCCATGTCACGGCCCATGCGCTCGACCTCGGCGCGCGCAAGCGCGTCAGGCACCAGGGCGGGATCGGTGCCATGCACCGCCTCGATCAGATCGCGCAGGCCTTCGGGGGCCACAATGGCCCCCACCTCGGCCAAGGCCCGCGCCGTGCGCCACTGCACGTCGAGCGGATAGACCCACGCTCCGGCGTCCAAAACTTGATGAAGCCAGCGCGCGTCGGTGACGGCTGCCGGATCTGGCATCACCACATGCAGGGTCGGCCCGGCAACGGGACGAAGTTCCGCAGGGCGCAGGTCCATGTGCCGCCAAAGCCGCCCCGCCCGCTGGATCAGCGCGCCAATCGGGGCAAGATCGGAAATCATCAGATCGAAATCCAGATCCAGCGAGGATTCCACAACCTGTGTCGCCACCAGCACGCGTCCTGCCCGTCCTACCCCTAGTTTGCCGAACCGCTCCAGAACCCGGGCCTCGATCTCCATCCGGTCGCACATCGCAAAGCGGGCATGCAGCAACTCCGCTTCAATCCCCTCGGCCCGCAGCGCGGTCACGGCGGCAATCGCATCATCGACGGCATTGCGCACCCAGAGGCAGGCGGCACCCTGACCGCTTGCGCTCTTCAGTAGCGCCAAGGCCGAGGCGGCATCGGGCAGGCGCGTGATGTCGATGCGCCGACAGGTGGCCGGATGAGGGTCCACGCGGCGAGTAGTGCTTTGCGCGCCGATCATCGACAGGGCCGGATAGGCATCGGGCAGATTGACCGGACCCACGTGCACCAATCCGCGCTGAAACGCCTGTACATATCCCTCTCGCATTGCCTTGGGCAAAGTCGCGGTCATCACAATGGCTGAGCCGCCAAAGGCCGCATGGAAGCGCAGCAGCGCCTGCAATTCCGCCTCCATATAAGGATCGTAACTGTGGGCCTCGTCGACAATCAGCACCCGCCCCGCCAAAGCCGCCATCCGCAGGGTATTGAAGTGGGTCGGCAGCACCGCCATCAGGGCCTGGTCAATGGTGCCCACGCCAATCTCTGCCAGAAGCGACAGTCGGCGGTCATCGGCGATCCAGGCGGCACAGGCGGCGTCCTCCGGGTTGTGCCCTTGCGCGCCGCGCACCTCGGCGAAATTCTCGCTCAGTGCGCGTTTTCCATGCAGCAGCGCCAGTGACGGTGCCCCCTCAAACACCCGCCGCAACATCGGCCGCATCCGCGAGAACATGGCGTCGGAGGTGGCCATCGTCGGCAGGGCAAAGTACAAGCCGCCCGCCTTGCCCGCCGCAATCATCTTGTGCGCGAGGATCAGAGCGGCTTCTGTCTTGCCCGCCCCGGTGGCATCCTCGATCAGCGCCAGGCAGGGGCCGTCGGGCAAGGCCACCTCCGCCGCAGCCGTCTGCATCGGCCGCAAGTCGCCACTGATCAGATCTTGCGGGCTCAGGTCGGAGGGCTTGGATTGCAGGAGCCCGGCTTTCTCCAACGCGATCTTCGCCCGCCGCCGCGCAATCCCCCAATACTCCGCCACCGAGGGCTCCACTCCGGTGAAGGGAAACCACTCGGCATTGGAGCCGATCCAGTCGGCCTGTACCGTGGTTCCCGAGACCAGCCACGAGAGCCGCTTCGCCTCGGCCTCGCTCATCCCCTCCAGCGAGGCACCGGCGAACAGCGGGGCCAGCATTTCCATGCAATCTCGTCCCGCCGCCATGGCCAAAGGCCCGATTTGTGCCTCTTGCGTGCGGCCAATCGCCCCCAAGTCCCGCACCGGCGGTCTCCCGTGGTGCCCGGCCACTGCGGCATAAAGCTCCTCGCGCGGCACCTCCTCGCCGCCAAGAAGTTCCTCCAGAACCGGATCCAGACGCAGCAGCATCCGTTGCGACAATTGCCAGTGGCGACAGTGCTCGGGCGGCGAGCGGCGGGTCTCGATCTGATCGCGGAAGGCTTGCGAGATCTTGCCACAGTCATGCAGCGCGATCAGAAACACGATTGCGCGCTGCAAGCCGTGGGGCAGGCGGCGCAGCGGACCGGAGGCCACAAGCAACTCCGCCGATGCCGCCACATCCAGCATATGCCAGACCGCTGGATGGCGGCGGTCCTGATCGTCGCGCTTGCCCGGCCAATCGCCAAGCGCCCCCAGAAACCTGTTCATTCCCCATTCCCTTCGTCACACCAGCGGCCGCGCACGGATAAAGTGTCATGCGGTCGCAGCATCTGACAATGGTCAATGGCTGGGTAAAAGACACTTCCCTACAGCGCCAAGCGTCCTTTCAGACGCAAAGGTCGCTGTAGCTCCTTTAAGGAATGCATGTGCGTTGCGTTCAATCGATATTGATTGAACCCGACATGCATTGGATCCAAGAAACTGGGAAATTGCGCGTTCGCAAGACACACAAAAAACCCCCGGGATCTTCATCTCGGGGGCTCCTGTTCAGCGATCTCTTAAATCGTCACTCGGTCTTGGTCGTGATTGCTGCCGCGTGTCGTCGTCCGAAAACCGGTTCCCGCTTTTCAGCGGCATGCGCGCCCGGGCTGATCGGAATTTAGCTCACTCGACCTGGCCGACTTCCTTGCCGGTTTCCTGATCGACGACCTTCATCGACAGGCGCACCTTGCCACGCTCGTCAAAGCCCAGGAGCTTGACCCAGACCTTCTGGCCTTCCTTGACCACGTCGGACGTCTTGGCGACGCGATCGCCGGCGAGCTGCGAGATGTGGACGAGGCCGTCCTTGGGGCCGAAGAAGTTCACGAAGGCCCCGAAATCGGCAACCTTGACGACCGTTCCTTCGTAGACCTGGCCGATTTCCGGCTCGGCAACAATGGAGTGAATCCACTTCTTGGCCGCTTCGATCTCCTTGCCCGAGGAGGACGCGATCTTGACAGTGCCATCATCCTCGATGTTGATCTTGGCACCGGTCTTCTCTACGATCTCGCGGATCACCTTGCCACCCGTGCCGATAACATCGCGGATCTTGTCGACCGGGATATGCATCATCTCGATGCGGGGGGCGAACTCGCCGAGCTGGCCGCGGCTTTCGGTGAGAGCGTTGCCCATTTCCTTCAAGATGTGCAGCCGGCCGCCCTTGGCCTGCTCGAGCGCAATGTTCATGATCTCTTCAGTGATACCGTCGATCTTGATGTCCATCTGCAGTGCGGTGATGCCATAGGCGGTGCCGGCGACCTTGAAATCCATATCGCCGAGATGGTCTTCGTCACCCAGGATGTCGGACAGCACGGCGAAACGCTCGCCCTCCTTGATGAGACCCATGGCGATGCCGGCGACCGGCTTGGCCAGCGGCACACCCGCATCCATCAACGCCAGCGACGTGCCGCAGACTGTGGCCATCGACGACGAGCCGTTGGATTCGGTGATCTCGGAGACGACGCGCAGCGTGTAGGGGAAGGCTTCGGGTGCCGGGAGCATCGGCCGGATGGCGCGCCAGGCAAGCTTGCCGTGGCCGATTTCGCGGCGGCCCGGCGAACCGATGCGTCCGGTCTCACCCACCGAGAACGGCGGGAAGTTGTAGTGCAGCATGAAGGTGGCCTTGGTGGTGCCGGTCAGGCTGTCGATGTACTGCTCGTCTTCGCCGGTGCCGAGCGTCGCCACTACGATGGCCTGGGTCTCGCCGCGCGTGAACAGGGCCGAGCCATGGGTGCGGGGCAGAAGGCCCACTTCCGAGACGATCGGGCGCACGGTCGACAGGTCACGGCCGTCGATGCGGCTCTTGGTGTCGAGAATGTTCCAGCGGACGATCTTTGCCTGCAGCTCCTTGAAGACCGCGCCGATGACGTCGGAGGGGAAGCGGGCGTCTTCGCCGTCGGCTGCCGCGAAATGCGCCTTGACCTTGGCCTTCACTGCATCGACCGCGTCATACCGGGCGGCCTTGTCGGTGTTCTTGTAGGCGTTGCGAAGTTCGGTTTCGGCAATCGACAGCATTTCGGCTTCGAGCGCGGAATGGTCGGGCACGGTGAAATCGCGCGGCTCCTTGGCGGCGACTTCAGCGAGCTTGATAATGGCGTCAATCACCGGCTGGAAGCCGCGGTGGCCGAACATGACGGCACCGAGCATGATGTCTTCACCCAGTTCCTTGGCTTCCGATTCGACCATCAGCACCGCTTCGGAAGTGCCCGCCACGACCAGATCAAGGGCGGATTCGGGCATTTCATCGACATGCGGATTGAGGATATAATTGCCACCGATGTAGCCGACGCGGGCACCGGCGACGGGTCCCATGAAGGGAATGCCGGAGAGCGTGAGCGCAGCCGAGGCAGCCACAAGGGACAGGATGTCGGGGTTGTTTTCAAGATCATGCTGCAGAACGGTAATGATGACCTGGGTGTCGTTCTTGTAGCCGTCCGGGAAGAGCGGGCGCAGCGGACGGTCGATCAGGCGCGAGACCAGCGTCTCGTTCTCGCTCGGGCGGCCTTCGCGCTTGAAATAGCCGCCGGGGATCTTGCCAGCCGCGTAGGTTTTTTCCTGGTAGTTGACGGTGAGCGGAAAGAAATCCTGCCCGGGCTTGGGTGCCTTGGCGGAGACAACGGTGGCCAGCACCACGGTTTCGCCGTAGGTGGCCAGAACGGCACCGTCGGCTTGGCGGGCGATCTTGCCGGTTTCCAGGATGAGCGGACGGCCGCCCCATTCAATCTCGACCTTGTGGGTATCGAACATGTCTTGTCCTTCATGGTGACGCGCCGTGGCCCGGCAGGTTCAGCCGGGCTCGTCGGGCGTCCAGGTGGTGCGTGCGCATCACGGGCAAGACAACAGGGTGCTTTCCACTGGGACGGGGCATCCGCCCTCCCCGCCGGTCAGTCCGGCCTGCCGCAAAAACGCGGCGAAAGCATCCGGCAATCCTGCCCCATGACAGGCGATCGCTCGGTGCCTGCAGCCGGTTTGTCCGGCCTCTGCAGGCGGTTCTTGCATGGTTCCCGGCCATTCTTCCAAAGGCGGCCTGGCGCGCATGCCTGCGGGCTATCGGGTCCCCCTGACAGGGGGATGTCCGGGGCGACCTGCGGCAGGCCGTGCGCGCCCCGGTTTGTCTTGGAGGCCGGGAATGAACCCGGCCGGAGGGATCAGCGGCGGATGCCCAGGCGCGCGATCAGGTCCGTGTAGCGGGCCTCGTCCTTGCGCTTGACATAATCGAGAAGCGACCGGCGGCTGGAAACCATTTTCAGGAGCCCGCGGCGCGAATGGTTGTCCTTCTTGTGATCCTTGAAGTGACCAGTAAGGGTGTTGATCCGCTCGGTCAGAACGGCGACCTGGACTTCGGGCGAACCGGTGTCGCCAGGCTTGGTTGCGTATTCGGCGATGAGCGCAGTCTTGCGCTCTGGTGTGATCGACATCGTTCAATCCTTTCGGTGTGGATGAAGGGGGCGCCCGCTGCCGGGATGTCGTCCAGCAGGGGCCATGGGCGTCCGGGCGGAAACTCCACCAAGGGACGGCTGGCCTATAGGCCAATTCGCCCGGAAAGGAAAGAACAATGTTGCTGCGTCAGGGGCCGGGTGGATCGACAGGCTCCTGAGCTACGGCGGGCACCAGCGCAACAGGCGTCACGGCCGCAAGACTGAGCCCGGGGGAAACCGGGCAAATCGGCAGCCTCTGTCGTCGAAACGACAGGATCAGCTCTTGAAAACCCGCTTGGGCCGGAATTCGCCGCCCGCCACTTCGCCGATGGCCACCAATGCGCCCCGGGCGAACGCGCAGGCGTCGTCGCACTCCAGCGGCGCATCGCGTCCGCGCAGCAGGATGGGATTGCCCATTCGCAACCGGTGGGCCTGGTCGTCGCTGATGACGATGCGGGGAAGCATCGACAGCGCCTCGCCGATGTCGACCAGATAGCGATCAAGGCGAGCCAGGCGCTCGGCATCGTCGACGACCGCTTCCAGTTCAACGAGGTCAGCAAGCGGCACCATGGCCGATTCCGGGAACGGCGCCACCCGCGTGCGGCGAAGTTCAGACACATGGCCATAGCACCCCAGATCGCGGCCGAAATCGCGCGCCAGCGCCCGCACATAGGTCCCCTTGCCGCATTCCACCTCGAAGACCGCATGATCTTTATCGGGGGAACCAACGAGCATGATCCGATGGATCTCGACCTCGCGGGCCGGGATATCCACCGTCTCGCCGTCGCGCGCCATGTCATAAGCCCGTTCGCCCGCAATCTTGACGGCGGAAAACTGCGGCGGCACCTGAGTGATGGCACCCAGATAGGCTGGCAGGATCGCCTCGATCTCCCTTTGCCCCGGCCTCTGGCTGGATGTCGCAATGACAGCGCCTTCAAGATCGTCGGTGGTGCGTTCCTGTCCCCAAGCCACGGTGAACAGATAAGCCTTCCGCCCGTCCATGACATAGGGAACGGTCTTGGTCGCCTCCCCAAGCGCAATCGGCAGCATGCCGGAGGCGAGTGGATCGAGCGTTCCGGCGTGCCCCGCTTTTTCCGCCTTGAACAGCCAACGGATCTTGGAGACAGCTTCCGTGGAGCCGTAGTCCCACGGTTTGTCGAGGATCAGCCAGCCCGACACCGGGCGGCCGCGGGACTTTCCGCGTCGGCCCATGTCAATCCCCGTCCCCGCCATCGCTGTCATCATCGCCCAGATCGCGCGCCACTTCCGGTGACCGCAACAGGTCGTCGATCTTGCGGTAATTCTCGAAGCTGGTGTCGTCGCGGAACCTGAGTTCGGGAATGGACTTCATCTGCCGCAGCAGCGGCGAGACCCGGCCGCGCAGATATTTCGCGTTTTTGTTGAGCGCGTCGATGGTGGCCGCATGATCCTTCTGACCGAGCGGCGTCACATAGGCGACAGCGATCTTCAGATCAGTCGACATCCGCACTTCCGACACTGACACCACAGTGGTTTCCAGCACCGGATCCCGCACGTCGCCGCGCTGCAAAACCTGGGTGATGGCGGCACGAACCTGTTCGCCAACGCGCAGCATGCGTTGCGAAGGGGTGGAGGAGGAGGGTCTGGGCATGGGTTGAAACCGGCCTTGCCGACAGAGGGCAGAAAAGGCGGAAGCGCTGCGGGCCGGTCGACCACCTTGCCGACCGGCCCGTCTGGTTACAGCGTCCGTGTCACATGCTCCACGCGGAAGCACTCGATGACGTCGCCCTGGCGGATATCCTCGTAGTTCTCGAAGGCCATGCCACATTCCTGGCCGCCCTGAACTTCCGAGACTTCATCCTTGAAGCGCTTGAGGGTCTTGAGCTTGCCTTCGTGGACAACGACGTTGTCGCGAATGAGGCGGACGCCTGCTCCACGCTCGACCTTGCCTTCCGTGACCCGGCAGCCAGCGACCTTGCCGACCTTGGTGATGGAAAAGACCTCGAGGATTTCGGCATTGCCGAGGAAGGTTTCCCGGCGCTCCGGCGACAGCAGGCCCGACATGGCCGCCTTCACGTCATCCACCAGATTGTAGATGATGTTGTAATAGCGGATCTCGACGCCGTCCCGTTCGGCCGCATCACGCGCCTGCTTGTTGGCGCGGACGTTGAAGCCGATGATAGCGGCACCTGAAGCTTCCGCGAGGCTGATATCGGATTCGGTGATGGCTCCGGCACCTGAATGGATGATGCGGGCGCGAACCTCGTCGGTCGACAGCTTGTCGATGGCTCCGGCGATGGCTTCAATAGACCCCTGCACGTCGCCCTTGATCAAGAGCGGGAACTCCTTGACGCCCGACACCTGAAGCTGGGTCATCATCTGCTCGAGCGATCCGCGTGAGCCAGACTGGCGAGCTGCCGCCTTGTCACGCGACAGGCGCTGGCGATATTCGGCAATTTCCCTCGCACGTGCCTCGTTCTCGACGACTGCGAACCGGTCTCCGGCCTGGGGCGTGCCCTGCAGACCGAGAATCTCGACCGGATCAGCCGGACCCGCATCCTTGACCGGTTCGCCAAGGTCGTTGACGAGCGCGCGCACGCGGCCCCACTGGTCGCCCGCCACGATGATCTCGCCGGGCCGAAGCGTGCCGGTCTGCACAAGAACAGTGGCGACCGGACCGCGACCGCGGTCGAGCTTGGCTTCGATGACCACGCCTTCGGCTGTCCGGTTCGGGTTTGACTTGAGGTCGAGCACTTCGGCCTGCAGCAGGATGGCGTCGAGCAATTTGTCGAGATTGATGTTCTTGAGCGCCGAAACTTCGACGTCGAGCACTTCGCCCCCCATGCTTTCGACAAAGACTTCGTGCTGAAGAAGTCCGTTGCGCACTCTCTGCGAGTCGGCCGAGGGCTTGTCGATCTTGTTGATGGCCACGATGATCGGCACATTGGCCGCCTTGGCGTGGTTGATGGATTCGATCGTCTGCGGCATCACGCTGTCGTCGGCCGCAACCACGAGGATGGCGATGTCGGTGGCCTGAGCACCGCGGGCGCGCATGGCGGTGAAGGCCGCGTGACCGGGGGTGTCGATGAAGGTGATGCGTTGGCCGTTCTTGACCACCTGATAGGCACCGATGTGCTGGGTGATGCCGCCAGCCTCGCCCGCCACCACATTGGCATTGCGGATGGCATCAAGCAGCGAGGTCTTGCCGTGGTCGACATGGCCCATGATGGTGACCACAGGCGGACGGGAAACAAGTTCGCCTGCCTGATCCTCGACGTTGAAAATCCCGAGTTCGACGTCCGATTCCAGCACCCGCTTGACCGTGTGGCCGAATTCCGAGGCGACCAACTCTGCCAGGTCGGCGTCGATGACGTCGCCGGGCTTCATCATCTGCCCTTCCTTCATCAGGAACTTGATGACGTCAACCGAGCGTTCCGCCATGCGCTGGGAAAGTTCCTGGATGGTGATGGTCTCGGGCAGGGTCACTTCCCGCGCGATCTTCTCACGGGTCTCCTGCATCATCGAGCGACGCATCTTCTCCTGGCGACGGCGCATGGCCGACAGCGAACGGCCGCGGGCATTGCCATCGTCGTCAAGAACGGCCGTAAGCGTAAGCTTGCCGCGGCGGCGATCCTCTTCGGTCTTGGCGCGGCTCGGCTTTGCCGGCTCAGGGCGAACGACCTTGGCGCCGGGACGGGCGGGACCGCCCGAGCGCACGACCGGCTCTTCCTCGACCACGTGGCGCCGTCCGCGCGGCGTTTCCACTGCGACAGGGACTGCGGCCACGACCGGAACAGGTGCTGCGACCGGTGCCGCAGGCACTGGCGCGCGCTGGGGTACATCGGACGGATTGGCTTTGACGCGGGCTTCCTCTTCGCTGGCTTGGCGCACGTCTTCTTCCTCCCGGAGACGGTCGCTTTCCAGAAGCTCTTCCTTCCGGCGCACATCATCCTCGGCGCGGCGGACGGCTTCGACCTCGGCGCGCTTGCGCTCCTCGATCTCACGGACACGCGACCCCTCAAGCGCACGGCGCCGGGCCTCGATCTCGTTCGCCGAAAGCTGATTGAGCACGACACCGGTGCGCTGCTGAGAAGGGGCCGGTTGCGGACGCACGTCCGGTGCCCGCTCAGGCTGGACCGGAGGACGCGGCTTCAAGACAACCGGCGGGGTGACGACCGGCTTTTCGTCTTCCGGCCGGGACAGGCGGCGCTTGCGCGTCTCGACCACCACAGCCTTGGTGCGTCCCCGGCCCATCTCCTGACGGACCGTTCCCTGCTCGATGGCGGGGCGCTTCAGCGAGAAGGTCTTCTTGCCGTTAGCACTGATTGTCTTGTCGTCGTTGGTATCGCTCATTCCGTATCCGTTTCCGTGGATCAGCCGCCTCCGGGGCGCCAATCCTTATCATATTCCACTTGGCCTGGGTATGGCCGCTCGCGCTTGCCTGATCTCTTTGCTGGACCGGCCAGCATCCGGCTCCAGGGACCGGACCGGTCATTCAAGTCCTGGCCGACGGGACAGTCCTGTAGCGCGCAAGCATCTTTGCGCGCTTCACTACACCTTCACCGGCCTGTCCTGCAAGCGCAGCGGCATGGATAAACGCGCCATCGCCCAAACCCGTGGTCAATTCGTCGCCGTCAAACAGAGTGAAGACCGGAATCGGCTCCTCCTCCATGCCCAGCGAACGCGCCGTTCCCGCCTGCCTGATCTTGCGCACCCCATCTGCAGCCGCGTCGCTGGCGTGAAAGACGGCAAGTGCTGCACCGGAGCGGACGGCGTCATCGACCTTGCTCGAGCCTGTGACGAACTGACCCGATTTGCGCGCCATGTTCATCATCCCGAACACGGCAGCGATCAGAAGCCGGTCGATGCGGCTGCCCAGATCTGCGGGCACGCCAACCTCCGCCTTGAGTGCGCGCCCAAACAACTTGCGCCGCACCGCCTCCTCGATCGCCCCCCGTTCCGCCGTCACCCAGCAGCCCCGACCCGGGAGCACGTGGCGCAGGTCCGGCGTCAGTTGGCCATCGGGGTCGACGACGAACCGGATCAGGCCGTCGGCGTCACCACGATCCCGCGTCACGATGCACATCCGGTCGTTCACGGCTTCGATCCTGACCTTCACGCCCGCCCGCCTTGCCTGACCTGTCAGGCCTCGACTTCCGTCTCATCAATCTCCACGGCCAGGTCCTCGGCTTCGTCAGCCGTGATCCAGCCAACGTCAAGCCGCGCGGTCAGGATCATCGCCTCGGCTTCGGTCCGGCTGAGCTCAAGCTTGGAGAAAAGACCTTCGAACCGTTTGGTTTCTCCATCCTTGCGCTCCGTCCACCCGGTGAGGTCGTCGACAGCGCAGCCGGCAAAGTCCTCAAGCGTCTTGATGCCATCCACGCCCAGCGCCACCATCATCGCCGTGGTCATGCCCTTGATCGAGCGGAGGTCGTCGCTCACGCCGAGGCCCTTGCGCTTCTCGTCCAATTCCGCCTCGATCTTGTCGAGGTATTCCCGCGCGCGGGTCTGCAATTCGAGCGCAGTGTCCTCGTCAAAGCCGTCAATCGAGGTGATCTCGGAAATGTCGACAAAGGCCACTTCCTCGACCTGGCTGAAGCCTTCGGAGGCGAGCACCTGTCCCACCATCTCGTCAACGTCGAGCGCTTCCATGAACAGGGCCGTCCGCTCGTTGAATTCCTTCTGACGGCGCTGGCTTTCCTCTTCCTCGGTCATGATGTCGATGTCCCAGCCGGTCAACTGGGAGGCGAGCCGGACGTTCTGGCCACGACGGCCGATGGCGAGCGAAAGCTGCTCGTCGGGCACCACCACCTCGATGCGCTCGGCGTCTTCGTCAAGAACAACCTTGGCGACTTCGGCGGGCTGCAATGCGTTGACGATGAAGGTTGCGGGCGATGGCGACCAGGGGATGATATCGATCTTCTCACCCTGCAGTTCGCCGACAACGGCCTGAACCCGGCTGCCGCGCATGCCGACGCAGGCACCGACCGGGTCGATGGAGGAATCGTTGGAGATGACGGCGATCTTGGCGCGGCTTCCCGGGTCACGGGCCACCGCACGGATCTCGATAATGCCGTCATAGATTTCAGGAACTTCCATGGTGAAGAGCTTGACCATGAACTGCGGATGGGTGCGCGACAGAAAGATCTGCGGGCCGCGCTGTTCGCGGCGAACATCGTAGACATAGGCGCGGACCCGATCGCCGTAACGGAAGGCTTCGCGCGGGATGGTCTCGTCGCGGCGGATGATGCCCTCGCCACGACCCAGATCGACGATCACGTTGCCATATTCGACGCGCTTGACGGTCCCGTTGGCGATTTCACCGATGCGGTCCTTGAATTCGTCATACTGACGGTCTCGCTCGGCCTCGCGCACCTTCTGGACGATGACCTGTTTTGCCGACTGGGCAGCGATTCGGCCAAAATCCATGGGTGGCAGCGGATCGGCGATGAAATCGCCGAGCTGGGCGTCCGGGTTGCGGTCACGGGCGATCAGAAGCGGGATCTGGGTGGCATAGTCCTCGGCATGCTCGACCACTTCGAGCAGGCGCTGCAGCCGGATTTCGCCGGTCTTGGAATTGATGTCTGCGCGGATGTTGGACTCCGAACCGTACCGCGAGCGTGCGGCCTTCTGGATGGCATCGGCCATGGCGGCGATGACAATCTCACGGTCGATCGACTTCTCGCGCGCAACCGCGTCGGCGATCTGCAGAAGTTCGAGCCTGTTTGCACTGACTGCCATGATGGTCTCCATTTCCCCGGTCCGGACTGATGGACCTCTTGATGTCGATGGGATGCGCGGGACACGCGCGGTCCGGATGTCGAGCGGCGCCTGTGGGAGGCGGCCGCCGTGGTTCAGGTCTGGCCGTCGGCCTCGTCGTCCTCGGGCGGTTCGTTCTGGTTGGCCGCCTTGGCCGCCTTGTCGGCCTTGTCGGCGCGCAGTGATTCGCGGACCAACTCATCGGTCAAGACCAGCTTGGCCTCGGCGAGCGCGGAAAAGGGGATCTCGCTCAGCGGGTCCTCGCCATAAGCCGGCTGGTCACGCTCAACAGAAAAGCCGGTCTCGGTCACGTTGCGGATAAAGCCACGAAACCGCTTTCGTCCATTCACGAGGACCGAGGTGTCGCAGCGGGCGAGATGCCCGTCCCAGCGCACGAAATCCGACCTGCGCACCAACGGCCGGTCGATACCAGGCGAGGACACCTCGAGATGGTACGCCTTCTCGATCGGATCCTCCACGTCAAGAACAGGCGAGATCGCCCGTGAGACAGCCTCGCAGTCAGTCACCGTCATGGTGCCATCGGCGCGCTCTGCCATGACCTGCAAGGTCAGTCCGTTCTGGCCCGACAGCAGAACCCGCACCAGGCGGTAATCAAGGGCTTCCAGCACCGGTTCGATGATCTCGGCGACGCGGGCGTCTACCCCGGTCTCGGTGACCAGACGGATTTCGGTTTCAGATGCCGTGGACTCGTTCATTGCAGGCCCGTGATTGGCGGATGACAACATGCGACCGGCAACAAAAAAGAGCGGGTCCGGGAGGGCCCACTCTTGTTCATGACGATCAAGAATTTGAAGGGACGATAGACTGATCGCGCCAGCAAAGCAAGATAATAGCGACACGGATCGCGCCCCTGGCGGCGCTGCAGAGCTTTTAACGAATGCATGTGCGTTTCGTCCAATGGAACCCGATTGAACGCGACATGCATCAGGCCGGTTCAGATCGTGTCGGACCGGCGCTCGAAGGTGAGATAACAAGGCGTTCGGCCCTCGCGCAGTGCCTTGGCTTCATAGCGGGTGGAGGGCCAGCCCGCCCAGGGGCGACGCCAGTCGTTGGCTGAGCGCGCCGTCCAGCGGAAATCTGGCCGCGCGGTCACCAGAGCCAGCGTCCAGGTGACATAGGTGTCGATGTCGGAGGCAAAACAGAATTCCCCGCCCGGGGCAAGGACGCGGGCGAAGCGATCAAGATTGGCGGTCGAGACGAAGCGCCGCTTCCAGTGCCGCTTCTTCGGCCACGGATCGGGGTACAGCAGGTCGATCCGGTTGACCGAGGCATCGGGCAGCCAGTCAAGGATCCGGGTGGCGTCGTCATTGTAGACACGCACATTGCCGATCCCGGTCTTCTCCATCGCGATGAGGAATTTCGCCATCGAATTGACGAAGGGTTCAACACCGATGAAACCGGTAGCGGGCTCCCCTGCGGCCCGCACCATCAGATGCTCGCCGCCGCCAAAGCCGATTTCGAGACGGATACGCGACACCGGCTGCGGCCAGATGCGGGTGATCGGATCTGGAGCGGGCTCACGCGGATCAAGCACCACACCGGGCAAGGTTTCGGTCAGGCTGGAAGCCTGGCCCGGGCGCAATGCCTTTCCCTTTCGGCGACCGAAGAATGCCTCGGTCGCACGCGTTTTGTGCGGAGTGTCGGTCATCTCAGCCCCGGCGCCGAGGCGCGCGCACTTCAAGCCTTGATCGCGTCCTTGAGCGGCTTGACGAGATCAAGCTTCTCCCAGGAGAACGATCCGTCGCGGCCGGCCTTGCGACCGAAATGGCCATACGCGGACGTGCGCGCATAGATGGGCTTGTTCAGGTCGAGATGACGCCGGATGCCGGTGGGCGAAAGATCCATGCATTGGCGGATGGCGGCTTCCACAGCCACTTCACCGACCTTGCCGGTATCGTGCAGGTCGACATAGACCGACAGAGGTTGGGCGACGCCAATGGCATAGGCAAGCTGGATGGAGCAGCGGTCGGCGAGACCGGCGGCAACCACGTTCTTGGCGAGATAGCGCGCCGCATAGGCTGCGGATCGGTCGACCTTGGTGGTATCCTTGCCCGAGAATGCGCCGCCGCCATGGGCCGCCGCGCCGCCATAGGTGTCGACAATGATCTTGCGTCCGGTCAGGCCGCAATCGCCGTCCGGCCCGCCGATGACGAAGGCACCGGTCGGATTGATGTGCCAGGCGCAGTCATCTGCAATCTTCATGTCGCCAATGGCTTCGCGCACGTAAGGCTCAACCACGGTGCGGACCTTCTCGGAATTCCAGGTCGGGTCGAGATGCTGGGTGGACACCACGATGGCCGTGACTTCCGACGGCTTGCCGTCGACGTAGCGCACCGTGACCTGACTCTTTGCGTCAGGGCCGAGCTTGGCCACTTCGCCCTCGCCCTTCTTGCGGGCAGTTGCCAGAAGTTCGAGGATCTTGTGGGAATAATAGATGGGTGCGGGCATCAGTTCAGGGGTCTCACGGCAGGCATAGCCGAACATGATACCCTGGTCGCCTGCGCCCTCTTCGCCCTGCCGGTCAACGGCGTTGTCGACACCCTGTGCGATGTCAGCTGACTGGGAGTGCAAAAGGACGTCGATACGCGCCTTTTTCCAGTGAAAGCCGGTCTGCTCGTAGCCGATATCGCGAATGGCCTTGCGGGCGACCGATTTGAACTTGGCCGGATTGATGACCTTTTCACCCGATTTGTCCGTCTTCATGAGCGAAGCAGGCAGGCGAACCTCCCCGGCGATGACGACGCGGTTGGTGGTTGCCAGAGTTTCGCAGGCCACGCGGACAGTCCAGGGGTCGGTACCCGACCGCTTCGCCTCCCGGTAGACGAGATCGACGATTTCGTCGGAAATGCGGTCGCAGACCTTGTCCGGATGTCCCTCGGACACCGATTCGCTGGTGAAAAGGAAATTCTGGCGGGCCATCGCGGACTCCATCGGTTTTGCGGATGCTGCCTTTTAGTGAAAGCCAGGCCGCAAGACAAGGTCAGAACGACATAAATATATCTTGATATGATTTTTCGAGGCTCTGATCTCGTTCGGTCTGATCTCCAGGACCTACTCTGCGGCGCGCCTTCGGTGACGTGCACAGGATTGGACACGATCACGAAATACAAGCTAACTCTTTGTTTTTAATGTTTCTTGTTTGAGGACAATCGACCCTTTCAAGGCCATGCCCGCTCAATCGGAGGCCGAAAATGCGAACTGCCCGCGGCCGGTGAGACGCGCGGGCAGTAGGTACATCTGAGACTGGCACTCGAGATATGGTTCAGGCAGTCCGCACAGAAGTTCTCCGGCGACCGCGCAAGCCTCCCTCAGTCGGTTTCGCTGTCGGCGGCAAGCGCCTTGACCAGATCGACAATCTTGCGGCGAACCTTCGGGTCGCTGATCTTGACGAAAGCACGGTTCAGTTGCAGCCCTTCGGAAGAAGACAGGAAATCCACAACATAATTGGAGCTGTTGGCTTCCGACATGCCTGCCTGGCCGGTAATCGGATCTCCAGGGGCATCTTCGAAGAAAAAAGACACGGGTACATTGAGAATTGTGGAAATGTTCTGCAATCGGCTGGCACCGACGCGGTTCGTGCCCTTCTCGTATTTCTGGATTTGTTGAAAGGTAATTCCAAGCGCCTCGCCAAGTTTTTCCTGGCTCATGCCCAGCATGGTCCGTCGCAACCGGACACGGCTGCCAACATGGATATCGATTGGATTTGGCTTCTTCTTGTTCTCAATCATTGCAGTGTCCTAACGAGAGCGATGCGCTCGGAGTGTGATAGTATCCCGGGATGCTTGTATCGACAAACTGATAATTTGGCCTTCGGTTGCAGAATGATTGGCAAACGGGACGCGGGTTGACGAAACGAACTATGCTATTTTAGGGGTTTCCCGTCAATCAGGTTGCACCCAATTACTTTTGCGGGAAAAAACGGCCGCCAGCACCATAATTGCAAAGATCAACCAAAAGTTCCAATGGGCATTTCCGATGTCGGTCGGCTCTCCGGCCGAACTCGACAGGGCCACGTCGAGCACCCCCTGTTCGCCCAGAGCCAGCGCGCCAAGAATGCGGCCGTGGGCGTCCATGACCGCCGAAACCCCATTGTTGGCAGCCCTGACCAAGGGCGTGCGGGTCTCGACTGCGCGCAGCTGGGCCTGACGCAAGTGCTGATACGGACCGGGTGTCAGGCCATACCAGGCATCATTGGTCACGTTGATGAGGATATCGCCCCGCACCCCGTTGATGGTCGCCATGTCTGGAAAGATTGCCTCATAGCAGATGAGCACCACCGCGCTGATACCGCCGGGCAAAGGCAGAAGGTTGCGGCTGTCAGCCGCGCTGAAGCCGCCGAAGGTGGCGGCCACCGGCGCAAAACCGAACCGCCGGAGGCTGTCCTCGAAAGGCAGGTATTCACCGAAGGGCACCAGATGCGCCTTGTCGGCGGCACCGACGATCTGCCCGCCATCGTCGATCACATAGATCGAATTGTAGTAGCGCGTAGCGCCTGCGCCTTCCTGGCCCTCCGTGCGCACCGCACCCACCACCAGGGTCTGGCCCACCTGCAGCACGTCGGCGATCTGAGAGAGGGCACCGGGATTGTCGGTGAGCAGGAAGGGTAGTGAGGTTTCGGGCCACAGGATGTGGGTCGGGCGCGGCGCTCCCTCCGCCGGAGGACGGGCGGTGAGCTCGAGAAGAGTTGCGAAGATCCGGTCGCGCTCACCCGCGTCCCATTTGATGGTCTGCGGCACGTCGGGCTGGACCAGCCGGAACACCGGATCACTGGCGGCCGGTGCCACCTCCGGGCCGCGGCCGGTCGCATACCAGCCATAGCCCGCATGGGCCAGGAGAAGGGCGAGCGACAACCCGAGACCAGCAGCAGCGCCACGGCGCGTGGCCACCAGCGCGGGTGCTGCGAAAACAAGGACCGCGAGCGCGTTGATGGCATAGAGCCCGAGCGGCGCAGCCGACTGCATGAGAAGCGGCACCGGCATGGCGGTGTACCCGATCGCGTTCCAGGGGAAGCCTGTGAAGGCAAACGTGCGGGCATATTCGGCAAGGCCGAAACCGGCTGCCAGTGCCGCGATGCGGCCTGGACCGTCAGACCAGAAAAGCCGGGCGAATGCGGCAGCAAGCCCATAGAAAATCGCAAGCCCGGCCGGCAGGCCCAGTACCGCCAGCGGCAGCGCCCACGCCATGCCTGCGGCATCCACCAGAAGGGCGTTCCCAAGCCACCATAGACCGGCTACAAAATAGCCGAAGCCGAACCACCAGCCGGACATGAAGGCCGGTCTCAGGCGGCCGATGAAGCTTGCCTCGCCTGAGCCGCTGGCCCCGTCGATCAGCCAGACGAGCACCGGCAGCGACACGAACATGACGGCAAAGAAATTGACCGGCGGCAGCGCCAGGACGGCGACCGCGCCTGCCAGAAAGGCGATCAGCGCGCGCCTGACGCCCCAGGACAGCATGATGCGTTCCGCCAGACCTTCCAAAACCGCGTTGCCCCCCTCAGGCGTCGCCGCCATTCCGGAAGGGAACCGCCGACGCTTCGTTGTTACAGCGAACCGCTGATCCGGCCCGTCCTCTGACCCGCCCTCTGATCCGCCATCCGTCCTGACGCGGACGGACGCGCCCGGGCAACCCCGTCCACCGCCCGTGGAGCGAATCAGTTGCGACATCTTTTCAAAAAAAGCCGGCCTTGTCCGGTTGTCTTGCGGACCGGCGGGCGCGTGGCGAGATCAGGACCGGGCGTCCTCACCAGGCTGATCGATCTTGCCCGGATCCGGCTCGGGACGCGCAACACGGCGGCGAGCACCAACGCGGCGGCGGATGATGCGCACCCGCTTGACGCGTCGCGGGTCAGCGTCGAGCACGTGAAATTCGAAACCGGGAACTCCCTGGACAACTTCGCCGCGGGCCGGCACACGACCGAGTTCCGAAAAAATCAGGCCACCCAGTGTATCGACATCCTCACTCTGCTCGCGGATGTCAAAGTCCGAGCCGATTTCCTTGGCGAGATCCTCGAGTTCGGCCTTGCCGTCGACCAGCCAGACGTCGTCGCCTGATCGCTTGATCAGCGTTTCCTCCTCGTCATCGTGCTCGTCAGCGATATCGCCCACAACCATCTCGACGATGTCTTCGAGCGACACCAGCCCGTCGGTGCCGCCATATTCGTCGATCACCAGCGCCATCTGAGTGCGCGTCGCCTGCATGCGCTGCATCAGATCGGAGGCGAGCATGGATGCGGGAACAAACAGCACCTTGCGGACGATGCCGGTCTCGGTCAGCGTCTTGGTCATGTCGACGCGGGAAAGTTCAAGCGAATTGAGTGCGGATTTGCGCGGCGCTGGTGGAAGCGGCTTCGTTCCGGCCCGACGCTTGGCACGAGCCTGCTTGGTTATCCAGGCCAAAACGTCACGGATGTGGACCATGCCGCGGGGATCATCAAGTGATTCGCCATAAACAGGCATGCGCGAACGTCCGGATTCTTCAAAGACCTGCAGTAGCCCGCCAATGGTTGTCGTCTGCTCCACCGCTTCAACGTCGGCACGAGGCACCATGACGTCCTCAACGCGAACTTCGCGCAGCCGCAGGATGTTGTGCAGCATGGCCCTTTCCGCAGGGGTGAACGCCTCGTGCAGATCCCCGCCGGACTGCAGGGCGTCTGTCAAGTCTTCACGGAGAGTTTCTCGGTCGGCCGGCGGAAAGATGACGCGGATGATTTTCTGCCAAAGGCGGAGACCGCCGCGGTCATCGGCTGCGGGCAACGCCTGCCTGGATTGTCGACTGTCGGCGTCTTCCGTTTCGGCACCCGGCAAAGACGTCTTCACGTCTCCTGGCAGGGCGGGGGCATTCTGTTCGCTCATTGTCACTTCATGGTCAGTCCGGCTCGCTGTCGCCGTAAGGGTTAGATAGTCCAAGAGACGCAAGAATGCGAGTCTCAATGGACTCCATTTTTTCCGCCTCGTCCTTTTCCATATGGTCGTAACCGAAAAGATGCAGGAACCCGTGGGCAATGAGATGGATGAGATGCTCGTCCACGGGTTTGTCGAGCTCGCGGCTTTCGCGCTCAACGGTCTGGCGCGCCAGCACGATGTCGCCCAGAAGCGGACCCGGCATCTGGCCTGGCCGGATCGGCAGCGCCGGAAACGAGAGCACATTGGTTGGCTGGTCCTGCCCGCGCCATTGGGCATTGATGCCGCGCATGATTTGGTCATCGGCAAAGACCAGCGACACTTCGCTCGGCTCAAGCGGAAAAGGCTGTCCTTCGTGGTGGTCGAGATCGCGCGCAGCGGCATGCAGCACCCGAGCGACCAGCATTTCCAAATGCCCTTCGTCGCCCCAGTCGCCCGCATCGACCGAATAGGCGAAATCCACGAGATCCCGGCTCATAGGCCGCTGTCGGGCCCGCCTGCGGCTTTCGTCTTGCCGTCATAGGCCTCGACGATGCGTTGGACGAGCGGATGGCGCACAACGTCGGCGGACCGGAAGCGACAGGTGACAATGCCCTCGACACCTTCCAGGAACGTCAGTGCCTCGGTCAGGCCCGAGACCACGCCGCGCGGCAGATCGACCTGAGTCGGATCGCCCGTGATGATCATGCGCGCATTCTCGCCCAGGCGGGTGAGAAACATCTTCATCTGCATCTGAGTGGTGTTCTGAGCCTCGTCCAGAATAACGGCGGCATTGGCGAGCGTGCGGCCACGCATGAAGGCCAGCGGGGCGATTTCGATGACGCCCGCGCTGATGGCGCGTTCGACGCGATCACCGGGCATCATGTCGTAAAGCGCGTCATACAGCGGACGGAGATACGGATCGACCTTTTCTTTCATGTCCCCCGGCAGGAAGCCAAGCCGCTCCCCAGCTTCCACGGCGGGACGTGACAGGATGATCCGTTCCACCGACCCGCGTTCAAGCAACTGTGCAGCATGGGCAACCGCAAGATAGGTCTTGCCCGTCCCCGCAGGGCCGACGCCGAAGACAAGCTCGGCCCGGTCCATCGCGCGCATGTAGGCATCCTGGGTGGGTGTGCGGGCGATGACGGTTTTCTTGCGGGTGGAGATCTGCGCCAGTGCCAGCTTGCTCTTGCGCTCAAGCGTGGGCAGCACGAGCTGGTCATCGGCCGCCAGCGCCATCCGGATGGCACCTTCGACATCGGAACTGTCCACTGTCGAGCCCTTCAACAGGCGGTCGTAGAGAAAATCGAGCGCCCGGCGGGCCTGGTTGGTGGCCAGCGCGTTGCCGCGCAGGTTGACGGTGTTCCCGCGCGCCCTGGCGTCAATCTTCAGGCGCTGCTCGACAAGAGCGAGATGCTGGTCGAACTGGCCGAAGAGTTCGCTTGCGAGGCGGTTGTTCTCGAAGGTGAGCGCGATATGGGTAACGTCGGACGCTCCGGCGGCGGGCGTCCTTGCGGGCAGGGACAGGTCTTGCGCTGTCAAGCGATAGGACTCCTGGGTTTTGAAGCGATCAGCCATCCGCCACAGCGGCAAAGAGACTGTTCGTTCCGGCTTCCGTGATTCGCACCCTGACAATGTCACCGATTTCGCCGGCCTTTGCATCAACAATTACTGGCTGCAGCCAGGGGGAACGACCGACGAGCTGGCCCGGTTCGCGACCGGGACGCTCAAGCAGCAAATCGATCTCGCTGCCGACTGAAGCGCGGGCGAATGCGGTGCTCTGGCTGAACAGAAGCGCCTGCAGCCGCTTGAGGCGCTCAGACTTCACCGCTTCGTCGACCTGGCTCTCCATGTCGGAGGCGGGCGTTCCCGGACGGCGGGAATATTTGAAGGAGAACGATTGCACGAAGCCCACTTCATTGATGAGCTGCATGGTGTCCTCAAAGTCGGCGTCGGTCTCGCCGGGGAACCCGACAATGAAGTCGCTCGACAGCGCGATGTCGGGCTTGACGGCCCTTATCCTGTCCACCAGCCGGAGGTAATCGTTGGCCGTATGGCGCCGGTTCATGGCCTTGAGCATGCGATCAGAACCCGACTGCACCGGCAGGTGCAGATAGGGCATCAGCACGTCCAGGTCCCGGTGGGCGGCGATCAGGGCGTCGTCCATGTCGCGGGGATGGCTTGTGGTGTAGCGCAGGCGGGCGATACCGTCGATCCTGGCGAGGCGGTCGAGGAGCGCGCCAAGACCCCATTCACGGCCATCCTCGCCCATGCCGTGCCAGGCGTTGACATTCTGGCCGAGCAGCGTGATCTCGCGCACGCCGCCCTGAGCGAGCCGCATCGCCTCCTCGACGATGCGCGCGACGGGGCGCGAGACTTCCGCGCCGCGGGTATAGGGCACCACGCAGAACGTGCAGAACTTGTCGCATCCCTCCTGCACGGTGAGAAAGGCCGTGGGGCCGCGACTGCGGATGACCTTGCGGCTCGGATCGGGCAGCGCGTCGAACTTGTCGTCAGGCGGGAATTGAGTGGATACCACCCGCTCTCCGCCCCGCGCTCGGGCCAGCGCCTCGGGCAGGCGATGATAGGTCTGCGGCCCGATCACCACATCGACCACCGGTGCCCGGCGGATGATCTCGCCGCCTTCGGCCTGGGCGACACAGCCGGCGACCGCGACCATCAGGTCGCCGCCCGCCTTGCGGCGCTCGCGCTTCATGCGCTCGAGGCGGCCAAGCTGGGAATAGACCTTTTCGGCCGCCTTCTCGCGGATATGACAGGTGTTGATGAGAATGAGGTCGGCAGCTTCCGGGCTGTCGGTGGTCTCGTAGCCTTCGCGGCTCAGCGTATCGCCCATGCGCTGGCTGTCATAGACATTCATCTGGCAGCCATAGGTCTTGATGAAGACCTTGCGGGTCGGCACGGCCGATGCGTCGGCCTCTGGTCGGGAGGCCTCCGGTCGGGAGGCGTCAGGGTTCGCAGCGTCCGGTCGGGAGGCTGGGGGGGAGGAGAGCTCTGGGGTCTTGGTCATGGCGGCCTTGCTCGTGGTCTTTCTTAATCCGCCACCTGCACGGAGACTGCGGCGACGGGATGCACATGTTGGATATAGACCACTACAGCGCCGCGCGTCCAACCGACGCGCAAAGGTCGCTGTACCCCTTTGAATGAATGCGTGTGCGTTCCGTCCAATCGAACCCGATTGAACGCGACATGCATTAGAGCAATTTCAGCGAAAGTGGCACCGCTTTCGCGTCCGGACTTGCGTCAAAACAAGGTGTTAGAGCTATTCCGGCGATTCTGACAACGCCGGAGCAACTCTAGCGGCAAATCGAGTGCTTGGAAATGGCGGTGTGCGCCATCAGGTCTCCTCCGGCTGCCGCCCCCTCAGAGCGGCGGCCAGCGTCCGGCGGATGGCGCGCTCCACAATGCGGGCGGTCTGCTTGCGGTCGCTTGCTGCGTCGAAGACCACAGGCGAACAAAAATGAACTTCGACTTCCAGCGCGCCTTCGCGCAGCACCCTGAGAAAATGCGGACCAAGCGCAACGGTCCCCGGCCAGGCTGCCACAGGGCGGTGGAAGCGTCCCATCGGCATGCCGTGGATGCCGATATAGGCGATGGTGACGGGCTGGATGGTGACGCGGCCTTGCGGCGTCAGCGCAAGCGCTTGGGACGCTGCACCAAACAGCGACGTCTTGAACGGCATCACCCGGTTTCCATCCGATGTCGTGCCTTCCGGAAACAGGACCACGACCTCGCCAGAGGCGAGCCGCGCCGCCATGTCGCCCACTTGCACCCCAGTCGAGCGCTTCTGCGCCCGCTCGATGAAGACCGAACGCTGCAGCCGGGCCAGCCAACCGAAGACCGGCCAGCGCCGGACTTCCGACTTGGCGACGAAAACCACGTCAGCCACGGAGCCGAGCACGACAATGTCCTTCCAGGAGGTATGATTGGCAGCGACCAGAAGCGGCCGGTCAGCCGTCAAGGTTCCGATGGTCTTGACCTTGAGCCCGATCACCTTGCACATGATGCGGTGCCACCAGCGCGGCAGCCGCCGCATCACGGGATGCCCGAAGCCAAGTGCGAGAAGCTGCACCGGCAGCAAGGCGAGGGTCAAGGACAGGAAGGCAATCGCCACAAGCCCGATGCGCAAGATGGCGATCATCGGGCCACCTTGCGGAATTGTCTTTCTGAGGCGCATCGGCCCATCAGCGGATCAGCCTTTGTCCCGGTCGGACGGGTCCTTGCCGGGGACGGGGCGGGCGAGCGGTATGCCATAGAGCTCAAGCCGGTGGTCGACGAGCCTGAAGCCATGTTCGCGCGCGATGCGCTCCTGCAAGGCTTCGATTTCCGGCGAATGGAATTCGATCACCCGGCCGGTACGCAGATCGATGAGATGGTCATGATGTTCGTCGGGCACGGTCTCGTAGCGGGCTCGGCCATCGCCGAAATCATGCCGTTCGATGATCTCGAGATCTTCGAACAGCTTGACGGTGCGGTAGACGGTGGACATGGAAATGCGGGGATCGACGCCGGAAGCCCTGCGGTGCAGTTCCTCCACATCCGGATGGTCTGACGACTGATCGAGCACGCGCGCGATGACCCGGCGCTGCTCGGTCATCCGCATGCCACGTTCGGCGCAGCGTTGCTCCAGGGATTTCAATTCGTCCATCAAATGCCCCGCTCGGCCGAGGGTGGGAACCGACGCGCGTCGGCTCCTTGCGCGACCTAGAGCGGTTCCAGCGTGATCAGAATCGCCGGAATAGCTCTAACCTCTTGTTTTGACGCAAGTCCGGACGCGAAAGCGGTGCCACTTTCGCTGGACTTGCTCTAACGAAGATCGAGCCGCATGACAAGCGCTGTCGTCCGCTCTGCTCCCGCATGCGCATAGTAGGCATGGCGCTCACCCACCTTGGCGAAGCCGAGCTTGCGGTAGAGCGCGATGGCTCCGACATTGGTTTCGTCGACTTCGAGAAACAGCTCTTCGGCACCGCGGCGGACCGCTTCGCTCGTCGCCGCCTGCATCAATCGCCAGCCGAGGCCGACGCGCTTTTGACGACCGTCGACTGCGATGGTGAGGATTTCGGCTTCACCGGCCGCCTCGCGGACGAGCACGAATCCGGCCGCATGGTCGCGTGCGGTTCCTGCTGGACAGACGAGGATACCGAAGACCGCAGGCTGGGTGATCAGGCTTTCAAATTCGCCGTCGCTCCAGCCGCGCTCTCCGTGCGGCTTGGCAAATGCGTCATGGTGGATGCGGGCGGCAGTGCGGGAATCGGCGGTGGCCATTGGCACGATGGCAAACTCTGTCCTGCGGGCGAAAAAACTTCCAAACACCGGCTCAGGTTTCCCTTGCAAGCGCAAAACCGGTCTGCGGTCTGGCGTCAGCCTCCCGCAGATAGAGCGGCGAGGGAGGATATTCTCCCGCATCGAGGCCAGCGCCAATTCGCGCAATCTCGGAGATCGCTGGAGCATCGGGAAAAGCGAGCATGCGGGTCATGTCGCGGGCGGCGAGCGCAGGCGAGAGATCGACGAGCAGTCCCGCACCGCTGCCAGCGACCACGCAGCCCTCTCGAAGAGCAAGTTCGACAGCCACCGCCGGTGCATATTCCGCCGCTCTCGAGACAGGGCGTCCGTCCGCTTCCACGAGGGCGCACCAGAGGTGATCACGGCGGGCGTCCAGCACGACGAAAACCGGTGCGCCAAGGGCAACCGCCAGAGGCGAACCGATCGCCAGAAGCGTCGGCACGCCCACCGCCGGGCGACCCAGCGCAAGCGCCAGGCCCCGCGCGAAAGCGACGCCCACCCTGATGCCGGCAAAGGACCCAGGCCCGACCGTGACGGCAATAAGTCCAAGCCGTGAGAAGTCGGTCCCGGCGGCCTTAAGCACCTGAGCGACAACGGCCGGCAGCCGTTCCGCATGGCCGCGGCCGATATCGTGGCTCGCCTCCGCCGTGATCTGGCCTGAGGCGTCATCGTAAACGGCGGCGGCGCAGAAACGCTGCGCACAATCCAGGGCGAGGGTCAGCAAAGCGGCTTCCCGGTTCGATCTGCGCGGGGCTGGTGCCCGCTTTGACAACATTGGACACACGAATGCGAGAACGTCACGTTCAAAAAAGACAAGCTCGAAAAACGCCCGCTCAGAAAAGACAAGCGCTCGGCGACCGTGGCCGCTCCAAAGGCCCGGTTTTGCTCAGACCGATTCGACTTCGCGCACTTCCGGAACGAAATGGCGAAGCAGGTTCTGGATGCCGTGCTTGAGAGTGGCGGTGGAGGAAGGGCAGCCGGCGCAGGCACCCTTCATGTGCAAGAACACCGTGCCGTCGCGGAATCCGCGAAAGGTGATGTCGCCCCCGTCCTGGGCCACGGCCGGGCGCACGCGGCTTTCCAGGAGCTCCTTGATGGTGGCCACAATGGTCTCGTCACCGGCCTCGAAGAACTCGTCGGACAAATCCGGCTCCCGCTGCCCAGCCGGGGTGAGAACAGGCGCGCCGGACATGAAATGTTCCATGATCGCACCGAGCACTGCGGGCTTGAGATGCTGCCACTCGGGGCCGTCTTCCTTGCTGATCGTGATGAAATCATAACCGTAAAAGACGCCGGCCACGCCAGGAATGGCGAAGAGTTTGGCGGCGAGCGGTGAAGCCACCGCCGCTTCCGTGGGCGTGCGATAGTCGGCCGTACCGGAATTCATGACAACGCGACCGGGCAGGAACTTGAGTGTTGCCGGGTTTGGTGTGGATTCGGTCTGGATGAACATCTTGGTCACTCCGTCTGAGCTCTCGCGGATTGCAGTTTAGAATTCTTCAAAACAAGATAGGCCCTGACGGGATCGGGATCAAGAGGCCCTTTGCAGTCGACCTGCGGCGACCCTTGAATGAATGCGGTATGCTCTACAGCGCCGCGCGTCTTTTCAAACGCGTGAATGTCGCTGTCACGCTCTTTCGTGAATGCATGCCGCGTTCAGCCTCAGGCGAGGGCATCGATTTCCTCGTCCGACAAGGCGTCAGGGATAACGGTAACAGGGATCGGGAATGCGGCACCGCGGCCCGCGATCGACGAGACCAGCGGTCCTGGTCCGTCCTTTGCCGAGCCAGCGGCCAGCACCAGGATGGCGATGTCCTGGTCCTCCTCGATCACAGCATGTATCTGTTCGGCAGTCCCGCCTTCGCAAATCCGTGTCTCCGGATTGATGCCGATGGCCTGCCGCATCTTTTCCGCAGCCTTCGCAAGCGTCGCCTCGGCTGCCTCCATAGCCTCGGCGCGCATGATCTCCTCAACGCCGAGCCAATGCTGAAAATCGCTCTGGTGGATCACATAAACGAGCACCAGACCGCCGTTTGAATTGCGCGCCCGCATCCCGGCATAACGCATGGCACGCTCGCATTCGGGGGTGTCGTCGACAACCGCCAGGAACTTGCGCCGGTGACCTTCTTCGCGTGATCGACGTCGTGAAACCATGATCTGGACTCTGCCACTAGAGACCGGCGGGCCGCAAGGCCGATTTTATCGCCTTCACAGAAAGCCGATGATCTCCTTGACATCGGCCATGGTCTTGCGCGCGATCGCGTCGGCCCGTCCGGCACCCGCCTTCAGGATGGCGTCGATGTGGCTCGGATCGTCCATCAGACGGCGCATCTCGGCGTTGATCGGTTCAAGCGTAGCCACGGCGAGATCGGCCAGCGCAGGCTTGAAGTCGGAGAACTGGCGGCCACCGAACTGAGCCAGCACATCCGCCCTCGTCCGGTCCGACAGTGCGGCGAAGATGCCGACCAGATTGTCGGCCTCGGGCCGGTCTTTCAACTCCTGGACCGTTTCGGGCAAGGGCGCAGGGTCGGTCTTGGCCTTGCGAAGCTTGCGGGCGATGGTGTCGGAATCGTCGGTCAGATTGATCCGCGACAGATCGGATGGGTCGGATTTCGACATTTTCCTGGTGCCGTCGCGCAGGCTCATGACGCGAGGTGCGGGCCCTTCGATCAGCGGCTCGGTCATCGGGAAGTACCCGGATACCTTCTCCTCGCCCACCATCATCTCGACGCCCAAACCGCTTGCGGCAATACGTTCGGAAAAGTCGATGTTGAATTTCTGGGCGATGTCACGGGCCAGCTCGAGATGCTGCTTCTGATCGTCGCCGACCGGCACGTGGGTGCCACGGTAGAGCAGAATGTCGGCGGCCATGAGACTGGGATAGGCGAGCAGCCCGAGCGAGGCATTCTCGCGATCCTTGCCCGCCTTGTCCTTGAACTGGGTCATCCTGTTCATCCAGCCGATACGGGCGACGCAGTTGAAGATCCAGGCAAGCTCGGCATGACCCGGGACGGCGGACTGGTTGAAGACGATGTGCTTGACCGGGTCGATGCCCGAAGCGACGAAGGCGGCAGCGATCTGGCGGGTCTGGGACTTGAGATCGTCATGGACGAGTTGCGCGGTGATGGCATGCAGGTCGACAACGCAGAAGATGCAGTCATGCTCGGCCTGCAGCGCCACGAACTTGCGAATAGCGCCCAGATAATTGCCCAGATGCAGATTGCCGGTGGGCTGGACGCCCGAGAAGACCAGCGGCTTGAATGTGGACATGGTGATGTCTCCGCAGGCTTGTGGAGGGCCCGGATGCCTCGTTGAAATCGCGCCGGTTTATGGGGGCGGGGCGAAGGCGCGTCAAGCCATTTCACGGCCGCGCGCCTTGGCTGCAATGAACCTCAGGCCTCTGGCGCGGAATCAGATGGCGGGTTGGGCCCCCGACGTATCGCACGCCTGAGCACGCCAAAATCGGCAGCCCCGATGGCAAAGGCTGTGACGAAATAGACAAGCGCGCCACCAAGCACCAGGACGCCCAAGCCCCAGACCTGATCGAAGAGCACCGAGGTTGCCGACAACTGCGGCGCAAGCCGCTCCGCGCCCCAGTAGAGCGCGCCCGCCATGACGGCCGCGGCCAGCACGAGCCTGGGGATACGCGTCAGCAATGACCGGTCGCTGCCCCAGTGTCCGCGTTTGAGCAACATGGCAAACAAGAGTGCTGCGTTGATCCAGCCAGCGGCGGCGGATGCGACGGCGATGCCGGACGCGCCCATCTGGGGGAACAGCCACAGCGCCAGCGAGATGTTGACGGCGACCGAAACGGCGGCAAACATCATGGGCGTGCGCGTGTCTTCGCGGGCGAAGTACCCCGGCGTGAACGCCTTGATCAAGACAAAGGCAGGAAGGCCGATGGCGAAGATGGCAAGAACCGCCGAGACTGTCCCGGTGGAATTGGTGGCGGCAAACTGGCCGCGTTCATACAGCACCCGGACAATCGGCTCCGACATGACCAGAAGCGCCGCAGCGGCAGGCAATGTCAGGAACAGGCTGAACTCCACCGACCGTTTTTGCAGATTGGCAGCCTCGCTGTCGTTGCCCGACCGCAGGGCCCGCGCAAGCTCGGGCAACAGCACAATCCCTACCGCAACCCCCACCACGCCGAGTGGAAGCTGGTAGACGCGGTCAGCAAGCGCCAGGGAGGAGACAGCACCGTCCTGACCAGATGCGATTGCCGTTCCGATCAACTGGTTGATCTGGGTGATGCCGCCGGTGACAGCGGCAGGCAGCGCAAGAACAAGGAGCCGCCTCACATTGGCCGTCAGCTTCGGACGCCGGAAGCCAACCGAGATCCCGGCGCGGCGCACGGCAAACCAGACAATCGCGAGCTGGACGAGACCCGCCACCAGCACGCCCCACGCAAGCCCGAAGCCGACTTCGACGCCGGTATGGCCGCGGTACCAGGCAAAAGCGAGCACGCCGATCAGGATAACATTGAGAAAGACGGGCGCAATGGCGGCGGCGAAGTATCTATGCAGCGAATTGAGCATCCCCGCCATCATGGCGCCAAGCGACATGCACATCAGATAGGGGAACATGATTTTCGCCATGCTGACAGTGAGGTCGAACTTCTCCGGATTGTCGGCAAAGCCGGGCGCCACGATGGTCGAGACCAATATCGGCATGCTCAGTTGCATGAGGATGGTCAGCCCGAGCAGCACCGTGAACAGCACACCAAAAACCTCCTCGGAGAACCGCCGGGCGCCGTCGAGGCCTTGGGCTTCGATCTCCTTGGCGAACAGCGGAACGAAAGCGGCATTGAAAGCGCCTTCGGCGAACAGCCGCCGAAACGTGTTGGGAAACTGGAATGCCGCGTAAAAGGCGTCGGCCACGGGCCCTGTGCCAAGGGCCGCCGCCATCAGCATTTCGCGGGTGAAACCGAGAACCCGGCTTACCAGGGTCCCGGAGCCAACAGTCGCAAATTTTTTGATGAGGCTCATCAGCTGTCCTTGTTTGCCTGACTGGTCAGGCTTCGGCGCGCGGGCGGTTGCGGGTCCCTGCGGGAGCGATCATACCTGATGGCATGGCGTCACGCATCTCGTCCTCCTGGTTGGCGAGAACCGCCTTGAGCCGCGCCAGGATGTTGGCTTGCCGGCTGTCGTTGGTGATCTTCTGGCCGATCAGATCGCGAACATAGAAGGTGTCGACAACCTTTTCGCCAAACGTGGTGATGTGGGCGGAGGCAATATCGAGCGACAGGTCCGAAAGCACCGACGTGACTTCAGACAAGAGACCGGGACGGTCCAGGCATTCGATCTCGATGACGGTGAACTTGTTGGACAGGGTATTGGAGATGACGACTTCCGGCTTGACCACGAAGGGGCGCGACCTGCGCCGACCTTTGGACTTGCGGGCGATGACGTCAGGGATGGAGTCCTTGCCCGCGAGCACGTCCTCGATCATCGCCCCGATGGAGCGGGCACGGCGAAGCTCGTCCTCGTCGTCAGGAAACTCGCGGTTGATCAGGATGGTGTCGAGCGCGCGACCGTCCGACGTGGTGAACACCTGGGCGTCGGCGATGTTGGCACCGGCGGCAGCGCAAGAGCCAGTCACGATCGACAAGAGCCGCGGGTGGTCGGGTGCCAGCAGGGTGATTTCGGTGATGGCATGGAAGACGTGGGTCTTGACCATGGTGGCAAGCGGCTTCTTCGCCCTGTTCGCCTCGCGAATGAACTCGGCGTGGCGGAGTTGTTCTTCCACCGGGACCGACAGAAGATACGGCTCGTAGTGGAGCTTCAAATAGGATTTGCGCTCCTTCTCAGACCAGGCCGCCAGGCCATCGGCGAGCGCTGCACGGGCGTGCTTGGTCCGTTCGGTGCGCGAGACTTCCGAAAATCCGCCTGAAATCATCAATTCGGTTTCATAGTAGAGCGTGCGCAGCAACTGGCCCTTCCAGCCGTTCCAGACGCCGGGCCCCACCGCCCGGATGTCGCAGACCGAGAGCACAAGCAGCATCTTGAGCCGCTCCAGGGACTGAACCTTCTCGGCAAAGTCGGTGATGGTCTTGCGGTCGTTCAAATCGCGCGACTGGGCGACCATCGACATGGTCAGATGCTCTTCGATCAGCCATGCGACAAGTTCAGTCTGCTTGGGGCTCAGTCCGAAGCGTGGACAAAGCTTGCGCGCCACCCTCGCCCCGGCGACAGAATGACCCTCCGGGCGGCCCTTGGCGATGTCGTGCAGCAGGATTGCCACATAAAGTACATCGCGCTCTTCAATGGAGGGCATGAGCTTGCTCGCCAGTGGATGTTCGCGGGCGTCGATGCCCTTGTCGACGCCTGACAGCACGGCGACCGCGCGAATGAGATGCTCGTCGACCGTATAATGATGATACATGTTGAATTGCATCATCGAGACGATTTTGCCGAATTCCGGGATGAAACGGCCGAGCACGCCCGCCTCGTTCATCCGCCGCAGAATGATGTCTGGCTGACGTTTGGACGTCAGAATCGAGAGGAACAACCGGTTGGCTTCCTCGCTGTCACGCAGCGCGGCATTGACGAGCCCGAGCGAGCGGGTCACGCGCTTGAGCGCATCGGGATTGAATTCGAGCCCGCGGATATCGGCAATATGGAAGAAGCGGATGATGTTGACCGGGTCGCGCTTGAAGACATCGGCATCGGCCAAAGCGATGCGCCCCTTGTCGTCAAGAAAGTCGAGTGTTCCCGGTATCTTGCGGGGACGTGCCGCGAAACGGCTCAACATGCCGCCAATCAGGCCCGGCGCCTGCTTGGCTTGCAGGTCCTCAAGCCCGGCGCAAAAGATGCGGGTCAGGTCGCCCACATCCTTGGCCACAAGAAAATAGTGTTTCATGAAGCGTTCGACATCGCGCAGACCGGGATGGTGCTGGTAGCCCAAGGCTTGCGCGATGTCGCTCTGGATGTCGAAAGAGAGCCGTTCCTCGGCCTTTCCGGTCAGGAAATGCATGTGGCAGCGGACCGCCCAGAGAAAATCTTCGGCCTTGACGAACAGTTTGAATTCGCTCCGCGTCAAGACGCCGAGGCTGACGAGATCGGCAGCATCGCGCACCTGGTAGAAATATTTTGCGATCCAGAAGAGGGTGTTGAGGTCGCGCAGGCCGCCCTTGCCCTCCTTGACATTGGGCTCCACCAGATAGCGCGTGTCACCGGCCTTGCGGTGGCGTTCGTCGCGTTCGGCCAGCTTGGCGGCGATGAAGTCGGGCCCGCTGCCGTCGACCACCTCGCGGTCGAAACGGGCCGACAGATCCTTGAACAGCAGAATCTCGCCGCAGATGACGCGGGCTTCCAGGATCGCCGTCCGGATGGTCATGTCAGAGCGCGACAGGCGGATGCACTCATCAACATTGCGGGTGGCATGGCCGACCTTGAGACCCATGTCCCAGAGCATATAGAGCATCCACTCGGCCACCTGTTCGGTCCAGGGGGTTTTCTTGTAGGGGAGGACGAACAGGAGATCGATGTCGGAGCCCGGCGCCAGCGTGCCGCGGCCATACCCTCCGACTGCCGCCACCGTCATGCGCTCCGACGTCGACGGGTTCTCGACCCGGTAGACATGCACGCTCGCATAATCGAACAGGGCAGAGATCAACCGGTCAGTCAGATACGAGATGCGGACGGCGCAAAGCGTGCCCGACCCGTCTTCATCGAGCATTGTCCGGGCGCGGGCGCGACCTTCGGCATTGACGCGCTTGACTTCGGCAAGCACGGCGGACCGTGCGCCGGCGGAGGCCGCGCCAAGGGTTTGGGCAATTCCGTCAAGCGCGGCAGAGAGCGCGGCGGGATCGATGATTTCTGGGAAACGTTGCCTGTCTTCGGTGTCTTTCGACATGCTCTGGTCCTGCGGGGGGCCGCCCGGTGGAGATGGGCAGTGCTGCTTCGGGCTCCCCTATAGCCTGTTTGCCTGCTCCGGGACAGGGTGGAGGGCGGTTGCCGGAATCAGGAATCCAGCCGTTCGATGAACCAGTTGGTCAACCGCGTCCAGACTTCGTCCTTCTCGGCGGCGTCCTCCACGCCATGTTCCAGATTGGGATTGTCGTTGACCTCGATGACGAAGACGCCGTCGTCGGTTTCCTTGAGGTCGACGCCGTAAAGCCCGTCACCCACGCAGCGCGCCGCCCGCAGGCCGGTGTCAAGCACGAGCGGCGGTGTGCGGGCAAGCGAAAAGGAGCGGAATCCGCCCTCAATGGGCTTGCCGCCGGTGTCGTGCTTGACGATCTGCCAATGCTGCTTGGCCATCAGATACTGAACGGCAAACAGCGGCTTGCCGCCCAGAACGCCGATCCGCCAGTCAAACCGGGTGGGCATGTAGCGCTGAGCGATCAGAACCTCGGAATCAGCGAGCCAGGCATCGGCGAGCGCTTTGAGCTCGACCATGTCCTTGACCTTGGCAACCCCGCGGGAAAATGACGAATCGGGGATCTTGAGCACCATCGGAAACCCCAGGGTATCGGCCGCGCGGGGCAGATCTTCAACTCCGATCACCATCATGGTCTGGGGTACAGGAACCCCATTGGCGGCCATCAGTTCGTCAAGATAAACCTTGTTGGTGCAACGGATCATGGAAACCGGATCATCAATGACCGGCATGCCCTCCTGCTGGGCGCGGCGCGCAAAGCGGTAAGTGTGATTGGAGATGGATGTGGTCTCGCGGATGAACAGGGCGTCGTAGTTGGCGAGCCTTGCCAGATCCTTCCTGCCGATCGGCTCGACCGCCACCCCCATGCGGGCCGCTATCCGCGCCCAATGCTTGAGGCTGGCGATGGAGGACGGCGGCAAGGCTTCGCCGGGGTCGACCAGCGTTGCGAACGTGTAGCGGGCCGGCGTACGCGACTTGGCGTCTTTCCATTGCCGCCCTGTGTAACGCGCCATGGCGCGAAAGAAGGCGGCCCGGTCCTCGCCTTCGAGCTTGGTGACGGGCTGCAACGCGATCTTTGTGATCGAACGCCACTTGCCGTCCTTGATGGCGACTTCCAGCACCGGGGCGCGGAACCAGTCGAACAGCAGCCGGCAGAACCGCTCGAAACGCGGATCCTCGCTCATGCCGAAGAACACGCGCAGCTTGGACGGCGGGGCCCCTGCCTTTTCGCCGAGCTCCGTGTTGAGCATGGTCTCGAGTTCCGGCAAGGCGTTTTCGTAAAGCTTGCGGGCCGACAGGTCGATGATGGTCTCCACCGACGGGATGACACGCTGGCCGCGTGCAGCCGCCAGCAGCGAGGCGTAGTAGCCCCGGCTCTGGTAGGCATAGGAGCGCGACAGATTGATGATATTGGGACGCGCACCGCGGAAAAGGTCCGGCTTGGCGAGATAATCCCGTGTCGCGAGCACTTTGTGCTGTGTCGCTGCATGGTCGAAGGTGTTGAGGGCGGTGGACAGGATCACCCAGTCAGACATCTATGGCTTTTCCTTCGATGATGACGGCGGCGCGCAGACCGGAGCGGCCGTAGCGGGCAATGCGGTCAAAAATGGCATAAGGGACAGGAATATTGGCAGCATCGGCGGCCGTCTCACCGATTTCGACTTCAACCCAGGGATCGTGAACCAGGATATGGCGGCCATCATCCCCATGGGCAAGGACCCAGTGAGGGATCTTCTTGCCCATCATCAGGTAGCCGCTGACCAAGACGATGGCGACATGGCCATCGTCCAGGCGCGCACGCAGCATCGGCAACGAAAAGGCTTCTATCCGGGTGGGGATCGCCATCTCCACCGCCCGGGCACGAAAGTCCCGCTGGGCAATATCCATCACCCGCCGCTTTTCGAGATTGCGGACCGTCTCCAGGAAGAGAAGATCGGGCGATGAACACCAGATTTCCGGACTGAGGCCGTGGGAGGCCGCCACCACCGCAAGACCGAACGGCTCGCAGCCCCCAGGCCCGGCGAGCATGAAGACCGTGGTGGCCTCGCGCCAGAGCCGGATCTCCCAGCGAGGGGTGAGGAAATCGGGGCTGCGGAAGCGGGCGAGCGTCATCACGAGGCAGGCCGCGCCGCAGGTGAAATCGGCAGTTTGCTCGAAAAACGGGGTGAGCGGCTTCGGGATATCGGGGCCGCGCAGCAGCTTCTCAAAGCGCAGTGCCGCCATCCCGTCCTCGTAATAGTCGACGTGACGGCCGATGCGCCGGTAGCCCGCAGTCTTGTACAGCGAAATCGCGGCCGCGTTGTTTTCACGAACCTCAAGCCGCAAAAGGATCCGCTCGTGGGCCATGGCGGCGGTTTCGGCCGCCGCAAGCAGCGCCTTGCCGAGCCCGCGGCCCGTGAAATCCGGATGAACGGCCAACGAATAGAGCCGCGCCATGCCGGTCCCGGTTCGAAAAAGGATCATGGCATAACCGGACAGCGCGCCATCGATTTCGGCGACCAGCGTCTCGGCGGTCGGCCGGGCGATGAGCGCACGAAAGGACCGGCGGGAAATCCGGTCGGTGGAAAAGACGGCCTTCTCGATGAGGTCGAGCGCGTCGATGTCAGCGGGGCTTGCAGGGCGAATCCGCGTGGCAGACATGGACAATCCAGAAGGGAAACGAACAGGCGGGAACCGCAGCGACGCCGATGACAGGCGCGTCAATCATGGCCGATTTGTGATGGCCTGTCACTTGCAGGCACCGTCCGCGACGGCCACGCCTCGCCCCGTTGACGCAGGCCTGCAGACCTCCCACATGGAGCAGAGCGCTGGATGGAGATGAAGACATGATCATTGAAGCCGCCCGCCTGGGCGCATCCAACGTGTTCGCGCCGGCGGCGCGCGCGGCGCTGGTGAAATCGATCGGGATCACCATCATGATCCTGGTGGCGCTCTGGTTCGGTCTCGGGGAGTTGTTCGCCTGGCTCGCCATGCCCTGGCTCGACCAGCTCGTTCCAGGTCTTCCGGCCTGGGCCGGCTGGGCAGGGACTGCGGCCGTTATCATCGCAGGCCTGGGACTGGCCGCCGTGCTGGCGCTGCTTGTCGCCCCGGTGACGGCTGTCGTGGCCGGACTGTTCCTTGATGACATCGCCGAGGTGATCGAAAAGCGCGACTATCCGAACGATCCGCCCGGCCGGGCGCTTCCACCCGGCGAGGCAATCCGCCAGTCGCTCAAGTTTCTGCTTGTCGTCGCCGTCGGCAATGTGGTGGCGCTCATGCTGCTGATCGTGCCGGGCGTCAATCTCGCCGCCTTCTTTCTCGTCAATGGCTACCTGCTGGGGCGCGAGTATTTCGAATTCGCCGCCATGCGTTTCATGAGCCCGGAAGAAGCCAAGCGGCTGCGGCTGCGCCACAGCACCACGGTGTTCCTGGCGGGCCTGTTCATCGCAGCTCTCCTGTCGATCCCGGTGGTCAATCTGTTGACGCCGATCTTCGCTGCCGCAATGATGGTGCATCTTTACAAGCGGGTGGAGCGGCGCGGCCGCAGATCAGCTGTCTGAAACCTGTGACGGCAGCTCGACGAGCGGGGCGGGGCGGTCGCAGGTCTTTTCCAGTGACCGGCAGAGATCGGCGATCACGCAGCGCTCGCATTCGGGTTTGCGTGCCTTGCAGCAGTAGCGGCCATGCAGGATCAGCCAGTGATGGGCATGAAACAGGTAATCCTCCGGAATGATCCGGAGAAAAGCCGTCTCGACGTCGTCAGGCTTCTTGCCGGGCGCTATGCGGAGCCGGTTGCCGATGCGCAAGACATGGGTGTCGACGGCGAGTGTGGGCACGCCGAAGGCCATGGACATCACCACATTGGCGGTCTTGCGGCCGACGCCGGGCAGCGACACGAGGTCCGCGTGGGATCTGGGAACTTCGCCGCCGAATTCCTCTACGAGCTTGCGGCTGAGCGCAATGACATTCTTGGCCTTGTTGCGGTAAAGACCGATGGTCTTGATGAATTCGCGCACCCGCTCCTCGCCCAGATCGAGCATCTTGGCAGGCGTGTCGGCGACGGCGAAAAGCGCCCGCGTGGCCTTGTTGACGCCGGCATCGGTGGCCTGGGCCGACAACGCCACCGCCACAACAAGCGTGAAGGGATTGACATGCTCAAGCTCACCCACAGGTTCGGGTCGCTGCACGGAAAAGCGGCGGAAAATCTCGCGGATCTCGGCGGCGCTGTAGGGATTTCGCGGCGGGCGCACGGGGCGCGCGGGGCGACGCGCGGCGGCCTTGACACCCGTTTGTAGCTTTGGCGGGGTTGCGACCTTTTTGCGCTTGGGCTTTTCCATGAGTCTTCTATAATCTTGCTTTATCGGGATTGGCAACGGCGGGACGCATGAACGAGGAACCAGTATTTGAAGCCATGCTCAGCCCGCACCGGTCGCTCGGCCGCACGGGTTTCATTGCTCTCATGGCCATCGCCGGTGGCCTGACGCTGTTTCACATGGTGGCTTTTGCAGCAATGGGTGCCTGGCCGATCATCGGCTTTTTCGGGCTCGACCTCGCCCTCCTCGCAGGTGCTTTCTGGCTCAGCTACCGCTCCGGCCGCGCCCGCGAATATGTCTCGGTGTCGCGCACGGACCTGACGATTCGAAAACTGGCGCCGTCCGGCCGGGCAACCGAACACCGCTTCAATCCGTTCTGGGCCAAGTTTAGCATTTCCCGTCATGAAGAAATCGGCATCACCGGAATGCACATCGCCGGCGAGGGTCGGCGAACCGATGTCGGCTCGTTCCTCAATCCCGATGACAAGGAGAGCTTCGCGTCTGCATTTTCGGGTGCGCTTGCAGACGTCAAGCGCCGCTGAAACCCATTTCATCGGTCTGTTTTCGGGTGGCGGGACGACCCACGCCATGGTTGACTGCACGGAACGGAGACCTTGCGATGACCATCAGCGCCACACTCGAACGTGACGTCACGCCCACCGGGGAGGATTACGATCTCGTCCGGCAGGTGATCGAACGAATTTCCCTCGACTATCGCGCGCAGCCGTCGCTGGAAACGATTGCCGCCGATCTCGGCGTGACGCCCGCGCGGCTGCAGAAGACCTTCACCCGCTGGGCGGGGCTCTCGCCCAAGGCCTTCCTGCAGGCGGTGACGCTCGACCATGCGCGCCGGCTTCTCGGGCATGAAGGACTGCCGCTTCTGGATGCCAGTTTTGAGCTCGGGCTGTCGGGGCCAGGCCGGCTGCACGATCTTTTCATCACCCATGAAGCAATGAGCCCGGGGGACTTCAAGACCGGGGGCGCGGGTCTTGCAGTACGCTACGGCTTTCACCCCTCACCTTTTGGGATCGCGGTCGTCATGGCGACCGACCGAGGCCTGTGCGGGCTCGCCTTCGCCGATTCGGGCCAGGAGCAGGCGGCGCTTCAGGACATGGCAAAGCGGTGGCCGGGGGCAAAGCTCATCCATGACCAGGACCGCACCGAAGCCATTGCGATTCGGGTCTTTGCGCCCCGCAACTGGGAGGCGAGCCGACCGCTTCAAGTGGTGCTGATCGGAACCGACTTCCAGATCCGGGTCTGGGAAGCGTTGATGCGCATTCCGCTCGGTCGTGCATCGACCTATTCAGACGTCGCCCGCGCCATCGGACAGCCGAGCGCCTCGCGCGCGGTGGGGGCTGCGGTGGGTCGCAATCCGATTTCCTTCGTGGTGCCTTGTCACAGGGCGCTCGGGAAATCCGGCGCGCTGACTGGCTACCATTGGGGGTTGACCCGCAAACGCGCCATGCTTGGCTGGGAAACGGCCTGCGCCGCCGGCGCGCTTGGCGGATGATCACTGGTGGGGTGGCGCGCGGGTCAGTGCGCCGACGACATGTCTCCGAGCACATCTTTGGCGGCGACCGTCGAATCAGCGTTGAGGCGGTAGACCATGGGGACGCCGGTAGCGATGTTGACAGACAGGATCTGCTCGCGGTCCAGCCGGTCAAGCACCATCAGCAGCGAGCGCAGCGAATTGCCGTGGGCGGCCACCAGCACCTTCTTGCCCTGCAGCACCTGGGGAAGGATCTCCGTCATATAGTATGGCCAGACCCGCGCACCGGTGTCCTTGAGGCTTTCGCCGCCCGGAGGCGGCACGTCGTAGGAGCGGCGCCAGATGTGCACCTGCTCCTCGCCCCAGCGGGCACGGGCGTCATCCTTGTTCAGTCCCGAAAGATCGCCATAGTCACGCTCGTTGAGCGCCTGGTCGCGGATGACTGGCAGCCCGGTCTGGTCGATGCCCGCAAGGATGAGATCAAGCGTGTGCTGGGCGCGCACGAGTTCGGAGGTAAAGGCGAGATCGAAGACCAGCCCATGGTCTTTCAAGGCTGCAGCACCGGTTTTCGCTTCCTCGACGCCGAGCGGCGTGAGATCGGGATCGCGCCAGCCGGTGAAGAGGTTCTTGAGGTTCCAGTCGCTCTGGCCGTGACGGACGAGGACAAGTGTTCCGGACATGGCGGTTCCTTTCGTGGCGGATCGTTATCTTGCGGTTTCAGCGAGCCCGAGGACATCAAGCATGGAATAAAATCCCGGTTTGCGCGTCCGGCCCCACAGGGCGGCCCGGATAGCGCCACGGGCGAAGATGGAGCGGTCGGTGGCCTTGTGCGTGAGTTCAATCGTCTCTCCCTCGCCCGCGATGACGACCGAATGCTCGCCCACAACCGAGCCGCCGCGCAAGGTCGCAAAGCCGATGGCACCTTCCGGGCGGGGTCCCGTGTGCCCGTCGCGCACACGCACGCTCGCATCGGCAAGCGCTATTCCGCGGCCTTCCGCGGCTGCCTCACCAAGCAGGAGCGCCGTGCCAGAAGGCGCGTCAACCTTGTGGCGATGATGCATCTCGAGCACCTCGATGTCCCAGTCGGCGGCTTCGAGCGCCCGCGCGGCCTGACGCACGAGCACGGACAGGAGGTTGACGCCAAGGCTCATATTGCCCGATTTGATGATGCGGGCATGGCGGGCGGCGGCGCGAAGGCGCGCCTCATGGCTGTCATCCATCCCAGTGGTCCCGATCACGTGGACGATGCGGGCCTGAGCCGCAAGGTCGGCGAAGTCGAGGCTGGCGGAAGGCGCCGTGAAATCAAGAACGCCTTCGGCTCCCGCGAAGACAGGCAACGGATCGTCGGTGATCGCGATGCCCAGATGTCCCGCGCCGGCAAATTCGCCCGCATCCCGTCCCAGTGAGGCGGACCCCGGTCGTTCGATGGCTCCGCAGAGATGGACGCCGTCAAGCGTGCTGATCAGGCGGATGAGCGCCTGGCCCATGCGGCCTTGAGCGCCAACCACCACGAGCCCCATGCTGTCTGACTGGTCGCTCATGCCGATGTCTCCTTGCGTGGCGGAAACCCACCGACGGGGCCGGGCCTGGTCTGAGCCATTGGATCAACGGCGGGCTCTGGTGCTGACCCACGTTCATGGTCCCCATTCATCCGCTGCAGGCGGGCGTAAAGCCCGCCTTCGGTCCGGGCAAGTTCGCCATGCGTGCCGCTTTCCACGATGCGGCCGTTTTGCATGACAATAATCCGGTCGGCCTTGGCAATGGTGGAAAGGCGGTGGGCGATGACGAGCACAGTGCGGCCGGTCATGGCGCTTTCGAGCGCCTTCTGCACGGCAGCTTCCGATTCGTTGTCGAGCGCCGAAGTCGCCTCGTCGAGCAGCAGGATGGGCGCTTTGCGAACGAGTGCGCGCGCGATGGACAGGCGCTGACGCTGGCCGCCCGACAGATTGGCACCGTTCTCGCCCAGCGGCGTGGCATAGCCCTGAGGCTGGGCGAGGATGAAGTCATGGGCCTGGGCGAGCCGGGCCGCCTCGACCACGTCGTCATCGCTCGCCTCTGGCCAACCATAGCGGATGTTGTCGGCGATGGTGCCTTCAAAGAGCCAGGCCTGCTGGGACACATAGGCAATCCCGCTTCGCAACGAATGCTTGGTGACGGTGGCGATATCGATGCCGTCGACCAGAACCTGGCCCGCCGCGGGATCGTAAAATCGCGGAACAAGACTGATCAGCGTCGACTTGCCGGCGCCAGAGGGTCCGACGATCGCGGTGGTCCGGCCTGCTTCCGCGATGAAGCTTACACCCGAGAGAACCGTCTCGCCCCGGTCATAGGCAAATGAGACATTCCGAAACTCGATCTCGCCGCCTTTGAAATGCAGCGGGACGGCACCGGGCACGTCGCCCTGGGACGGCTCGGTGTCAAGGATCTCATAGATCATCCGGGCGTTGACGGCGGCGCGTTCCAGGTTGATCTGCAGCCGCGCGAGCCGCCGCGCAGGGTCATAGGCGAGCAAAAGTGCGGTGATGAAGGAGAAAAAGGCACCCGGCAGCACGTCGCCATAAATCGAGCGGAAGGCCGAATAGGCGATCACGCCGGATATGGCCACACCGGCCAGGGCCTCGGTGAGGGGCGAGGTCCGCTCAGACAACTTGGCGATGCGGTTGGAGCGCTCCTCCGCCGCCTCGATGACGGCCGAGGTCTTGAGGTCGATCTCCTTCTCCATGGTGAAGGCCTTGACGATGGTGATGCCCTGGACCGTCTCCTGCATGGCACCCTGGACGCGGCTGTTGAGGTCGATCGACTGACGGGTCGCAGTCCTGAGACGCTTGGAAATGTAGCGCAGGGCAAAGAAGACAGGCGGTGTGACCACAAGCGCGATCAACGACAGCAGCGGATCCTTTGTCACCATGACGGCAACGAGTGCCACGAGCGTGAGCAGGTCGCGCAGGAAAGAGGTGATGGTCAGGTTCATCACATCCCGGATGCCAGTGACATTCTGGCTGATCTGGGCTGCGATCTGGGCCGAGCGGGTGGAGGAGAACCAGGAAACGTTGAGCGCCATCAGATGGCTCATGAGCCGCTTCTGGTAACGGGCAACCATGTTGTTGCCGATCTTGGCAAGGATGACTGCCTGACCGTAGGAGGCAAAGCCGCGAACGAGAAACGCCGCGAGCACGGCCGCGCAGATGATCCAGACCACGTCGGCGTTGCGCTTGGCGAAGGCCTCGTTGATCATGTATTCCATGATCCAGGCCATGAAAGCCGTCGTTCCCGCCACCAGCATGAGGCAAATGCCGGCCAGGACATAGTCATTGATATAGTCGCGGCCGTTCTCGCGGATGATCCGCTTGATCACGGCGGTCAGTGTATCCACCGCCAGACGGCGCGGCTTGCGCTCGAGGTCCTGATCCAAATGCTCGTCCGTTCCGGGTTCCTGACGCAGCCGGGCCCGGGCTGACCTGCTCCGGTCCAACCGCGCCCTCACGGGGATTTGCGCGGCTCTATAGCCGGTTCGGAGGCGTTTGCCTATGCCCTCCAGCGTCTGCCCTCGGTCGCCACACCGAAGCGCACCGGTGTGCGCGCAAAAGAAGCAAGTCCCGACAGCGCCGCCAGCGGGTGTGTGACGACGAAGGTCGGGATGGCACCGAGCAACTCGGAATGGGGTGCCTTGTCCTCGAATGCGGCCCGGAATTCGGGCCTGGAAAGCGCCGGAACGATCTTCTGGGCGATGCCACCGGCGAGGTACACCCCGCCACGCGCCATGAAAACCAATGCAAGATCGCCCGCCACGCGCCCGAGATAAGTCGCAAACAGCGACAGTGTCTCCACGGCGGCGGTGTCCACGCCATCAAGACCGAAGGTGGTGATTTCGGCAGGACTTGCGGCACGCAGGTCGCGGCCGTCAGCCTTGCAGATCGCCCGGTAGATGTTCATCAACCCGCGTCCGCACAGAAGCTGTTCGGCAGACACACGGCCACCAACGGTTTCATAGTGGGGGAACAGGTCGAGGTCACGCCGGCTGCGGGGACCGATATCGACATGCCCACCCTCTCCGGGAACCGGAAACCAGGTGTGCCGGGCATGGATGAGCCCTGCCACGCCAAGCCCTGTCCCGGGACCGACGACAACGCGCGAGGCGGACGCGAGGATCTCGCCGCCGCCGATCTTCTTCAAATGCTCCGGCTCCAGCGAAGCCGCGGCCAGCGCCTGGGCTTCGAAGTCATTGATCACGATGACATCTTCAAAACCGAGGCCGGAGATCATGTCGCGCGGTCGGATGACCCAGTCGCAATTGGTCAGGTCGATCTCGTCGCCCTTGACCGGCCCCGCCACGGCAAGGATGGCCGAGCGCGGCTGCAGCGCTGTCTTGTCCAGAACGCCGGTCTGGATGGCTTCGTCAATCGTGGCGAAATCCGCCGTCGACAGTGTCGGAAACTGCTTGGGCTCGGCATAGGCATCGACCAGGATGGCGAAGCGGGCGTTGGTGCCGCCGATGTCGCCGATCAGGATCGGGAAGACGAGGCTGGTGGGCAAGTCTGTGGACGGTGTCATGGTCGCGTTCCTGTCGCAGGCAAGGCAGTCATTTGCCGGCCGAGCCAAAGGCCGCAGCGCGGATATCTTGTGCGCGCAGGCCGGACGGCCTGGTGCGAAAGGCTCAGTCGATGGCACGCACCAGGGTCTTGGCCGTCGCCCGGTTGAGCGCCATCGGGATGTCGTAGACGATCGCCAGCCGCGTCAGCGCCTTCACATCAACATCATGGGGCATCGCCGTCAGCGGGTCGACCAGGAAAATGACGAGACCCACCTCGCCGGTGGCGATCATGGCACCGATCTGCTGGTCCCCGCCCATCGGCCCGCTCTTCAGCAAGGTCAAGCTCCGGCTTGGGCAGGCATCAAGGGTCCCTTGACCCGTCGTGCCGGTCGCCAGGAGCGGGAAGCGCCCAACCAGCGCCGCGCGCTCCAGGACGAAGTCTGCCGTTGCGTCGTCCATCTGGTCATGGGCGATGAGCGCTATGCCGATACTGGCGGTACTGGCGGTACTGGCGGTCATCGCTGTTCCTGGCGCAGTTATTCACAAACCCGAACCGAATTTCAATCGATTTGATAAATTGTAATAGCGAGTTCAGGTCGAAAACGAAAGCTGTTCCGGAAAATTCTGTGGTGGCGGTTCAGGGATACTCCGGCCGGGGTGTGGGCACCGGGATACGCCCACCCGAGGCCAGGACGGGCGCTATGGCCGGCGCCAGGCTGATGGCTGGGCTGGCCACCGGGGCGTCATTGCGAAATGTCACCGCCTCTTCCGATGGCGGCGCGGCTGCATCGAGAACCGCCGCACACGCAGCCGGCAGTTCAGACAGCATGATCTGACGCGGCTTCGGCTTGGGCTTGTTGGCGGGCTCCGGCTTTGCTGGTTTCCACGGTTCGTCGGTGAACCACCACGCAAGCGACTTGTCGCAACCGGTGCCGCCGCCGACAGGCTCTTGCGGCTTGCAACCCGCCTGATCGGCCGGGCATTTCATCCGGATGTGGAAATGGTAGTGATGGCCATAGTAGGGGCGTATCTTGCCCATGCCCGCCGTATCGCCTTTCCATGTGTCACAAAGCTTCTTCTTGATGCCGGGATGAACGAAGATCCGCTCGACCTCACGGTAGCTGGCGGCACGCATCAGCAGCCGGGCATGGGCGTCGGTCCAGATGTCGGGGTCGACGTAGAGTGTCTCGGTCTTGAGCATGGATGTGGCGGCGGTGTCCTCGCGCTCTCTGGTCGAAAGCGTGCGCGGCGGCATCGGCGTCAGCCAGATGTCGGCGTCAAGCCCGATCTGATGGGAGGCATGGCCGGTGAGCATCGGTCCACCGCGCGGTTGGGAAATGTCGCCGAGAAGAAGACCAGGCCATCCGTCCTTGGCGGCGGCGTCGCGCGACAGCCGCTCCACGAGCGCGATGAGGTCGGGATGGCCCCAGCGCCGGTTGCGGGACAGCCGCATGGCCTGCCAGGTCGGCCCGTCGGTGGGGATGGCCACGCCACCGGCCAGACATCCCTTGGCGTAAAAACCGATCGGCCGAGGCGCGATTGCGGCCGGCAGTCGGGCCGCGCCGAAAAGCTCCTTTGCGGGCTTGCTCCTGTCAGTTGCCCACCCAGTCCCGGCGGAGACGACACCGGTCAGGGTGATGGTCAGGATCAGCGCCAGGCGCATCCATCGTCCTGTTCTGGTCATGTCTTGCTCCTCAGAGCGCCGCCTTCATCAAGCCCGGCGCTGCAAATCACCTGATGCGAGCATAGCCTGAAGCGGACTCGATGCCTATTGCACCTGAATCATGGCCGGAGACGGTAGATTTCCAGCGGCTTGCCGATGGTTTGGGGAACCGGCTCGAGCCAGGCGGGCACGTTGCCCTTGCTCAGTTCAGCGTAGAACCCGGCAGGCGCCCGCCGGCTGATCGAACCGACCTGCGGATCCGTTCTGCAGAACGCGACGAGGGTCGCACCTGCGCCGCGCAGGAATTTCTCGGCATCCTGGGGCGTGGCGAGGCCTGCATGCAATTCGGTCAGCATGCCACCCTGGTTGCGGTGGTAGGGGGCGGAGAGGGACCGGTGGTGGGTGAAGCGCAGGATATGGGCGCCCAGGTTGGAGGCATTGACCACCACCCCCTTGGGTTCATTGGCCAACGGTGCCATGGCGGCGGCATCGGTGCAGACAGGTTTCTCCTTTACCGGCAGGCCGGTCACGTCTTCACCGCGCACCGAGGTGTATCCCATCGACAAAAGTGCGCCGCTCAGCGCCCAGACAAAGGGAATGGATGCGAGCGCGGTGCCCGCAAATTGCAGTCCCTTGATGGTGTTCTTCGGGGCCGCATGGCTGCGGGCGCGCAGTTCTGACACCAGACCCGCAAGCGGGATGGCGGACAGGAGGTTGGAAAACACCGCGCCGCGCACCTGGACGAGTGCGATGGCATAGGCCGTGGCGATGAGCGCAAGCAGCACCATGTGGGCTTCGGCTTTCCGGTTGCGCCGGATGTTGAAGAGGCAGACCGCCATGGCGATGAGCGGCACGGCATAAAAGCCGCCCGCAGTCCACGGCTCGTTGCCGATCTGCTCAAGCACCGGCTGCGCTTCGGTCACCGAATTGAGCCACATGTCGACGAGAAGCGGGTCGAGACTGGCGAGCGGGTTGCCGAGACAGGCGGGAGCGATCAGCACCGCGAACCCTGCTGTTCCGGTTGCCACGCTGCCAAGCATTGCCAGGCGCGCGGGCCGCGAAAAGCCCGAAGCGAGGGCCGCTGCCAGGAACAGGCCACCGGCACCGACGACGCCGAGCGCATAAAAGCTGGTCGACAGGGCATCGCAGGCGACCAGACTGTACTTGGTCGGCGGAACGGTGAGATAAAAGACAGCTGTCAGTGAAGCCGCCATGGCAAGAGCAAATGCGCAGGCGGCTGCCCGCATCGCCTCGCCGTGCCAAAGCCAGAGTACGGCGACGATTGCACAGGCGATGGCGACATGGGGCGTCGTCTCGGCACCGATGGCTACGGCGAGCGCGGCCGCAAATCCCGCAACGCCAAAGGCGCGGGGCGACCGGTCGGGCAAGGTAAGGCATGCGGCAATCACCGCCACGATGGCAAGCTGGACATTGTGATGGTCGATGGAGCCCGGTTGGAACCGGTTCACGCTCATCACGAAGAGGACGCCCGCAATCAACCCCACGACCGAGGCCACCGGCCCGCCGAGCGAGCGGGCACCGAGCGCCAGCGCATAAAGGATGGGCAGCATTGTCAAGGACGGCCAGACGAAGAGGGCGGCTGCTTCCGCCGTCTGTGGCGCGAGCACGAGCGAGAACAGCGCAACAAGTAGCGCAATGGGCAAGTCGATGAGCCGCGACCAGTGCATCGGCGTGCCGTCCTCCAGTCCCAGCCGGGTCTGGACAAGGTCAAACCAGCCTTGGCCACCGAGCAGATCGCGGACCTGGACAAGGCGCATGACGTCGTCATTGTCGGCGCCCACATAGTCGACATAGTTGCCGAAATGCAGAACGACGGTGATCAGCATGATGACAGCAAAGCCAGCGGCCACCAGACGGTGGAGCGGTCCGAGAACAGGCACGCGATCGATCTTGCGAGCGGCCTCCGGGAAGGTCTCGACGGGGTTGCTCGAGGACGAAATGATCGGTTCGCTTTGATACACCTGCGGCTCCCGGCCCTATTTCTCGCAGCGCTCAACCTAGCCTTAACCTTCTCAAGAAATAGTAAAGCGTGGGTGGCAGATGGCCGCCGGGAGAGATGGATATGATGACCGACGCCCCGATGGACGATCTCGACATTGCCGTGCTTCTGCCTTGCTACAATGAGGCGACGACCATCGGCGACGTGGTCACGGCATTCCGGGCAGCACTGCCGGGTGCCCGCATCTATGTCTATGACAACAACTCCAAGGACCAGACCGCACTCAGGGCCGCACTTGCCGGGGCGACAGTGGTGCGCGAGACGCGCCAGGGAAAAGGCCATGTGGTGCGGCGGATGTTCTCCGATATCGAAGCCGATATCTACCTGATGGCCGACGGCGACGGAACCTATGCCGCCCACGATGCCCCCGAACTGATCCGCACCCTCCTCACGGAAGGTTGCGACATGGTCGTCGGGACCCGGCGCGGGGTCACAGATGACGCCGGGCGGCGTGGACACGCCTTCGGCAACGCGATCTTCAATTTGATCTATCGGCGGATCTTCGGATCCGATTTCACCGACATCTTCTCGGGTTACCGCGCGTTCAGCCGCCGTTTCGCCAAAAGCTTCCCGGCCGTCTCCGACGGCTTCGAGATCGAAACCGAAATGAGCGTGCACGCGTCAGTGCTCAAGTTGCCGGTGGCTGAACTCTCGCTCGACTACGGGCGTCGCCCGGATGGCTCCCATTCCAAACTGTCGACCTTCAAGGATGGCGCAAAAATCTTGTGGATGTTTGCGATGCTGATGAAGGAAACCCGGCCATTCCTGTTCTTTTCCTACCTCAGCCTCGGACTGATCGCGACTTCGATGGTGTTCATCGTTCCTGTGCTCAACGAGTATTTCCTGACCGGTCTCGTCAACCGCATGCCGACCTGGATGATGGGCCTTTCGATGCTGATGATGGCGCTGATGCTGTTCTCGGCCGGCATGATTCTGGATTCGCTGGCCCGCGGACGCGTCGAGCAGAAGCGGATCCACTATATGTCGATCCCGGCCGCGCGTGGCCCGCACCGGTTGGCAGCGCCGCAGGCAAGGCCGGTCGCAATCCCGCCCGACTCGCTGGTGGCTTCAGAGAAATCGCCAAAGGCTGCCTGATCGCGCTCAGGTCCTGATGCCGCTGACGACGATGCCGATGCAGATGATGACGGCACCGATCACTTGGGTAACGGTGATCGCTTCGGCCAGGAAGGCGAGCGACAACAGCGGAATATAGACATAGGAAAGCGCCATGAACATGTAGGCGCGACCGATCTGCATGTCGCGGATGACGAAGACCCAGGCCACGGTCGCCAGGCCATACAGCACAAGTGCGGTCCAGAAATGCGGACTGAGCGCGAGCCCCATGGCATTGCCATCCGGCCCCTTCAGGGCGTCGCTCGACCGCTTGAACAGAATCTGCCCGATGGAAATGATCAGTGGAACAAGCACCAGCCCCGCATATGTAAAAGCTTTCATCGGCGCGGGACGCCTTTTTCTTCGGTGAAATAGATGTCCCGCCCGATGTCGATGCAGCGGAATTCCCGGTCCAGCGGCTGGATGGCTCTGAGGAAACTGTGCTTGTAGGGGAAGAAGTTGAAATGCGGATTGAAGCTGTGGATGGCCTCGCGCTCGCGCGGGACGACAATGATCAGCCGCTTGCGGGTGATGCGGCGAAGTTCAGCGAGTGCGGCGCGGTAATCCAGGATGTGTTCAATCACGTGGGTGCAGATGACTGTATCGAATTCCTCGTCGGCAAAAGGCAGGTTCTCGATCGGGGCGCGCACAAATTCGAGACCTTCACTGCTGAAATGCTCGGGAATGACAAAATCAACCCCGACATATCGCCGCTTGATCTCTGCGCGCCGCTTGGCCAGCACCCTGAGCAGATACCCCGTCCCGCAGCCCACATCGCAGACGCTGTCGCCGACAAGGTCTGTGGCGATCGCATCGATGCAGGCTTGGGAATTGTCGGTTTCGTTGTGAACCCGCGGATGCTCCTTGTAGAGAGATTCGTATTCCTGCGGCGTCAGGAAAGGCGCGCGCATCCGGAAATCGGCCAACTTGTCGATGTGCTTGCCCCAGACCAGCCGGGCCAACGCCGTAAACAGCCAGGAATCGCGCAGGATCGGCGGCAACAGTTCCTCGATGACGAATCTGATCCTGTTGGTCTGTTCCCGGTTCATGAATATCGCTGACCCCAAACTTGCAGAACGTCTGGCGAAAGACCCTGGTCCCGCTCGGTTTTCTGAACCTTGTCAATATCTTGAAGGATGATAGCTGATTCGGCCGCCAACCCCTTTGATCTGCAGGATGAATACATCAGCCCCCCCGCACTTGCAAACCGCGCAGGACATGACGCCACCAGGGATCAAGCCGTGTTGCCGCCTGCACCGGCGGGAGACGTGATTTGCAGACGCCAGCACGGCTGGTGGATCGGATCCTCCGTCTGCATTCCGTTTCCACATCGTCCCCAGCAAATTTCGGAACCAAAAAACCCACGGCCGAGTTTGGAATTCGAGCGGATTTTGCGAATTTGACATTTGGTTTTGGACACGCCGAAAATGCGGATATCATGGTCCACTCAATCCACCGGAGCATGGTTGTGAAAAGCATTTGCGGTTTGCGATAAAACCATGCCTGGAAACAATGAGGTCGAGCGCAGCGCGTCTGTATTGCCACGTTTGTCGCACTGCATCCGGAGAAGTCTGCGGAGTGTCTGCAGACCGGCACGCAGAAACGCCCTTGCGGTTTGGCCCCGGGCAGACAAGGCAAAGGCACAATGAAGAAATTGACGGGCTTTGCGTTTGCGGGCGGCGTGGGCTACGCGGTCGATCTCGGCGTGCTCCATCTGATGCTTCGCCATACGCCGCTTGATGCGTTCTCTGGCCGCGTTGTTGCCATCGCTTCCGCAATGACCTGTGCCTGGCTCATCAACCGGACTTTCACCTTCGGCGCTTCCGGACGCTCGCTGGCCGCAGAAGGTGCGCGTTACGGCAGCGTCGGGATGACGGCGGCGGCGATCAATTTTGCCCTCTATTCGCTTCTTCTCATCGTCCTGCCAGACATACCCGTCTTTGTTGCTCTGACGGCTGGCTCGGCGACCGGTACGGCCTTCGCCTATCTCGGCTATTCGCGGTTTGTCTTCGGCTCCCCGGCCGACCCGAAATAGGCGCGCGTCAGCTCGTCGGCGGGAAAGAAGGATTCAATCAAAATCCCTTGCACCAGCGCATCCTGCGCCGAGCCGAACGAGGTGAGCGTCGTGATGAAGGAAAGCTGCGCCTCGCCGATTTTCAGCGTCACCGGCAGCACAGGTATCGGCACGGTCTCCGGATGGGTCTGCAGCGCGGCGGCGACGGCGGGGTCACTGGCGAGACGGTCGATACGCCGGGCGAGGGCGCTCGACGGACCTTGCAGCCAGGCCTCCGAGCGGACGCGGCGGACGAGGTCGGCTGCCGTTCTCTCCCAGTTGACGACCACCGACTTGAATTGAGGGTGACCGAGGTAAAGCTCGAGAAAATTGACACCCGGCGCCAGCGCTACGCCCGACGCAGCCGCAAAGCCCATCGCCGCCTCAGTCGCATGGAGGATCGCGTAGTCGTGGGCGAAGACGAAGCCCGGATAAGGCTCATGGCGTTCAAGCATGAGCCTGATCGCGTGGGAAACGGCGGGGGGCAGGTCGGCGAGGCTGCCAGCCGGGCGTGTGGCAAATCGCGGGCGAAACCCGGCGGCTGAAAACAGCTGCCCCTGTTCGCGCGCCGGAATATCGAGCACGCCTGAAAGGCGAAGGATCATGCCTTCGGTCGGACGGGCACGCCCGGTTTCGAGAAAGGATATGTGGCGGGTGGAGATGCCGGCCTCGGTGGAGAGGTTGAGCTGGCTCATGCGGCGGTGAACGCGCCATTCCTTCAGCCGGGTTCCGAACTCCATGCACTTGTCCTCCGGGCACCGCAGATGCGTGAGCAACCATAGGCGCAGAAACCGGTCATGAAGGCCATTACCTCACAGGTAATTGGTTTGCGGCCCGGCAGGCCGCAGTCTCTGGCCATCGACACCGCGTCGCCCGCAGCAGGCTGTCAAAGACACTCCGCCGGCCAGGCCGACCAAAGCCAAGGAAACTGCCATGACCACTCCCGCCAACCGGTCCTTCCTCACCAAAGTCATGTACATCGACGGAGCCTTTTCGCTGCTCAGCGGCGCGGTGTTTTCCGCCTTTTCGACCGAGGTGTCATCCCGCCTCGGCCCGCTCGCCCCGCCAGCATTCGTTCTGACGCTTGGCCTGCTTCTCATCGGCTGGGGCATCTTCCATGTCGTGGCCGCCCGCAGCGCAAACTCGATCGCCGTCAAACTCGCCATCGCCGGAGACGCTGTCTGGGTCGTCGCCAGCCTGGTCGTCCTGATCGCCCTGAACGACGGGCTGACATCGGTCGGTTTCTGGGCCGTCGCACTGGTCACAGTCATTGTCGCAGACATGCTGTTTCTCAAGTCGAAAGGCCTCAAACGCCAGGCGGCCTAAACGGTCTCCCACCCATCATGGTCGGCGGCTCGGTAGATGGCGTCGATCATTTTCTGGTTCTTCACCGAGTCCTCAAGCGCAAAGACCTGATCCGTGCCACCCTTTGCCCGCCTGACGAAGGCCTCGGCTTGCAGCCGGTACTGCCGCACATCCGGAAAACGGAAGATGGTCGCGCCGTCATGGCGCTGGTTCTGAAGATGCACCTGGGCGTGGCCATAAGCACCGGCATTAAACGGTGCGGTCACTTCAATGAAACCCGTCTCGCCGTGAAAAACCATCAGCTGGCGCAAAGCCATCTGGGTCGAGCAGTAGAAGGTGAGATCGAAATCGCCGAAATCCGCCTTGACGCTGGCATAACGGTCGGTGCCAAAAACCGGATCGCGCTCCACTGTCGCCTGCACCCGGATCGGCTCGGCACCGGTGGAGAACCGCGTGGAGACCGTGGGATAGACGCCGATGTCGGGCAGACCGCCACCGCCCAATTCGGGCTGGTTGCGCATGTTGGCAGGATCAGCGTTGAAATAGGAGAATGCCCCCTGGACATGGCGCAGGCGGCCGATGGCGCCTTCGGCGAGGAGTTCGCGCACCTTGAGCCACTGCGGATGATAGGTGACCATGAAAGCCTCGCAGATCAGCACGCCATGGGCGTCGCGAGCGGCGATCAACGGCGCAATGTCACCCGCGTTCAATGCGATCGGCTTCTCGCACAGCACGTGCTTTCCGGCGGCCGCCGCTTTCATGCTCCACTCGATATGCTGGGAGGTGGGCAGCGGAATATAAACACCGTCGACCGCGTCGGAGGCGAGAAGTTCCTCATAGGAGCCGAAAGCGTGGAGAACTCCGAAGCGGTCGGCCAGAACCTGGGCGCGGGCCTTGTCGCGGCTTGCGATGGCCGTCACCACGCCGTTGTCGCTGTCCTGGATTTGCGGAATGACCTGATCGCGGCCGATCTTGGCGGTCGACAGAATGCCCCATCGAAACATTGAAATTCCCCCTTTGCGCTATTTGCGCGGGAAGCTATGCTGAAAGTGGCGGAATGGAAAGTCTGCGAGCGTTCCGGGCGCGCCGAAAGCCGGCGCTTTGTGGCGGGGTCAAACACGCATGAGCTTGGTGGCGAAGGCAGACCGGACCACCGGACGGAGGCTGATCACGCTGCATGCATGTGCACTCCTGCTGGGCCTGACAGGGACGGCTGCGGCCGATCCGGTCGCCGACTTCCTCGCAGCTGATGCCAACGGCGACCGGCTTCTTGAAAGCAGCGAATTCCGCGCCTTCGTCAACCGTCGCGCTCAAGGCGGGGACGCGACAGCACAGCGTGTGAGAAGCTTCCGCGCCTATTCAGTGGCACTCAGCCGCGTAGATGGCAACGGCGACGGCCGGGTGTCGGGCGACGAACTGCGGACTTATGACGCAAACCGCTGACCAGGGTGGGGGTGGGCGAAAGCACGCTCCAAGAGCGCCGGATGGTCAGCTGGTCGCGGCCAGCGCCCGGATCTCGGCAAAAGTCCAGTCTTTGAGCAACTTTCCGTCATTCCAGACCGGCTGCAACAGATTGATGCGATCGCCGATGTCTTTGAGCGCGACCCCGACAGGTGTGCCGGAGTCCATCACCACGGCCTGGCGGTAGCGCTTGGATGCCTTGCCCGGATCGGTTTTCGGGTGCTTGTTGATGCCGTGCCAGTCGCCGTCCTTGTCCTGTCGCGCATTGGCCTTCATGGCGAAGCGCAGCGTGTCGCGGTTGACCTTCTGCAAAAGCCCTGCGCCCATGCCGAAGGCGATGTTTTCGGCCGACCAGCCACGGTCCTCGAGCCGGCCGAGAATGACGCGAATGGTGGCTGGCGTGATGCCGTCGCCCTGGATGACGCGGACCGCCGGGTTGAGTACCTTGTAGCCCTTGCCGTTGAGCGAAAAGCCGAAGATCTCGCCCAGCATCTCCACAGTGTCGACGGGCACCCGGGTCGCGTCGCCCGAATCGGGCCGCACCACCAGCGTGCCGCCCGAGGCCTCGACCTCGGCCTTGAGTTCCTCACCCCAGATTTTCCTGACGGCCCGGTAGAGATCATAGGAATCCGACACCACGGCAACCATCTTTCCTGGACCGGCGAACTGGGTCAGCATGTTGCGGTATGCTTCGGTCTCCCGATCCTCGCCCCAGCTTGTCATGGTCGAATGTTCGGCGGCGGGGATCGAGAACCCCGCCATCGGCTCATGGTAGAAGCGCCGCGCGGCGACCAGCGCACTCACCGTGTCGGTCCCCAGAAAGCTCACCAGATGGGCAACCCCGCCGAGTCCCGCCTGCTCGAGCGAAGTCGTGCCACGGGCACCAAAATCATGCAGCCGGAACGGCAGCACGCTCTCCGGATCATCGCATGTCCGCTGCAGGGAGGCGGAAATGATCTTGCGGGTGCCATGCGAAATGGTGGCGACCGTGGATGGATACCAGACCGCGCGCAGCAGAGCGGTTTCGAGGAAGGTCGGGAGCCAGAAGAAATCCGGGTCCGTGTTGCGCACCTGGACCATCGGCGTACCGGTGGGCACAACCATGCCCTCCGGCAAAGCCTCGATCAACAGCGGCAGCATTCCGGCATGGCGGGTGACGATGGTCTCCCAGCCGCTTCGATGGAACGGCAGCCCGTGGGCGAGGATCAATTCCTCGGCCTCGTCGACATCGGCCATCGTGATGGCGCGTGAGAGATAATCCTTCAAGAACATCTGCAGCCCGAAAAACAGCACATGGTCCTGCAGGCCGCCCGGCCGGGCCTCGATATAGGCCGAGATCGCCGCCGTCTCCGGCGGGTATTGGGCGAAATGGGAATATTTGTAGCTGTCAGCGTTGAGGATAAGGTTCATGGCAGTCAGGACGCTCCGCCGCTTGATGCTGTTTGGGCCAAGGATGCAATCAACGCGGCGGCACCTGCAAGGGCGCATGACCAAATGATGGTTCGCAACAGGAGATTCTCGAATTCACAGCGTGGATGCCACTCAAAAGCCAGATGGACAAAGGCATGCGCGATGCAAAAACCTGAAAAACCCAAGCTGAACCGATCGCCGCCCGTTCCAATCGCCAATGCGCCGTACCAGAGGATGATCCCAAAAAGCGGCACATGCACCCAGATGAACACCTGCATGCCCAATCGATCCGGCAACTGCGACAGACCAGGAAACAGACGCCGCTCATGGCGCTGCATTGCGTCGAGTTCGTGCACCAACATCAGCGCCACCGCCAGAACGAAAAAAGCGACATGCAGATCATCCGCCACAGAGGCTAGCCCCGCAACACGCCGCCGGTGGCCTTGCCGACCGCCGCGATGACCAGTTTGCCGAGCCGGTCGAGATCCTCGTCGGTGAGGGTCCGGTCCTTGGGCTGAAAGGTCACTTCGATGGCCACCGACTTCTGGCCTTCGCCGACGCCCGCGCCCTCAAACAGGTCGAAGACGCCGACACTGGCGATCATTGCCTTGTCCGCGCCGGCGGCAGCCTTGACCAGATCGGCGGAGGCCACGGTCCGGTCGACCACGAAGGCGAAATCGCGGCGGACCGCCTGGAAGGCCGACAGCGAAAGAACCGGCTTGGTGCGGGTGGGCTTGCGGCGGGCTTCAGGGAGCGCGTCGATGAAGACCTCGAAGCCGCAGAGCGCCCCCGACACATCCAGCGTCTCCAACGTGCGTGGATGGAATTCGCCGAAATGGCCGAGCACCGTCTTGGGTCCCAGCTTGATAACACCTGAGCGGCCCGGGTGGTACCAGCAAGGCGCGCCGCGCTCGACCGACACCCGTTCGACCGGCGCACCACAGGCTTCAAGCACGGCGAGCGCATCGGCTTTGGCATCAAAGACGCCAGCGGACCGCGCCGCGCCGTCCCAATGTCGACCGGTGCCCGCGAGGGTCGCGGTGCCACGACGGACCCCGCCTGCGACCCGACGCTGCTTTTCCGGTGTGTCGCCGTCATAGGTTCCGGAGACCTCGAACAGGGCGAGATCGCCAAAACCGCGGTCGGCGTTGCGGCCAGCGGCTGAAAGCAGGCCCGGAAGCAACGACGGCCGCATGTCCGACATGTCGGCAGCGATCGGGTTGGCGAGCCGCAGGGCGTCCTGTCCGCCGCCGAAAGCGCGTGCATGGGCGTGCGGGATGAAAGACCAGGTGACGGCTTCCAGCATCCCGCGCGAGGCGAGCGCGCGGCGGGCGTTGCGGGTGCGGATCTGCAGCGGCGTCAGGATACGGCCATTGACCGCGCCGGCACCGGCGAGGGGTTGCGGGGTGATGGCGTCAATGCCGTTGATGCGCATGACCTCCTCGACCAGATCGGCCTTGCCGTCGACATCGGGGCGAAAGGAAGGAACAGTCACATCGACCACCTCGCCATCACCCTTCAGCACGAAGCCGAGGCGGGCGAGGATGGCATAGGCTTCGGTCTTCGGCACGTCGATCCCGGTCAGGCGGCGGATCTCGGAATGCGGGAAGGACACGGTCTTCGGGGTGTGTCCGGCATAGCCGGTAACCTGTGCCCCGCTCGGCGTGCCGCCGCAGATCTCCATCACCATGCGGGTCGCCAGATCGAGGCCTGCGAGCATGAATTCTGGATCGACGCCACGCTCGAACCTGTAGCGCGCATCGGTGATGATACCGAGCGCGCGGCCGGTGCGGGCGATGTTGATCGGGTCCCACAGGGCCGATTCGATCAGCACGTCGGTGGTGGCCGCGTCGCAGCCAGAATGCTCGCCGCCCATGATGCCGGCGATGGATTCCACACCGGTGTCGTCAGCAATGACGCAGGTGTCGGCGTTGAGCCGGTAGATGCGGCCGTCAAGCGCCGGCACGCTCTCGCCCTCCTCGGCCCGGCGAACAACGAGATTGCCCGCGACCTTGGCCGCGTCAAAAACGTGGAGCGGACGTCCACGGTCGAAGGTGATATAATTGGTGATATCGACCAGCGCATTGATCGGTCTCAGACCTATGGCCATCAGCCGCTGCTGCATCCAGAGTGGTGAGGGACCGTTCCTCACGCCGCGCACCAGCCGCAGCGCAAAGCCAGGACACAGGTCTGGTGCCTTGATCGTCACCCCGACCGGGCAATCACCACTGCCGTCGACGGGCTCAATCGCACCGCTGCGCAGGCGGCCGAGGCCCGAAGCGGCCAGATCGCGGGCAATGCCATAGACACCCGTGGCATCGGGGCGGTTGGGCGTCAGCCCGATATCGATCACCGGATCGTCAAGGCCGGCATAGCGCGCGAAACTCGCGCCGATCGGCGCATCGTCGGGCAGTTCGATGATGCCTTCGTGATTGTCCGACATCATCAACTCGCGTTCCGAACACATCATTCCGCGGCTTTCCACGCCGCGGATGGCGCTGACGCCGAGCGTCACGTCAATGCCGGGCACATAGGAACCGGGTGCGGCGAAGGCACCGATGAGGCCTGTGCGGGCGTTCGGAGCACCGCAAACCACCTGCACCGGATCGCCCGCGCCGGTATCGACGCTCAGAACGCGCAGCTTGTCAGCGTTCGGATGCGGCTCGGCGGAGACAATGCGGGCGATGGTGAAGGGCGCGAACGCCTGCTTGTCGTCGACATGGTCGACTTCGAGCCCGATCATGGTCAGTCGCTCGAGAATGGTATCGAGCGAGGCGTCGGTCTCAAGATGCTCCTTGAGCCAGGAGAGGGTGAGTTTCAT
>JBBQJA010000017.1:0-67856 GCA_038325465.1 Hyphomicrobiales bacterium | reverse complement strand
CCCTCTGGTCCCAAACCAGATGCGCTACCAGGCTGCGCTACGCTCCGTTTCCCCGAGGAATGAATGTGTCGATAGACCAATGCTGGCCGCTTCGCAAGGGCGAACGCCAGTTCATTCTTCGGGCATCCCTCACCTTTTTGCGTTTGCGGTAAAGTGATGTCCAGGCTGTCCCGCAAACAGGCCACGACATACGAGCTCCACACACGCATCTTGACCCCGCGCATCTTCGTTTTCGGCGGGCTGGCAGACGTGTCCGGTGCGCAAACGGGAACTTCCTGCGGGCCGCACGCCTTTCATGACGCGCATCAGTCGCTTCAACCCTGACATATTGCAGGACGTTGATTTCAAACCGGTTCTGATTGCAGGTCCGATCCAGTGATGCGATCCGAACAGCTGTCCCAGGTAGCGGCAAGCCTGTGTTTGCCCTTCAAGGTTGCGCTAAGGCGTGCCCGCCTGAAGGATGGCCGGGTGGCGGACCGTGTCACCGGCGGCAATCCCTGATCGAGCCGAAACGCCGGCATTGAGTTCGAGCACGTAGCGCACCGGGCCAGGCGATGCGACGATGGCCTCGGAAAACGGGACCGTGTTCTCCGCAATCCCGGCCACGACGCCGTCTTCCCGGATAAACACCATGTCGAGAGGCAGGAATGTGTTCTTCATCCACATCAGCACGTCGCGGGTTTGCTCAAAACGGAACAGCATACCCCGCTCGGACGCCATTTCGGGCCGGTTCATCAGGCCGATGGCCCGTTGCTCCGGCGTCGACGCCACTTCGACGGAGAATGCGACTGGTCCGGTTCGGGTCTCCACAACCAATTGGGTCGGATGTGGATCGGGCAGGCCAGACGCCCAGGAAACGCAGACGCCCAGGGTAAGGAAAATGCCCCCCGCAAGGGCGCACAGGTTCCGCATCTCAATGGGACCGCGGCGGCGGCGCATCAATATCAGGATGAATTTCAGCTGCCATCAGACCCTTGTCGCCATCGCCGAAGCGAACAAGCACCACCTGGCCCGGACGCAGTTCAGTCAATCCGTAACGGCGCAGTGTTTCCATGTGAATGAAAATATCCTCGGTTCCTTCGCCGCGGGTGAGGAAACCAAAACCCTTGGTCCGGTTGAACCATTTTACAATGGCCCGTTCAAGCCCGCTCGACGGTTTGACCTGGACATGGGTGCGGACGGGCGGCATCTGGGAAGGATGAATGGCGGTCGAAGTGTCCATCGACAGGACCCGGAAGGCCTGGTAACCGCGGTCGCGCTTGTGGATTTCGCATACCACGCGGGTTCCTTCAAGTACGGTCTGGTAACCGTCACGCCGGAGGCACGTCACGTGCAGAAGAATATCCGCCATACCATTGTCAGGAACGATGAAGCCAAACCCTTTTGCGACATCAAACCATTTGATGACACCGGTAATTTCGATGAGATCGACGGGATCAGCGACCGCCTCAACCGTCGTCTCGCTCTTGTCTGAGGATCTTTCCCCCATCCCGATTGCCTCTCGGATACACGCCATACATCAATGAGTGATTCTGATATGAAACAATAGCATTGGAATGCGCCGTCTACGCAAGGGGCCTGCCAAATTCTTGCCCGACTTCTGCCAATCGGCGTTTCCAGGGTTGCCGCAGACAAGACCGACGCTACAGTACCGGTGGATTGAATCTGACATTTGGTCCCCATTTACGGGGAATATCGAAAACCAGGTGTCACATACGCAAAATCCACTCAGATCATGAATTTGCTGGCGGTTTTCTGGTCCCGAAATTGGCATTGGAGCATGCTGTGACGGGGTGCAAACGTCGAAATCAAACCACCAGGTCCCCAAAACACCGGAGAAGCCAATGCGTTACCTGCACACAATGGTCCGCGTCAAAGATGTGGAAAACTCCCTCGACTTCTATTGCACCAAGCTGGGGCTCGTGGAAGTTCGTCGCCATGAAAGCCAGCAGGGGCGTTTCACCCTTGTTTTTCTCTCAGCCCCTGAAGACGTTGACCGCGCCGTGGCCGACAAGGCGCCGCTGATCGAGCTGACCTACAACTGGGACCCGGAAGACTATCAGGGCGGCCGCAATTTCGGCCATCTCGCCTATCAGGTCGATGATATCTACGCGCTGTGTGAAAAATTGATGGCGGCTGGCGTCACCATCAACCGCCCGCCCCGGGATGGCTACATGGCGTTCATCCGCTCGCCCGACGGCATCTCGATCGAGCTTTTGCAGAAAGGTGACCGGCTGGAGCCGAAGGAGCCCTGGCTTTCGATGGCCAATACCGGGTCTTGGTAAGAACGCACCCTGATTCTGCCGCGCAAGGCCTGGGCAATGCCCGGAAAGCCTCGATGCTGACACGCAAGGCCTGGGCAATGCCCGGACGGTAAAGTCGAATTATGTCATGGTTTTGCCGTATTTGAACCGCATCCGGACCATCCATTCTCTCCTTGCCTGGGCAAGCGGACCGCAGATCGAAAGCCGTTTACAAAGCTGCTGCGAGAGACTACGCATCAATTTGGCACCTGCGGGCAGCCAACATCGAAGAGCGGGGGCTCCCGACGTGCGATCAGACGGCAATTTTCCAGGAACGAGGGGCTCCATGACCCGTTCATTCCTGTTTGCTGCCACTGCCTTTGCACTTTCCGGATGTGTAAGCGCAAGCGATCCGTCGTTGGTGGCGACGCAAGGGTTTGCGCCCGGCGTCTCCACCGTCGATCTCGCATCCATAGGGCCGCAACGGGCGCAACAGCCTAGCTCGTCAGACAGCGATTTTCCTGCACAGGCCACCGTGATGACTTCGGCAGGCGATGAAGCTTCGGCGGCCGGCCTGGCGGCTGAGCCGCAGGCTGCGGGCAGCATAGATGCTCTCAACCGTGGCATCACCCAGACCGGCGACGTCCGGCCGATCGGAAATCTCTATTCCTCCGACACAACGGCTGCGACACCTCCGCCGCCTGCGCCGGGCACATTGGGCGTGCTGCCGGCACCGCAAGTTGACGCCTCTGGTACGGCTGCGCCAACCGCAACAGGGACGGGCACACTTCCTGTTCCGACCCCCTCCCCTCTGACAACAACCGCTGCGCAGACTGCGCCGCAGCCCGCCTTGGCGGTTGCTGCGACGCAGCCCTTGGTGACACAGGCGTCTCAGACCCCGGCCTCGGCTCAGACCCCGGCTCAAACCCAGGCCTCGGCTCAGACTTATGTGACGGAATTGCCAGCCGAGGAGCCTCAGGCCGTCGAGCTCGCCGTTGTTGCGCCGCCGAAAAAGGCGTCGATCTTCTCGCGCCTGTTCGCCTCGAACCCGAAACCGCCCAAGGCGGTTCCCACAGAGCGCGCCAGACGCGTGGCGCAAGCCAATCCGAATGTCGAGCTTGCCTCCGTTGATCCGTCGCCGCGCGGTGCGTCTGAAGAAGGCGGATTGCCGGGAGTTCGGATGTCGGCGCTGTTTGAAATCCAGACCGGCATCGAAGAAGATGGGGAAGACGCTTCCGGCGTTCAGATGGCTTCGGCTGCGGGGCTTGCCCGGCTTTCGCCAAACGGACTGCACCAACAGACTGGCAAGGTGGAAATCGCCTGCCTGAAGCCCGGTCTTGTGCGCGTGTTGAAATCGGTTGAGCGGCACTATGGCAAGCCGGTCATCATCACCTCTGGCTATCGCAGTCCCAAGCACAACCGCCGTATCGGCGGCGCGTCCGGCTCCAGGCATACGTCCTGTGAAGCCGCCGATTTCCAGGTGGTCGGCGTGTCGAAATGGGAGCTCGCGAAATATCTGCGCACGATGCCAAGCCGTGGTGGTGTGGGCACCTATTGCCACACCGAATCGGTGCATGTGGACATTGGTTCGCCGCGCGACTGGAACTGGCGCTGCCGCCGCCGCAAGTAACGTTCCATCGCTTGGGAATGTCCGTCAACCGCGCTCGCAGGCGCGGTTTTTTGTTGTCCGCAAGCACTGTTTTCATTCGATTTTTTTTTGGACTTTGCCGCCATTATCCGCTTGCGGGAACCAATCGACCTGACTATAAGACGCTCATTCGCACGCGCCCTTCGTCTATCGGTTAGGACGCCAGATTTTCATTCTGGAAAGAGGGGTTCGACTCCCCTAGGGCGTGCCATTTTTCAAACACTTGGTTTGGTTTCTTCAACTGACATCTTAGGATGCAGGCGTCGCCTTTGACCGATCGTCAATTTTGGCTTCGCGGCCCGACTCCGGCTTCCAATAAGGCGCGGAAATATCGCCGCCGATTTCATATCCGGCGCGTGGAAGCCACATCGAGCAACCGCATCTGAACCCGGCGCGCCCCCTGCCAGTGATCGGCCGACAATGTGCCGGCGAAATGAAAGGCGAGCCCCCGCCCGCCGAGCAATGCAGTCCCCATCGGCGTGTCGACGGCCCGAAAAGCGATACCGTCGAGACGGCTTCCGTCGGGTCCGGTCAGTGTGACCTTGATGTGCGCCTGACCGACGATACGTGCATCACTGAGCACATGCGCCGGCACGGCAAAGACGGGCTGCGGATGTCCCGCACCATAGGGGCCCGCCTTCTCAACCAGATCAACCAGTGTCAGCGTCGCCCCGGAGGCGGCCAAAGCCCCGTCAATCTTCAGTGTATGGCTGCCGCGCAGCGCGCCGACCGTGGCTTTCGCCGCATCCTCAAACAGACCGCGCATCTCGCCGATGCGGGCCGCGTCAACCGTCAAGCCCGCCGCCATGGCATGACCGCCGCCCTTGATGAGAATGCCGTCATCGACGGCCTGGCGCACCATGCGCCCGATGTCGAAACCGGCAATCGAGCGTCCCGAACCCGTTCCCTTGCCGTTCGCATCCACAGCGATCGCGAATGCAGGCCGTCGGTAGCGTTCCTTGAGACGGGAGGCGATCAGGCCGACAATGCCTGGATGCCAGCCCTTGCGCACGGTCACGATCACGGCGGGTCCCTCACCGCCGCCGATCTCGGCGGCAACTTCGGCATCGGCCTCTTCGAGCATGACGGTTTCCATGGCTTGACGTTCGCGATTGAGCAGCTCGAGCCGTTCGGCAATCGCCTCGGCTTCGTCCGTGTCGGCCACTGTCAGCAGCCGCGCACCGAGCGCCGCATCGCCGATCCGTCCACCCGCATTGATGCGCGGCCCGATGAGAAAACCGAAATGGTAAGGACTGAGCGGGCCGTTGACGCCCACCCGCCGGATCAGCGCCGACAGTCCGACATTTCCCATCAGGCGGGCGGCAATCAAGCCCTTGACCACGATGGCGCGATTGAGACCCTTGAGCGGCACCACGTCGCAGACAGTCGCCAGCGCGACAAGATCCAGTTCGGCGAGAAGATCAAATGTGCGGGCGGCTTCGGGGTCATCAGCGCGCAGCAATCTCAGGCAGGCCGCCACCACCATGAACACAACGCCCGCCGCGCAGAGATGCCCTTGGCCAGAAAGATCATCCTCCCGGTTCGGGTTGACGAGCGCATGACAGATCGGAAGCGTCGAGCCCACCTGGTGGTGATCGATGACCACGACATCGACCTTGCGCCGCGCGGCCTCTGCCAACGCATCGTGGCTGGTCGAGCCACAGTCCACCGTCACGATCAGCCGCGCCCCGCGGTCGATGAGCTCGCCGATCGCGAGCGGACTGGGTCCATAGCCTTCGAAGATCCGGTCGGGAATATAGATCTCCGACGGGCAGGCAAACCGGCCGAGAAACCGCTGCATCAGCGCCGAGGCGCAGGCACCATCCACATCGTAGTCGCCGAAGATCGCCACGCGTTCGGATCGGCGGATGGCCGCCACGATCCGTTCGGCAGCACGGTCGCAGTCGGTCAGCCGCGACGGGTCGGGCATCAGATCCTTGATGGTGGGATCGAGAAAAGCCAGCGCCTCGCCCTGGGGCACGTCCCGACCGGCAAGCACGCGGCCGACGATTTCGGGAAGCCCGGTAACCTGGGCGATGGACAGGGCCTTGTTTTCACCCGCCTGATCGAGCCGCGGCACCCAGGCCTGACCCGAAAGCGAGGATTGAACGCCGAGAAAGTGCCCTTCGATCGCCGTGTTGCCGTTCATGGAGCCGGTCCGCCTGAGATGCACGGCGGGAGCTGTGTAGCCCACGCGATCAACTTCTCATAGCGGAAGGTCGAACCGCGGCAAAGTGGTGAGAGCGCATTCCATGAGAACCTGATGCATGTCGCGCGCTAATGGAGTCATGTGTGCGAGAACGGACATGCATTTATTCGATGTTTTACAGCGTCCTTTGCGCATCCGATTGGATGGGCGGCGCTGCAGTGGCGGCATCCGCCGTCGTTCTCTTCATTGCGCATGGTCTTGCCCGAAAACCGCTCACACTTTTCGGGACCCCCCTCAGTCGAACTTTTCGAGATCCTGATGGCGTGCCTTGATTTCCCGCACCGTGCGCGAGGAGGAGCGCATGACGATGGTGTGGGTGATGATGGCGTCCTTTGTGAAGCGTACGCCTTGGAGCAGGTTGCCATCGGTGACGCCGGTGGCGGAAAACAGCACGTCGCCGCGCGCCATTTCCTCCATCGTATAGATCTTCTTCGGATCGGAAATCCCCATCTTGGCCGCCCGGGCCACCTTTTCCGGGGTGTTGAGTTGCAGCCGCCCCTGCATCTGACCGCCGATGCAACGCAGCGCTGCCGCCGCAAGCACGCCCTCGGGCGCGCCGCCGATGCCGATATAGATGTCAATCCCGGTTTCCTCGGGATCGGTGGTATGGATGACGCCCGCCACGTCGCCATCGCCGATGAGACGGATGGCAGCGCCGGTGGCGCGCACCTCTTCAATCAGACGGGCATGGCGCGGGCGATCCAGAATGCAGGCGGTGATTTCGCTGACCAGCACGCCTTTGGCCTTGGCGACTGCGGCGATATTCTCGGCGGGCGTGGCGTCGAGCATCACCGTGTTGGGCGGATAGCCCGGCCCGATGGCGATCTTTTCCATGTAGACGTCGGGCGCATACAGGAGGCTCCCCTTTTCGGCGATGGCGATGACGGCCAGCGAATTGGGAAGGTTCTTGGCGCAGATCGTCGTGCCTTCGAGTGGATCAAGTGCAATGTCGACATCAGCGCCCTCGCCGTTGCCCACTTCTTCGCCAATGTAGAGCATCGGCGCTTCATCGCGCTCGCCTTCACCGATCACCACTGTTCCACGGATCGGGAGCCGATTGAGTTCGGACCGCATGGCGTCGACTGCGACCTGATCCGCAGCCTTCTCGTCGCCGCGACCGCGTAGCCGTGCGGCCGCTACGGCTGCACGTTCGGTCACGCGTGCGATTTCCAAAGTGAGAATGCGGTCAAGACCGCTGCCATCCGCCTGCTTGCCTGCCATCGCAAAGTCCCCGCCCGTGTTCTTGTGTGGCCGCTCATAGCCCGCCGCAACTTAGCTGCGCAATGTGAAAATCGGGTAAAATCCCGTTGCTTTGGACAGAGGCGGCGGCAATCCAAATCTAAATCGATTGAATTGCACCGCCAGACCGTTGGTGCCCACCCAGCTTTCCCGTGTCTGAGCGTCAGCCGCGGGTGCGTTCGATCCGGATAACCTGTGGCTCGCCGGAAAGATAGCCTTCGCGCTTGATCGCGTCCACGGCAGCGCGCACGGAGGATTCCGTGGTGGCATGGGTGACGAGAATCACGGTCTGCGGACCACTGACCGCATTGGCGGGGCGCGCACGCTGGACGATGGATTCGAGCGAGATCGAATTGTTGGCCATTTGAGTGGCAATGGAGGCGAAGACGCCAGCCCGGTCGGCGACCTTGAGCGAAATGAAATAGCCGCCCTCATGGCTCTGCATCCGGGCGCGCCGATAGGGCTCGAGCTTGGAAGCTGGGCGACCGAGCGCCGGAGCCTGTTGGTGCCCGGGACGGCTCTTGGCGATATCGGCGATGTCGCCGAGGACGGCGGAGGCTGTGGCATCCCCGCCAGCACCGGGTCCTGACAGCATCAATTCGCCCAGAATGTCAGCCTCGATGGTCACTGCATTGGTCACACCATCGACCTGGGCGATCATGGAGTCCCTGGGCACCATGGTCGGATGCACCCGCTGCTCGATCCCGGTCGCGGTACGATTGGCCACACCCAAGAGCTTGATGCGGTAGCCGAGTTCGTCAGCGGCGCGGATGTCGTCGATGGAGATGTTGGTGATGCCCTCGATATAGACTTCGTCGACCGCAATCTCGGTGCCGAAGGCAAGGCTCGTGAGGATGGCAAGCTTGTGGGCGGTGTCGTTGCCTTCAATGTCGAAAGCCGGGTCTGATTCCGCATAGCCGAGCCGCTGGGCTTCGGCGAGGCATTCGGCAAAGCCAAGGTTTTCCCGCTGCATGCGGGTGAGGATGTAGTTGCAGGTGCCATTGAGAATTCCGTAGACGCGGCTGATTGAATTGCCGGTCAGGGATTCGCGCAACGCCTTGATGACCGGGATACCGCCGGCTACGGCCGCCTCGAAATTCAGGAGCACGCCCTTGTCTTCGGCAATCCGCGCCAGGGCCACGCCATGGCGGGCAAGCAGGGCCTTGTTGGCGGTCGCCACATGCACGCCTCGCTCAAGTGCGGCGGTCACCGTGGCCAGGGCCGGATCGCCCTCCCCGCCCATCAGTTCCACGAGGACATCGATATCGGCGGTCCTGGCCAAGGCGACAGGATCATCAAACCAGGTCATGCCGGACAGATCGATGCCACGGTCGCGGCCGCGATCGCGCGCGCTGATGGCGACGATGCGAATGTCGCGGCCGCAGATGTCGGCGAGCAGGGAATGGCGCGTGGTGATAGCGCGAAACAGCGCCGCGCCAACGGTGCCGAGACCGGCGATGCCGATTCTGAGGGCGTCAGTCATGAGAATTCCATCCGGTTGGGGCGTCCGCCCGAAAGGTGCGGACCAGCGACAGCCATGCCGGTTTAGTGCCGACCCAGTCAGGCGTCAACGGCACCCGGCAATTCTGCAATCTGCCAAAATAAAGTGACCATGAGCCGCGTCAGGGCCATAAACTGCGTCAGATCGTCTGCATCACCTTATCTTCGTCGCAGATTGGCTCATACGGGTTATCGTCGCTGAAGACGCCGCCCGACGGGAACGCTGCAGCCAGTGCGCCGGAAAAGAAATGTTTCATCACAAAGTCCACCCCATAACTGCTTACATTTCGTAGGTCTGGATTATAAAACATACCCTGAAAGGGATGGCCTGTGATGATTTCATAGGACGGGAAATAGGTGACATTCTCAAACTCACCCTCGAGCTCTCCGGCTACAGACCGCAGTACCGATTTTGAGCAGGTGTTTGCGGCAAGCACATGGTTGGCGGTGGCCGTAGCAGCCAAAGAGACGGGCGACACAGTCAGCAGTATGCGGGCGGCCGGATTAACCGACAGTAGCGCTTCGCGGAACTGCACCATATCATTATAGATCTCCGTGAATCTCAGGTTGCGGAACCGGTATTTTTCGCTATCGAAGGCTCCCGCCAGCGTTCCAGGGGCGGTCGGGAAAGCGGTACCATCTTCGCAGCTTTCCCACATCTCGGTTAGCCCGAGGGTAAACACGAACACGTCAACGGTCTCAAACATTTCCTTCACTCGACCGAGGTGGGAATGCCGAGCAAAATAGATATCATCCTCGGACTCATGTCCTATTGGCATAACGCCCGGCCGCAATGCGTCATAAAATCGATCCCCGCGCTTCCAGACGATGTCATCCGGCTTGCGCGTGCCGAAGGCCTCCTGAAACAACTGCAGGAGCTGCCGGGACGTATAGACGTTTCCATAACGGCAGGAAAACTGGTCATAGCCATACCGGCGCGCCTCGTCTACGGAATCAAAGAGCGGCGGCGCGGGCTCCATGTCCATGTAATTCGCGCCGCGTGAACGCAATCGATGCCCCAGATGCTGGGCAAAGCAGCTACCGGCGGTGGCCACGCGATCGGCCCTGGTCAATTCGATCGGCGTCCAAAGGTCGGTGATTTCCGAGAAGTGAAGGCCAGAGATCGCTTTCCGCCAGAAGGCTCGATCCGGCTGGAGTGCATAAGGGTTTTTCATGCGCGCGGACCTTTTCGAGAGAGTTCTACAAGTTTCTGACTGATAGCAAGGTCTCTTGGATTGGCTGCGGCCGCCCGCTCCGGCGAGGCAGGACGCGCGGCTATTTTTCCGGGTTGATCGGCCGCGCCGCGCAACTCATGCCACTTCTGAATGACCTCGACCATCGTTGGAGAACCGTCGAAGTGTGTGATTGCATCCATCCAGTGATAAGGGTCAATCCCGGCCTTCGAATGACCCACATGCCCCCAGAACTCAGTCTGCAAAACAAACCGGTCTTCAGGGGCGGTCCGGCCTGCAACATGGACGAAGGGCGCCATATGGGATTGGCAATGCACCCGGTCACCGAGCGACTGGACATACACGACCAGATTGGAAAACGGCTCACGATATAGCTGTGACAGTACTGTTGTAATACGATCTGGAATACCCGCAACCGAGCCCGCGCCCGGCCAGCAATCTCGAATATATCGCGCGACTATCCTGACGTCATAGGATTCAACTGACGTCTGCGGGTTGACTACTACCACGTAACTTCCAGGATCGAAAAAGGAGAAATAGAGCGCCGCAAACCCGCCGGCAGACGTTCCGAAATAAATACGCTTCCGATATCTATTGGTCTTTTTGATTTGATCGATGAACTTTTTGATGACCGTTTGCGAGTCTATTGACTCGCTTCCCGTGTACCACGCGACTGAGAGTGTTTCGGATACGGGTAAAGTAGGGTCTGCGATTTGGATTTCACTCCGGCCAGCGATCAACCTGTGATGCGCGCGGGAGAATGTGGGCAGTGTCCTTCTGGATCTCGCCACGGCACCATGGAATGTGAGGACCAAATCGTTGGACTGACTAAACGCTGTATACCTTACGTCGAGCTCAACTCCGTCGATATCTACCTTGTAGTCGACGCTCTCCAGATGCTTCTGCTGTTGAATTCGATCAAAAAACGCAAAAAAATCCACAGGTTAGATACCTTTTTTGGCTGGAAACAAGAGTCTCACGAAACAAAAAATTCTCCTCCATTCATAAAGCAGAAATGCACTGGCTACAGACACCATATTTTCAAGATCTATCAAAGCCTTGCATTTGTTCTCCAGAAATACATGCACTCGGATCATCGGGAGCCGAACGAGTTCGACCATAAAACCCATCCATTCCACCCAATTCCTGAACATTCAGCTCATGTAATATGGTTCCGGCCTGTACGCAAGCCGAGGCGAGGCTTCAATGGGTGCGCCACCCTATTGCTTGACTTTCGCCCGGTTGCCTTGGACAGCAATCGGCACGACATTGTCCGGGGTCGCCTTGGTTGTTCCTGCGAGGAAGCGCTTGATGTTGCGCGCAGCCTGGCGGATGCGGTGCTCGTTCTCCACCAGGGCAATTCGGACGTGCGTGTCGCCGTGTTCGCCGAAGCCGATGCCGGGGGCGACGGCCACATCCGCCTTCTCGACCAGCAGCTTGGAAAATTCGAGCGAGCCCATCTCGCGGAACGGCTCGGGAATCGGTGCCCATGCGAACATCGTGGCCGGAGGCGGCGGAATCACGAAGCCCGCCTTGCCGAAACTGTCCACCAGCACATCGCGCCGACGCTTGTAGATCTCGCGCACCTCGGCGATGTCGGAGCCGTCGCCGTTGAGCGCCCCGGTTGCCGCCACCTGGATCGGCGTAAAGGCACCGTAGTCGAGATAGGACTTGACCCGCGTCAGCGCCGAGATCAACCGTTCGTTGCCCACGGCAAAACCCATGCGCCAGCCGGGCATGGAGAACGTCTTCGACATGGATGTAAACTCGACGCAGATGTCGATGGCGCCCGGCACTTCAAGCACGGATGGCGGGGGACCGCCATCAAAGTAGATTTCCGCATAGGCGAGATCGGACAGGATGATGATGTCGTGCTTCCTGGCGAAGGCGACCACGTCCTTGTAGAAATCGAGGCTCGCCACATAAGACGTCGGATTGGACGGATAATTGAGGATGAGCGCAATCGGCTTGGGGATCGAATGGCGGACGGCGCGTTCGAGCGGGGCAAAGAAGGTCGTGTCCGGCACCACGTCGAGCGACCGAATAACGCCGCCAGACATGATGAAGCCGAAGGCATGGATCGGATAGGTCGGGTTGGGACAAAGGATGACATCACCTGGCGCGGTGATCGCCTGGGCCATATTGGCGAAGCCCTCCTTTGATCCGAGCGTGGCAACGACCTCGGTGTCGGGATTGAGCTTCACGCCGAAGCGGCGCTGATAATAGTTGGCCTGGGCGCGCCGCAGACCGGGAATGCCGCGAGAGGTGGAGTAGCGGTGCGTACGCGGATCCTTCACCGCCTCGCAGAGCTTGTCCACGATCGCCTGGGGCGTGGGAAGGTCCGGATTGCCCATTCCAAGGTCGATGATGTCTGCGCCACCTGCCCGCGCGCTGGCCTTCAGCCGATTGACCTGTTCGAACACATAGGGCGGCAGGCGGCGTACCTTGTGGAACTCTTCCATGAAATCCCCGAAACTGGCGGCCCGATGGCTTATTGCACGGTTCAAACGGGTTTGCGTCCAAATCATGTCGAACGCAAGCACAAATGCACATGTGCGCGGTTGCGAAACGTCGGCGCTTTTCCGCCCCAGTCCCTACTGGACGCCCTGGGACGTGATTTCGCGTTCGGTGACATCGCCGTGGGTGCGGGCGAGCGCGCGCAGTTCTGCAAGTCTTCGGGCGTAAAGCTGTTGCTCGGACGGCAAGCCGGCGCGTGCCTTGAGCAGCCCCTGCATCTCTGCCGTCTGGGCTTGCTGCTCGCTTTCGCTCATTTGTGAATTGGCCGTCGCCGGCAGCGCGCCGAAAACGGGGAAGTCGCCGGTCCGCGCCGCGCCCTCAACGACGAACAGCTTGGGCGGCGGGACGGATGGATCGGTTGCATTGAGAGGGATGATCGAGATCGGCCGGAAGCTGTCAGAGGGGCGCGGAACCGGTGTCACAGCGACCGCGGCGCTCGCGGTTGCCGGGGACGTTCGAGGGGCGGAGATCGGCGTTGGCACGGCTGCGGCTGTCCCGCCAGCCACTTGAATTTCGCTCGGCGCAGCATCCTCCAGCGACGCCGTCTGGCAACCTGCGACGGTCATCGTGATGCCACAGAGTGCGAGCAAGGTGAAACAACGGTGCCTGGCGTGCATGGGGCAGAAATCCTGTTTTACGGACAACCTGTCATGACAGGTGTGGAAAAAGTCCCTATCACTACAGATGGCGCTTCTGGAAGGTCAAAGATTTTGTTTTGACGCTACGGTAATCGGTCCGAAAATGGCATTGCAAGAAAGCCGATTTAAGGCAACGCGCAGAACCAGCCGACAAACGCCGGTCTGCCGGGGAGGATGATCATGTCGGAGAAAGACAAAGCCGAGGACGGCGGCGGAAAAGGCTCGATTGAGGCCTACATGGTCAAGGATCCTGAGGCATTGGCGCGCAATCTGGCGCGCATGCTCGAAGAACTCGGCAAGGCAGCCTCGGCCTGGGTTGAGCCGCGCGAGCGCGGCGAGGTTACCAACACGATGGCAGAGCCCATGACAGACATGGTCAAGACGCTGTCCAAGGTCGGCGAGTACTGGTTGTCCGATCCCAAACGGGCGATCGAGGCGCAGACGAGCCTGTTGTCGGGCTACTTCGGGTTGTGGTCAGACTCCATGCGACGCATGGCCGGGGAGGCCCCGACCGAGACCAGGGCGAAAGGTGTCGACAAGCGGTTTTCCGACCCGGACTGGGAGGACAATCCCTTTTTCGGTTTTCTCAAGAACACCTATTTCATCACCTCGCAGTGGGCCGTCAAACTCGTCACAGACAGCGACGGCCTTGATGAGCATACCCGCCAGAAGGCCGAATTCTACATCAAGCAGATCGCCAGCGCACTCTCGCCCGCCAATTTTCTGATGACAAATCCGGAGCTCTACAAGGAAACGATCGCCTCCAATGGCGAAAATCTGGTGCGTGGCATGCACATGCTTGCCGAGGATATCGCTGCGGGTAATGGCGAATTGCGGCTTCGGCAGTCCGACGCCTCCAAGTTCAAGGTCGGCGAGAACATTGCGATCACGCCCGGCAAGGTCGTCGCCCAGAACGACATCTGCCAGATCCTGCAATATGACGCGGCGACGCCGATGGTGCTCAAGCGGCCGCTTCTGATCGTGCCGCCATGGATCAACAAATTCTATATCCTGGATCTCAACCCGCAGAAATCCTTCATCAAATGGGCTGTCGAGCAGGGCCAGACCGTTTTCGTCATCTCCTGGGTCAATCCGGACAAGCGCCATGCGGCCAAGGATTGGGAGGCCTACTCACGCGACGGGATCAATTTCGCCCTCGACACGGCCGAGAAGGCCACGGGTGAACGCGAGGTCAACGCTATCGGTTACTGCGTTGGCGGGACGCTGCTTGCCGCCACCCTTGCGCTGCATGCCCAGGAAAGCGACCAACGCATCGCTTCGGCCACCTTCTTCACCACTCAAACCGATTTCACCCACGCGGGCGATCTCAAGGTGTTCGTGGACGAGGATCAGATCGCGTCCATTGAAGCGTCGATGGAAAAGAACGGCTTCCTCGATGGCTCGAAGATGGCGACAGCCTTCAACATGTTGCGGGCATCCGATCTTATCTGGCCTTACGTCGTGAACAACTACCTCCGGGGCAAGGACCCGATGCCGTTTGACCTTTTGTACTGGAATTCGGATGCGACGCGGATGCCAAAGGCGAACCATTCCTATTATCTGCGCAACTGTTACCTCGAGAACAATCTGTCACACGGCAGAATGGAACTTGCCGGACGGACGCTGCACCTCAGTGACATCAAGATCCCGGTCTATAACCTCGCAGCCCGGGAAGACCACATCGCCCCTGCCCGCTCTGCCTATGTCGGGGGCCAGAAGCTCGGCGGACCCGTCACCTTCATCATGGCGGGCTCAGGCCATATCGCAGGTGTGGTCAACCCGCCCGGCCTCAACAAATACCAGTTCTGGAGCGGCGGGCCGGGCGACGCCTGTTTCGACGACTGGGTTGCAAAAGCCCACGAGACGCCGGGGTCCTGGTGGCCTCATTGGCACGCCTGGATCTGCGACAAGGCGGACGCCGAGGTTCCAGCGCGAAAGCCCGGCGGTGACAATCTCACCCCGCTTGAGGATGCGCCGGGGTCCTATGTCCGGGTGCAGGTCTGACGTCCGGCTCCGCCTTGAAGCCCGGCATGATCCCGTTCCGATCTCAAGGACCCCGCCATGCGCTTTGACCCACCTCTCGTGCCCGCGCGGCTGATCAGCCGCTACAAGCGCTTCCTGTTTGACGCAGAACTGGACGATGGAACCAGGATAACCGGATCCTGCCCCAATACCGGCTCGATGCTGGGCTTGACCGCATCGGGGGCCAACATCCTGATGACGGTTCACGACAGCGCCACGCGCAAGCACCGCTTTTGCCTCGAAATGGTGGAAGCGGACGGAACCTGGGTCGGCATCAACACCGGACGCCCCAACGGCCTCGTCGAGGACGCCATCGGCATGGGGCTCGCAGGAAATCTCGGAGCTTATGCGAACCTTGGCCGCGAGCGGAAATACGGGCTCAATTCCCGCATCGACATCCTGCTCGAAGATCCGGTGCTCGGCCGGGCCTATGTGGAGGTCAAGAACGTGCATTTTCGCCGCAAAGGTCGGCTCGCGGAGTTTCCCGACAGCGTGACGAGCCGCGGCGCCAAGCATCTCGACGAGATGGGAGACATGGTGGAGGCGGGACACAGGGCGGTGATGGTCTACCTCATCCAGCGCCAGGACTGCGACGCGCTCAAGCTGTGCCGCGATCTCGATCCGGCCTATGCATCCGCCTTTGATCGGGCTATGAAACGGGGGGTTGAAGCGCTGGCTGTCCGGTGCAAGATCACACCGCACGAAATCCGGCCTGATTGCGCTGTTGCCGTTGAGGAACCGGGCATATCTGGCGTAAGGTAGTCAATCTGCGCGCCGCTTTGCACAGGCAGAGGAACCACAGCGAGCCAACATGGTCACCTACATTGATGCTGCGGCAGCCCCGCTCAAGAATACAGGCCAGATCCGCCTTTATGGGGCGGATGGTTTTGCGGGCATGCGCCAAGCCTGCCAGTTGACCGCGCGATGCCTGGACGAGCTGGTGTCCAAGGTGACGCCGGGTGTCACCTCAAATGCCATCGACCGATTTGTCTTCGAATTCGGCATGGACCATGGTGCCCTGCCCGCAACACTGAACTATCGCGGCTACACCAAGTCCTGCTGCACCTCCATCAACCACGTCGTCTGCCATGGCATCCCCAATGACAAGCCCCTGCGCGAGGGCGAGATCGTCAATATCGACGTCACCTACGTGCTTGATGGCTGGCATGGCGATTCCAGCCGGATGTATCCGGTGGGCGAGATCAAGCGGGCGGCTGAGCGGCTGATGGAGATCACATACGAATCGCTCATGCTTGGGATCGCTGCAATCAGACCCGGTGCCCGCACCGGCGCCATCGGCGAGGCGATCCAGACATTCGCCGAGGCCGAACGCTGCTCGGTGGTGCGCGACTTCTGCGGCCATGGGCTCGGCCGCCTGTTCCACGACGCGCCCAACATCCTTCATTATGGCCGCGCCAGCGAAGGGCCGGAAATCCGCGAAGGCATGATCTTCACAGTTGAGCCGATGATCAATCTCGGGCGCCCGCATGTGAAGGTTCTGTCGGATGGATGGACGGCGGTGACGCGCGACCGGTCGCTGTCGGCCCAGTACGAACACACCATCGGCGTGACAGCACAGGGTTGCGAGATCTTCACCCTGTCTCCGGCGGGCCTGGATCGGCCGGGCCTGCCGCAATGAGCTCCCCTCCGCGAACCGGACTCTCTGATGATGGCGCGGAGTACGATTCGCAGGATGAGCGGGGCTTTTTCTCCGAGCAACCGCCGGTGCGCCGCAAGCCGCGGACGCTGGAGCAGACCGAGCCTGCGCCGGTCGAGGACTATCACGGCCACCGTGACCGGCTTCGGGAGCGGTTCCGCACGAGCGGTGACAGGGCGCTGGCCGATTACGAACTTCTGGAACTGTTGTTGTTCCGGCTGATACCGAGGCGCGACACCAAGCCGGTGGCCAAGGCGTTGCTCGCCCGTTTCGGCTCGCTGCCGGAGGTGCTGGGCGCACCCGCCACCCTGCTGATCGAGGTCAAGGGGGTCGGCGAAAGCGTTGCCAACGACCTCAAGCTGGTGGCCGCTATCGCCCATCGCATGCTCAAGGGCGAACTCAAGGGCCGACAGGTCCTCTCTTCCTGGTCTTCGGTCATCGAATATTGCCGCGCAGCCATGGCGTTTGAAACCCGTGAGCAGTTTCGAATCCTGTTTCTGGACAAGAAGAACGCGCTGATCGCAGACGAAGTGCAGCAGACAGGTACCGTTGACCATACGCCGGTGTATCCGCGCGAAGTCGTCAAGCGTGCGCTCGAACTGTCGGCCACCGCAATCATTCTCGTGCACAACCATCCGTCCGGCGATCCAACGCCATCGCGCGCCGATGTGGAGATGACCAGAATGATCGTCGACACAGCCAAGCCTCTCGGCATCACCGTGCATGATCACATCATCATCGCCAAGGACGGCCATGCGAGCTTGAAGGGCCTCAAGCTGATCTGAGCGGCATCACGCCTCAGAGTGCGTCAAGAAAGTGCCGGGCGTCAGCCCGGATCTCGCCAAGCCGCTGCGGCGTCATCTTCCTCAGCGACGCCATGATCATCCCCACGCGGTGGTTCGATTTCAGCGCGTCCTGGTTTCGATCAAGGAAATCCCAGTAGAGATAATTGAATGGGCAGGCTTTCGGGCCAGACTTGGCTTTCACGTCGAAGGCGCAGCCGCCGCAGTAGTCGCTCATCCGGTCGATATAGGCACCGGACGCGGCATAGGGCTTGGAGGCAAGGAAACCGCCGTCGGCATACAACGCCATGCCCACCACATTGGGCATCTCCACCCATTCATAAGCATCGAAATAGACGATGAGGAACCAGTCCTGCACCGACTTGGGATCGATCCCGGCAAGCAGGCAGAAATTGCCGATCACCATCAGCCGTTGGATGTGATGCGCGTAGGCGTTGTCGCGTGTTTCGGCAATGGCGTGGTGCAGGCAATTGAGCCTGGTCTGGGCGGTCCAGAAGAAGTCCGGCAATGGCCGATCGGCACCCAATGCGTTCGCCATGCCGTAGTCGGGCATTTTGAGCCAGTAGACGCCACGGATGAATTCGCGCCAGCCGATGATCTGGCGGATGAAGCCCTCTGCGGCGTTGAGCGGCGCTTCGCCCCGCGCGAATGCGATTTCGGCCCGGGCGCAGCATTCACGCGGATCAAGCAGGCCGCAATTGATCAGCGCTGACAGATGCGAATGAAACATCAGCGGCGCCCCCGCCCGCATGGCGTCCTGATAATCGCCGAAGTGTGGCAAGGCCGATTGCACGAACCAGTCGAGATAGGCGAGCGCGTCAGCCCGGGTGACCGGATAATCGAAGCTGTCGAGCACGCCGAAATGATCGCCAAAGCGCGCCTCCACGAGCGTCAAAACCTCCAACGTGAGCGCATCTGGCGGAAATGATGGTCGGACCGGCGGAATGACCGAGTCGGGCATGGTACCCCGGTTGTCGTGATCGAAGTTCCAATGCCCGCCGGTCGGGGCATCGCCGTCCATGAGATAGCCGGTGCGGCGGCGCATTTCGCGGTAGAAGAACTCCATCCTGAGCGTCTTTGGCTGCCGGCCCTTGGGTCCGAGCGCCCAGGCGCGGAACTCCTCATGGCTTGCCAGAAACCGGTCATCGCTGCGGATTTCCAGCGCCGCGCCGATCTCTTCCTGCCACTTGCGGGCCGCCTGCAGCACCCGGTATTCGGAGGGCTCGGTGAGGATCACGCGGTCCGGAGTGTGGCGCAGAACGGCAGCTTGGAGAACGGCACCGAAGGTCCTGGGGGTGCCGGGTGCGTCGAGCCGCAGATACTCGACGGTGAAACCTTCGGCGCGGAGGTCTTCGGCGAAGTGACGCATGGCTGAAAACAGGAACGCGATCTTCTTCTTGTGGTGGCGCACGTGCGTGGCCTCCTCCGCCACCTCGGCCATCAGGACGATGTCCTTGCCCGGTTCGGCATCGGCGAGGCTGGAGACAGTGCGGGAGAGTTGATCGCCCAGAACGAAACGGAGCGAGGCGGGGCTGGACATGAACTTGCTCCGGGATGGCATGACGGCTGGACTTTTGCCGCCCTCGGTTTACGTATATCGCGATCTTATGGTTCACGTTGTCTGGTTCAAACGCGATCTCCGAACAGCCGATCACGCAGCGCTCGCGGGTGCCGCGTCGACGGGCCAACCGGTGTTGCCGCTCTACGTCTTTGAGCCGGACCTGTGGGAAACGCCGGAGATGACCGGCCGGCATTTCGATTTCATTGGCGACTCACTTTCAGACCTTGCCTGCGCGCTCGACCGGCTTGGCTGTCCTTTGCATGTGCGCATCGCTCCAATCGTTGATGTGTTGGAGCGGATCCAGCGCTCGGTCGGCATAACCACCCTGTGGAGCCACCAGGAGACCGGCAACGGCTGGACCTACGCGCGCGATCGCATGGTTGCCGCCTGGTGCCGAAGGCATGGCATTGTGTGGCACGAACCGCGCTGCTTCGGCGTCTTTCGCGGGCGTGTCGACCGCGACGGCTGGGCCGGGCGCTGGGAGAGTGAAATCGGCACGCCACCCCTGCCCGAGCCGATATCCATCTTGCGGGCGCCGGTTCCCGCACGCCGCGATGAACCGCGCGCCTCCGAACTTGGTCTGGCGGACGACCCCTGCCCCGGTCGGCAGGCGGGCGGGCGCAGCCATGGGCTCGCGCTCCTTGGGAGTTTCCTGGCAGGACGCGGGGCCTGCTACCAGAAACGCATGTCGTCGCCGCTGAGTGCTGCGGATGCCTGTTCACGGCTGTCGCCCCACATTGCTTATGGCACTTTATCGTTGCGCGAGATCGTTGCCGCAGCGCGGGCGGAACGGGCAGCGGCGGCACATCCGAACCGGCCGCGGGAGCGTATCGAAACCCGTGCGATCGATGCATTCCTGTCGCGACTGCACTGGCATTGCCACTTCATTCAAAAGCTTGAAAGTGAGCCGGCTATCGAGTTTCACAGCTTCCATCCAGCCTTCGAAGGCGCGCGTGCGACTTCACCAGACGATCCGCTGTTGGCCGCCTTTGCCGAAGGCCGGACCGGGTTTCCCTTCATTGATGCCTGCATGCGCTCGCTCAAGGCGACTGGCTGGATCAATTTTCGCATGCGGGCGATGCTGACCGCCTTTGCAAGCTACCATCTGTGGCTGGACTGGCGGCAGACCGGGCTCGTGCTGGCGCGGCTGTTCACCGACTATGAGCCCGGAATTCACTGGAGCCAGATCCAGATGCAATCGGGGACAACAGGCATCAACACGCTCCGGATCTACAATCCGGTCAAACAGAGCCGTGATCAGGATCCTGACGGCATCTTCATCCGCCGCTGGGTGCCCGAACTGGCAAGCCTGTCCAGCGACCATATCCATGACCCATGGATGGCCCCGCCGCTCCTCATGATCGCAGCGGGCGTCCGCCTGGGCGTCCACTATCCAGCCCCGGTGGTCGATCATGTCGCGCGGGCCCGCGAGGCCCGGGCGAAGATCACAGCCATCCGCGCCCGACGCGGCTTTGCCGCATCCCAGCGAGCCGTCTACCTGCGTCATGGATCGCGCAGCGGACCGCCGCAAAACCGAATGTGGAAAAGCACCGGGCCGGCGCCGCAGCTGTCGCTGTTTGACGAAGCGAACGACTTCTGAGGCATATGTGTGGCGAGGCTGACCGAAGAGGAGGTGAAGCAGCGTGAGATTCCCTTTGACTGCGGGAGCGTCCATTTCCGCGAGAGGTCACGCGGACACATCCTGGGACTGGACAGGCGGGCTCCTGAAGCTGATCTTCACCTCAGCGCAAGTCCAGCGAAAGTGGCACCGCTTTCGCGTCCGGACTTGCGTCAAAACAAGAGGATGGAGATATTCCGGCGATTCTGACAACGCCGGAACAGCTCTGAAGACGCGACGCTTGCTCGGGGTCCATATCGCCGGGAAAGGAGGGAGCGAACTCGTCCGTGTCGGCCTGGTCGTGCGCAATCTCAGAGGTCCGGTCGAATTCTTCGCAGACACGACTTCATCTGTCCCACGCTGGCCAAAGCCGTCACGATCGCCGGGCGCGATGACGGGGGCCGAATGGGCGAACTGATGTGCGGGACGCAGGTTGCCGGGCGGGTGAGCGGAGGCATCCTTCAGATCCGGTTCCACGGTCAGGGTTGAGAGCACGGCATTGTCAAGTCGGCACCCGTGATCGATAGCGGCGGCTTCCATAACTCAGATATATATGCAATTGTGAGCGATAGAGAGAGACCCTATCGCTCATGGCATGGAACTGGACGCAACCTGGTTGGCCAAAGTTCAACTATGATCCGTCCGCGCTGGCAGCACTGGAGCGGCGGTTCCTGTTGTCGTCTGGCGAAATTCTCGGGGCCGTGCGCCATGTTGGCGGAGATGAACGGGACCGCCTTCGCATCGAGCTTCTGAGCGAGGAAGCCGTGCGGACGAGCGCGATCGAAGGCGAGGTGCTGGATCGGCTCAGCGTCCAATCCTCGTTGCGCCGCCAGTTTGGTCTGACCCCTGACAGCTATCCCTTGAAGCCGCGCGAGCAGGGCATCTCTGAAATGACGGTGGATGTCTATTCCGCCTTTGCGGCCCCGCTTGACCATCAGACGCTGTTTCGCTGGCACAGCATGCTGCTGGCCCATGATCAAAAACTTGAAACCGTTGGCGGCTATCGGCGGCATGACGATGCGATGCAAATCGTTTCGGGCCGCCTTGATCGGCCAACGGTTCATTTTGAAGCACCGCCATCAGCAAGAGTGCCCGGCGAATTGCAGGCCTTCATCGACTGGTTCAACCAGACGGCACCCGATGGATCGGCCTCCCTGCCCGCACTGGCGCGGGCGGGGCTGGGGCATATTTACTTTGAAAGTATCCATCCGTTTGAGGACGGCAACGGGCGTCTTGGTCGGGCACTGGCTGAAAAGTCGCTGGCGCAGAACATCGGTCAGCCCAGTCTGACAGCACTTTCCTACACCATCGAGCGTGACCGCAAGACCTACTACGACCAGCTGGAAGCCCACCAGAAGACCGATGCCATCACCGACTGGCTGGTCTGGTTTGCGCAAACCGTGATCAAAGCACAGCAAACCACGCTGGAACGGGTTGCCTTCTTCATCGCCAAGGCACGGTTTTATGACCTGCACCGCGACCAGATGAATGACCGCCAGGGCAAGACCATCGGGCGGATCTTCCGCGAAGGACCCGCCGGGTTCACCGGCGGTCTGAGTGCCGAGAATTATATTTCCATAACTGGCACCTCGCGCGCCACCGCGACGCGCGACCTGCATGATCTGGTCGAACAGGGCATGCTGACCCGGACCGGGGAGCGTCGACACACCCGGTATTGGTTGAACCTGCCGGTGCAAGGCTTGCCCGGCTGAAACCGGCGAAACGGCCGCACAGCTGTTCAGTCGAACAGGTGTGACTGTCCTGCCGCCTTTGCTTTCTTGCCTTTGACCACGAGGGCTGATGCCAAAGCGCCTGAAGCGGTCAGCGCGGCCTCAGTCAGCAAGGGGAAGGCGCAGATTTCGGCGAGAAGAGTTGCCTGTGCCGGTTCCAGTGCCACCAGACGGCCAAGGACATGCAGAAGGTTCAGCAGGTCTTCGGTGTATTCCGGCAGCCAGTGATCGGGCTGGATCTTGTCCAGCGCCGAGGGCGGGCGGCGGTCGCCGATCACCGGGCGGGTGCGGTCGCGCTTGCGATAGCTGAACCATTGGCGCAGCACGGCGCGGCCTGACACCTGATACTCGGCCACCGCAGTTGGCACGTTTTCGATATAGCCGCCGCCGATGTGCAGCCGCCCGGTGGAGGGGTCGTGGTGCATGGTGTCGGGCAAGGGGTGTGGCGCACCGGGGATGGTGCCGCCTGCAACTATGGTTGGGCCTTGGCCTTTTGGCATCCGGGGCGGGGCGAGCGGGCGACCAGCCGCAGGGTCGGCAAAGCGTTCGCCGTAGGTGTGCAGCCAGATCACCTCGCGCCCCAGGGCCACGGCGCGGTCAAACAGGGCGGCGTCAGCGGTGATCGGCACGCGCAGGCCGGGGCGGATCAGATCTTCCTTGAACCGGGCGGTGAACGCCGGATGCGCCAGAAGGCCCGCGACATAGGCCATCATATCGGAGGCGTTGACGGGCTTGCCGTAGGCGGTGGTCAGATGGGCAAGCAGCGCCGCCTTGACGTTCGGGACCGAGGCGGCGGAATCGCGCCAGAGCGGGAACGCGCGGCCAGCGGAGTTGCCCCGGAAATAGTTCTTGTCTGGGATCAGATCGGAAAAGATGATCGCCGGGCCGTCCGTCACCGGAATCTGATCCAAGACGAAACCAAATATCTGACAGTTTGACCAGTTTTCCCAAAGTTCGGGTCGGCCTTGGCTGAGTAGCCTGTGATCAGGAATAATCCATTGTCGATCAAGGCTACGAAATCCAAACCGGACGGGTGGCACGACATGGCCCTTATCATTCTCAACGGTGCTTTCGCGCACAGAATGAACGCCTAGAGGAACCTTAACCTTGCGAATGATCGTTCTGTCGCGGTCCTCGTGAAACAGCTTCGCTTTTTCAACAGCGTCTTTTTCTCGAGTCAAACGGTCCCATCGAATTGCCAATGAAGGAGCATCCGGGGCAATCACCCAAGTTCGGCAAGACATGACCCCAGCGAAGTCACTCTCGAATACATCCGGCAATGCGGGGTAAGCGGCCCAGCCCGCCCCCCTTTGTGGCAGGAAAGGCCCACGCAAACTCGTCTCGCCATCCTGCCAGCCGTCATCCGTCAAAGACAGGTCTGCCAAATCCCGGAACTTGTCTTCACGGTGCCCTTTCGGCAAGGCACGATAGCGGATACGCGCAGGCACGCCCGTGTCGGCACCCGGACGGCGCAGCGCCAGCACGATGCACACCTCTTGCTGCACGCCCTGAAACAGCCGGGTGTTGACGGCGGGCTGATGCCCTTCGGGTGAGGCGTCGATGACCCAGATGTCGGAACAGCTTGCCCGCAGATCGGCGCGCATCTGCTGAAACCCCGGCCCATTCAGAAACCCTGCGGCAGTAATGTAGCAAACGATGCCGGGGCGGTGGACCCCCGATCCATCCCCCGACTCGCCTGTCGCCTCGGCATGGCCCGACCCGAACACTTTCCACGCGGCCCACCGCCAGAAGAAGACGTAGAGGTTTTTCAGATGCTTGGCATGTGCGCCAAGGCCCCAAGCGGGCAAGGGTGCCCACAGGTCCATCGGCGAAGGGCGTCCCGGACTGCCCTTTTCAACCCAGCCACCTAGCCCCGCTGCATCGACCTTATACGGCGGGTTGCCGATGACGACGGTGATCGGCTCATCCCGCTTGATCGCGTTGGCCTCGCGCCGGGAATTGCCGATGGGGGCGAGCATGGTGGAAAACTGGGTCTGGGTGGCATAGGGGTCGCCCAAGGTGTCGGTCACATAAAGGCGCGGCTGCGGCAGGTTGCCCCCGACCCCGCTGCCCGTGGCTGTCGCCCCCATCAGCGCCCGCATTTCCGCCATCAGCCGCAACTGCGCCACGGCAAAGGGGCCGAACTGCAGCTCAAATCCGATCAGCCGATGTGCCGCTGCCCCCAAGGCAGGGCCAACCGCACCTGCTCCCTGATCTTCGGCCACCGTCTCGGCAATCTTGCGCAGGACGCCGAGCAGGAAGGTGCCGGTGCCCGTCGCCGGATCGGCGATGGTCACATCGGCGGCGGCGAGCCCGGCATGGCGGCCAAACAAGGCGGGATCGCGCAACGCCTCATCCGTCAGGCGGACCATGGCCTCAACCACCTCGGGCGGGGTGTAGTAGCTGCCGGTCTTCTTGCGCAGGGCGTTGTCGTAAACCTCGAGGAAGTCTTCGTAGAAATAGAGCCAGGCGTCGGGCTTGCCCTTGGACAGGGTGGGCCAATGCACCTCATGCAGCACCCGGGTCAGGGTCGAGGTTGCGGTGGACAGCGCTTTTTGGATGACCGGGTCGTCGGTCAGGAGGCGAAGGGCGGTGCCGATCAGCGTGTTGGTGTCGCGCAGGGCAAGGGCTGCGTGGGCGATGCCCTTGTCGAGCGGGATATCTTGTGCCCGCGCCATCAGCAGGCCAAAGGTCACGGCTTGCGCGTAGCCGTCGGCAAACTGCGCATCATCGGCCTGCGGGAACAAGAGGCCGCGCCATTCGGTGGCAAGATCGGTCAAACTTTGGGTGCCGTTCTCCAGTTCTTCCAGCACTTCGTCCCGCAAAAGGCGGCAAAGGCGGGCCGACACCTCAGCCAGCTTGCGCGGGCTGTCGGGCGGGATCGGGTTCCAGCTGAGGAAATCGGTCAGCAGGGTGATCAGCGAGGAAGGCGCGGTAAGTTTGGCCCCCGCCGTGTCAAGATCACCCGACAGGTGAATGATCTGGCCAACGAGCGCCCCATTCTGCCAGAGGCTGAAAGACTGGCCATCGCTATAGAGCAAGTTCGGCAGCGACTTCAGTTTCTGCCACTGGCGTTTGTCATGCGGATCAGTAAACTTTCGCGGGTCGGTGCCTTTGCCCGGGGCTTTCAACTCGATGAACCCGGTCAGGGCGCTGCGGACAGTCACGGCATAGTCAGGCCGGGTCCCCAAGGCGGACAGGGTACTTTCGCCGACAAGCGTGACCCAACCGGGTTGCTGACCAGCCGCCACCGCGAGCGCAGAAATCAACTCCTCCAGCGGGGCGCGGATGTTGTCTTCGGGCGCGCCTGTGATCGCAGGGCTTGAGAGCTTGGCCTTGGCCGCCGCACCATACTTGCTTATGATCGGATCAAACATTACCCACCCCGGCATCGTTTTTCGCAACCCTAGTGGACTGAGTTTGACATTTGGTACCCATTTCCAACACGTCCAATACCAAATGTCAAACTCATAAAATCCACTAGAATCATAAGCTTACTAGTGGTTTCTCTGATTCCAACATTTGCGCTGGAAGGTGCGGCAACGGGATGCAAATGTTGGAATCAAACCACTAGCTGGACTGGGTTTCGAAACAAGCCATTGCTGACGGTGGTTGCGCGGCCGACGTCCTGAACCGTAAAATCAAATCAGCGCAACCCGCTTCTTGCAGCGACCTTGGGCATCCATTTGGAGGTGCAGACATCGCCGCACCGCTTTGACGCCCTGCACATCGTCATCGCAACAAAAAGGCCCCGCCGGACCCTGCCCGAAACGGTCCGGGACCGGGGAGCAGGGACAAGAACAGCGGGGCCTGTATCGGCTTGACGTGAGACCAGATTATACGGCCGCTTCGTCCTTCGTGGTGGCCTCGTTCTCGGGGGCCTCGTTCTCGGGGGCCTCCTTTTCGGGGGCCTCCTTCTCGGGGGCCTCGTTCTCGGGGGCCTCCTTCTCGGGGGCCTCCTTTTCGGGCGCAGCAGTTTCCTTTTCGGCAGACGCATCTTCGGCCTTCGACGATGCATCCGCTTCGTCTTCAGCCATCAACTCTTCCTTGGTCACCGACGTGTCGGCGACCTGAATGAGGGTGAGCATGTGGTCGATGGTCTTTTCCTCGAAGATCGGCGCGCGCAGCGATGCAGAAGCGCCGGGCGTCTTCTGGAAATACTCGTAAATCTGCTTTTCCTGTCCGGGGAAGCGGCGAACCTGTTCGAACAGCGACCGTTGCATTTCCTCGTCACTCACCTGAACGTTGGCCTTTTCGCCGATCTGCGACAACACGAGACCCAGGCGCACGCGGCGCTCGGCAAGCGCCCGGTACTCCACGCGGGCGGCTTCCTCGGTGGTGTCTTCATCAGCAAAAGTCTTGCCGTTGTCGGTGAGTTCCTGGTTGATCTGGCGCCAGATGCTCTCAAACTCCGCTTCGACGAGCTTGGTGGGCGCTTCGAAAACGTGGGCCACATCGAGTTGGTCGAGAATCTGCCGCTTCAGCTTCTGACGTGTGACCTGACCATACTGGCTTTCGATCTGCGACCGCACGACGTCGCGCAACTTGTCGGCCGAGTCGAGACCAAGCGTCTTGGCGAGCTCGTCGTTGATTTCCAGCTTTGCGGGGGCCGACACTTCCTTGACTGTGATGTCGAAGGTGGCTTCCTTGCCCGCCAAATGTGCCGCCTGGTAGGCTTCCGGGAAAGTCACGGTGATGACTTTCTTGTCGTCTGCCTTGAGACCGACAAGCTGTTCCTCAAAACCGGGAATGAACCGTTTGGAACCGATGATCAGCTCGGCATCCTGGTCGGTGCCGCCCTCAAAGGCGACGCCGTCGACCATGCCGAGATAATCGATGGTGACGCGGTCACCTTCGGCTGCTTCGCCGGTCTTGGTTTCGTAAGTGCGGCTGTTTTCGGCGATCCGCATGACCTGCGCGTCGACTTCGTCCGCGGGCACGTCCACAATTTCACGTGTCACGGAGATCTGGGTCAGATCCATGATGTCGAAGCTCGGGATGACCTCGTAATCCATGGTGAATTCGAAATCGGCCTTGGCCGACAGGATCGCCTCGGCATGAGCCTCGTCTTCGGTCATGACGATCTCGGGCTGGGTGGCAGCCTTTTCGCCGCGTTCAAAGAGTATGGCCGTCGGCTTTTCCTGGATCAGCTCGTTGACGATCTGGGCCATGATCGAGCGGCCGTAGACCTTCTTGAGGTGGGACATCGGAACCTTGCCAGGCCGGAAGCCGTTGATGCGGACCTTGTCCTTGGCATCGGCCAGCTTCACGTTCATCTGCGATTCCATGTCCTTGGCGGGGATCACGACCTTGAGTTGGCGCTTCAGCCCTTCGGCAAGCGTTTCGATAACCTGCATGTTCAAACCTTCATTTCCTCGCGGTCGCGCCGATATCGGGATTTTTCACCCCGCCTGCGCCAACGCCGGACATTCGGCGCCGCATGTGGCATTAACATCAAAGCCTCCCTGACCGGTCACCCGGCCGGAGGCCCGTCTCAAACTACCCTGTCAGGACGTGCCGATCGGCAGCCGGACCGGACTTTCAATCTGGTGCGGGTAGAGAGACTTGAACTCCCATGCCTTTCGGCACCAGAACCTAAATCTGGCGTGTCTACCAATTTCACCATACCCGCTCGTGAGGTCGCACAAACCCGCTTGCGCAAGGTCGACCCAGAACGCGTGGTTTCTATATCACCCGATTGGCGGCGATCAAAGGAAAATCAAACGACGTGGGACCGGATTCGGGCACCCCGGCAAGCCGCCGTCGGCCATCGGGTCAATAGAGCGGTTCGGCATAGACACTTTGACCGTCGATCAGCAGGCGGCTGATCTGGCCAGTGCCTGAGTCGGAGACGCGGACGGCCACCGTCGTGCGCTCGGCGTTGCGGGCTTCTTCGATGACGAGGCCCTCGCCTTCGGGCACGTAGTAGCGTTCGATGCCGTAGGTAAGATAAATGGGCGGTGGTGCGCCAAGCGGGTCCGTCGAAAGGCCGATGAAGCCCGGCTTGCTCAGGATTGCCACCTCGCCGTCAGCCAGAGACACGGGTTTTTCAAGCGATGCGCCAGAGAAGACATGGATGCCTTCCGGGCCAGGCTTGAGCCGAACCCAGACCGGGAGCATTCGTCCACCTGGTTCGGACCCCCGGTCCAGTTGTTCAGCAGGTATCTGGGAAATGTCGTAGAGCAGCACGACATAGTCACCCCGCATCAGGTCGCGCGGGTCCACCGGGACGACCTTTAAGACAACTTCTGCGCCCGACCTCAGGATCATGGCCCGGCTTTCGATCATGAACGCAAGACTGCCCACCATGAAGAGCGCGGCCAGCGCTGCGGCGACCCAGGCGTTTACGGGCTTGAAGATCACGGGCATCAACGGCTCTCCCCACTTGACTTGAGCCGACGTTCGAGACGCAGCACCGCCCAGGCCGACAGCGCCAGGATCACTCCGCCCACCAAGAGGAAACCGGACGTGCCGAGCATCGTGCCGATCGTGACAGTGGCGAGATAAAATGTCTCGGCTGCGAAGCCGGCATAGGCAAGCCAGCGGATGGCGGCGTTGGCACGACCGGCGAGCGAGATCGCCCCGACAGCGACGGCAAGAACCAGGACCGGGACAATGACCGGGACAGGATTTGCCACCGTGTCGAAGGAAAAATCGAACTGGATCACGGCGAGGCCGGAAAGCAAGAGCGCCAACCCATAAAACGACGCCTCTCCATGAAGACCCACGAGGCGCACCAGCGGTGAGCCAGGCGCAGATCCGAGCGCAAGCAGGCCTGCTCCGACGGCGGCGATCACATAGCCCGGATCAGCCGGCTCCCAGACGGAAAATTGCCAGATCAGCCATCCGATCATCAGCACCCAGACAATCTGCCTCGAAAGGACCGATCTGGCACGGAAGCTGGCCAGGGCTGCGACGACAGCGAGCGCAAGCGCCGTGGTGGCGATGGCGGGCGACCAGTCCCCGTCGAACGCAAACCAGAGATGGGCGCAAGCGAGGAGCGCCGCAAGCACCGACGTTATCGGCGCGGCGAACACAATGGCGGTCAGCAACCCGCCGACCGCCCAGAGCAGGGAAGCGTCCCGTTCATCGCCGGACAAATGGTACATCTGACCAACGAGCGCGATGCCCGCGCCGAAGCAGAGCACCGAGAACAAAAGTGCGGCGTCCGCCAGGCGACTGTGGCCTTTGCGCTGAAGGACAGCGGCGGTCATCAGCGCGGCCGCAATCAGGGTACAAATCAGGAGGACGCGGGCAATCCGCGGGAAAAGCTCCCAGTTCGCCGCTATGAGAACCACAACCCCCGCCCCAAGCAGGAGCGCGGCGAGAAGTCCCAGCACGCCGGCCAGACTGTAGGCGGGGCTGCGGGCCTCAAAATCAGCCATCAGCCTATCGGCCTGCCCGGGTGCGAGCAGCCCGGTTTCCGTCCAGAGATCAAGCAGTTTTCCAAGTCGGCTGCGAAACAAGGCCCGTCTCCCCTTTTTCACGCTACTCATGGCAAATTGGCCCGGATAAATCCAGATCCTTCCGGCACTTCGATCAAGGCTTCGAAAGCCGCGCCCATCGCGAAACCCGGAAGGCAAAACGAAATAGCCGGATCAGTTTTGAGCCGTGCTAAATTTGCATGGCTTCCATGTCGATATTGCACTGCACAAATCGATTTGCTCCACCTATCTTCATTCCATCGGAACGCTGCGGTAGCGAACCGGGAAACACCAGAAAGCGGAGAGTTTTATGAAATTGATCAGCTCCTACGCCAGCTGGCGTAAGTATCGTGAAACCTGTGCCGAGCTGAACAGGCTCTCGGAGCGCGAGTTGAGCGACATCGGTATGAGCCGGGGCGACATCCCTTACGTTGCACGGCGCGCACTGTAAAGAGTTTGACGAATTCGGATCGGTGGTATCCTCCTCCCACTGCCGCTCCGATGTGACTGGTAACCACATCCTCCTCCCAGGTTGCCAGTCGTTCAAAATGACGCCCACCGGATCCTCCTCCCCCGGTGGGCGTTATTGTTTTCGGGCGTTATTGTTTTCGGGCGTTACCGTTTTTGGGGGTTACTGTTTTTGGGGGTTGGTTTTTTTGGCGCGGCCCGGCGGACCGACGCAGGCTCTCTTCCACGATCGTCTCGCATCGACCAGCTTTCCCCCATCTCCCAGTCTTGAACGCAATTCGCGAACCGGAAGACTTTGCTTTCGGACGTCCCCCAGACCTCCGACGAAGCGGAAACAGGTTTGACCGTGGCGGGCCGCTGGAAAGGTAAACGAAACCTTTCGAGAATGTGTTTTTCTCGCGATATTTCATGGATTTAGCAAGGCGATTTGCATTTGGCGCATGGCACGCATGCATTTTAACGCAGTGCACAAGTCGGGCGAACCTCCCTATCTATCAAACATCGAATACGAGGCCGACGGCCTCCGAAACTGAACCGAAAGGACATCACAATGAACATCCGCAAGTCTTTCCAGGAATGGCGCACTTACCGCAACACGGTCAACGAACTGTCGCGCATGTCCGACCGCGAACTGAGCGATCTCGGCATTTCACGCGGCGACATCCCGTTTGTTTCTCGTGTCGCGGCAAAGTAACGGCTCTCTGACACACCGCGCGACAGATGCGTCTGCCGCCTGCCAAGACGGCGCCCTGACCGGGCGCCGTTTTTCGATTGCACCACTGCTTTTGGCCGGTGTTGCAGCGCCGCTGCACTGCATGCAAAGCTTAACGTTTGGCGCTTTTTCGGGCAGATCTGTCGCCAGCACCCTTTCCAAGCCAGCTATCAGGTTTTTGCATGGCAGATCTGATTTTATCGCGCTGCACAATTGGCAGGCAAACGCCTATATGAAGGGCACGGAATTGATGGCCCGCCAGAGTGACGGGCACCCGCCACCCGAGGAAACCACGATGTACATTCTCCGCAAAGCCCGCAACTGGATGCGCTCGCGCCAGACCGCCACCGAACTCGCCAACCTGTCCAACGAAACGCTTGCCGACATCGGCCTGAGCCGTTTTGACATCGACACCGTGGCGCGGGGCCTGCGCCGCTAAGCCTTTCGAACTTTCTGCGGTCTATCCGGCGGTGCCTTTCAGGCACCGCTTTTTTTGTTCCCGGGGCAGTCTCGCCTGAGCGGGCCGGGAACCTCTTCAGCTCGACGCCGCTCTATGGTAAGGACCCCATCCATGAGCACATCGCGCACCATGTCCGCACCAGGCGGCCAAGAGAAACCCATTCATGTCATCGGCGGCGGTCTCGCCGGATCGGAAGCCGCCTGGCAGATCGCCCGCAGCGGCATTCCGGTCATCCTGCATGAAATGCGACCGGTGCGCGGCACGGACGCTCACAAGACCGACGGGCTTGCCGAGCTGGTCTGCTCCAACTCTTTCCGTTCCGACGATGCCGAAAGCAACGCCGTGGGCGTCATTCACGCGGAAATGCGTCTGGCGCAGTCGCTGATCATGGCTTGTGCCGACCGCAACCAGGTGCCTGCCGGGGGCGCACTGGCGGTGGACCGTGAGGGATTCAGCAGGGCCGTGACGGCAGCGATTGCGGCTGAGCCGCTGATCACGCTTGCGCGCGAGGAGATTTCCGGGCTGCCGCCCGCCGACTGGGGTCGGACCATCATCGCAACAGGTCCTCTGACAGCAACTTCGCTCGCCGAATCGATCACGTTGGAGACCGGGCAGGATGCGCTCGCCTTCTTTGATGCCATTGCCCCGATCGTCCATGCCGACAGTATCGACGTGTCGGTCTGCTGGTATCAATCCCGCTACGACAAGGTCGGACCGGGCGGAACCGGCAAGGACTATATCAACTGCCCGATGGACAAGGCGCAATACGAGGCCTTTCTCGACGCGCTGATTGCTGCTGACCGGACCGGTTTCAAGGAATGGGAAGGAACGCCCTATTTCGATGGTTGCCTGCCTATCGAGGTCATGGCCGAGCGTGGGCGCGAGACGCTGAGATACGGGCCGATGAAGCCGATGGGCCTCACCAATGCCCACAAGCCGGACGTCAAGGCCTACGCGGTGGTGCAGTTGCGCCAGGACAATGCGCTCGGCACACTCTACAACATGGTGGGTTTCCAGACGAAGCTCAAATATGGCGAGCAGGCATCGATATTCCGGATGATCCCGGGACTTGAAACGGCGGAATTCGCCCGCCTTGGAGGTCTGCACCGCAACACCTATCTCAACTCGCCGCTGCTTCTTGACAAGACCCTGCAACTCAAGTCGCGTCCGGGCCTGCGCTTTGCCGGCCAGATCACGGGCTGCGAAGGGTATGTGGAAAGTGCGGCCATCGGGCTTCTCGCAGGCCGCTTCGCCGCAGAGGAGCAATGGGGATGTCTTCCCTCGATCCCGCCAGCGACCACAGCGATGGGCGCGCTTCTCACCCATATCACCGGCGGCCATATCGTCAGTGATGACGAGCCGGGCAAGCGGTCCTTCCAGCCCATGAATGTCAATTTCGGGCTGTTTCCGCCGCTTGAGCCCGGAGAGATCGTCCGGCCCGACACAGGCCGGCGCTTTCGCGGCAAGGAGAAATCCATCGCCAGGAAACAGGCGTTGAGCCGCCGTGCGCTGATAGATTGCGCCCGATGGCTTGAGGTGTCCGAGGCTGTGGAGGCGGCCCAATAGTCGAGACAAGCCTTTGGCGGGGATAGTCCGTTCCTCTCAGTCTTGTCCAAGCGCCCGCGTGATCGTTCAAAACAGCCGTGTCGATAGCTCTATCCTCTTGTTTTGACCCAATTCCGGACGCGAAAGCGGGTGCCACTTTCGCTGGAATTGCTCCTAAAGCATGTCCGGTTCGATTGAACGAAACGCACATGCATTTCTTCAAAGGGTTACAGCGGCCTTTGCGCGTCTGAAAAGACGCGCGGCGCTGTAGGAGAAGCCGGTTGCGCGGTCTCATTGCGCAACCGGCCTTTCTTTTTTGCGGCACATGACGGGATTTGTTCGGAAAAGGTGATGAATCCATCGCCTGCAGGAACCAAAACAGGTCATTTTCGTCAAAGCCGTTCACATCATAATGAAATCTTTAAGACATCCATAACCGCTGCCAGGTTATCTTCTGCCAGATTTCTGATGCGCGGAGCCTGAGCGACGAGTCCAGGTCAGCCGAGCCGTCAGAGCGCCACTGGCTGGATGAGGGAGATTGGCATGAGGACGACCATTTTCAAGGACCGCTCCGGCAATTTTGCGCTGACAGCCGCCGTTCTGTCACTGCCTCTTTTCGGTGCCGCCGCCTTCGCGGTCGATTACGTCAATGCCGCAAGTTACCGGGCCGATATCCAGAATGCCGTGGATGCCGCAGTCCTTTCGGCAGCGTCGTCCAACAAGACAACCGAGGCTGAACTCCGGATTGTTGCCGAAGAGGCACTGCGCGGAAATCTGCCCAAAGGCGTGCGCGACGACGTGAGCGTCAAAGGCCTCGTTGTCAGTGCCGACGGACGGGTCACTTTGACCGTTGACGGCGTACTGCCCAGCACATTCGCCCACCTTTTCAATTTTGACACCCTCAAGGTGAATGTCGCCGCCCAGGCTTCGCGGCCCGGCAGCCAGTCGCTTGAAGTCGCGCTTGTGCTCGACAACACAGGGTCGATGAAAGGCCAGAAACTTGCCGATCTCAAGACCGCGACACTGGAAATGATCACCACGTTCGAGCAGGCCACCGAGTTGAAGACAAAGATGGGGGTGGTTCCCTTCGGCGACTATGTCAATGTCGGCCTTGGAAATCGCGGCAGGAGCTGGCTGCAGGTCGAGCCGGACAGCAAATCCAGGATATGGAGAGGGTGCGTGGGCTCGCGCGCCAATCCCGATGACACCCGCAAGGGCCGCACCGACCGGCCCATTCCCGGATTGATGAATGTTGCCTGCGTCGCGCCCATACTGCCGTTGACCGACAAGTTTGACAGCGTGCGCACCGCAGTTTCGGCGATGCAGGCCAATGGACTGACCTATGTCCCGGCAGGCGTGCTTTGGGGTTGGCATGTGCTGGCACCCGGAGAGCCGTTCGCCGAGGCGGCCAAACCGGCAAAGACCCTTCGCAAGTTCATGATTGTCATGACCGACGGAGCCAACACCCGATCGCCCACCTATCCGTCCCACACCGGCACGAATATCAAACTCGCCGACGACAAGATGGTCGAGACCTGCACCAACGCCAAGGCCGATGGCATCGAGATCTTCACGGTCGCCGTGGGTATCGACAACGCTGCCACCCGCGCCGAACTTGCCAAATGCGCATCCTCGCCCGCAAATGCGATTGCGGTGTCGGAGTCCAGGAAGCTCAAGCAGACCTTCCAGGACATCGCCGCCCAGATACTCAGAGTCCGCCTGACGATGTGACGGAACTGACGGAGGGACCTGAGGGAGGGACCTGAGGAAGGGCGGGCAAGGCCGCCCGCGATTTCCGAAAGTCCTATCCGGCAGGTGCCGCCGTCTCGGGTCCGGTGGGGAGGCGGGACGGCAAGCCAGGCGTTCCCGCCATGTCGGGATTGAGCGCGACATAGTCGGCCTTGAGCGCTTGGGACCCTTTGCGCGAGTTGTCATGGCTCCAGCCGGGGGGCGCGAAGAGATATCTGAAACGCGCGTTGAGGCTGATCCCTGGCTGGAAAGCATCACGGAACATGTCGATCCATTCGTGGAAGGCAACCTTGACCGGATTCCAGGTGCCGATATTCCTGATGATTCCGTAGCGCGGCATGTCGTCGTCGAGTTCGGGAACAAAGGTTGCGAACATGCGATCCCAGATGATCAGCGTGCCGGCGTAATTTGCGTCGAGATAGCGCGGATTGGTGGCGTGATGAACACGGTGGTGAGACGGTGTGTTGAAAATGTATTCAATCGGCCGCCACATCCGGCCTATGGATTCGGTGTGGATCCAGAACTGATACACCAGGTTCAACCCGCCCACGAAGGCAAGCAGCAACGGGTGAAAACCTAAAAGCGCGAGCGGAATCCGGAGGATGAACATGCCGGTGAAAGTTCCGGTCCAGCTCTGCCGCAGCGCGGTCGAGAGATTGTAGTGCTGGGAGGAATGGTGGGTGACGTGTTCGGCCCAGACCCAGCGTGAGCGGTGGGCAATCCGGTGATACCAGTAGTAGCGCAGGTCATCGAGCACGAAGCACAGAAGAATGACCGGCCAGGAGGCGCCAAGGTCGACAAGGCGGAACTCCCAGGCCCACATCAGAACGCCAAACGCCACGAAGCCCAGGAGCAGGCCGGACACCACATTGCCCGTTCCCAGCAGCAGCGACGTGAGGGTGTCGCGCGTCTCGTAATCGCCGCGGCCCTTGAAATAGCGGATCACCAGAAGCTCGATCAGTATCGCCGCGATGAAGAACGGGATGGCGAGTTGGGTGACTTCAGGAAACGAATTCACATCAGGCATCGGGGCTGTCCTTGACAGGGCGGACCGGCACAGGCCTGTCCTGCCCTGCACGCGCGAAGCTTCCGGCGAGCCAGAGGGCAACTTCGGCGGCCTGCTCGGTTGAACTGAACAGATAGGTCCCGCCCTTGAAGGCGGTCTCACGAAACAGGATCCGCAGGCCGGCTGCAGGTTCGACACTCTCGATGGAAACGCTGTCAGGTTCGATGATGCGGGCGACCGAATGACGCCCCATGGCCTGCAGCAGGCCAGTCTTGCCGTCGGCAAGCCGGAAGAAGGTGGCGCTGCCGTCCTCGGTCATGATGGCTGTCCGGATCGCTTCCAAGGGAAAAGCCTTGCCAAATTCAAGGATGGCCTCGCCGTGGTCAGGCGGGGGCTTGCGGCGCGACCCCCCGGTCAGATGCACGATCGTCACGATCAGCGCAATGCCCAGCGCCACAACGGTCACCAGAACGCCCAGGCTCATGGCTTTCCTCCCGATTGACGCAGGATCTTGTTGCGTCGCCCTTGCTCGAATTATCCGATCGGACGGTGCTCCGCAACGGAATTTCGTCGGCCGGGCAACAGGCCATTGATCGGCGTCTCAAATCCGACCGGTGGCGCGGGCGCGGAAAAACCGCCACTGCCGTCGCCACTGGGCGGGCTGCGGCGATTGCTCAAGACAGCGGGCGCCGAGACGGTCGGCCAGATCGAAAACCGGCGCGGACAGCGCGACGGGCAACAAGGCCGGCCGCAGCGTCGGCGGAAGGCGCGCCATTTCCGCCCTTGCCTTGAAAAGATGCTCGCGCCCGAGCGACACGAAAGCGGAGATGGCTGCAGCGCACCGCCCATCGTCGTCGCCTGCGAGAAAGCCGTCCCGGTCAAGCCCCGTCGCCGCAAGGCTGTCACCAGGCAGATAGACCTGCCCGCGCGACCTGTGCAGCGGCAGCAGCATCAGGTGCCCGGCGACCGATTGGGCGACACCCGCATGGCCGCAGACCGTGGCCGCCGCCGTCGCATGGGCGGGATCAAGAACCAGCGCCGATATCTGCAGCAGCGCAGCCGCAGTCTCCCCCGCATAGCCCTCGTAAGTCGCCCGGTCCGGCATGGGATCATCATAAAGATCAAAGACCCGCGCCTGGCACATCGATATCAGGGAAACGACCGGAATGGCGCGGCGGTCGAGCATCTCCAGAAACGTCGAGGCGACCGGGTTATCCCGAGCCTCCCCGGCCCGCTCGCCCGACAGCGCGTCGACCCACCATTGCAGGCGCACTTCACCCGGCAGCGCCGCGCGTACCTTGTCGCGAACCGCAGCAATCTCGGCATTGAACAGGAACAGGCGCACGAGGTCGTCGCGGACGGATGCGGGCATCAACAGACAAGCCAGATAGCGGTCGAGGTCGGTTGTGCGCAGCCTCAAAAGTCTTTCGGCGACATCCTGGTCAGGTGCGGTGGCCACACGGCGCCTCAAACGGCGATCAGCGCGGCGGCGACAGCGCGCGATTCGGCCAACATCACATTGTAGGTTCGCACCGCAGCCCCGGTGCTCATCGGGTCGGACGAGATGGAGCGGGCGCGCAGTGCGGCCTTGATGTCGGCGGGGATCGGCCGCAAGTCAAGGCCGGTTCCAAGGAGCAGAAACTCGATCCCGTCAGCCTCGTCAAGCGCGCGCGCGAGCGAGGCCAGGCTCAGGCTCGCCGGTTCGGTCACATCCCACCCGTGGATGCCAGATGGCATGCACAGAATCGAGCCACGATGGGACATGTCGGCAAACCGGAATCCACCATTGCCATAGGCTTCGATCGGCGCCCGGCCGGGGAAATGCGCCTGCCGGATCTCGATCCCCCGGGCCATCGTCAGGCCCGGCTCTCGCCGGGTGCGCCATCCGCCTTGACCGGCGGGGTCTCCATTCCTGGTTTGACGCCATCGATTTCGGCGCGGAATGTATCTCCGCGCAGCTTGAACAGGATGAGCAGCGGACCGGCGACGAAGATCGACGAATAGGTGCCGATCAGGATGCCGAAGATCATGGCGATGGTGAAAGAGGCGATCACCTCTCCGCCCCAGATATACAGCGCCGTCAGCGCCATCAGCGTCGTGATCCCGGTCAGGATGGTGCGCGAGAGCGTTTCGTTCATCGACAGATCAAGCAATTGTTCGATCGGCATTTTCTTGTAGCGGCGCAGGTTCTCGCGGACGCGGTCATAGACCACGACAGTGTCATTGATCGAATAGCCGATCACCGTCAGGATTGCAGCGATGGAGGTCAGATTGAATTCGAGCTGAAACCAGACATAGAATCCCACCATCATGATCACGTCGTGCAGGGTCGTCAGGATGGCCCCCACACCGAACTGCCACTCGAAACGGAACCAGATATAGACCAGCATGGCGAACATCGAGGCGATGACTGCGATCGTACCGGCCTGGGCAAGTTCGGAGGAGACGGTCGGACCCACGACCTCAATGCGGCGGAACTCGTAGTCGGCGTCCAGTGCGGTGCGCACCTTGGCGATTGCGGACTGCTCGGCATTGTCGCCACCGTCCTGCGTGCCGACCCGGATGAGCAGTTCGGCCGCGTTGCCGAATTCCTGGACTTGCACATCGCCGAGATTGAGATCCTCCAGCGTCGCGCGCACCGCGCCGACATCGGCTGACCCATCCTTGGCCGCCACTTCGATGGAAGAACCCCCGAGGAAGTCGATGCCGTAATTCATGTTCACTGCCGCAAACGACCCCATTGCGGCAATGGATGTGACGATCGAGAAGATGAAGGCCATGCGGCGCAAAGCCATGAAACCGAACCTGGGCTTGGCTGGCAGGTATTTGACCAGGCCCGAAGGCAGGTCAGTCGGCCGGTAATGGCGCAGCCACCAGGCAATCATCCAGCGTGTCAGCGTGTAGGCGGTGAAGACGGTCGTGATGATGCCGATACCAAGGGTCACGGCGAAGCCGCGGACCGGGCCCGTGCCCACGAAAAACAAGATGGCGGCTGCGATCAATGTCGTCATGTTCGCGTCCACCACGGTCGCCAACGCACGCTGGAAGCCCGCATCGAGCGATTGCACCAGCGAGCGTCCGCTCCGCCTTTCTTCGCGTACGCGCTCGAAGATGATGACGTTTGAGTCCACCGCCATGCCCATGGTCAGCACAATGCCAGCAATACCTGGGAGCGTCAGCGTCGCGCCGAGCGTGGTAAGGACTGCGACGATCATGGCGACATTGGCCACGAGCGCGATGTTTGCAATCAGGCCGAGCCTGCCATAGGCGAGGAACATGAATGCCAGGACGAGAACTGCCGCGATCAACGACGCAATCTCGCCGGCTGCGACCGAGTCTGCACCCAGGCTCGGGCCGACGGTCCGTTCCTCGATGATGGTCAAATCCGCAGGAAGTGCGCCCGCTCGCAACAGCACGGCGAGATCATTGGCGCCATCAATGGTGAAACTGCCCGAAATCTGGCCGGTGCCAGTCAGGATCGGCTCGCGGATCACGGGTGCCGACAAGACCTGCTCATCGAGAATGATGGCGAAGGGCAGACCGACGTTCTGCTGGCTGATCTGGCCAAAACGCTGACCGCCTTTGCTGTCAAGCCGGAAAGTCACGACGGGCTCATTTGTGCGCTGGTCGAAGCCAGCCTGCGCATCCACCAGATTTTCGCCCGAGATGTCGATCGTCCGACTGACGAGATAGGGAACCGGAGGGTCGTCGGGGGAATAGAGCACCTGCGAATTGGCCGGCGGCCGGCCGGTGATGGCTTCTTCCACCGGCATTGATGTGTCGACCATCTGAAAGGTGAGCTTGGCAGTCTGGCCCAGAATGTCCTTGAGTCGCTGGGAGTCTCCAAGACCGGGAACCTGCACCAGCACACGGTCGTCACCCTGGCGCTGGATGATCGGCTCAGTGGTGCCGAGTTCATTTACGCGTCGTCCAATGACTTCGATCGACTGGGACAGCGCCGAGGAGACACGGTACGTGAGGCCCGCTTCAGTCAACACGAGCCGCAAAACCCCAGGCTGTGGCTCCGCAAGCTCGACTTCGACAATCGAGCCGCCACCGAAAAGTCCGGCACTTACAGGCGTGGTCAGTTCGCCCAGGGCCTGTTTGGCATCCGCGACTTTCGCAGCTTCGCGAATGCGGACCTGGACCGCACCCTCACTGCCGGTGAGCCCGGTGTATCCGATATTGGCGGCCCGCAAGAGACGGCGAACGTCGTCGCTGAGCGTGGCCACACGCACTTTCACGATGTCGCTGCGGTCGATCTGCAGGAGCATATGCGAGCCGCCCTGCAGATCGAGGCCAAGCGTCATCTTGTTGGACGGCAGGAAAGCGGGAAGTTGGCCCGCCTGATCTCGTGACAACAGATTGGGGAAGGCCACGACGAAGGCAGCAAGGACTGCGAGCCAGATGAGTGTGGTTTTCCAGCGGGAAAAATAAAGCATGGGGCTCTCAGTTCAACCGGCCTGCGCGCAAGATGCGCCGGGATGCGGACAAGCAAAGCCATGCCCGCGCAAAATGGCTATTCCTTGACCGGCTCGGTCTTGACACGAACATCGGCGATGAGCGAGCGGAGCGTTCGCACCTTGACGCCTTCGCCGATCTCGATTTCCAGTTCGTAATCGTCGACGACCTTGGTCACCTTCCCGAGAATTCCGCCGCCAGTAATGATCTGATCGCCGCGGCGCACGCTCTTGAGCATCTCCTCGCGCTTCTTCATCTGGGTTCGCTGTGGCCGGATGATCAGGAAATACATGATCACAAAAATGAGAACGAAAGGCAGAATCGACATCAGGATCTCACCGCCGCCGCCGATTCCGGAGGTCTGGGCATAAGCCGGGGTAACGAACATCAAAAACTCCTCGGATGCAGCGCCCGAAACCGGTCGCCATTGGGTGAGCGGAATATAGTGAGAGAAGGCGTGAATGCAACGCAAACCTGAGCCGCAAAGCGGCAAATTGCGGCCAGAATTGGCTTTTGTGTCGCCCCATTCCCATGCTAACGCGCATCGGCCGACCGGTGCGCCGGATTTGAAACCGCGAAAGTCCCAGACCATGCATGACGAGACCGCCCGCCTGATTCTTGAGCAACTGGCCCGCATCACCGCCGCGCTGGAATCTATCGCCGGTCCGAAACAGGCCGCCAATGACCTGTCTGCGGCCGACTGTTTTGTCTGGGATGCGGCCCGTGTCTGGCTGCAGCCGGTGCTGCGTCCAAACCGCATCGACATCGGCCTGATCCGCGGCGTCGATCATGTGCGCGATATCCTGCTTGACAACACCACCCGCTTTTCCCGCGGCCATGCGGCAAACAACGTTTTGTTGTGGGGCGCGCGCGGCATGGGCAAGTCCTCGCTCGTCAAGTCGGTCCATGCGGCGCTGCTTGGTGGCCTTGATCTGTCAGCCCCCCTCAAACTCGTCGAGATCCACCGCGAAGACATCAATTCCCTTCCCCAGCTCATGACCATTCTGCGTCGGGCACCGGAGCGCTTCATCCTGTTTTGCGACGATCTGTCCTTCGATCATGACGATACGGCCTACAAGTCTCTCAAGGCAGCACTCGATGGCGGGATCGAGGGGCGGCCGGACAACGTCATTCTCTATGCCACGTCCAACCGGCGCCATCTTTTGCCCCGTGACATGATTGAAAACGAACGGTCGACAGCAATCAATCCGCATGAGGCAGTGGAAGAAAAAGTCTCCCTCTCCGACCGGTTCGGCCTCTGGCTCGGGTTCCATAAATGCAGCCAGGACGACTACCTCGACATGGTCGCCGGATATGCGGACCACTATGGGCTTGACCTGCCTCAGGAACGGCTGCGCTGGGAAGCGCTGGAATGGGCGACCACGCGCGGCTCGCGGTCGGGCCGTGTGGCCTGGCAATATGTGCAGGACCTTGCCGGACGTCTCGGCCGAGCGATCTGAGCGCGGCGGGTGCCGCGACACTGCGACAGGCCTGATCTCGGCCCTGCGCGTCAAAGTGCCAGAGCCTGCCGTCTTGTGACAGCAGGCTCTGGCGGCTCTGGCTGGAGGGCCGGACGAAAGTGCTATTCGAGATAGCCGGTCGGATCGACAGGCGTAGCGTTCTTGCGCACTTCGAAATGCAGACGTGGGGTCTTTGCGGCGCCAGTCATGCCCGAACTTGCGATCACCTGACCTCGGCTGACCTTGTCGCCACGCTTGACGTTGAGGCTCTGGGCGTGGGCGTAGACCGTCACCAGGCCGTCGTCATGGCGGATGAGTACCGTGTTGCCATATTCCTTGAGGCCGTCGCCGGAGTAGATGACAACGCCGTTCTCGGCAGCCTTGACGGGCGATCCGGCCGGCATCGAGATGTCGATGCCGTCATTGCGGCGCCCATTCTCGTTCTTGGCGAAACCGGTGATCACCTGTCCCCGGGCAGGCCAGCGCAGCTTGCTGATGCCCGTTGACTGAGGCGCGATGGACGCAGTGTCCGACTTGGCTGTCTCCCCGACACTGTCGGGGCGGGTTGCGACGTCGGGCGCGACATACGCCTTGGGACCCGACGAGACCGGTGCAACTGACGCGGTGACAGTGGCATCGGGCCTCAATGGCGCTGCCGGATCAGGAATGCGCAAGGCCTGGCCGATGCGCAGATTGGTTCCCGTAAGTCCATTGGCAGCCTTGAGAGCATCAACCGACACGCCATGGGCGCGGGAGATCTTGCTGAGCGAGTCTCCGGGCTTGATCACATAGCCGCCGGAAGCCGCAGGCGCAGCATTACCGCTGGCGACGGCTTCGGTCACGGATGGTCTGGCAGCTTCGGCACCTTGCGGGCTGCGCAGGGTCGGCGCCGTCGGCAGAATGGCGACATCGCGGGTCGGCGCGGGCTGCGGGACGGGCGCCTGACCCCTGACCGAGGATGCAGGCAGCGCCGGTGCCTGCGCTGCGGCAGCGGACCTGGCCTGCCCCTGCCGGGAATAGACGTAGACCGGCAACACGAGTTCCTGGCCGGTGGCGAGCGATGCCGATGACGGCAGGCCATTGGCCTTTGCGATTTCCTTGGCGGGAACGCCATAGCGCTTGGAGAGACTGGCGAACGTCTCGCCCTGCCCGGCGGTTATGGAACTGCCGCCTTCGGCCGTCCACCCGGCGCGCTGAGGCGAAGTGCCGGTGACGATAGGATCGGGGGTCATGACGCCAGTGGACTGATCTGTGCCAATCCGGGTGGCGGCATTGGGGCGCGCACCGGCAACGTCGCCCGGAAAAGGCTGTGCTGCGGCGAGCTGCGGAGTGGAAGCGGGCCTGTCAGCAAGAACCGGCGCCGGAAGAGGCGTAAGGCTCTGGCCGGACGGCTTGACGGTGGGCAAAGCGGAACGGGCAACAGATGCCTGCAGACCCTGCCCCGGCAAGATGCCTGAGGTTGACGAGGCAGCGCGAGCCGCAGAGCCATGGACTGCGCCGGTGTAGGACGGATCATAGGAAGGCGCACGGCCATCACCAGGATAGGCCTGGGACACAGACTGGGGCACGCCAGGTGGCGGATTGGGGATGCCGCTCATGGGCTCGAGCGAAGCCGACGACGGGGAGCGGACCGAGGCGGTGGTCAGCCCGTCGGAACCCTGGTAGACGAAACGGCTGACATCGGAACTGCAACCTGCGGCGGTCCCCGCCAAAATCGCAATGCCAATCAGCCGGGAAGCCGTACTGCCAGAAGCGGAAGTCGATCTCAGACGCATGACACAACCCACCAAAGACGCAAAACCATAAACATCATTAAAGCGTGTTAGTGTTACCGGGCGGTTAAGCGCGGACGTCTTCCATCATATTTTGGACGCCATCACATTTTCGGGCAATTGGCGCGGCTTTTCCCTTTGTCAGAGCGCGGCAGCGACCCCAGGCACGAGCCTGCCATAGGGAACGGGGAAAAAATCTTCCCGTTCGAACCGGCTGCCGATCTTGATCAGCCGAGACATCCGGACCGGGCCGTCGGCAGGCTGGATGGCCGCCATCATGATCCCGCCGGACGCAAGTTGATCGACATAATGCCGGGGCATGGTCTCGAAAACACCACTGATGATGATGCGGTCGAAGGTGCCCTCCCCGCTGACGCCCTTGATGCCGTCGGCTTGGCGGGCAACGATGTTATTGAGCGACAGATGCCGGAAGCGTTGCTGGGCAAGGCTGACAAGCGTCTTGTACCGGTCGATCGTCAGCACCCGCTCGACAAGGTGGCTCGAGACAGCGGCGAGGAACCCGCTGCCGGTGCCAACGTCGAGAAGCCGCTGTCCCGGCTCGAGCCGCGCCAGATGCAGGATGCGCGCCACCATGTCCGGGCTTTCGGCAAAGGCACCGCAATCGATCGGTATCAACCGGTCGGTGTAAGCGACATCTGCATGGGCGGCGGAGAGAAACAACGTGCGCGGCGTCTTCTCGAGCGCCACCAAGAGGGGCTTGTCGGAAATCCCCTCAGCGCGGAGCCGCAGGAGCAGACCCGCAAAACCTTCCTTTTCTGAAAGCCGCACAGTCATGCCTCAGAGAACTCCGAGCGCCTTGGACAGCCGATCCTGCAGGGCATGATCGGTCAGATCAAGCTTGAGAGGCGTCACCGAAACATAGCCAGCGGAGATGGCACGGATGTCACTGTTCTTGTCAGGCGAAAAATCACGACGACCGAACTTGAGCCAGAAATAGGGAAAGCCGCGTCCATCATGGCGTTCCTCGATCGACAGGCCATGGGTCATCTGGCCCTGGTCGGTCACGATGACGCCCTTGACCTGATCCTGCGGGCAATTGGGGAAATTCAGATTGAGCAGCGTGCCTTGCGGCATGGGGACTGTGATGAGTTTGCGGATGAGATCGGGGGCCAGCGTTTCCACCACGTCCCACGGAACCACGCGGCCGTTTTCCCACGCGTAGGCCTGACTGATCGCGATGGAGCGGATGCCGAGCAGCGTGCCTTCCATGGCGCCGGCGACCGTGCCGGAATAGGTCACGTCATCGGCCACATTCTGGCCGGAATTGACGCCCGACAGCACCAGATCCGGCGCCCGATCCATCAGCTTCCTGACCGCCATGATAACGCAATCCGTCGGCGTGCCACGCAGAGCAAAGCGTTTCTCGTCGATCTGCCGAAGCCGCAGCGGCTCGGACAGGGTCAGCGAATGGGCGAGCCCGCTCTGGTCGGTTTCAGGTGCCACGATCCAGACATCGTCAGAAAGAGTGCGCGCGATCCGTTCGAGAACTGCCAGACCTTCGGCATGTATGCCGTCGTCGTTGGTGATCAGGATGCGCATGAAAGTCCCTTCTGATGCATTGGCTTGGTGGTCGTCTCTGATCAATCAAATCAAGTTGCCTTCGAAATCAGCCTGAGCCCGCCCATATAAGGCGCCAGCACATCCGGCACGGTGACTGTGCCATCGGCATTGAGATAGTTTTCCAACACGGCAATCAGCGCACGGCCGACTGCGATGCCCGAGCCGTTGAGGGTATGGACAAAGCGCGTCGCCTTGTCGGCAGGATCGCGGTAGCGCGCATTCATCCTTCGACCCTGAAAATCGCCGCAGACCGAACAGGACGAGATTTCGCGGTAGGTGTCCTGCCCGGGCAGCCAGACTTCGATATCGTAGGTCTTGCGGGCACCAAACCCCATGTCACCGGTGCACAGCGTCATCACCCGGTAATGTAGACCCAGACGCTTCAGGACGGTCTCGGCGCAGGCTGTCATCCGCTCGAGTTCGGCCATCGCACCATCGGCATCGGTGATCGAGACGAGTTCGCATTTCATGAACTGGTGCTGGCGCAGCATGCCGCGGGTGTCCCGCCCCGCCGATCCCGCTTCGGAGCGGAAGCAGGGCGTGAGCGCGGTGTAGCGCAGCGGCAGCACGGCATGGTCGAGGATGTCGCCGCGCACAAGGTTGGTGAGCGGCACTTCCGCCGTCGGGATGAGCCAGCGACCGTCAGTGGTTGCAAACAGATCTTCGCCGAATTTCGGCAATTGCCCTGTCCCGAACATCGCCTCATCGCGCACCATCAGCGGCGGGTTGACCTCAAGATAGCCATGCTCGGAGGTGTGAAGATCAAGCATGAATTGACCAAGCGCACGCTCGAGGCGGGCAAGTTGCCCCTTGACGATCGTGAAGCGGGCACCCGAAATCTTGGCGGCGGCTTCAAAATCGAGCCAGCCGAGCGCTTCGCCGATTTCATGGTGTTCAAGCGGCGGATGGGTCCAGCCGGGCTTTTCGCCGACCAGGCGTTCGACCACATTGTCGCTCTCGCTCAGCCCGATGGGCACGCTCTCATGGGGAATATTGGGCAGCCGCGACAAGAGATCGCTGAGCTCGGCGTCGGCCGCGCGCGCGCGATCCTCTGCCTTCTGCATGGCCTCTTTGAGAGTTGCGACCTCGGCCTTCAGTGCATCTGCCCTGGCGGGATCCTTGGCGGCCAGTGCTGCACCGATTTCCTTTGAAGCGGCGTTGCGGCGCGACTGCATGTCCTGAAGGGTCTGGACCAGCCCGCGCCGGGTCTCGTCCAGCCCCACCAGACGTTCGCCTTCGGGGGCCGCGCCACGGCTTGTCAGCGCTGCATCAAGTGCGGCGGCATTTTCGCGGATCCATTTGATATCGAGCATGGCTGAGTTCCGGGCCTGTCCAGGTACATGTGCAGGGTCTTCAAGTGCCGAGCGAACGATGAACTTCGGCCCACCGGGAATCGGTCAGGCTTCGGCGGAAGGTCCGGATGCCGCAGTCTGCGCAGCTGCCATTTCCTTTCGCTCCGCCTTGGCCTTGGCTTCGGCGCGCTGGCGCTCGACGATCCGGGCGCAGTAGATGCCGATTTCGTAGAGAAGGATGGTTGGCAGCGCAAGCCCGATCTGGGAAACGGGATCAGGCGGCGTCAGGATAGCGGCGGCGACAAAGGCGATGACGATGGCATATTTGCGTTTGTCCACCATGCCTTGGGATGTAAGCAGGCCAGCCCGCGCCATCAGGGTCGTCACCACCGGCAGCTGGAAGACCAGACCGAAGGCAAAGATCAGCGTCATGATCAGCCCGAGATACTCCGACACCTTGGGCAAGAGCTGGATCGACGGTTGGTCAACCCCGCCCGTCTGTTCCATCGACAGGAAAAACCACATGACCATGGGCGTGAAGAAGAAATAGACCAGTGCGGCACCTGTCAAAAACAGGATCGGCGAGGCCACCAGAAAAGGCAAAAACGCACCGCGTTCGTTCTTGTAGAGCCCGGGCGCCACGAATTTGTAGACCTGTGCTGCAATTAGCGGAAAAGCCAGAACCAGCCCGCCGAACATGCCAATCTTGAGCTGGGTGAAGAAAAATTCCTGCGGCGCGGTGTAAATGAGCTCGATCTTTCGATCGGCCATCCCCGCCCACAGGACAGCCCATTCGAAAGGGATGACGAGGAGATTGAAAAGCTGCTTGGCGTAGGCGAAGCAGACGAGAAACGCGATGAGAAAGCCGCCGATCGCCCACATCAGGCGCGTGCGCAACTCCAATAGATGCTCCATCAGCGGCTGTGGCTTGTCTTCGATGTCGCCGCTCATGATTTGTCTTTCGTCTTCTTGGCGGCTTTCGGCGCCGCAGGTTCGGGTGCTGCGGAAACCTTGATGGTCTTGCCTGCAGCCTGCCCGACCAGTTCGGCCGTCGGCTTGTGCGCTTTTGCGCCCGCAGTGCTTGCCGGCTTGCGCGGCTTTCCAGCCGGGACGGTTGCCGCCGCTGCAGATACAACGGGTGCAACAGGTGCCGGCAGCGAGGGCGGCCCGTCGGCGAGCTTCATCATGGGTACGGGCAATTCGAATTTCGGCGGCGCGACGGGCGCGTCCGCGATCGCAGGCGGCGCGGAAGGATCAGGCTTGAGCGTTGGCGGGGAGACTGTGCGCTCAAGGTCAGCCTTGATCTCCGCGCCAGTTGCCTTCAGCGGGTTGATCGCATCCCGGATGGTATTGAGCGGGTTGAGGCGGCGGGCGTCGTCAAACGTTTTTTTGACATCGCCGAGCTCGGCTTCGCGCAACGCCTCATCGAACTGACCGCGGAACTCGTTGGCCATTGCGCGCATTTTCTTTGTGGTCCGACCAAAAGCGCGAAGCATCGGCGGCAGGTCCTTCGGGCCCACCACGATAATCAGCACTGTGGCGATGACCAGAACTTCTGGCCAACCGATGTCGAACATGTCGGCAACTCCTTATCGACCTGCGATGCGATCGCCATGGGCTGGCGACCCAGCCTGACCGAACGGAAGCGGGGCTCTTGTGTCGCCCCCCGCCCGGGCGCTCGCCCCCGAACGCAAGGGCCGTGGCCACAAGCGCGAGGGTTGAGCGGCTTGGTGGGCGGTCAGACCTTGTCCTTGGTCTCGCCGGACTTGTTAAGGTCGACCTGATGGTCCAAAGTTTTTGAATCGCCAGCCGCCTCTTCTTCGGTCATGCCCTTTTTGAAGCTTTTGATGCCCTTGGCGACATCCCCCATCAATTCGGGGATCTTGCCGCGGCCGAAAAGCAGAAGCACGACCACCAGAACGATAAGCCAGTGCCAGATGCTGAAGGAACCCATTGTACTCTCCTGTTCAATTCCGTACCTGATTTAGGGTGTTTGCGGCAAAGATTCAAACACCAAAATATCTCGCTCGTTTACCGCGAGTGTCACATCGCGCACACCTGGCCTGAGCTGGCCGGCACGGATACGGGCATCCACGGTGCTGCCGCCGCCTGGAACGGCCACGGTCACAAGTTCCTCCACGCCGAGAAACCGGCGCGCGACAACCCGGCCCGGGATTCCGCCATCGGTTTCACGCACATCGATGCCGGGCAAACGGATGGCGACGGAGACGGCGGTTCCCGCCGCAAAGAAGGGAGTGACGACCGTGCCGAGCGGGGTTTCCGCCCGTCCCTCGGCCACGACGCTTTCAAAGACGTTGATTTCCGAGAAGAACCCCGCCGCAAACAGATTGACCGGCCGGTGATAGAGGTCCTCGGCAGTGCCGACCTGAACGAGGAGCCCATCACGCAGCAATGCGATGCGATCGCCCATGCGCATTGCCTCTTCCGCGTCATGGGTGACGACAATGGCGGTGGCGCGGGCCTCGCGCAGGATGGCGAGCGTTTCAGCGCGCACGGAATCCTTGAGCCGCGAATCAAGCCCGGAAAACGGCTCGTCCATCAACAGAACCGCCGGGCGCGGTGCCAATGCCCGGGCCAGCGCAACGCGTTGCTGCTCCCCGCCAGAGAGCGCGTGCGGAAAATTTGCGGCGTAATGGGCCATGCCGACGCGTTCGAGCGCCGCCAGGGCTTCCCGGCGGGCATCAGCACCCGACAACGCGGTCAATCCGAAGCGGACATTGTCGAGGATGGTCAAATGCGGAAACAGCGCAAAATCCTGGAACATCAGACCGATGCCGCGATGCTCGGGCGGAATGTTGCGGGCCGGGCCTGCGATCTCGCGGTCATTGAGCAGCAGCCGACCGCCGGTCTGACGCTCGATGCCGGCTGCAATCCGCAGAAGCGTGGTCTTGCCCGATCCGGACGGACCGAGCAGGCACAACACTTCACCCGGCTCGGCCGTAAGGCTCACTCCACGCAGGGTCTCGGTGTCGCCATAAGCGTGGCGAATATTTTCGAATGTCAATCGCGCGGCGAAGGTCACCCCTGCCGTCCTGCGCGCCGTCACCTGTTTTGCCTGCGATGCCACTGTGCTGTTCGTGCCTGCCTTTGGGAGAGGATTGAATTTGACATCTGGTCATGCGGCAACCGGACGCAAATGTCGAAACCAAACCACTCGCTTGACCCAAACCTGTTTTCCGTTCGCGCCCGGTGCTGGTCCTGCGGCTTAGTCGTCCCCTTCCCCCATCGGTGTCAAGAGGCCAAGTTCCTCCAGATCCATCCGGGTGATCGGATCCTCGTCATCGGCCAGATCGTCATTGGCCGGCGGTTGGCTCACCTGGAAGCCGGACGGAATGCGGCTTGATAAAAGCCCAGCGCCCTTGAGCTCTTCCATGCCGGGGAGATCGCGCAGGTCTTCCAGCCCGAAATGGTCCAGAAAGGCCGCTGTCGTGCCGTAGGTGACCGGACGGCCTGGGCTGCGGCGGCGACCGCGCATGCGCACCCAGCTGGCCTCCAGCAACACATCGAGCGTGCCGCGTGACGTCGCGACACCCCGGATGTCCTCGATTTCGGCACGGGTGACCGGCTGGTGATAGGCGATGATGGCAAGCACCTCGAGCCCGGCACGCGACAGCTTCTTGACCTCGGTTGCCTCGTCGCGGACCAGATACGCAAGATCGGACGCGGTCCGGAACGCCCAACCGTCGCCGATCTTCATCACGTTGACGCCCCGATGGGCATAGCTGCGGGCGAGGTTGGCCATCACCGTCTCCACCGCGACGCCTTCGGGCAGACGCGAGGCGATCTGTCGGGCGCTGACGGGTGACGCGGAGGCAAAGACGAGTGCTTCTGCGATCCGCTCGGCTTCCTTGAGCGCATGGTGGCTCAACGCCTCGACTGCCTGACGGCCAGACAAGCCCAACTGGTCCTCATGGTCCTCGCCGAACGTGATCGCTTCAGCGTGGCCGGGGTCGATGATCATGGCTGCCGTCCTGGGTTGGTGGCGGGTTCGGGTCTGCGGCGCATGTAGATGGGCTGGAACGCCCCATCCTGGCGCATCTCCAGCCGGCCTTCGCGCACCATTTCAAGCGATGCGGCAAAGGAACTCGCCATGGCGGTTGCCCGTTCCGCAGGGTCGCTCAAGTAGCGGATCAGATACTGGTCGAGCGCTTTCCAATCGGCCAGGTCGCCGATCATCCGGCTCAGGATCACGCGCGCGTCGGCAAGCGACCAGACACGGCGATGGGCAATGGTCAGATGGCTCAACGACTGGCGCTGGCGCTGAGAGGCATAGGCGGTCAGGAGATCGTAGAGCGAGGCGGTGAAGCTGGAAGTCTTGTCGATGACGAGGGTTTCGGGGCAACCGCGGGCGAAAATATCGCGGCCCAACCGGTCGCGGTTGACAAGACGGGTGGCTGCTTCACGCATGGCCTCAAGCCGCTTCAGACGGAAAGCGAGGTGAGCGGCCATCTCCTCACCGGACTGCTCGTCGCCGCGCGGTGCCTGGGGGATGAGAAGCTTTGATTTGAGATACGCGAGCCAGGCCGCCATGACGAGATAATCGGCCGCCAGCTCTAGCCGCAGCTCGCGCGCCTTTTCCACGAAAGCCAGATACTGTTCGGCAAGCGCCAGCACTGAAATGCGGGCAAGATCAACCCGCTGCGTGCGGGCGAGATGCAGCAACAGATCAAGCGGACCCTCAAAGCCGACAAGATCGACCACGAGGGCAGGATCGTCGGTGGCGCGATCGACCGGGTCGTCCCAGACCTTCTCCATCGGTGCCTTCGCACCCGCCCTGCCCGGTCTTGCCTCAGTTGCTGGCACGTTCATCCGCCTCTCTGACAGCGCCGCGCGTCTTTGCAGACGCGTGGATGTCGCAGCACCTCATCCAATATCCGCACACCCGTTCCCTTCAATCAAGACTGATCGATGCTGCAGCTTTAAAAGGTTTACAGCTTGATTCAGGAGGCCGCCATAAGTCCTTCAAATTCCGACCGAAGCCCGGCTTCCGAGCTGTCGTCAGGCATTCCAAATGCAGCAAGAACCGCGTTCGCCCGCCGCAGCGCGTTTCCAGCCAGTGCCGGTGTGGCAGATGCCACCGCTTCCATTTCGGACCGCACGCCGTTGCAGTGCAATGTCACATCGCATCCTGCGGTGATAATTGCACGGGTCCTTGTGGCCACATCCCCAGAAAGTGCATTCATCGAGACATCATCGGACATCAACAACCCGTCAAAGCCGATTTCACCGCGGATAATCTCGTCGATGGTGACGGCCGATGTCGTGGCCGGACTGGCGGGATCAATGGCCGCAAAGACGACATGGGCGGACATGGCCATGGCTTCGCCGCGCAAGGCCTTGAAGGGCACAAAATCGCGCGCCGACAATTCTGCGCGGCTTGCGGTGACCACCGGAAGCTCGAAATGGGTGTCGGCATTGGCCCGACCGTGCCCGGGAACATGCTTGATGACCGGCAGCATTCCGCCCGCCTTGAGCCCGTCTGCAGCCGCCCGGCCCATCTGCGCGACAGTCTCGGCCGATGGTCCATAGGCGCGGCTGCCGATCACCTGATGGGCACCGGGCACCGGGACGTCGAGAACCGGAAGACAGTTGACCGTGATGCCGAGCGGATGGAGGTCGAAGGCGTGAAGACGCGACATAATCCAGGCGGCGCGCAGGCCTGCCTCGCGGTTGTTCTCATAGAGTGCGCCCAGATCTGCGCCAGCGGGGTATTGCGGCACGAGTGGCGGCTTGAGGCGCTGCACCCGCCCCCCCTCCTGATCGATCAGGATCGGTGCATCCGGCCGACCGACGCTGTCGCGCAAAGCGGCGACCAGATCAGCGATCTGAAGCCTGCCGGCGATGTTGCGACCAAAAAGAATGAACCCCCAAGGCCGGCTCTCGGCAAAAAAGGCGCGCTCGTCGGCCGTAAGGGTAAGGCCGGAACACCCGAAAATGACTGCATTTGATTCGCTCATGAGCCAATATTAGCGGCTCGTCCGGGTTTTGACAGACGCGATGGCCGGTCGAGGAGGAACCGCCTCAACCGAGCACGATCTGTCCACCGACAAGGCAGGCGATGGCGGCGAGGATGCCGACCCATGTGCGCTTGCCGAGAAAGATAAAGGCCGCAAAACCGGCGGCAGCCGACCCGATCCGCAGCAGGAGCGGAGCTTGAGCAAGATCACCGCTCGGATAGAGAATGAGCTTGGCAATGACGGCAGCCACCAGCGCCGTGGCGACCGATCTGACCCAGACCATGGAGGCAGAGTCCTCCTTGAGCCGATTGCCGGCCAGGACACCGAGCCAGCGCCACATGTCGGTGGCAAGCCAGCCTGCCACGGCGATGAAGACATAGGGCCACCACCAGGCCTCGATGGACTGATAGGCAAGCATCACGCCGCCTCCCTGATGGCCATCACACGATCAACGAGAAAGGCGGCGCTGCCCCCGACGAGGCCAGCATAGAGAATGTCGAATTCGGGCGCGATCTGGTGGAAAAGCGGTCCGAAACCCAGACCGATGACGAAGGCGAGCCTGCTCGACCTGTCGCGCGACGAACTCCACACCGACGTCAGGAAATAGACAGGCGTCATGAACAGAAGCGCGCCAGCCGCCAGCGCTGGCAGCGCGTCGACGGTCGAATAGATCGTGGCCACCAGAACGATGTTGGCGAGTGTGAGCGTGATGCCGAACCCCGCGAAAAAGGCGACCCGCCGTTCGCGCGGCACATCTCTCAATCGCTCCATCGCAAAGACCCAGGCGGTGATCGCGATGAAATGCGACAGGAGCAGGAGATGCCAGGTCGGCGTGCGCGCGCCGCGCAATTCCGGAATGAGGGCAGCCACCATCGGCATGAGGCGGATCGAGGAAAGCGCAACCGTCAAAAACGCCGCTGGCAGCGACATGCCGGCGGTTATCGCGCCGACGAGCAACACCTTGGCAGGCAGTGCCCAGACCATGCCAGTCATGAAGACCGCCTCGCCGAGCGGTATCCCCGCATCGACGATGAAGCTCGAGAAACCGACAAAGGCAACCATGAGAATGATCGCGGGCATGGAAAACAGGCCGCGCATGCCTTTGAGAAACCAACGCGCATGGGTGTCTGGAACTGCCATGCCGGAGACTATTGGTTTGAGTCCAGCATTTGCAACCGTTGTCGCCTCCTTGTCGGAAAATGCCGGACTTGAAAAACGACGAGCACCATGATGCTTCGAGCGGATTTTACCGAGCTTCACGTCTGGTTTTGAACGAACTGAAAACGATGGCCAGCAGTCAAATTCACTCCACTAAAGCAATTCCGGCGAAAGTGGCACCGCTTCCGCGTCCGGAATTGCGTCAAAACAAGAGGAGAGAGCTATTCCGGCGATTCTGAAAACGCTGAAATAGCTCTAAAGCTCATTTGAGCGAAGCTGTCCCCGCCGCCCTGCTTTCGTGAAAGGATCTGCATGGTCCCGGCGGGCGTGGACCGGACCGGCCACGCCCGAAAAAGGGTCCGGCTCAGCCCGGACCCTCAACTGGCTGGATCAGCGCTACTTTTTACGCGGAACCTTGGGCACTGCTCCGGCCGCCTTGCGGGGCTCAGCCTTGGCTTCCGGCGGATCCATGACTGCGACCGCTGTGTCTGGCGCAGGCTTTTCAGATGCCGGCTTGTCAGGTGCCGGCTTGCCAGGAGCTGGCCCGTCGCCTTTGGCAGGCGCCTTCGCCTTCGCAGGTGCTCTTGCCTTCTTCCGCACCGGGATGACTTCCTTCTTGGGCTTCATGTGTGCCGCAGCAGGAATGGACTCAAGCAGCAAGCCACGGGTGCCGTCTGCTTTCACGCCGACTGATACCTTGACGGTTCCGCCCTTGCGCAATTTTCCGAACAGAAGTTCGCTCGCCAGCGGCTTCTTGATCTCTTCCTGGATGACCCGTCCGAGCGGCCGGGCACCCATGCGCTCGTCATAGCCCTTGTCGGCCAGCCAGGAGATCGCATCCTCACCCAGATCAAACGTCACGCCGCGCTCGTTGAGCTGAGCCTCAAGCTGCATGACGAACTTCTGGACCACCATATGGATCACCTTCGACGGCAGCGCGCCAAAGGCGATGATGGAGTCGAGCCGGTTGCGGAACTCTGGCGTGAACAGACGGTTGATCGCCTCGGTGTCTTCGCCTTCGCGTTTGGAAGAGCCGAAGCCGATCGCCGAACGCGCCATCTCGGCGGCGCCCGCATTGGTGGTCATGATCAGGATCACATTGCGAAAATCGATCTTCTTGCCATTGTGATCGGTGAGCGAGCCGTGATCCATGACCTGCAGCAGGATGTTGAAGAGATCGGGGTGGGCCTTTTCGATCTCGTCCAGCAGCAGAACGCAATAGGGATGCTGGTCCACGCCGTCCGTGAGCAGGCCACCCTGGTCGAAGCCGACGTAGCCCGGAGGCGCGCCGATCAGACGGGAAACCGTGTGACGCTCCATGTATTCGGACATGTCAAAGCGCAGCAGTTCGACGCCGAGCGAGGCCGCAAGCTGCTTGGCCACCTCGGTCTTGCCAACGCCGGTCGGGCCGGAGAACAGGTAGGAGCCGATTGGCTTGTCGGGCTCCCGCAGGCCAGCACGCGCCAGCCGGATTGCCGCCGTCACCTCATCGATTGCCGCATCCTGGCCGTAGACCACCGAGCGCAGTTCCTTGTCGAGATTGGCGAGAACGGTCTCGTCGTCCTTCGACACTGTCTTGGCGGGAATCCGCGCCATCGTGGCAACCGTGATTTCGATTTCCGCTTCCGTCAGCGTCTTCTTGCGTTCGGATTCGGGCAGAAGCATCTGTGCCGCTCCGGACTCGTCGATCACGTCGATGGCCTTGTCGGGCAGCTTGCGGTCGGTGATGTAGCGCGCCGACAACTCGACCGCCGACTTGATGGCCTCGTCGGTGTAAGTGACCTTGTGATAGTCCTCGAAATAGGGCTTGAGGCCTTTGAGAATCTCGATGGCGTCGGGGATGGAGGGTTCATTGACGTCGATTTTCTGGAAACGCCGCACCAGGGCGCGGTCTTTTTCAAAGAACTGGCGATATTCCTTGTAGGTCGTCGATCCGATGCACCGGATCGCCCCTGAAGACAGCGCCGGCTTGAGAAGGTTGGACGCATCCATCGCCCCGCCGGAGGTTGCTCCAGCCCCGATCACGGTGTGGATCTCGTCGATGAACAACACCGCACCCGGCATCTCCTCAAGCTCCTTGACCACCTGCTTGAGACGCTCCTCGAAATCGCCGCGGTAGCGTGTGCCAGCCAGCAGCGACCCCATATCGAGTGAAAATATGATGGCATTCTGCAAAACCTCTGGCACGTCCTTCTCGACGATGCGCTTGGCGAGCCCTTCCGCGATGGCCGTCTTGCCGACGCCCGGATCGCCCACATACAGCGGGTTGTTCTTCGACCGCCGGCACAGGATCTGGATCGTCCGATTGACTTCGTCCGTGCGCCCGATCAGCGGATCAATGCGGCCTGTCTTGGCCTTTTCGTTGAGATTGACGCAATAGGCGCTCAGTGCGTCCTGGTTTTTCTTCTTGGCACCCTCCTCGTTTTCCGACTGAGGTTTGGCGGCGCTGGCACTGGCACCGGTCTCCGGCTCCGGCTCGTCGATACCACGCACGGGGCGTGATTCGTTGGCGCCTGGGCGTTTTGCGATGCCATGGGAGATGAAATTGACCGCATCATATCGGGTCATCTCCTGCTCCTGCAGGAAATAGGCGGCGTGGCTTTCCCGCTCGGCGAAGATCGCCACCAGGACATTGGCACCTGAAACCTCTTCACGGCCTGACGACTGGACATGGATGACGGCGCGCTGGATGACGCGCTGGAAGCCCGATGTCGGCTTGGAATCGTCTTCGTATCCGGTGATGAGATTGCCGAGCTCCTTGTCCACATAATCGGCCACCGTGCGCCGGAGCTGGTCAAGATCGACGTTGCAGGCCCCCATCACCGCCGCAGCGTCGGGATCATCAATCAGGGCGAGCAACAAATGTTCGAGCGTCGCGTATTCATGGTGACGTTCGTTGGCAAAGGTCAGCGCCTGGTGGATTGCCTTTTCCAGGCTCGCGGAAAAACTGGGCACGTTCAGGTCCTCATTTCTTTTCCATCACGCACTGAAGCGGATGATGATGCTCGCGGGCGAAATCCATGACCTGGGTCACTTTGGTTTCGGCCACTTCATAAGTGAATACGCCACATTCTCCGACGCCGTGGTTGTGGACATGCAGCATGATGCGCGTGGCCTGCTCCCGGTCCTTCTGGAAAAACTGTTCCAGTATCTGAATGACGAATTCCATCGGCGTGTAATCGTCGTTGAGCAGCAACACACGATAGAGGCTCGGCCGCTTGACCTGCGGTTTGGTCCGGGTGATCACCTGTGTGCCCCGATCCGGAGCACCGTTTCCAGGCTTCTTGTCCGCTTGCATAACAACCGGATCTGCACGTGTTGTCACTGGTCGATCATCCCGTATGTCCCGGTCGCAGGCTGAAAAACAAATCGCGACGCATTCTCGCTCGTCCCTTAACTTAGTCTTTCCGCTGCAGATTTTAAGCCCCCTTTTTAAAGGATCAATCAGAAATGCATCGGCGCCTGCATCCGGTCGCGAAATGTCGAAAAAGCCCGGCTGCGCATGGGGCACAACCGGGCTCTTTTGGCATCTTGACCTGTCGCCGGACAGGCGTCGTCGAACTGGATCAGGCACCGACCTTGGCGACTGCGGCTTCGAAGGGCTTGTAGGCATCCTTTGCGATATCGGCGTAGATTTCGCTCATCTTGGTCGCCTGGGCGACGAATGCTTCGTAGGCCGACTTGGCGTAATTGGTCTGGATCTCGATGACCTTGTCGAGGCTCTTGGCAGCAACCAGCTTTTCCATCATCGCTGCGCTGTCTTCAAAGGACTTTTTCGAATATTCGGTGGATTCGGCGGCGATCTGCTGAAAGCCCTTGGTCATGGACGAGAACGAGGTCAGCGCGCCGTCCATGGATTTCTTGCTCATCTTGGAGGTGGTTTCGATGTTCATCATGGCAGACTCCTGTCGCTAGGGAAGATTTGTCCATGGTTTATAAGCGCTGCACCATCATGTCAAGATTTATTGTGCGCTGCACCATAAAAAGACGTCCACCCGCCCGCTTTGGCACAGCCGGCGGCAAGCAATCGTTCATCATAAACGGATTGGTAACGACGACGCTCTAGTGTGAACACAATGGCTGTTCATGGGGTGCAGACCAGACGCCCATCATTTTTCGTGTGCTTGAGAGTGTGTCGCCGTGTTCCAGCGTAAATTTGCCCAAAACGCCAGACCCGCCGCTTTTGCCGCAATGTTTGCTCGGCTTGCAGCCTTTCTCGCCGTCGCACTTGCGCTCAGCGCGTCACCGGCGGCAGCCAATTCGAACTATGCAGGCATCGTCATCGACGCCAAGACCGGCAAGACGCTCTACGCGGTGGATGCCGACGAGCTTCGTTACCCGGCCTCACTCACCAAGATGATGACGCTTTACATGACCTTCGAAGCGATCAAGGCTGGCAAGATCCGCCTCGACACGCGGGTGAAGATGTCGGCGAACGCCGCTGCCGAGCAGCCATCCAAACTCGGTCTGAAGGCAGGCCAGACATTGACCGTGGAACAGGCGATCCTCGCCATCGTCACCCGCTCAGCCAATGATGTGGCCACCGCCATGGGCGAGCTCCTGGGTGGCTCGGAGGCAAAGTTTGCCTCCATGATGACCGCACGGGCCCGGTCGCTCGGCATGTCGCGGACAACTTTCCGCAACGCCCATGGCCTGCCCAACAGCGCGCAAGTCACCACGGCGCGCGACATGGCCAAGCTCGGCATTGCGTTGCGCGAGCATTTTCCGCGTGAATACAAATACTTCTCCACCCGGTCGTTCACGTTCGGCAAAAGCAGGATCGGCAATCACAACCGGCTTCTGGGAACCGTGCGCGGGGTGGACGGCATCAAGACCGGATACACCCGTGCCTCCGGCTTCAACCTGGTGTCCTCCGTGGTCGACCGAGACCGTTCGATCGTGGCGGTGGTTCTTGGCGGAAAGACGGGTGCAAGCCGCAATGAGCAGATGAAGAAGCTGATCGCTGCCTATCTGCCCAAGGCGTCGCCCCGCGGCGGCGGCCAGCTCATCGTCAAGGGCGCGCCATCAGCATCTTTCGCAGTGGCTGCAGCCGCCTCCAGTTTCCGTCTTCCCGTCGTCGGACCGGTTCCGGCAGCTCGCGAAGACGGCACACCACGCCTGGCGCTCGCCTATGCCACCGCGCCGGTTGTCGGCCGTCAGGCCCTGGTGGAAACGTTGCGTCAGCAGAAAGTCGCCATTCCAACTCCTGCGCCCGCAGTCATCCCGCCAGCGCCCATCGAAGCCGCCACTCCGGCCGCCGAAATCGACCCGGTCACCACCGCCAGCACATCGCCTGTCTCGGGTTGGGTCATTCAGATCGGCGCCATGCCCGAGCAGGATGCCGCCATCGGGCTTTTGACAAAGGCCAAGACCGTCGGCGGTGCTGCACTTGCGAACGCCGAACCCTTCACGGTCGCCTTCGCCAAAGGGAACTCCCAGCTCTACCGCGCCCGTTTTGGCGGCTTTGACGGCCAAAGCAGCGCGCTATCGGCCTGCAAGGCGCTGGAGCGGAAGGGCTTTGCCTGCTGGGCCACCCAGAACTGACTGTCGGCGACCATCGCCAACGTCCGAAATAAAAGGGCCTGTTCGGCCTTTCCCAATTGTGTCCTGCGTAACGGGGAATTCAGTCATGTCTTCGCATGAGAACATCCTTGGCCTCATTAATCCGGCCGGCAAGAAAAACAGATCCTCCCGTGTCGGGATGCATCCGCTTCATGAGGCGGCGATGCGCCTCGCGGATCTCGGGCTTTCCCGCCCCCGGGCCAAGACCAAGGATCTGGTAGGCCTCCTGCTCTGTCATGGCGCTCGAGCTTGGCGCAGCTCCCAATCCCGGGTCTGCATCCGCGTCCGCGCGCGCACGCCAGTCGGGCATTCGGCGGTCAAGATACGCCTCAAGTAGGGTGAGGCTTTCAGGATCGCCTGAAAGCTCTGTGCGCAGCCGCATCAACTGCGCCTCATCGAGCGCATCGAGTTCGGCACCCTCAAGGCTGCCCGCCAGCACAAGTCCGTTCATGTCGCCGCTGTCGAGATCGAGTTCCATCTCAAGCGCGGCGGAGCGGACGTGGGACCGTCCTCCGGGCTTGCGCACCGCCCGTCCAGCCAGCGCTGCCCGCCGGAAGATCGGCAAGGCAAGCAGCAGCAATGGCATGCCGATGGCCACCCTGCCGAAAACAACCAGAAAAATGCCCGCCATGGCGAGCGCCGCCGGCACAGAAAAGCGCGCCACTGAGGCAAGCGCGGCCGGCTGCAGCCTCAGTGATGTGAGAACCAGGAACGCCAGGCAACCAAAGCCGATCAGGCTCGCCACCAGAACCGACATTCAGCGCTCCGAACCCTTGGGAAGTTGGCCGAGCAGGAGACGTGCGGCAGGTCCACCGGAATGCTCAAGCGCGGCGCGCCCGCCTCGGGCAAATGTGGCGACCGCGCGCAACAGGCCCGCAAGTTCCGACGCTGCTGCGCGGTCAAAGCGCACATAGGCACCGCCGGTCAGGCGGGCAATCTCCTTGAAAGCGGTCGCCGCCACGGGGTCATGCCCTTCGTGGAACATGAAGCAGGCGACGTTGCGCAGGCCAAGTTCGCCCGCCAAGCCGCAGAGACGGTCGATCTCTTCCTCCATGGCGTCGCCGATGTAGACAAGCGCATTGACACGGCCGGTCTGGGCCTGGCTGGAGGCGTGCTTGAGCACCTTGCCGATCTGTGTGGCACCGCCGCGGCAATCAATCCGGGACATCAGGTCCGCGAGTCGCGCAGTGTCGGAGACCCACCGAGACGCGTTGCATTCGGCCATGCCGCGAAAATAGACCAGTTGTACCGCCAGTCCGCCCGCTTTGCCGACAGCCTCAAACATTTCGCCCTGCAGCCGGCAGGCAGCGTCCCAGGTGGGTTGCCGGCTCATGGTGGCGTCCAGGGCAAAGATCAGCCGACCGTCACCGGACGCCGCCGGGCGGATCGATTTCGCTGCGGCCAGGAATGCCGCGATGTCGCCCGCATTCGATTTCGGCGCAGCCGTGGGCGTGCCCGCCGGAGCGGCTGGCGTGATATCTTTTGCTGGTGGGGGTCTCTGCTTGTCCATCCGTCGCTTCGGTTTTGTGTTGCGTGCCTTCACAATGTGGCGTCAGAATGCGCAAACGCAAGGGTCATCAAATCGGACCGCAGCCTTTTTGCCGCTAAAGCAGGCCTAGGCTTGCCAGTTCGCGGCGCAATTCCGGCGGCATGTCCGCAAAGCCTTCCCCTGCCTGAGCCATGTCCGGCGGCGCATCCTCAGGCACCAGATAACGCCAGCCCTGGAACGGCCGCCGCGGCTGCCAGGCCGTTAAATGGAGGGCCGGATCAAGCACCAGATTGCAGCGGGAAATGCCGTCGGAATCAACAAAGTGACGGATGTCGACAAGCCGCTGACGCACCTGCACCTGCCCCTTGATCACCCAGTAGAGCGAGCCGCCATCCAGCAGTTCTGCCAGCCGTTTGGGGGCCATGCGGGTGGTGTGAAACTGCTCGGGTGTCACGCCAGCCGCCTTCTGGGCGGCAAGGCGACGGGTGATCCAATCCTGCAGATCCTCGACGCTCTCGGCGCCGACGCAGAGTTTCAAAAGATTGAGAGCCATGCAGGTGACATGGGTCGATCCCGGGTCGGCGTCAAGCGCGACTCCGACAGAACGCGCCGCAGTCCACAGCCACGCCGCCGCAGCTTGCCCTTCGGCGCGCGTCCTGGGCTCAGCATTCCACCACATTGACGGCGAGGCCGCCGGTGGATGTCTCCTTGTAGCGCTCGTTCATGTCGAGGCCTGTCTGGCGCATGGTTTCGATGCAGGCATCGAGCGGCACGAAATGAACGCCGTCGCCTTTGAGCGCAAGCGAAGCCGCAGTGACCGCCTTGACCGCGCCAAGCGCATTGCGCTCGATGCAGGGAACCTGCACCAGACCGCCGACCGGATCGCAGGTCATGCCGAGGTGGTGCTCGAGCGCGATCTCGGCGGCGTTTTCCACCTGTTCCGGGGTGCCGCCCATGACGGCGGCGAGCCCGGCTGCGGACATGGCTGCGGCGGAGCCCACCTCGCCCTGACAGCCGACCTCCGCACCGGAAATGGAGGCGTTGTGCTTGATGATCCCGCCAATGGCAGCCGCCGTGAGCAGATAATCGCGGATACTTTCACCATCGGCCCCGTCATGGAACTGCAGCAGGTAGCGGATGGTGGCGGGGATGACGCCCGCCGCCCCGTTGGTTGGCGCTGTTACCACTCTGCCACCGGCCGCATTCTCTTCATTGACGGCCATCGCGTAGACGCTCAGCCAGTCGTTGGCAAGCAGCGGATTGAGGCGGTTCTGGCGCCATTCCTCCTTGAGTTTGTCATGCAGCATGCGGGCGCGGCGACGAACCTTCAGCCCCCCGGGCAGGATCCCCTCGCCCGCCAATCCGCGCTCGATGCAGCCATTCATGGCGAGCCAGACCGCATCAAGTCCGGCATCGAGCTCGCCACGCGACATGTGCACTTCTTCGTTGGCCCGCTTCATCCGGGCGATCGACAGGCCGGAGCGGTTGGCCATCTCCAGCATCTGCCTGGCGGACGCGAAAGGATAGGGAACGGATCGGTCGACATCGGTCTTTCGGGCCGACTGCATGGCCGCAAGTTCGGTGTCGGTGACGACGAAACCACCGCCCACGGAATAGTAGATCCGGCGCAGCAAAAGAGCGCCGTCGCGGTCAAACGCAGCGAAGGCCATTCCGTTGGCATGGCCGGGCAGCGGCTTCTTCTTGTCGAAGACCAGATCGGTCCGCGGATCAAAATGGTAGCGCGGATGGCCCGGCGGGGTAACGGAGCGGGTTTTCTCGACAGCTTGGATGATCTCATCCATCCGGTCGGGGTCGACCTGGTCGGGCCGTTCGCCCGTCAGGCCCAATAGGACGGCGCGGCCGGTTCCATGGCCAATTCCGGTGAAGGCCAGCGAGCCATGCAGGCTCACAGTGAGCGAAGCCACGACCGCCCCCGACGGGCGCGGCCAGTCCGGCGAGAGAATTTCATCGAGAAAGCGCACGGCTGCCGACATCGGGCCCATCGTGTGGGAGCTTGATGGGCCAACGCCGATCTTGAAGACATCGAAAACAGAAAGAAACACTTGGAATAATCCCCCTCCCCGCGTCCCTGATGGCACAGGATGCGCGGCTGCGGTGCCTTTTGGCTGAGCGGCAACAATCTATCTACACGCTCTGCCCTGTCCGCGCCCGACAGCGTCCGACAGGCGGTTGTGCGGCAACGACATGGAAGAGCGGCGCACTTGAGACGGATGGCCGCCTGCAGAAACGAAAAAGGCAGCGCCGACGGGGTGTCGCGCGCTGCCTTTCGTGACCCTGTTTTCCAACCGGTCAGATGCCGCCAAAAAGATACGCCAGAACCAGAATTCCCGTAAACCCGATCACTGCACGGGCTGTCACACCCCAGCAGGATTTTTGTGCCGCTTCTTCCATGATTACTCCGATTGATGCCCCTGTGCGGTCACTGAACCGCCACGAGTCGTCGCCACTCGCAAGGTGGATCTTTAACGAAACCTTCATCTTTTCGCAACTGCAAAAATGGCAGAAATGTGACTGCTTTCTCATGGCTGCCATTCGAAATTCACATAGCTATTCATGATTTCAGACACTTAGCCCGCATTCCCCAAGCTTGCGTCTTTGATTGTCACCATATTTCCACCGCAGGCATGAAGAAGCGGTAAACACAGCCCGGTGCGCCGGCGACGATCGGGCGACAGGATTAATGCTTTTGCGTCGCGCGCGGGTTCGTGCCAGAACGACAGCCATGAGCACGCTCGATCTGGTTGCCGCTGTCTGGTTCGTGGCGCTGTGGACAGGTTTTGCCTTTTCCACCAGCGCCAGCCACAGGCTTGGCCGCTCAAGCCTGACCCAGATCATGAATGGGCACCGGCGCACCTGGATGAAAACAGCGATTCGCCGCGACCTGCGGATGATCGACACCGCCATTCTCGCCGGGCTGCAGAACGGGACCGCGTTTTTCGCCTCCACCACGATTCTCGCGATCGGCGGCTGCTTCGCGCTTCTGGGCGCCACGGACCAGGTGATGGCTCTGGTCGCCGATCTGCCCATTCCGATCACGGCTGACAGGGGCGGTTTCGAACTCAAGGTCTTCGGGTTGATTGCGATTTTCGGCTATGCCTTCTTCAAGTTCGGATGGTCCTACCGGCTGTTCAACTATTCCTCGATCCTGTTTGGCGGCATTCCGATGGCGGGCCAGTACGAGGGCAAAGAATCAGAAATGGAGGCCGCCGCCGAACGCGTGGCGGCCATGAACATCCTGGCCGGCGGTCATTTCAACTCCGGCTTGCGTGCCATCTTTCTGTCGATCGGCTATCTCGGCTGGTTCGTCGGCCCGGTCATCTTCATGGGCACCACCGCGCTGGTCATTCTGGTGCTGCTCAGACGGCAGTTCATCTCGGCGGCGCGCGTTGCCGCACTCAAAAGCTTTCCCGCCCCATGACCCGTCCGTCCACAGCCGGTCCCAAAGGCGACGCCGTCATCAGAAAGACCATCGCCGACCTCGTCGCCGCTCGTGGACCTGGCAAGAGCATCTGCCCGTCGGAGGCCGCCCGCGCACTCGGCGGTCCGGACGAGAAGGTCTGGGGTCGGCTGATGAAACCGGTTCGCGCCGTCGCGGTCGCCATGGCGCGCGCCGGAGACATCGAGATCCGACGCAAGGGACGCGTGGTCGATCCCGATGGTTTTCGAGGGCTCTACCGGTTGGCGCTGCCTTCAGGCGCTTTACCCACCCTGACCGAAGTGCGCGCAGACGTGGCCGGTCCTGATGGCGAAGATGACGCGCCATGAGCGCGCCTGTCGCCCTCCGTGCGCCCACGCCCTTCGATCTTTGCCAGCTGGTGCTGGTGGCCGTCATCTGGGCATCGGCCTTCATCGCGATCCGCGTCGCCGTCCCCGAAACCGGTCCGGTCTGGCTCGCTGCCATCCGCGTCTGCATCGGCTTCCTGGTGCTTGCGCCCTATGCGATCTGGCGGGGCATGGTGTGGCCGAAAACGGGCGGGCAGTGGCGTCTCATCACCGGCATGGCCGTTCTCAACATGGTGGCGCCTTTCTATCTGATCGCCTGGGCAGGCAAGACCGAGACTGCCGGCATCATCGGGCTGCTTCTCGGCACCGGGCCGTTTCTCGCGCTTGTCGGCAGCCACTTCCTGACCACCGACGACCGCATGAGCGCCCGCAAGGTGCTGTCGGTGATCCTGGGATTTGCCGGGATCCTTGTCATCATCGGGCCGAGTGTCTGGTCAGGCATGGTCGGCGGCGGCATTGCGGCCAAGGCGGCGGTGCTCGGCGCATCGGTTTGTTATGTCATGGCTGGCCTCTTGATTCGGCGCATCGACATGCCGCCCATCCGGCTCGCGTGTCTGGCGCTTGGCATCGGCACGGCAATGCTGATCCCGTTGGCGCTCGCCGTTGACGGCGCGCCACCTGCGGGCATTTCGGCAAAAAGCTTGATGGCGCTCGTCTTCCTGGGTGTGTTTCCAACCGGCGTTGCCTACATCCTGCGCTTCAAACTGATCAAGGAAATCGGCTACACGCGGTTTTCGGTGGCGGTCAACATGGTGCCGGTGTTCGGTGTGGGGCTCGGGGTCCTGCTTCTGGGCGAACCGCTGACGCCGTCGATTCTTGTCGCGCTCGCGCTGGTGCTCGGCGGGTTGATCATCTCCTCGAGCGGCAGAAGCGCACCGCGGACCGCAGAACGCCCCGGTGAAACGCCGCCGGCATGAAACCGGACGGCGGCGTCTTGGACCGCCTACTGGCCGACGAAGTCAGCGATCAATGCATTGAACTTCTCAGGGTTTTCCATGAACATGAAGTGGCTGCCGCCTTCTTCTTCGGTGAAAATCTCAAGTCGGGCACCAGGAACAGTGTCGCGGATCCATTCCAGCGACGCCACGCTGAAAATACTTTTCTCGCCCCCGATGATGAGCATCGGAACATTGATGGTGGCGATGAGATCACGCCAATCGATGCTGCAATGGTTGAAAATCAGGCGGGCAGCTTGCTGTCGTGGCAGCTTCATGTTCTCGATCAGCACCTCATCCTTGCGGTGCTGGGGAAAGGCGGATGTGAAAAAAGCTGAATTGACAAAATCGGAGGCAAATTTCTGCGCCTCCGAGGACTTTATCTGGTCCGACACCGCAGCCAACCCGTTGTAGTCCCAAAGGCCGCCGGCCGCCGCCTTTTCTGCCGACGACCAATCCGGATTGAAGGCACAGGAGGGCGTCTGGTCAACGACCACGATCTTGTCGATATGCTCGTCGCGATAGAGGTCCCAATAAGCCCAGATCACCGAGGCCCCCATCGAATGGCCAACCAGCGTCACGTCATCGAGACCTTCGGCTTCAATCAGGTCGTGCACATCCTTCGCAAGGCGGTGAATGCGGTATCCGTAGTCCACTTTCGAGGATTCCCCGTGCCCACGCAGGTCGACGGCGGTCACCTGAAAGGTTTCGGCCAATGCCGACTGCGCTTCGAACTGGTCGGCCGACTGGGACCAGCCGGGCAGAAACACGAGCGCCTTTCCACTGCCCGACTGCCAGTAGGATATCTCCGCGCCGTCATTGGTGGCCAAGCTCTTGCGCTCCATTGCGTATGAAGGCATCGCGGCTGCGAGCAAGGCGGCAATCGCAAGTCTGAGAACTGTCTGCATCTCTCTCTCCCATGATCTGAGTTCCGTACAAACCGCCCACGCTCCTCCGTGGCGATCAGACGATGGCAGATTGGCGACGCCGGGATGCTTTTTCTATCGCCGCGCGCGCGTGTTCTTGACTTGGCGCGCAAGGACAGATTAATTTTACAGGGTTCAACGGAGGGTTGCCGGTGTGATGCACCCAGACGGTTCTGTCGCGGTGATGGCCCATTCCAGTTGGAACACGACTGGCGAGCTGGCCCACCGACAGTTCGATTTTTACCGGCAGGGAATGTGCGAAGCATTCGCGCATTTAAGCCCGATTGATCCCGCGCGTGGACAAGAATTTGCTGCCTCGATCGACATCTGGACTGGCGATCAGCACAGCCACACCCTCATGGCCGCACCAACCCATCTCGTACAGCGCACAAAATCTGACATTGCGGCTGCGGCGGATGAAGATTTCTATCTAAATTACATGATTGAAGGGCACATGGAGCTGTCGCAATCCTTCGGCGATACGCTGATCGGCCCCGGCGACATGATGATGGTCGACAATGGCCAGGTCTACACCGCGCGGATCGACGCGCGCAACGGACACCGACATCTGGCTTTTCGATTTCGACGCACCGACTTTCCCAAGCACGTGCTGACGGATTTTGGCCGGTTCAATCGGCATCCGTTGTCGGGATACTTACGGCAAAATCTTCTGTTTCTGGCAGGACCGAGTTGCACGAGCGATCCCAGATGCATGGCGCTGGCCGCAGATATGATCGTCAGTCTGGTCGATCTGATCGCAGCTGACAAATCACAGGCGCCGGCAAACAGGTTGAGGCGCGTGCTCGACCGGCTGGTTGTCGAAATTCGCCGCAATTTGGACAGGTCAACCTATAAGCTGTCAGATGCCGCAAGCACGCTGGGTCTCTCGCCGCGCGCGTTACAGGCTCATCTGGCCACCGAGAATCTCTGTTTCTCGCACCTGCTTTCCGATCACCGGCTTCAGGCTGCCTATTTGCAGCTGTCGACCGGAAATCCCCGAACGAGTGTGGATAGCATAGCGCTCGATCATGGTTTTGAAGCACTGCCTTCGTTTCATCGGGCGTTCCGACGCAAGTACGGCTGTACGCCCGGCTCGGTCCGGCCAGCGCGGTACTCTTAGGGCCATTCCGGCGGTGCCACTTTCGCTGGAATTGCTCTGACCCCTTGTTTTGACGCAATTCCCTACGCGAAAGCGGTGCCACTTTCGCTGGAATTGCTCTGACCTCTTGTTTTGACGCAATTCCCTACGCGAAAGCGGTGCCACTTTCGCTGGAATTGCTCCTGATGCATGTCGAGTTCAATCGGAGTCGATGGAACGGAACGCACATGCATCCATTCAAAGTGTTACAGCGTGTTTCGCGCGTCTGAAAAGATGCGCGGCGCTGTAGCGCCACAGCATCCCCATTTCGCTCGTGGGACACCTCGCCGCGCCATTGATCGACCCAAAGGTACAATCGGGTTTTCGATCACGCCTCAATCGGTTACGAGTAGGCCTA